>NZ_BAAAPY010000005.1:0-204164 GCF_039531385.1 Aeromicrobium halocynthiae | reverse complement strand
CACGCCGAGGACTACCGGATCGAATACAACACCGTCCGCCCCCACGAGGCGATCGCATGGAACCGGCCCGAGGAGGTGCACCTCGGCCTGGCCGATCCGACCATCCCGACTTTTCAAACCAAAGAAATCCTGCCAACTACTTGACGCGGGACACGCCGGGTCAAGCAGAGTGTGAGCATGTTCGATGTCTTGAACGATTCGCGGCAGTCGACATCATCGTGACCGGGGTGTTGAGTCCGGTGCTGCGGCCGCTCTTTCAGACGACCGAGTCTCACCCCTGGAGCCACGGTCGCGTTCCCGGGCGAGGCTGTTGGGCCGCCTATCCAGAAGACTCAACCTCGATGTTCGAGCGAAGGCCCATCTGCCGCCTTCGGGTTCTGAGCAGCATCATTGGCGCTCAGAACCCCTCGCTCCGTCGTTCGCAAGCCTGTAGAACCACTCCGCGATCTCGACCACGAGCCGTGCCTTGCCGGGGTTGTCGGAGAAGAAGTAGTCGGCCATCGCGTTGTGGGCGCCCTGGTTGTCGGCCACGACGCCTTGGACGGCTTCGTCGAAGTCGGGGGAGTCGGCGAACTGCTGTGGGGTGTTGACGCGGGCCTGCTGGACGAGGGCGTCGTCGTCGAGCAGGGAGCGGCCGAGGGACTCGAGGAACGAGACCTTCTGGGAGCGGGTGAAGTCCTCGTCGCCGAAGAGATCGTTGAGCCGGTCGAGGACTTGTTGGAAGGCAACCATCGTGGGGTCGCGGTGCTCGCCGGAGCCGGCGGCGGTCATGCCGATGAGGCCTTGGGGGTCGACGAGTTTGATGTCGGCGGCGCCGCGGTCGAGCTGCTTGACGGCCTTGAGCTCGAGGTCGGTGAGGTCGATCTCGGTGCTGAACGTGTCGGGCTGGATGCGTCGCTGGAGCAGGGAGAGGTAGATGTGCAGGGACTCGAGCTCGGCGCTGCCGTAGTCGACGATCTGACTCATGAAGGCGTAGACGTTGACGAAGGAGGCGACGTCGCGCCGGAACATGGTGAGAGTGTCGAGCTCGACGGTGTCGTCGTCGGCGATGGCGGTGGTCCAGCGTCGGAAGAACTCGCGCTGGGCGGGGGCGATTGCGGCGTCGACGCGGGTGTGCTTGCCACCCAGGACGGCCTCGGCGCACAGCCGGACGTCCTCGGGTGTGTAGATGGCGGCGGTGTCGAGCTTGGCGGCGATGTCGTGAACGAGGTTGGGGTCGGTGGCGGTCTCCAGGTAGGCGCCGACGAAGTACGGCTCGAAGGACTCGCGGATCTTCTCGGGGTCGTTGACGAAGTCCACGACCTGCGTCATGAGCGCGGTCTTGGGCTCGCCGTCCGGGGTGACGTAGGTGCGGTTGAGCCGGGAGAGGGTCTGCACGGCGGTGACGCCCGAGAGCAGCCGGTCGACGTACATGGCGCACAGCAGCGGCTGGTCGAACCCGGTCTGGAACTTGTTGGCGACGATCATGAAGGAGTACTCGTCGTCCTTGAACGCGTTGCGCAGGTCGTGCACGGCGCGGCCGCGCGAGTCGCGGTTCATGGTGGACTCGGTGAACTCCTCGGGCCCGGAGTCGGGGTCGTCGACGCTGCCGGAGAACGCGACGAGGGTGCCGAAGCCGTAGCCACGTTCGGCGATGTAGGCGTCGATGGCGAGCTTGTAGCGGACGGCGGCCTTGCGGGAGTCGGAGACGACCATGGCCTTGGCGTGGCCATCGAGCAGGTGGGCGACGTTCTCGCGGAAGTGCTCGACCATGATGGCGGCCTTCTGCGCGATGGTCTGGGGGTTGAGCTTGACCCACCGCATGACCTGCTTGTTGGCCTCGCCCTGGTCGACCTCCGTGTCGCCGGCGCTCTCGGCGGCGGCGTTCTGGCCGACGCGGAAGGCGATCTCGTAGGAGTGGTAGCCGCGCAGGACGTCGAGGATGTAGCCCTCCTCGATCGCCTGCTTCATCGTGTACAGGTGGTACGGCTCGGACAGCCCCGACGGGTCGCCCGTGGGCGGGCGGCCGAACAGCTCGAGGGTCTTGGCCTTGGGGGTGGCGGTGAACGCGAAGTAGGAGATGGTGCTGGCGTCGGCCCGCTCACCGGCCTCGGCGGCGAGGACGGTCTCGACGTCGATGTCGGCGCCGTCGTCGAGGTCTTGCTGCTCCTCGGCGGTGAGCACCTGCTTGAGCTTGGCGGCCACTTGCCCCGACTGCGATGAGTGCGCCTCGTCGGCGATGACGGCGAACCGCTTGCCGACGAGCCCGGCGTTGGAGCGGATCTCCTCCAGCGCGAACGGGAACGTCTGGATGGTGACGACGATGATCAGCTTGCCGTTGCTGAGGGAGGCGGCGAGCAGGCCGGACTTGGCGACGCCCTCGCGTGCGGCGGCGTCGCGGTCGATGGTGGCGACGATGCCCTGATCATTGTCGATCTGTTTGATCGCGTCCTGCAGCTGCGCGTCGAGGACGTTGCGGTCGGTGACGACGATGACGGAGTCGAAGACCTTGGAGTTGTCGACCTGCAGGCGGGCGAGGCGGTGCGACAGCCACGCGATGGAGTCGGTCTTGCCCGAGCCGGCGGAGTGCTGCACGAGGTAGCGATGGCCGGGACCCTCGCTGGCAGCGGCGTCGACGAGGGAGGTGACGGCCTCCCACTGGTGGAAGCGGGGGAAGCGCAGCTGGGAGACGGCCGACCGCTTGCCGCTGATCGGGTCGATGCTCTTCTCGGTCTTGACGTACATGAACCGGCCGAGGATCTCCAGCCACGAGTCGCGCTGCAGCACCCGCTCCCACAGGTAGGAGGTCGCCGAGCCGCGCGGGTTGACGGGGTTGCCGGCGCCACCGGAGTCGGTGCCGCGGTTGAACGGCAGGAAGTGGGTGGCGTCGCCGCGCAGGCGGGTGGTCATCCACACCTCGTCGTTGGAGACGGCGAAGTGCACGAGCGCGCGAGCACCGGACTCGAACAGCGGCTGCTTGCGACGGGTGCCGGGATCCTGCGGCTGGCGGCTCGTGCGGTATTGCGCGATCGCATCGCCGATGCTCTGCGTGAAGTCGGTCTTCAGCTCCGCGGTGGCCACGGGCAGCCCGTTGACGAAGAACACGAGGTCGACCGAGCGGTTGTCGGCGGTGGAGAAGTGCACCTGCCGCATGACCCGCAGCCGCACCTGCCCGTACGCCTCGACGGTCGCGGCGTTGAGCGTCGACTCGGGCCGGAACTGGCACAGCCGGAACGCCGCACCGACGTGCCGGAACCCGTGCCGCAGGGCGTGCAGCGTGCCGCCGCCGTTGGCCATGGGGGTGTCGAGCACCTTGACCAGCCGGTCGAGCACCTGCGCCCGCTGCTTCCCGACGTCCGGCGCTTCGGCGGTAACGACTTTGGCGAGCGCATCAGGCTGGGTGTCCCCTAGCCAGCCGAAGAGGTCGGCCGGATAGAGCGCCCGCTCCCGGTCGTAGCCCTCGTCCGTGGGCGAGTACTCCCATCCGTGCTCTGCGAGGTGCTCGCAGATCTCCTTCTCGAACTCGATCTCGTGGTGCTGGGCCATCAGGCCTCCCCCTCGGCGGTGACAGCCTCGACGAGGCTTTCCTGCCACGCCGCATACGTGACCTGCGTGCCATCGACCTTCCATTCCGTTCGCCCGTTGGCACTTCGTCCGAGCACGATGGCGGCTGCCGCGCTGGGACTGGCGAACACGACGTCCTGAGCGAATTCCCGGTGCTTTCCGTCTGATGTGAGCACGAGAGAGCCATCGGTCTCGAGCTGCTGCCGCAACTTCTCATAACTGAGGCTCACCCCCGACCAGGCGGGGCGCGCGAGCGATCCCTGACGGACGACGAACTCCCCATCAACTTCCTGTGCGTTGGCGTCGACTCCCGTGACTGTCAGGGTGAAGACCGGCGACGCGCCGGCTCCGGCAGGCGAGGCGTGGACGGCGGGAGCCGCCGCCTGGGCTGAAAGGCGTGTGGAGCGCAGCAGGTTCACTCCAAGCACGGGCAGCACGATCTTGGCCTGCTCGACGAAGAACTCCATGTCGGACCTGTCGGCCTCGGGCAGCGGCAACGTCGGCGGTGCGGTGCCGTTGACCAAGCTCGAACGCTTGGCCTCGGCAGCGACCGCGATGAATCGGCTCTCCAGGTAGCGAGCGTGCGCCTTGGTGAGATTGGCGTCCTTGCTCGTAAGCACCACGACGCGATCCCAGAAGTCCTTGCCGCCAGAACCCTCCTGACGGTGATGTGCCGCGATTCGCTTGCCGACGTCGTCACCCTCGCCGACGTACGCGAGCGTCCCGCCGGGCGCGTCCGGGTCGTCCCCGAGCAGCACGTACACGCCGGTGCGTGAAGTCTCCGGCCGCTTCAGCAACGTCCCGAGGTCCGACCGTGGCGCAGCGATCACGTGGCCGGTCCAATTCATGATCTCGGCAGTCACGAGCCCGCCGGGGGTGCCGTCGGCGAGGAACAGGCGGACGGACTTCCCTAGCGCGCTCATGCTGCCCCCTCCAAGTCGATCTGGCCGGTGACGGCAGCGGTGATGAGGGCGGCGCGCCGCTCGGCTGAGAGCTCAACGAACCGCTCGGTTTCCGCGATCGATCGATCGATTCGTTCCAGGCGTGCTTGGATCGACTGCACGACCTCTCTCTGCTGACTCACGGACGGCAGGTTCAGCGGCAGGTTTGTGATGTCGGTCAGGCTGATGTTCTGCATCGAGTGGGACGACCCGGTGGCCTCCGCTTCGAGCAACCGTCGGTAGTAGGTGGCATTGAGCGCCATCGCCACAAACGGTGGGTAGGCGAGAGTCTCGTCGAGATCGAAAGCGAAAAGCTTGTCGCAGAGCATGAGACGCGGGAAGTCGTCCTCGACGAGCGCGGCGCTCCCGACCAGGTCGCGCGTGTTCGCGCGGGATACGACGATCTGCCCACGGCGGACCACGAGTTCTGGGCGCGGAGCAACCTCGTCGGGGAGCTGCTTGTTCTCCGCCGGCCTGAAGACACCGTTGTTCACAGCGCCCGCCTTGAGGACACCCCATTCCTCGATCCCGTCGGCTGGCCACGGATATGCCCGGGGGCTCCAGCCCTGAGTGATCGCCGAGACGATGTGCTTCAGCCGCACAGGTTGCCCCGCGGCGTCCGACGTCAGTACGCGGTCGAACTCGGCGCGGCGACGTTCGCGGAGGAGCGCCATCAGTCGCTGTTGTTCCTCGATGAGGGTGTCGATCTGGGCGGTCTCGCGATCGAGGTAGTCGGCGATGGCGCGTTGTTCAGCAAGGGGCGGAAGTGGGACGCTCATCGAACGGAACTTCCCGGCTGAGAAGTTGTCGATCGTGGATCGCACGGCGCCCAGGCGGATCTGATCGAGGTGGTGTTGTGACTGGCTCCACCAGGCGGCGTAGTCCGAAAGGATCTTGCTTTCGTCGGGACGGAGACGGACGAGATACCCGGCGTAACAGGCTCGTTCTCCGCCGCGGTGCTGGTAGCTGGTCCCTAACGATCCCGCCGCGGTGAAGAGCAGGTCCCCTGCCTCGACGAGAGCTCCCTCTGCCACTGCTGGCGGCAGGGTGACGCGCTTCGCCGGGTCTAGCGAGCGGAAGGTCGTGATGTCGGTGGTGCGGATGTATCGGGGCCAGTCGACTTCTCCATCCGCAGCAGCCTCTCCCAACCCATTGGTGACGGGAATGTCGGCGACATGCCTGAGATGTGCAGTCTGCCAGTGCCTGGGCAACGGGAACGTCGCGGAGGCTGTCATCCCTCCACCTCGCGGAGCAGCTCAAGGATCCTCGCGACCTGCTTCTCCAGGTCGGCGTCGATCTCGGCGAGGGGGCGGGGCGGGACGTAGCGGTAGAAGTGGCGAGTGAAGGGGATCTCGTAGCCGACCTTGGTCTTCTTGGGGTCGAGCCAGGCGTCGGGGACGTGGGGGAGGACCTCGGCGTCCATGTACGTCTTGATGGTGGCCTCGGCTCCGTCGGCGCCGCGGGTGTTGCCGCCGTAGGTGAAGGGGACGTTCTCGGTGTCGCGCTTCTTGGTGTCGGGCTTGGGCTGGCCCTTGCGGTCGGTGACCGGGTTGCCGGCCTCGTCCAGCAGGGGGCGCTCGACGGTGATGGTCCAGTAGCCGAAGTCGGCGGCGGTGAAGATCTTGGAGAACTCAGCGTCGCCCTCGGTCTGGTTGTCGAAGTTGTCGTGGATGGCGACGATGCGGGCGCGTGCGGCTTCGTCGAGCTCACGGCGCTTGGAGCCGAGGCTCTTGCGCAACTTCGTCCAGAAGCTGGTGGCGTCGATGAGCTGCACGTAGCCGCGGCGCTGCTCGGCCTTGGTGTTGTCGAGCAGCCAGATGTAGGTGGCGATGCCGGTGTTGAAGAACATGTCCGTCGGCAGGGCCACGATGGCCTCCACCAGGTCGTTCTCCAGCAGGTAGCGACGGATCTCCGACGGACCCGAGCCTGCGCCGCCGTTGAACAGCGGTGAACCGTTGAGGACGATGCCGGCACGGCCGCCTCCCTCGCTGCGGGGGCGCATCTTCGCGGCCAGATGGGTGAGGAACAGCATCTGCCCGTCGGAGACCGCCGGCAGTCCGGGGCCGAAGCGTCCGTCGGGGCCGGTGCGGGCACGCTCCTCCTTGACCGCTGCCTCCGATGCCTTCCAGTCGACCCCGTACGGGGGGTTGGCGAGGCAGAAGTCGAACTGGCGGTCCCAGAAGAGGTCCTCGGCGAGGGTGTCGCCGAGCTTGATGTTGGTGGCGTCCTGACCCTTGGCGATCATGTCGGACTTGCAGATGGCGTACGACTGGTCGTTGATCTCCTGGCCGTAAAGGCGCAGGCGGGCGTCGGGGTTGCGCTCGACCAGCCGCTCCTCGGCCACCGAGAGCATGCCGCCGGTGCCGGCCGTCGGGTCGTAGACGGTGCGCACGGTGCCCGGCTGGATCAGGCTGATGTTCTCCTCGGAGTACAGGAGGTCGACCATCAGCTTGATCGCGTCGCGCGGCGTGTAGTGCTCGCCGGCCTCCTCGTTGGAGGCCTCGGCGAACTTGCGGATCAGCTCCTCGAACAGGTCGCCCATGTCGGCGTTGCTGAGCACGTTCGGGTGCAGGTCGACCTCGGCGAACTTGCTCACCACCAGGTAGAGGCGGTTCTTCTCGTCGAGCTTGGCCACCTCGGTCTCGAACCCGAACCGCTCGAACACGTCGATGCTGGCCGAGAACCCGTTGACGTAGTCGAGCAGGTTGGCGCGCAGCCCCTCCGGGTCCTGCAGCAGCGTGCCGAAGTCGAACGCCGACGTGTTGTGGAACGTGAGTCCGGTGGCCCGCTTGACCTGCAGGTCGAGCGCGCCGCCCTCGAACCGCGTCGCCAGCTCGCGCACCTGCTCGCGGGTGGGCTCGAGGATGCAGTCGAGGCGGCGCAGGATCGTGAACGGCAGGATCACCCCGCCGTACTGGTGCGGCTTGTACACGCCCCGCAGCTGGTCGGCGATCGACCACACGAAGGTCCCGAGATTGCTCATCTAGCTCCCTGATCGGACGGTCGAGACGTCGACGCCGTCTCCTCGTCGGTTCGGGCCACAGTAACCGGAGCGGGGCGCAGCGAGCCCGCGCCGCGAATGGCTTTCGAGCTACCGCTGCCCCGCCGCCGCGAGGCAGCGGTAGCGTCCGTGGCGACGAGTACCGTGAAGCGATCGCGGATCTCGACCGGAAGATGACCAGCATGGTGACGAAGATCGACTGTCCCCACAGCGCATCGTAGATCAAGAAGGCTGGACAGACTCTCCGGCGGCACGCTCGCAACGATCCGCGAGCAACTCCGGAGAAGGTCGAACAGGCGACCGAGATCGCCAAGGTCTTCCGCGCTGCCCACCAGTACCCGCTGAGCAAGGCGAACATGGGCCTGAGGTCCATGGTCTCCACGGAGGGGTGTCGCGTGGAGATCTCGCAACGGCTGAAGCGATGGCCGACCATCCTCGACAAGCTCGAGCGAGAGCCCACGCTGGACCTCTCCCGGATGCAAGACATCGGAGGGTGTCGAGCCATTCTCGACTCCATCGACGACATTCGACGAGTTGAGGCGCGCGTCAGGAAGAACCGGAGCATCGTCGGGTACTCCGACTACATCGCCAAACCGCGCCCCTCGGGGTACCGGGGTGTCCACATGGTGGTGGAGTACGACCAGCGCGCGATCGAGATCCAGCTCCGCACTCAGGGGATGCACGAGTGGGCGATCACCATGGAGCAGATCGGCGGCAACATCGGTCTGTTCCTGAAGACCGAAGGCGATCACCCAGTCCAGGAACTGATGGCCGCCGTATCACAAGCGATGGCCGACCAGGAATCTGGCAGAATGTCTGATGAGGCACTACTGTCGAGCATCCGAACTCTGCGAGCTCGCGCGTCGCAGTCACTGAAGGAACGCCATGGCCAAGGCTAAGATCCAGCACTTCCTGCTGGTGTTCGACCACTCCTCTGGGGAGCTGGTCGACGTCAGCGACTTCGGCCACGACAGCGATGCAGCGCTCGTCGCCTATGCCCGCTGCGAAGAGACTCACGCGAGCAACCCGAGCATGGACATCCTGCTCGTCGGTTCTGACTCGCTCGAGACCGTGAAGGCCACGCACGCCAACTACTTCGACGGCAGCGCTGCAGTGTCCCGCCTCCTGTCCCGCTTCACCTCCGTCGACGCCTGAACAGCGCACGACGCCTCTGCTCCGCACTGGGAGCAGGGGCGTCGTCGTGCTTGTTCCGCCAAGTCGGCGGACGATCGCTCAGCGTGGCGCCACCATGAGCGGCTGGGTGATGGTGGCGAGGTGGCCGCGCTCGTCTGCCATCTGGCCGACGGCGGTCCCGATGCCGTGCAGGCCGACCGTGCTGCGGGCCTCGAGCAGCATCCACTCCGACGCCGGTGCCCGCTCGATCGTGGCGGTGACGGTCGGCGGGATGAAGAACCACTCGCGCATCGGCAGCGGACCGGACAGGCCGTTGGTCGAGTCGGCCACCGTCAGCAGCCGCTGCGTGGGCGACGTCTCCTCGCCGAGCACCAGGGGCACGCGCAGGCGGGCCCACACGGTGGCGGGTCCCGGCTCGTAGCCGCCTTCCACGAAGCGCCAGTCGATCGCGCGCCCGTAGACCCAGTCCGGACTCACGCCGTCGAAGAACGTCGACATCGAGGTCTCGGGGAGGGGTGGCAGGGGTGCGGGCGGCGTGGCGTGCTCGGCGGTGGCGTCGGTCGTCGCGCGGATCAGCCAGGCGGTCGCGGTCACCGCGGGACGCTCGTCCACCGACAGCGTGGCCTCGACCATCTCGACGCGGCGCCCCGGCTTGACGACCCGCGCCTCGACGTGGACCCGACCCTGCGGGATCCCGCCGAGCATGTCGGCGGTGATCCGGGCGAGCTGCAGCGACGGGTCGCTGCGCACCGCCTCGACCGCCCTGACCAGCAGGGCCGCCGGCGGTCCGCCGTGCTGGAGACTCTCGTCCCACGGGCTCGACGTCGCGGACGTGGAGTCCAGGTCGCCGTCGCTGCGGGGCAGGTAGAAGGCCTGGAGGTCGTCGTTCGCGGTCATGGGGTTCCTCGCTGGTCTCGGGACGGGTGCTCCTGGGTGCCGTCAGATCGATCCGGTGATCCCGGCGGCGACGACGTGGTCGCGTGGGTCCTCCGGCTCACGACGACGGTAGCCCGGTGAGGGCGTCCGTCGTGCCGGCCACCTCTGCCTGCGCGCCGAGGCGACCGACGATCGGTTGACTCAGATACCCCTGGGGGGTATACAGGTGCCCCTAGGGGTACGGCGATCTACAGTGGTGTCAGACGTCCACCGAGTCGTGGCCGGGACCGCTGCAGGACCCGCTCGATCGCCCACCGCCTGACCCGCACCCTCGAGACCCGGAGGCCGACCATGGAGCAGACCGTCCCCACCGACCGTCCAGCCACCGACGCGCACTCCGGGCACGCCGAGAACGGCCACCACCAGCACGACCACTCCGACCACGTCGGTCAGTTCCGGCGACTGTTCTGGATCATGCTGGTCCTGGCGATCCCCGTCGTCGGGTTCAACGACATGTTCGCCGACCTGATCGGCTACTCGCTCCCATCGGGTGAGTGGGTCTGGTGGGTCTCGCCCGTCCTGGGAACCGTCGTCTACGTCTGGGGCGGCCGGCCGTTCCTGACCGGCGGCCTGAGCGAGATCCGCAGCCGCGAACCGGGGATGATGCTGCTCATCGCGCTGGCCATCACCGTCGCCTTCGTCGCGTCGTGGGGAGCGAGCCTGCGGGTGCTGGACCACGAGCTGAACTTCTGGTGGGAGCTCGCCCTGCTGGTGGTCATCATGCTGCTCGGGCACTGGATCGAGATGCGCTCCCTGGCGCAGACCACGTCGGCCCTCGACTCGCTCGCCGCGCTCCTGCCCGACGAGGCCGAGCGCGTCGAGGGCGAGCAGATCCAGAAGGTCTCACCCGCCGACCTGCGCGTCGACGACGTCGTCGTCGTGAGACCCGGGGCGGCGGTCCCCGCGGACGGCGAGATCGTCGACGGCAGCGCCGACATGGACGAGTCGATGATCACCGGCGAGTCCAAGGCCGTCCGCCGATCCACCGGCGACCGCGTCACCGCAGGGACGGTCGCCACCGACTCGGGCCTGCGCGTGCGCGTCACTGCCACCGGAGACGAGACCGCGCTGGCCGGGATCCAGAAGCTCGTCCGCGACGCGCAGGCGTCCTCCTCGAGGGCGCAACGCATCGCCGACACCGCTGCCGCATGGCTGTTCTGGTTCGCGCTCGGGGCCGCGATCATCACGGCCGCGACGTGGAGCCTGCTCGGCCTGCCCGACGACGCCGTCGTGCGCACCATCACCGTGCTCGTCATCGCCTGCCCCCACGCCCTCGGATTGGCCATCCCCCTCGTCGTCTCCATCGCGACCGAACGCGCCGCCCGCGGCGGGGTGCTGGTCAAGGACCGCCTCGCGCTGGAGTCGATGCGCACCGTCGACACCGTCCTGTTCGACAAGACCGGCACCCTCACCAAGGGCGAGCCGACCGTCACCGCGGTGTCCACCGTCGACGGCCACACCGAGGACGACGTCCTGGCCGCAGCGGCAGCGGCCGAGACCGACAGCGAGCACCCCCTCGCGCGAGCGATCGTCCACGCGGCGCAGTCGCGGGACCTGCAGGTCCCGTCGGCGACGAACTTCGAGTCCTCGCCGGCCGTCGGAGTGCGGGCGACCGTCGAGTCCAGGGTCGTCGAGGTCGGCGGCCCCTACCTGCTCGCGCAGCACGATGTCGACGAGCTGACCGTGGCCGACACGTGGCGTGACGAGGGCGCGATCATCCTGCACGTCCTCGCCGACGGCGAAGTCCTCGGAGCGCTCCGACTGGCCGACGAGATCCGCGAGGAGTCCCGCGCCGCGGTCGACGCCCTGCACGCCGCGGGCTCGGAGGTCGTCATGATCACCGGCGACGCGCAGGCTGTCGCCGACACCGTCGCCGCCGAGCTCGGCATCGATCGCGTCTTCGCTGGCGTCCGGCCCGAGGACAAGTCGGCCAAGGTCGCCGAGCTCCAGGCCGAGGGACGTCGGGTCGCCATGGTCGGCGACGGGGTCAACGACGCACCGGCCCTGGCACAGGCCGACGTCGGCATCGCCATCGGCGCGGGCACCGACGTGGCCATCGGCTCCGCCGGCGTCATCCTCGCGTCGTCGGACCCGCGATCGGTGCTGTCGGTGATCGACCTGTCGCGAGCGACCTACCGCAAGATGAAGCAGAACCTGTGGTGGGCGGGCGGCTACAACCTGCTCTCGGTGCCGCTGGCGGCCGGGGTCCTCGCGCCGATCGGCTTCGTCCTGCCGATGAGCGTCGGCGCGATCCTGATGTCGGCCTCGACCGTCGTCGTCGCGCTCAACGCGCAGCTGCTGCGCCGCCTTGACCTCTCGCCCGCAGCGAGCACCTCGCGGTTCCGCGACGATCGGGCGGACGCCCAGACTTGAGGCGGTTCACGGCGCGGGGAGGACGACGGTCCAGGTGTCGCCGTCGTCCTCGCTGACCACGACGCCCCGGTCGTCGGAGACGGCGACCACGAGCCCGCCGCGCGTCGCGTGCGTCGCCACCGCCGCCGCCGTACCCTGGGCCGCCCCCAGCCGCTCGAAGCGTCCCGGCTCGACCACCGAGCCTTGCCAGATCGCGCCGTCGGCGCCGACGCCGACGAGGCCTCCCTCGCGGGACGGGTCCGCAGCGACGATCACCAGCAGCGGGGCGTCCTCGACGGGGTCGAAGGTCCGGCCCGCGTCGCGGCTCACGAGGAGCCCGTCCTCGGTCGTGACGACCACCGTCGCCGGGTCCACGTGGTCGACGGCCAGGTCGCGTGCTCGGACCGGTGCTCGGTCCGTCCAGGTCGTCCCGCCGTCGTCGGAGACGGCCAGCGCCTCCCGGTCAGTCGGGAGCCCGGCGACGACGTCGGGGTCGGCGATCGAGGTCGCCAGGCCGTGGAAGTCGGTCCGGCCGGCGAGCGCCACGGACTCCCAGCCGCGTCCGGGGGCATGGCGCACGAGCCCGATGTTGGGCGGGACGAACACGTCGTCGACGACCTCACCGGGATGCCCCGACGCGAGCAGGTCTGCTCCGGAGGCGGCCATGCCCATCGCGTCGAACTCCACCTCGCCGACGAGCTCGGCGCGCCGCTCGGCCTGGTCGATCGCGTAGACCCCGTGGTGGCTCGCGACGAAGAGCTCGCCGGCGTCGTCGTAGGCGAGTGCGTGCACGTGCCCGAGGTCCGGAGGCGGAGGGCCCTCGTCGGACGACGAGGTGCAGGCGGTGAGGGCGAGGACGACAAGGGTCAGAGTCGTCAGGGCGGAGGGGTGAGACATGGCTGCTCCAGGGGGCGCGCGGGGGGGGGTGAACGGGCGGGGTGGCGAGGGACGGGCGCACGGGGCGCCCACCCCTCGCCGCTGCGACGTCAGAGCGTCTGGAGCAGACTCTCCATCTGCTCGATCTCCTCGTTCTGCGTCTCGACGATCGTCCGGGCGAGCTCGACGGCCTCGGGCGAGCGACCGTCCTCGACCTGGGCCTCGGCCATCTCGACCGCGCCACGGTGGTGCTCGATCATCTGCTCCAGGAACAGCCGGGACGCCTCCTGGCCGTCGGCCGACCGCAGCTCCTCGAGGTCGGCCTCGGACATCATCCCGCTCATCGAGCCGTGGTCGCCGTGGTCCATCGAGCCCATGTCGTCGGCGTCGACGCCCCACTCCTCGAGCCAGCCCTCGAGCTGCTCGATCTCGGGGCCCTGGGCGGCCTTGATCTGCTCGGCGAGCGCGCGGACGTCGGGGTCGACGTCGTCCTTCTCGAGCACGATGTCGGACATCTCGATCGCCTGCTCGTGGTGCGGCAGCATCATCGTGGCGAACATGACGTCGGCGTCGTTGACGTTCGCGTTCTCCTGGGCGACCTCCGCGGCGCCGGTTCCGGCGTCGTCGTCGGTGTCGGCGCACCCGGCCAGCGTGAGGCTGAGCGCGAGGGCGATGGCAGCGGTCGTGCGGGTGGTCTTCTTCATGAGTGGTCCTGTCGTTCAGTCGGTGGACGAGGGTCTTCGCCGGTGGCGGGACCCGAAGGGCGTGCTGCAGCACTCGCCCGGTGGTGGGGCGGGTGCGAGTGGCCCTCAGGTCCGACTGATGCAGAGGACGTGCAGTGACGGCGGGCGCGGTGGCCGCGCGGCGGCGACCGCCAGGATGCGTGCGTCGAGCCGGCGCCACGGCTCCAGAGCCCACCACAGGAACAGGCGCGGACGCAGCAGGACCACGGAGATCCCCACCGCGAGCAGGATCGACAGGCACATACCCGCCATCCCGAGGTGGGATTCCGTGCACCCGGGGCATGGGTGCGACGACTCCCCGTGGTCGTGGTTCGTCGCGGCCGCGTGGGCGGCCGCAGAGCTCTCAGCGTGCTCGGCCACCGCGACGGTGGTGACGGGCGCCGGGACGCTCGTGCCGTGCAGGCCGAGGGCGTGCATCGCGAACAGGCCGGCGAGGACTCCAGCGACCGCGGCCAGTCCCAGGAAGCGGCGCCGTCGGGGTGCGCGCCGGTGGACTCTGCTCTGCACGGAGCCAGCGTAGATCGGACCTCCTCACGCACACGCGTGAGGCCGTGGCCCGGACGTCGACGGCACCACGGGCTACGCTCCCCGCATGGAGGGCGAGCGTCAGATCGGGCCCGACCCCTCGGTCCTGCGCGAGTCCGTCGGCGAGGCGCTCGGGAACGTCACGCGCCTTGCCGAGGAGATGTTCGCCTACATCCTCGAGCGCGTGCCGGAGGCCGGCGCCGACCAGCACGTGCGGGAGCTGACCCACGCGTCGTGCCTCGCCAACGCCGAGGCGGCACTCTCGATGGTCCGCGACGGCGTCGCGGTGACCGAGGCCAAGGCCCCTGCCGCCGCCCTGGAGCACGCCCGCGCCATGGCGAACCGGGGGCACGACGTCGACACGATGCTCCGGTTCTACCGCATCGGACAGGCGTACTTCGCCGCCGAGCTGCTGCCGCGCATCGTCGGGTCGATCGACGACGCTGACGACGCCCTCGCCGTCAGCCTGACGATGCAGAGCTTCGTCGTCGCCTACCTCGACCGGATCAGCTCCCACGTCGCCGAGGAGTACGTCGCCGAGCTCGACCGCCGCCAGAACCGCGTCCGGGCCGAGCGGACCGATGCGGTCCGAGCCCTGCTCGCGGGGGAGCCCGTCGACGTGGCGCGGACCGAGCGCGTCCTCGCCCATCGCCTCACCGGGTGGCAGACGGGCCTGGTCTGCTGGACCGATACCGCCGACGTCGACCTGGCGACGGTGGGAGCGGCCGTCGCGTCCGAGCTCGGGGTCCGGCACCCGCTGCTCATGCCCGACGGAGCACGGTCGACGTCGATCTGGCTCTCGACGCCCTCGACTCCCGACCTCTCCGACGAGCGGCTGGCAGCACTCGCCCCCGTCCTCCCGCGCGGAGTCCTCGTCGCCATCGGGCGCCCGCTGGACGGGGTGGCGGGGTTCCGCGAGACCCATGCCCAGGCGCGGCGAGCGCGTCGCGTCGTGGAGCTCTCCTCCGCGCCGGACGCCATCACCCGCTACGACGACGTCGCGCTCGTCGACGTCATGAGCCAGGACCTCGACCTCGCACGACGGTTCGTCGCGCTGGAGCTCGGACCCCTGGCCCAGGACGGGGAACGCGAACGGCTCGACCGGGCCGCACTCCTGGCGTTCCTCGACGCCGGCGGACGGATCGCGGCGGCCGCCCGGGCCCTGGACATCCACCGCAACACCGTCCTCAACCGGGTCCGGCGGGCCGAGTCCCGCCGCGGCCGCCCGGCGACGGTCCGTACGGCCGAGCTGCACGCGGCCCTGCGGATCGCCTCGGTCCTCGGGCCCGTCGTCCTCAGCAGCTGACGCGACCCTGTGCACTCTGCACATAGTCCTGTGCTGGGCGGCACTGGCGCCGACCAGCCCAGGCGCCTACCGTCCACGAGCATGACGACGACGCCCGAGCTGCGCACCTCCGCCAGGATGGCCCAGGCCCTGCCGGACCCCGGCGAGCGGATCCCCACCCTGTCCTGGCCGATCGTCGCCATCTTCACCGGTGCCCTCGCGACGTTCGCGGTCTCCGCCTGGGCGGCCGTCACCGACGTGGCCCACCCGGTGGTGACGATCGCCCTCGCGGCAGCCGCGATCTTCGTCCTGTTCACGGTGCTGCACGACGCCGCGCACTACTCGATCAGCACCCACCGGTGGGTGAACGTCGCCTTCGGGCGGGTGGCGATGTTCTTCGTCTCCCCGCTGCTATCGTTCAGGTCCTTCGCGTTCATCCACATCGAGCACCACCGCAACACCAACGACGGCGACAACGACCCCGACCACTTCGTGAGCGCGGCGCCGCACTGGCAGCTCCCGGTCAGGTTCGCCCTCATGGACGTGCCGTACCTCAGGTTCCTGCTCAAGAACCTGTCCCGCCGGCCCCGCGCCGAGCTGCTCGAGACCGCGGGCCTCATGACGTTCACCGCGTCCGCCATCGCCGTCGCGGTCGCCACCGGGCACTTCTGGACCCTCGCCGTGGTCTTCCTCATCCCCGGACGCGTCGCCATGTTCGTGCTCGCGTGGTGGTTCGACTGGCTGCCCCACCACGACATCGAGGAGACGCAGCAGGAGAACCGCTACCGCGCGACGCGCAACCGCGTCGGGTCCGAGTGGATCCTCACCCCGCTGCTGCTGTCGCAGAACTACCACCTCGTGCACCACCTGCACCCCTCGATCCCGTTCCACCGCTACGTCGCGGCGTGGAAGCGCAACGAGGAGAGCTACCTCGAGCGGGACGCGCGCATCGACACCGTCTTCGGTGCCGAGCTCGACGCCCACGAGTACCGCGAGTGGAAGCGGCTCAACGGCGCACTCGGCAACGTCCTGCCCGTCCGCATGCCAGCGCGCTCGTCGGCCACCCGGCCCGTGGCGCACCCCGTCACCGTGGCGGCGGTCGAACGCCTCACGCCGGACAGCGTGCTCGTCCGCCTCGACGTGCCGGAGGAGCTGCGCGAGGAGTTCGCGTTCCAGCCGGGTCAGCACCTGACCGTGTGCGGGGACTTCGGCGGCGAGACGCTGCGCCGCTCGTACTCCATCTGCTCCGCGGCGACGAGCGGCGACCTCGAGATCGCGGTCAAGCAGATCGACGGGGGAGTCTTCTCGACGCACGTCGTCGAGCAGCTGGAACCGGGCGACACCCTCGAGCTGATGACGCCCAGCGGCTCGTTCGGCACCTCGCTCGACCCGCTCGCCGCGAACCACTACGTCGCCCTCGTGGCCGGCAGCGGCATCACGCCCGTCATCTCGATCCTGGAGTCGGTCCTCGTGCTGGAGTCCGACAGCCGCTTCACCCTCTACTACGGCAACAGGGACGCCGAGAGCACCATGTTCCGGGCACGCCTGGAGGCCCTCGAGTCGCGGTTCGCCGACCGCCTGCGCATCGTCCACGTGCACTCGCGCAACCCGGCTCACCCCGCGGCCCAGCGCGGCCGCATCGACGCGGCGAAGATGGAGCGGTGGACCCGCGAGGACCTCGACGTCGCGGACGTCGCTGAGTGGTTCCTGTGCGGTCCGGTCGACATGGTGCGGGAGCTGCGCGACGACCTCCTCGGGCGTGGGGTCGACGTCGACCGCGTCCACGTCGAGCTGTTCCACGGCTTCGAGGCCCCCTCGACCCGCGAGGGGTTCGACGACGCGCAGGTCACCGTCGCCCTCGGCGGTGAGGAGCACGCGCTGGACCTCGCCGCCGGCGACACCGTCCTGGAGACCGCCCTGCAGGCCGGCCTCGACGCGCCCTACGCCTGCCTCGGCGGTGCGTGCGGCACGTGCCGGGCGAAGGTCGTGACCGGCGAGGTGCGGATGGAGCAGAACTTCGCCCTGTCCGCGGCGGACGTGGACGCGGGCTACGTCCTCACCTGCCAGTCGCGACCGACCGTCCCGTCGGTGCGTGTCGACTACGACGGCTGACCGCGCGAAGGGCCACTCCTGACGTACCTCACCCTCGCTCGACGGCTGCCCGCAGGTAGGGCGCCGTCACGCTGTCGACGACGTCGAGCAGCTCGACCGGGGTCGTGGCGGCCACGACGGTGCCACCGCGGTCGCCACCGCCGGGACCGAGCTCGATGACCCAGTCGGCCGCAGCGACGACCTGCATGTCGTGCTCGACGGCGACGACGGTGTCGCCGGCCTCGACCAGTCGATCCAGCACGCGCACCAGGTCGCGCACGTTGACCGGGTGCAGCCCGCCGGTCGGCTCGTCGAGCACGAACACCGTGCCTTCACGCCGGGGACGCTGCAGCTCGGTGGCCAGCTTGATCCGCTGCGCCTCGCCACCGGACAGCTCGGTCGCCGGCTGGCCCAGCGTCAGGTAGCCGAGGCCGACGTCGAGCAGGGTGGTGAGTGCGCGCTGGACCGGCGGCACGTCGTCGAAGAACGCTGCCGCCTCGTGCACGGTCATCGCCAGCACCTGGCCGATGTCGCGGTCGCGGTAGAGCACCTCGAGCGTCTCGGGGTCGTAGCGCGAGCCCCTGCACGTCGGGCAGGTGGAGTAGCTGGTGGGCAGGAAGACGAGCTCGATCGCCACG
This sequence comes from Aeromicrobium halocynthiae, assembly GCF_039531385.1. NCBI lineage: Bacteria > Bacillati > Actinomycetota > Actinomycetes > Propionibacteriales > Nocardioidaceae > Aeromicrobium > Aeromicrobium halocynthiae. The sequence continues at coordinate 186,099 of NZ_BAAAPY010000005.1, read as the reverse complement.
AAGCCCTCGCCCTCGCACGTCGGGCACCGGCCCGCCTCGACGTTGAAGGAGAAGCGGCCGGCCGTCCACCCGCGATCCTTCGCCTCCGGCGTGGCGGCGAAAAGACGGCGGACCGGGTCGAACAGGCCGGTGTACGTGGCGAGGTTGGAGCGCGGGGAGCGGCCGATCGGCTTCTGGTCGATCACGACGATGCGTCGCGGACCCTCCGCTTGCGATGCAGCCGCTGAGGCCTCGAGCTGCTCGACCATGGCCGTGAGGAGCGACGACTTCCCCGCCCCCGACACCCCGGTCACCACGGTCAGCACCCCCGTCGGCAGCCGGACCTCGACGTCGCGCAGGTTGTGCCGCGAGATGGGCTCGAAGTCGACCCAGGCCGTGGGCGTCCGCGTCGTCAGGGCCGGCGGAGCAGTCCGGTCGAACATGAAGTCGGCCGTCTCCGATCCCTCCACGTCGGCCAGGGCCGTCGGTGGTCCGCTGTGCACAACGTGCCCGCCGAGCACACCAGCGCTCGGACCGACGTCGACGACCCAGTCCGCCTGGCGCGCGATGGACAGGTCGTGCTCGACCACGAACAGCGAGTTCCCCGCCGCGACCAGGTCACGCAGCGCGGCGTAGAGGGCTGCGGAGTCGGCCGGGTGCAGGCCGGCGGACGGCTCGTCGAGCACGTAGAGCACGCCGAACAGCCCGGCGCGTAGCTGTCCGGCCAGCCGCACCCGCTGCAGCTCACCGGGTGACAGCGCCGTGCTCGAGCGGTCCATCGACAGGTAGCCCAGACCGAGGGAGATGATCGACTCCACGCGGGCCCCGAAGTCCTTCACGAGCGAGCGTGCCGCTGACGCCGCGGCCGCACCGTGCCGGTCGGTGCCGCGCGCCTGGTCGGCCAGGCCGCTGTCGAGCAGGGCACACACCTGCGACAGCGGCAGCGCGGCCATGGCGGCGATGTCCAGACCGGCGAAGGTCACGGCCAGGGCCGCCGGCCGCAACCGCTTCCCGTCACACGTGCGGCACGGGCCGTCGGCGACGAAAGCCTCCAGCTTCTCGCGTTGCGCCGGCGACTGGGTCCTCGCGAGGTTGCGCATGAGGTACTTCTCGGCCGACGACCAGTGCCCGTGGTAGGTGCTGGCCTCGCCGTGCTTGTTGCCTTGCAGGAGCATGCGCGGCTCTTCATCGGTGAACAGCAACCAGTCGCGGTCATGCTGGGAGAGCGTGTGCCACGGGGCGTGGATGTCGATGCCGAGCTTGGTCACCATGCGTCGCACGTTCTGGCCGACCCACGCCCGGCTGGCCCACACGCCGATCGCCCCCTCGTCGATGGACAACGACGGATCCGGCACCAGGAGCGCCTCGGTGGTGCGTCGAGCGATGCCGCTGCCCTGGCAGGCGGGGCACGCCCCGACCGCGGTGTTCGGCGAGAACGCCGCCGCCGGGAGGTGCTCCGCGTCGGCGGGGTAGGTGCCGGCGCGGCTGTACAACAGACGCAGCACGTCCGACAGCGAGCTCAGCGTGCCCAGCGTCGACCGCGTGCTGGCGCCACCGCGGGCCTGCTGCAGCGCCACGGCAGGCGGGAGGCCCTCGATGGTGTCGATCTCCGGCGCGCCCACCTGCGACATCAGCCGTCTCGCGTAGGGCGCCACGGACTCGAAGTACCGACGCTGGGACTCCGCGAAGACGGTCCCGAACGCCAGAGACGACTTGCCCGATCCCGAGACGCCGGTGAAGGCGACGAAGCAGTCGCGTGGCAGGTCCACCGCGACGTCACGCAGGTTGTGCTCGCGCGCGCCGCGGACCTTGATCCATCCCGACGAGCCCTGCGGAAGAGGTGTGCCGTTCAGGTCGGGGTCGCTGCTGTCGGGCATCTCGCCACCGTACTGGCGAGCGGGCGGACGCGCGCGTCGCGGCACCGGACTGCACGAGCCCGGGGAGCGTCACGACGGTCGCGTCGGAGTCCCGACGGCGTGCGTCGATGCTCGCCGTCAACCCCTTGTGCGGCGCAGGGCCCCTCGCCCGTTGCGACGCACCATGGCAGCGAGGGTGGCGGCGCGTCCGCGTCCGGGGTCAGGGTCGCGGCCGTCGGCGAGGCGGTGCAGCTGGTCGGCGTGCCAGCCGAGGTCGAGCAGGCCGTCGAGCTGCTTGAGGTTCGTGACCTTGCCGACGAGGCCCCGCGCACCCATCGTGATCCGGTGCGTCGGGAGGTCCGCCCGGTCGGCGAGCACCACGTCGGCTGCGTCGGGGACCACCGCTGTGGGGCGGCCCAGGCCGACGACGTCGCACTCGCCGGACTCCACCGCGTCGGCCATGCCGGTGCGCGTGCGGAATCCGCCCGTCACCGCCAGTGGCACGTCGCCGACGACCGCACGGGCCGTGCGCGCGTACTCGAGGAAGTAGGCCTCGCGGGCACGGGTCGACGCTGCAGCGGTGCCCATCATCGCGGGCGACTCGTAGCTGCCGCCGCTGATCTCGATCAGGTCGACGCCCTCGGTGGCGAGCGCAGCCAGCACGGCACGGGACTCGTCCTCGCTGAACCCGCCACGCTGGAAGTCTGCGGAGTTCAGCTTGATGCCGACCGCGAAGCCGGGGGACACGCGGGCCCGGATGCGCCGCACGACCTCCAGCGGGAAGCGCATGCGCCGTTCGGCGTCGCCGCCCCACTCGTCGGTCCGCAGGTTCGTGCGCGGGGACAGGAACTGGTTGACGAGGTAGCCGTGCGCGCCGTGGACCTGCACGCCGTCGAACCCTGCGGCCTCGCACACCGCCGCCGTCGTGGCGAACCGCTCGACGACGTCGGCGACCTCCTCGGTGGTGAGGACGCGCGGCGTCGAGGCGCCCGGCAGGTTCAGCGCGACGGCGCTCGGCGCGACGGGTGTGTGCCGCAGAGCCATCGGGTTCGCCTGCCGGCCGGGGTGGTTGATCTGCGCCCACATCGGCACGCCGGCATCCTTCGCAGGCGCCGTCCAGCGCCGGAGGGCGTCCAGGTGGCGCTCGTCCTCGACGACGACGTTGCCCGGCTCCCCGAGCTGGGTGCGGTCGACCATGACGTTGCCGGTGACGATCAGGCCGTACCCGCCGTCGCTCCAGCGGCGGTACAGCTCGACGAGCCGGTGGTCCGGGGCGTGGTCGTCGGTCGCGAGCGCCTCGCTGAGCGCGGCCTTCATGAGCCGGTTCGGCAGGACCTGGCCGTTCGGCAGGGTCAACGGGTCGGTCAGTGCGGGCACGGAGGCTCCTGGGGACGGGGAGGGGGTCATCGCGCATTCTCGCAGGATGCCCGGGGGCAGGTCGGCCCACTTCCGGCTCTCGACCCGGCCCATCGACCAGACGCTCTCCCGTCCGCCGAAGGACGGGTGCCCTCGAGCGCCGACGACGAGCCCTACCGGTCGAACGGCATCGACGTGGCCTCCATCGTCGAGGCCGCTCTCGCCGTGCTGGGCAGGTAGGCCCGGCCGGGGGTCAGGTGACCTTCCAGCGACCCCGCCGGACCTTGCCGGTGTCGTCCCGAAGCACCTCCTCGATGACCTCGAGCGTCCGGGGCGCCTTCTCCGGGTCCATCCGTGCGCGAGCCCACGCCAAGAGCTCCTCAGGGTCCGCATCGGACTCAGCGACCACGTGCACGCGCTCGCCGAGCTCGGGGTCGGGCCGTCCGACGGCCACCGACGACCGCACGGCCGGGTGGGAGTCGACGACCGCCTCGACGTCGGCGGGATGCACCGTGACGCCACCCGTCGTGATCGCGTCGTCGAGACGATCCGCCACGAACACGTAGCCGTCGTCGTCGAGCCAGCCGGCGTCCCCCAGCCCATGCCATCCCGACAGGCCGCCGTCACGCTGCATCCGCAGCTCGCCGAGCTCGCCCGGCGCACATTCGCTGCCGTCCGGTCGCACGGCGCGAAAGCGCGAGCCCGGGACGGGGCGTCCGACCGACCCTGGACGCTCGAGCCACTCGTCGCCGCGGATCGACGTGAGTCCCTGGGCCTCGGTGCCCGCGTAGACCTCGACGACCCTCTCGGGCCCGAGCCACCCGATCCAGGCCCGCTTGAGCGGCTCCGGGCAGCGGGCCGCCAGGTGCAGGACCGACTGCAGGGACGACACGTCCGTGGCGGCGCGCGCCGGATGTCGCCAGATGCGCGCCATCGTGGCAGGCACGAGCATCGCCCACCCGACGCGGTGCCGTTCGATGGCGGCCAACGCCTCACCGGCGTCGAAGCGCGGCAGGACGACGAGCTCGTGACCCGTCATGAGGCCGCGCATCGCGTAGACGTACGGGGCCGCGTGGGACAACGGGCCCGCCACGAGCTGCACCACGTCCTGCGGCACGAACGGTGCGACGGGACGGTCCGGGTCGACGAGCGAGGGGTGAGGATCCAGGAGGAGCCTCGGCGCACCCGTGCTGCCGCTCGAGGTGGGTGCCTTCCACGACGAGGCCACGGCATCGGGAAGGGGGCCGTCGTCGGGGACCGCGACCTCGACCGGGGCATCGACCACGAGCCGGGGACGCGCGGCCTGGAGCAGCCGCGCCCGCTCCGCCTCGGGCAGGCGCGGCGACAGGGGCTGCGGGGTCGCGCCGAGCTTCCACGCGGCGACGCTCGCGAGCACCGCGTCGACGCCGTTCGGAAGCAGGATCGTGACGAGGTCGTCGACCCCGACGCCCCGCCGCGCCCACGTCCGCGCGAGCCGGTTGCCGAGCGACTCCAGCTCGGCGCGCGTCACCACCCGGTCACCGACGCAGACCGCCGGGCGCGCCGGTTCGCGCTCGGCGAGGAGGGTGAAGGCCCGCCCGATCGGCACGGTCGTCACGCCGTCACCGCCGACCCAGGTGAGCCTCGTAGAAGGCGGCGTGGTCCATGGCCGCCCGTTCCCAGGTGTAGCCCCGAGCGAGGTCACGACCCGCGGCGCCTGTCCCCGGCGACGTCACCGCCTCGGCGAGCGCCGCGGCGATCTCCGCCGGGGTGGACGCGTAGGCGACCGTGGGTCCGAACACCTCGCGCAGGACCGGCAGGTCACGGGCCACGACGGGCACCCCGGCCGACAGCGCCTCCAAAGCCGCGAGGCCGAACCCCTCCTTCGTCGAGACGAACGCCAGGGCCTCGGCCTGGGCCACGAGCGACGGCAGCCGGGAGTCGTCGACGACGCCCAGCACCTCGGGCTCGACGTGGAGCCGCTCGGCCCGCTCCTCGAACTCATGCCGGTAGTCGCGGTAGTCGAACAGCGTCTCGCCGCCGGCGAACACGAGCCGAAGGTCCGGCAGGCTGCGACGCAGGAGGGCGAACGCCTCGATCAGGTCGATGCTGCCCTTGCGGGGCTCGATGCCACCGAGGGCCAGCACGTAGGGACCGAGCCGGCGGGCCCACCGCCGTCGGCCCGCCTCGTCCCGCGCCGCCGCCTCGAACCTCGCGGCGTCGACGCCGTTCGCTATGACGGTCGGTCGGAGCCCCCACCCAGTGCGGACCTCGCCCGCCACGGCCTCCGAGACGCAGATGCGCGCCACCGGCTCCACCACGGCACGCTCGTGGCAAGCGGCCAGCTCGGGCGTCGTAAAGGTGTCCAGGTGATGGATGGTACGGATGCACGGCATCGCGGCGTTCGCGCTGATGCAGTCCTGGGCGTGCACGACGTCGTAGCCCGCGCGGACGGGTCCGAAGGCGTCCCGGAGCGTCCGGATCGAGCGCAGGATGCGCGACCCGACGTCCTCACCGTCGATCGGGGGGAAGGGCACGGGGTGCAGGGTCACCGCGGGGTCGACCGGTCGGAAGAAGGTCGTGTCACCACCACGGGCCAGGGTCCAGACGTGGACGTCGTGCCCGAGTGCTGCCAGGGCCTCCGCGAGCGCGAGCGTGTGCACCACGCCACCGCGAGGCTTGGAGGAGTAGGTCAGCAGAGCGATCTTGCGCGCCGTGGTCATGAGCGCTCCCGGGTGCGGTAGCTGTGCGGCGTGAGCTCCTGGAGGTGGTGCAGGATGCGTCGTGACCGGGCGATTTCTTGGGCGACGTCGACCTCGGCCACGGCGAGCGCCCCCTTGGACCACGTCCTGGCCAGCACGTCGCCGCCGGGCCCGACCACCTTGGCCTGGCCGAGGAAGCGCAGACCGCCCATCACGCCGGTCTGGTTCGAGGACACCCACACGATCTGGTTCTCCGCCGCGCGGGCACTGTCGTAGAGGTCGAACAGCCGCGACTGCCGGTCCTTGGGCAGCCGGGACGCCCGGTCGGTCACGCTGGCCGGCCATGCCGACAGGCACGCGACGATCTGCGCGCGGTCGAGCGCCAGCGTGCGCGCGGACTCCGGGAACGTCTTGTCGTAGTCGATGACCATCCCCAGCCGGCCGACCGGGGTGTCGAAGGCCTCGAACGTCGACCCGGCTGCGTAGACGAGGGACTCGCCGGCCGGCTGGTGCACCTTGCGATGGCGTCCGAGGATCCCGTCCCCCGTCACGCACAGGGCGGCGTTGTGGTGCAGCACGTCGTCCCCGGTGCACACCTCCTCGGTGTAGCCGAAGCACACGACCATCTCCCGCGCCATGGCCACGACCTGACCGATCTCGGGGGAGTCCTCGGCGAGGGCGGGCGGAAGGGCGTCGGGGTCGGGGCTGCGCAGGTCGGCCAGGTAGCCGCCGAGGGTGGCGTCGGGCAGGACCAGCAGGTCCGCTCCGGCGCCGCGGGCGTCGTCGATGATGCGGGCGACCTTCTCGAGGGATCGACCGATGTCGCGCCCGAAGTGGGCAGCCACCGCCGCGAGCCGCACGGTCTAGCGATCGACCGGTGCGGGACGGTGCGCGCCGACGATGCAGCCGAACACGTGCTCGGCGTCGCGGGCGATGCCGGCGAACCGGCCCGAGCCCCACGTGTGCATCCACGGCAGACCGAGGAAGTACAAGCCCGGCACCGAGGTGACGCCGCGCGTGTGCGTCGGCGCGCCGGAGCCGTCGAAGACCCCCACCCGCACCCAACGGTAGTCGGGCCGGTACCCGATGGCCCACACGATCGAGCTCACGCCGGCCTCGGCGAGGTCGAGCACGCGCGGTTCGTGGTCCGGCGTCCAGACCGGTTCGTATCGTCCACCCGGCGGGGCGTCGATGCCCTCGCGCTCGATGTAGGCGTCGATGTCACGGCAGATCGAGTTGTAGACCGCGTCGGCGGCGTCGAGCGCCGTCGCCACGGTCGGCTCGAACGACAGGCGGGTGCCCTCGGCGTCGGACATCAGGCCGTAGAGCCGCATGCCGTCGGCCGCGAACCGTCGCAGGTCGATGTCGCGCCCACCGTCGCGGCCGGTGACGTAGTGGTTCGTCTTCTCCCGGGCCGCGCGGCCCCCGGGGTACTGCTGCACGGGCGTCTCGTACAGCCCCATGTCGGCCAACCAGGTCATGCAGTCACGGCCGCGGTAGAACCGGGCGACGCGTGGGGCGTCGCCGAGCGCGAGGTGCACGGAGCGACCCGCGAGGTGCAGGTCCTCGGCGATCTGGGCGCCGGACTGTCCTGACCCGACGACCAGGACCTCACCCTCGGGCAGCTGGTCGGGGTTGCGGTAGTCGGCCGAGTGGACCTGCGCGATCGTCGGGTCGATCGCCGCGGCGAACGGGGGGACGATCGGCAGGTGGTATCCACCGGTCGCCAGCACGACGTGCTCGGCCTCGAGCAGCTCGTCGCCGTCGGGTCCGAGCAAGGTCAGGACGAATCCGCCACCCTCACGCTCGGCCAGCGACGTAACCGCGGTGTGTTCGCGCACGGGCGGGTCGAAGCTGGCCGCGTAGCCGGCGAGCCACCGTGCCACCTCCTCGCGGTCCATGAACCCGTCGGGGTCGTCACCCTCGTAGGCGTAGCCGGGCAGTCGGCAGTGCCAGTTGGGCGTGACGAGGGTGAAGCTGTCCCAGCGGCGATCGGTCCACTCGTGCGCCGTGGTCGAGGCCTCGAGCAGCACGTGCTCGATCCCCTCGCGCTTCAGGAGCCAGCTGACCGACAGCCCCGCCTGCCCGGCGCCGACGATCGCGACGGGCACGGTCATGACGGTTCCTCGGTCGGCGTCGGGGTCCGGGTCGGCAACGGGGGTCGCATCGCGAGCACCTCGACGAGGTCGGTGGCCGCGAAGCGGGCGGCGGTGGATCGGATCCGCTCGAGCGACGCGGCGGAGGCACTGCAGGCGAACCCGTACCGGGCGCGGACGCGTTCGCCGGCCTCGGTGAGCGCGGTCGCCGAACGGCGCGCGAAGTCGTCGACGAGGTAGGTCGTGCCGGGCTCCAGGTGGTCGTGCATGACCAACGACGGTGAGTAGCACTCCTCGACGGCTCCGTCGGGCCACCGGACGGTCACGGTCATCTCAGGCATGGACCGGCACCTCCGTCGCGTACGTCTCGGGCCGGCGGTCCCGCAGGTGGAACATCGAGCGCCGGGCCGTCTGCAGCGCGTCCTCGACGTCGAGGCCGGCGACCGCAAGTCCGGCCTCGGTGCCGGTGGTGGCGAGGACGTCACCGCCCGGTCCCACGATCTTGGCGTTCGCGACGAAGCGCATCGACCCGAACGTCCCGACCTGGTTGGCCGCGACCCACACGACTTGGTTCTCGAGCGCGCGGGCCTGGTCGAACACGTTGAACCGCCTGGTCCAACGGTCCTCGGCGATGTCGCCTGCGCCCGCCGTGCGAGAGGACGGCCAGGCCGAGATGCAGGTGACGATCTGGGCGCCGTCGAGCGCAAGGGCCCGGGCGGCCTCCGGGAAGGCCTTGTCGTAGCAGATGAGCATCCCGAGCCGCCCGACCGGCGTCTCGAAGGCCTGGAAGACCTCGCCCGCCTCGTAGTACAGGTTCTCGCCGAGCGGTTGATGCACCTTGCGGTGCACGCCGATCACGCCGTCGCCCGTGACAGCTGCGGCGCTGTTGAACCGGGTGTCGCCGTCGGCCTCGCAGAAGCCGAGGACCACGGTCATGTCGCCGGCGATGCGAGCGACCTCTCGCAGCTCCGGGCCATCGAGGTCGATCACCGGGGGAAGGGAGTCGGGTCCGTCGCCGTCGGTGTGCAACGTCGAGAGGTAGCCGCCGAGAGTCGCCTCGGGCAGGGCCAGCAGCTTGACGTCCCGGGTCCGCGCCTCGGCGACCAGGTGGGTGATCTGCGCGTAGGCCTGCTCGAGGTCACGCCCGAAGTTGGCCGATGCCGCAGCCAGGTGGGTGAGGGTCATGCCGTGTGCCTTTCCATGGGTCCGACAGAGGGTCCGAGTCCGGTGACCGTGGCGGTGACGGCGGACGTCACGAGACCGTCGGGCCAGCGCAGGTCGACGCCGCGGCCCACGGACAGGCGTCCGCAGACGGCGGTCTCGACGCCGGGCGGAAGGTCGGCACGTGCCTGCGCCGCGCGCGCCGGGGCCGGTTCGGTCGTGACCATCGCGAACCCGGGGAAGCACGTGAGCCAGTCGCCCGCGCGCACATCCCGCGGGGTGGGGACGTCGGCGACGTCGAGGACGGCCTTGCATCCGCTGGCCTCGGCGAGCATGCCCGTGGTGCCGATGATGCCGGCCATGCTGACGTCCTTGGCGGCCGTGGGGCGTAGTGCCGGCACGACGCGCGCGAGGGCACGCAGCTCGTCGGACCGGCGGTGCGAGGAGGAGTCCCACTGCGACCCGGTGTAGCCGGGCCGCCACCGGCCGCCGAGGTCAGCCGTGAGGCGCAGTGCCTCGCCGGCGCGTCCCCCGCCGCCGCGCACGGGACGGGCGGTGCGCCCGAGGGCCGTGACGCTCAGGGACGCAGGGACCCCCAGCTGGGTGTGGCCACCGAGGACGGGGACGCCCCATGCGTGGGAGGCGTCACTCAGGCCGCGAAGGATCCTCCGGGCGAACGAGGCGTCGCGGGCGCCGACGGCGTCGAGCAGTCCGACGGGCACGGCGCCCATCGCGGAGATGTCATTGAGGTTGACCAGCACGGCGCACCATCCGGCCCACTCGGGGTCGCGCTCGACCATGGAGGGCAGGATCGCGTCGCAGGCGGCGAGCAGGTCGGAGCCGGGCACGGGCGCCGCGTCGTCCCCCACGAACCTGCCGCCGCCGAGGGCACCGACGAGCTCCGTCGTGGAGAGCTCGTCGAGGAGCGACCCGAGCGACGCCTTGGTGGCACGGGCGAGACGTTCCACCCGGTCGATGGGCCACAGCATGTGGGCGTGAGGGTGGTCGTGCACGTCGGTGACCGAGAGCGTGGTCCAGCCGAGCCGGTGGAAGAGCGCCTCGTTCTGGCGCTGCACGGTCGCGTCGAAGCGCAGGGCACCCTCGGCCTCTGCGCGGGCGCGGGCGGCCCGGACCAACGCGGCGCCGACGCCGGACCGGGTCCGAGCCGCAGCCGTGACGGCCAGGCGGCTGCCGGACCACCACCCGATGTCGCGGCCCTCGACCGCCGGGGCGATCCGCACCCCGCCGAGCACGGTGCCGTCGCCCGCGCGGGCGATCAGGACCACCGTGCGAGGGTCGTCGTCGATCCGGTCGGCGTCGTCGGCCGCGAAGAGGCCCTGCTCGGCCACGAACACCTCCCGCCGCAGCGCCCGGTAGGCCTCCAGGTCCGCCCTGGTCAGCGCCTGCTCGACCAGGAAGGACGGTGCAGGGGCAGGGCGGGCGCCGGTGAGGATGCCGCGGTCCAGGTCGATGATCGTCATGTCAGGCGCCTTCGCTCTGCAGGACGCTGCACGCGCCGCACGCCGCGCACCCGGCTGCCTGGTCGGCGCCGTGCATGCCGGCGCGGGCCAGAGCGAGCGCGACCCGCCGCGAGACGTCCTGCAGCACGTCGGCCGCAGGTGGGGGCACGTTGTCGACGTCGGTCGCGAGCGTCCCTGCGAGAGGGCGGAAGGGGACGACGAACGGGTAGACGCCCATGTCGATGAGCTCCTGCGCCGCGTCGACCAGCTCGTCGGGGTCCTCGCCCAGGCCGACCAGCAGGTACGTCGAGACCTGGTTGTGCCCGAAGACGCGCACGGCCTCGCGCCAGGCCGCTCGGTACTCCTCGAGGGTCACAGCGGACTTCCCCGGCATCCAGCGCCGACGCACGGCGTCGTCCATCGACTCGACGTGGATGCCGATCGAGCGGGCACCGGCCTCGTAGAGGTCGGTGATCGTCCGCAGGTCGGCGGGCGGTTCGCACTGCACCTGGATGGCCAAGTCGGGCAGCACCGCACGAACGGCGCGGACGCAGCGGGCGAGGTGAGTCGCGCCACGATCGCGTCCGTTGGAGGTGCCGGTCGTCATCACCATCTGCGTGATGCCGTCCAGCTCGTGGGCCGCTCGAGCGACCTCGGCGATCTGCGCCGGCGTCTTCACCGCGATGGTCGAACCCGACTCCAGCGACTTCTCTATCGCGCAGAACCGGCAACGCTCCGCCTCGTCGTACCTGACGCACGTCTGCACGACGGTGGTCGCCAGGACATCGGCCGAGTGCAGGCGGGCGATCTTCTCGTACGACACGCCCTCCGCAGTCTCCAGGTCGTAGAACCTGGGCCGGCGGACCGGTTCTACACCGAGACCGGTGTCGGCCCCGTCGAGGAGCAGACGCCCCCGGTTGACCGTGAACGGGCTGTCGGGGTTGATCGGGACCGCCGTCCCGACCCCCCCGAGCAGCACATGACCGTCGTCGCTCGGACCCGCGCCCGACTGACGGCTGACCGGCGCGTCGATCAGTCGGATGCCCTGGATGGCCACGTCGACTCGCGTGCTCGTCCGGGTGGCGGTCGTGCCGCCGCAGCGTGGCGCGTTCATGACTCTCCTCGGTCCTGGTCGTCTCGGCGTCCGCGGTCAGAGGTTGTAGACGGAGTTGATGATCGCGCCCTTGCGCGCGTAGTGGATGATCGCGTCCTGCACGTCGAGCGGGTGCGCCGGCACGACGCCCTCGATCAGGTCCTCCTCGCGGATGCCGTGCAGAGCGAGACCGAACCGGCAGCAGAAGACCGTCCCGCCCTCGGCGATGTAGGTCTCGAGGGACCCGTTCATGTTGAGCTCGCCGGGGAATCCGGCGTCACCGGTGGTGGGGAAGCCGCGGTTGGCCGAGCACGCCAGGGTCCCGGGACCGTAGAAGTAGATCGCCGTCTCGAAGCCCTTCCGCAGCGCGCGGGTGGCCTGCAGGATCGCGACGAAGCTGACCGACGACTCGTGCGGGATGCCGTGGATGAGGGTGAAGTAGGACTGTCCCTCCTCGGCCTGGTAGTCCGGGAAGATCTTGGTGGACCCGTAGAGGTTCGTTCCCTGCGGGAGGGAGGGGTGCTGGATCTCGGCGAGGGAGGTCGCGATGTTCTCGGCGATCTGGGCATCGATGTCGGTCATGGGATCTCCTGTGGGGTGCGGTGGTGGCGATGAGGTGGGTCGTGCAGGTGCTGCGGTTGCTGGTGTCGCCGTGGCGGACCAGGACTGGGGGAGGTGAACCGGGCGGTCAGCCGTAGAGCGCCTCGAAGTTGCGGTGGAAGAAGTGGTCGGCGAGCTCGCCGTCACCGGCTGCGGCCGCCAGCCGTGCGTGCTCCCCGGCGAAGTCGCCCCAGGGGGCGTCGGTCGCGAAGAGGATGCGGTCATGGCCGATGCCGCGTCGGGTGATCTCGTCGACGAGCCACAGCGGGGCGAACCCGATCGTCCAGCTCGTGTCGGTGTAGACCTTCTTGCCGGCCTCGATCCAGTCGAAGAGTCGCCCGCCGATGAGCTTCATGTGTCCGCTCATCCCTCCACCGAGGTGGACCAGGTGGATCTTCGTGTCGTCGCCGTACCTGTCGACGAGGTGGCCGACCTGGTCGACGTCGCTCGCGGCACCAGGTGACGTGTGCACGTGCACGACGAGGTCGAGCGCGGCGGCCGTGGTGAAGATGCGGTCGAGCTGCTCGGCGCAGTCGGGGTCGGTCGGCGCGCCGCCCAGCAGGAAGCTCGTCTTGAGCGCCTTCACGCCGTCCTCCGTGGCGAGCGCGAGGGCGGCGTCGTTGCGCTGGGCGTCGGAGGCCTTGGGCGAGACCCACAGTCCGCACCGGACCCTGTCGTCCTTCTGGGCCGCCTCGAGCGCGAGCGGGTTGAGGTCGAACGCTGCGTCCGGGATCGGCACGCCGTAGTTGGGCAGCACCAGTGCGCGCTCGGTGCCCTCGTCGTCGAGCGTGGCGATGAACTCCTCGACGGTGGCCTTCGCCGTGACGTCGGCGCGGACCGGCGGGCCGCCGTAGAAGGGGAACTCCGGCAGCACGCCGATGTGGCGGTGCGCGTCGAGGTGTGCCGGGCTCATGGACCAAGTCCACGACCGATCCGTTGCCGACTGGTTTCAACCGGAACAAGACCCTGTGAAACGCGCGACCTCGTGTCGCCGGCGAGGGGGATGCGCTGATTTCCCTCGTATTGCAGGCCGCGAAGCGCCGTCCTTCGGCTGGCTCGACTCCGACCAGGGTCATCGCTCGTGTCTTGCGCGAAACATCGGTTTGACATGGAGACGCGCCGACGACCTTCTCGCTCGGGAGTGGATCCTTGACCTCAACTTCGCTTGAGGTTCTACGATCGAGCGTGAGACAGGAAGGTGACCCATGGACATCGTCGAGCATCCCCAGGCCGGGACGAGCCGCTCGCCCGACGCCTACGACCTGAAGGCGGCGTTCCGGCGGTGGCCGACCGGGGTCGGCGTGGTGACGGCCGTCGACGCGGACGGGCCCTTCGGGATGACCGTCTCGAGCCTCGCGTCCGTCTCGGCCGAGCCGCCCGTCGTCTCCTTGTCGGTCTCCGGCGGGTCCGCGACCGCCGCCCGCCTGCTGGCGTCCGAGCGGTTCTCGGTGCACGTCCTTCCGGCCTCGCGAGCCGACGTCGCGATCGCGTTCGCCGCCGCCGGTGGTCACCGCTTCGCCGCCGAGCACGGGTGGTCACTCGACGAGGCGGGCGCGCCGGTGCTGGCGGGCGCTCTCGCCGACCTGCGGTGCGTCCTGCGCACGGTCGTCCCGGTGGGGGAGTCACGCCTGATCGTGGCCGACGTCGAGCGGATCGCGCTCGGCCCGGACGCTGAGCCGCTCGTGCACGTCGACCGGACCTACCGGCGCCCGGGTGCCGCCGTCCCCACCGGTCTGCCGCGGGCGGTCTGAGCCGTCAGGAACCGGCCGCGGCCCGCAGGGTCGCCGCCACGAGCACCGGGGTCTCGGCCGGGTCGACGACGTCGTCGATCTCGAAGACCCGGGCGGCGTTGAGCGCCTTGGCGTGCTCGCGGAGGCGGGCTGTGTGGTCGGCCACCGCCGCCTCCCGCTCGTCCTCGGGCATGTCTTCGAGATCGCGTGCCATCGAGAGTCGCACCGCACCCTCCAGGCCCATCGGACCGAGGTGGGCACCCGGCCACGCAATGGTCAGCAGCGGGCGGTGGGTGCTGCCGCCCAGCATCGCCTGGGCGCCGAGGCCGTAGCCACGACGCAGGACCACGCCGACGAGCGGCACCGTGAGCCGTGCTCCGGCGTTCACCATCCGCGCGGACTCGCGCACCAGGCCGGTGCGCTCCGCCTCGGGCCCCACCATGAACCCGGGGGTGTCGACGAGGGAGACCACTGGCAGGCCCCACCGCTCGCACAGGCCCAGGAAGTCCGCCGCCTTGGTCGACGCGTCGGCAGTGATCGCCCCGCCGATGTGGCGCGAGTCGTTGGCGACGATCCCCACGGCCCGGCCACCGATCCGGGCGAATGCCGTGACGAGCTCGGGGGCGTAGGCCTCGCGCAGGAACAGCACGGTGTCGTCGTCAGCCAGCTCCTCGATCACTGGCCGGACGTCGAAGGCCTCCCGGTCGTTGTCGGGCAGCGCGTCGCGCAGGGCCGGTCGCAGCGCGGCCGTCGCGCCCGGCAGCACGGGCACCTGCACGAGCTCCAAGACGTACCGCGCCGTCGCGACGGCCTGCGCCTCGTCCTCGACGACGACGTCGAGGACCCCGTTGGCGCTCTGGTCCTCGACGGGTCCGATCTCCTCGGCCGCGACGTGCCCGAGACCGCCACCGGCGATCATCGCCGGGCCCGCCATGCCGAGGTTCGCGTCCGGGGTGGCGATGCGCAGGTCGGCGCACCCGGCGATGACGGCGTTGCCCGCGAAGCACCGGCCCGAGACGACCGCGATCCGCGGCACGACACCCTCCAGCTCGCCCCAGAGGGCGAACGAGCCGACGTCGAGCGCCGAGACGAGCGGGAGGTCGACGTCGCCGGGGCGGCCTCCGCCGCCCTCGGTGAAGAACACCGTGGGCAGGCGGAGTCGTCCGGCGAGCTCGATGAGCCGGTCGGACTTGCGGTGCCCACGCATGCCCTGGGTGCCGGCCATCACGAGGTAGTCGTAGGAGAGCACCGCGCACGGCAGACCACCGACGGTCGCGGTACCGCCGACGATCCCGTCGGCCGGCGCCTCGACGACGAGCTCGGCCAGCTCCCGTCGTGCCTCCTGAGCCGCCGTCACGAAGCGCCCGTACTCCACGAACGATCCCGCATCGACGAGGTCGGCGATGTTCTCCCGCGCCGTCCGCCGTCCCCTCGCGTGCCAGCGGTCGACCTTCTCAGGGCGTGCGGCGTCGGTGGTCAGGTGGCGGCGGGCGAGCACCTCGAGCAGGCCCTCGGCGGGGGCGTCGTCGGTCATGGCGCCATCATCGCCGAGGCATGGTCCGTCGCTGAGGTCAGTCCTCGCGACGCCGTCGACCCGGGGCGGGCGGCCCCTCGCGTCGGAGCCGGAAGGCTTCCTCGACCGCGAGACCGAGGAGGAGAGGACCAACGATCAGCGGGCCGATCGGACCCCCGCGGTTCCAGTCGATCGGTGGTGTCAGCACGATCCACGCGCCCACGGTGATGAAGGCGACTCCCGCCACGCTGGCGCCGACGACGGTCAGCTGAAGCCTTCGAACCGAACCCCTGCCCATGAGGCGATGGTGCCAGAGGCGGGCGCGGGAGAACCGGTGGTCTGGCCAGGAGCCCGAGTGATCGCTGCCGCCGAAGGGGCTGAAAGCTGGAGCCGAGGTGCTTCACGGGTGGAGCGCGTCGGCCGGCTCCTCCCGCGCGACGTCACGGGTCTCGATCTGGAAGGTCGAGTGCTGCACCGAGACGTCGAAGTGCTCGCTGACGCACTCCCGCACCTGCTGCAGGATCCGTATCGAGTGCCCGCTGCCGAAGCAGGCGTCCTCGACGACCACGTGGGCCGTGAGGGTGGGCAGACCGGTGCCCACGGTCGAGGCGTGCACGTCGTGGACGTCGACGACGTGGTCGAGGCGCAGCAGGTGCTCACGGACGTCCTGAAGGTCCAGCCCCGGTGGCGCGAACTCCATCAGGACCGCGGTCGTCTCGCGCATGAGGCGCACCGCCCTCGGCAGGATCAGCGCCGCGATGAACAGGCCCGCGAGGGCGTCGGCGCGCTGGAAGCCGGTGGTCCAGATGATGACGGCCGCGACGACGACACCGACCGAGCCGAGCGCGTCGTTCAGGACCTCGAGGAAGGCCGCTCGCAGGTTGAGGCTCGCCCCGCGCCGCGACCACAGCACGGCGAGCGCGGCGACGTTCGCCGCGAGCCCGACGACACCGAAGACGAGCAGGGCCGGTCCCGGGACCTCCGGCGGGTCGGCGAGCCGGCGCAGACCCTCGACCGCGGCATAGACGCCGACGGCGAGCAGCAGCGTGGCCTGTCCCAGGGCGGCAATCACCTCGATCCGGCGGAAGCCCCACGTCCGTCGGTGGTCGCTGGGCCGAGTCACCAGCGTCGCCGCGACGAGGGCGACGACCAGGCCCGAGGCGTCGGCGGCGGAGTGGGCCGTGTCGGTCAGCAGGGCGAGGCTGCCGGTCAGCACGGCACCGACCGCCTGCGCGACGACGATCACCGCGGCGAGGGCCAGCGCGACGGCGAGGGCTCCACGGTGGTCCCGGTCGGGCACCCCGTGGGAGTGGCCGGCGCCCATCAGGACGCCCCGACGTCGGGGACGGACGTGCCACGCAGGTGGGCGCACAGCGACAACGGTGTCCCGCCGGCGTGCAGGAGGTCCTCGGCGGCGGAGATCAACGCCGACAGGTGGTCCTGCCGCTGCAAGGCATACACCGCCGACCGACCCTCCGAGCGGACCGAGACGAGTCCTCGTTCCAGCAGGACGCTGAGGTGCTTGCTGATGGTCGACTGCGCGAAGCCCATGTGGTCGACGAGGTCGGTGACCCGGTGCGGCCCGGCGGCCAGGTGTTGCACGATCGCCAGCCGGGTGGGGTCGGCGAGGGTGCGGAACAACCCCGCGTACTCGGTCGTCGCCAGCGGGTCGACCGTCGACTCCATCATCGTCATGCAACGATGATAGCGTCGCTCAGCGATGGATCAGTCGCGGGGCACCGCGACGTCGACCTCGACCCCGGTCAGCTCCTGGGAGACGTCCCACAGCCGACGAGCGTCGCCCTCGCTGCGCAGCGACGGCCACAGGCTCAGCGGACCGGGACGACCACCCGTGCCGCCGGGGCCTTGGGGGTCGTAGAAGGCGGAACTCGTGTCAGGGGCCGTGGCGGCCCTCAGGGCGGGCAGACCCGCGCTCTCGGGCGTCCCGACGAGGACGCCCATCGCCGACATGCGTCGGATGACACGGACGCTGAACGTGTCGGTGGTCCGTCCCATCTCCGGGCGCGCGGCGAGCGGGCTCGTGGGCGCGACCCCGGGGTGGGAGATCGCGCTCGTGACGCCCCAGCCGGCCGCCGCGCTGGCGGTCGAGCTCGCCGAGCGCGACGAGGAGCTCCGCGACGTCTGGGCGCGACACGAGGTGGGCCTCGTCCCGCACGACCTCAAGCGCTACCTGCACCCGGAGGTCGGCCTGCTCGAGCTCTACTGCCAACGACTCCTCGACCCCGAGCAGTCGCATGCGATGCTCGTCTACACCGCTGCGCCCGGCAGCGAGTCGTACGAGAAGCTGCAGCTGTTGTCGGTGCTCGCCGGCCCGACGTAGCCGCCGCGCGGAGGACGGTCGATGAGCGAGCCTGCAGACGTCGCCGGGCTGGTCCTGGCCGCGGGCGAGGGACGTCGGATGGGTCGGCCGAAGGCGCTGGTGACGACCGACGGCACCCCGTGGCTCGCACGAGCCGTCGACGTGCTCCGTGACGCCGGGTGCGCGCCCGTCGTCGTGGTGCTCGGCGCGGCCTCCGAGCAGGCGCGAGCCCTCGTGCCCGACGACGTCGCGGTGGTCGTCGCACCGGACTTCGCGTCGGGCGCCTCGGCGTCGTTGCGCGCCGGGCTCGCCGCCCTCGGCGGGAGCACGGCGTGGGGGGCGCTCGTGCACCTCGTCGACCTCCCGGACGTCGGGCCGGACGTCGCCCGTCGCGTCCTCGGGGCGGCGACGGGACCGTCGGCGCTGGCCCGCGCCGTCCACGACGGCACCCCTGGCCACCCGGTGCTGATCGGGCGGGACCACTGGGCGCCGGTGGCCGCCACGGTGCGCGGCGACGCGGGGGCCGGCGCCTACCTGGCGGCGCACGGTGCGCTCGAGGTGGAGTGCGGCGACCTCGCCACCGGGATCGACGTCGACCGGCCTCCGCGGAACTCGCTGTGACCGAGGCCACGATATGAGACGTCGGCGGACCACTCATTGACACTGTGCCAACAACAGTGGTAGACATCACAGTCACGGACGTCCCCCCGCTTCGGTCCGGTCTTTCCTGCACATCCCACCGGAAGAGACCGCTGTGTCACCACGCGACGACGACCTCACCCCGCACGAGCCCGCCGCCGAGGTGGTGCCCGCTCCCGACGCCGGGTCCGGCGACGGTCTGAGCCGCCGACGATTCGTCGGCTACGTGATGGGCGGTGCCACCTTGATGGTGGCCGCCGACCTCGGCATGGGCGGGTCCCGCGCCGAGGCGGTCGTGCCGCTGCCGTCGGTCCCGCAGATCGCCGAGGCCTACGACCTCAACGACTTCCTGACCCAGTGCGCGCTCCCGACGTCCAACCTCATCGCGATCGAGATCCGCGAGGACGGCGACGCCTACTTCGCCCTCCCGCGCGCCGAGGTCGGCCAGGGCATCGTCACGTCGACGGCGATGATCATCGCCGAGGAGCTCGACCTGCCGCTGGAGCGCGTGCACGTCGAGCTCGCGCCGGCGCGCCCCGAGCTGCTGTTCAACCAGCTCACCGGCGCGTCCAACACGACGATCTCCACCTACACGCCGATCCGCACCGCCGCGGCGATCGCCCGGCAGTCGCTGCTGGAGGCCGCCGCCATCTCCCTCGGCGCGCAGGTCGACAGCCTCGTCATCCGGGCGGGCACCATCCTCGACTCCCTCGGCTCGTCCCTCAGCTTCAGCCAGGCGTCCCAGCTCGCGGCGGCCTCGGAGACCCGGGAGGTCGAGGTCGACCTCGAGCCGCCGTCGGGCAACAGCGTCGTCGGCACCCACCAGCGTCGCACCGACGCCCGCGAGGCCGTGACCGGTGCCAAGAAGTTCACGCTCGACCTCGACGTCGAGGGCGCCCTGCCGACGATGGTGTGCCGCGCCCCCGACCTCAACGGCAGGCCCCGCGCGCTGAACAACCGTGCGGCGATCCTCGCGATGCCCGGCGTCACGCACGTCGAGGTGATCCCCACCGGCGTCGCGGTCCGGGCCGCCACCTTCGGCCAGTGCATCGACGCGATCCGCGCCATGGATGTCGAGTGGAACCCCGGCACCGTGGCCGGCAAGGACGCCGACGACATCCTGCGCGAGCTCCGTGCGGCCGAGCTGCCGCTCGCCGCGCCCGCGCTCGGCGCCCTGAGCGTCGAGGGCAACTTCGTCTTCCACTTCCGCAGCGGCTCGCCGCTGGAGCCCAACTGCGCGATCGCCGACGTCCGCGCCGGGTCCGCCGAGATCTGGTCGGGACTCAAGTCGCCGATCGACGCGCAGGGCAAGGTCGCCAAGGCCGTCGGACTGCCGCAGTCGGCGGTCACGATCAACGTCGTCACCTCCGGCGGCTCCTTCGGGCGCAAGCTCTTCAGCGACGGCGCAGTCGAGGCCGCCACCGCCTCCAAGGCGTTCGGCGCCCCGGTCAAGCTCATGTGGCACCGCGCCGACGAGCCCCGCCAGGGCCGGGTGCACCCCATGACGACGTCGCGCATCCGCGCCACCATCGCGCTCGGCACGGTCGCCACGTTCGAGCAGCGGCACACGTCGGTCACGACCGACTACACCCACGGTCTCGGCGAGCGGATCACCGCGGAGGCGTCGGCACTGCCCACGGGCCTGGCCAACCAGGGCTTCGCCCAGACGATCTTCCTGCTCACCCAGGAGCTGCCGTACAACTTCGGCGTCGTCACCCAGCTGCTGAACGAGTCGAACTTCGACTTCCAACGCTTCAACACCAGCAGCGTGCGCAACATCTACTCCCCGGAGGTGCGCGTCGCGAACGAGCTCATCGTCGACCAGCTCGCGAAACGGATGAGGCGCGGTCCCTACGAGTTCCGGATGTCGTTCCTCAAGAGCAGCCTCGTCAAGCGGGTCCTGAAGCGGGCCGCGGAGCTGGGGGAGTGGGGCAAGTCGATGCCCGCCGGCACCGCCCAGGGCATCGCGATCCACAAGGAGTACAAGGGCGCCACCGCCGTGGTCGTCGAGCTCGACTGCCGGCCCGAGACCGTGAACCGGCAGGTGCGCGACGCCGTCACCGGGCCGCGCGTCACGAAGGCCACCGTGGTCATCGACTGCGGCCTGGCGATCAACCCGCTCGGGGTCGAGGCGCAGATGATGGGCGGCTTCAGCGACGGCATGTGCCAGGTGCTGTCGTACTCCAACCACCTCGTCGACGGTCGCTTTCTCGAGGCCAGCTGGGACAACTCGGCGTACACCCGGCAGTGGAACACGCCGTTGGAGTTCCAGTGCGAGGTCATGGAGTCCGACCGCTTGGAGCCGGGCGGTGTCGGCGAGGCCGGAGTCGCCGCCTCCGCCGCAGCGGTCGCCTGCGCCTACGCCCGCGCCACCGGCACGATGCCCACCGAGTTCCCGATCAACTTCCGGGACCCGCTGTTCTTCGAGCCCAAGTCCTTCGTCCCGCCCGTCCCCGAGTCGCCGACCAACGGCCTCGACGTCGTCTCCTGAGGTGCCTGATGCCCCGATACAGCTTCCAGCTCAACGGTGAGAACGTCACGGTCGACGTCGAGGAGGGCGTGCGCCTGCTGTGGGTGCTGCGCGACGTCCTCGGCGTCACCGGCCCCAAGTACGGCTGCGGGATCAACGTCTGCAAGGCGTGCACGTCGCACATCAACGGCAAGGCGTTCAACCCGTGCGCCGTCCCCGTGGAGCAGGTCACCGAGACCGACGAGATCACGACGATCGAGGGGCTCGCCGACACCGTGCCCGGCGACGGCCTGCACCCCATGCAGGAGTCGTGGATCGAGAACGACGTCGCGCAGTGCGGCTACTGCCAGCCCGGACAGATCATGACCGCCGTCGACCTCGTCCGCCGGGTCCGGGCCGAGGGTCGTGCGATCACCGACGCCGACCTCGACGCCATCCGCAACGTCTGCCGCTGCGGCACCTACTCGCGGATCCGCGACGCGATCCGCGACGGCGAGCGGGCGATGCAGTAGTCATGGCGGTCGCGGACGACGTCCTCGCCGACGCGGCGCGCTGGGTCGCCGACGGTCCGGTGGTCCTCGCCACCGTCATCGGCGTCTCCGGGTCGGCACCGCGCACCCCGGGGGCCTCGATGGTCGTGGCGGCCGACGGTCGCGTGTCCGGCTCCGTCTCCGGTGGGTGCGTGGAGTCGGCGGTCTTCGAGTCGGCGCAGGAGGTCCTCGTGTCGGGCCGCCCGAGGCACCACACGTTCGGGGTCGCCTCCGACGACGCCTTCGAGATCGGCCTGACGTGCGGGGGAAGCATCGAGGTGCTGGTCCAGCGACTCGAGGTCACCGACGGCCTGGACCGGCTCTCCCGTCAGGTCGACGCCGGAACCCCGGCGGCCGTCGTGACCGTCGTCGACCACCCCCGGGCCGAAGTCGTCGGCACGCGCATCACGCTCGACGCGCCGGCGTCGGCGCCGCTCGGCGCGGTGTCCCGCACGCTCCGCCGCGCTCTCCTCGCACGCGCCGAGGCGATGGTGTCCGCCGGCACCAGTGGTCAGGTCACGTGTGGTGCGGACGGCTCGCCGCTCGGCGACGAGGTGCGTGCGTTCGTCCAGACCTGGAGCCCGCCCCCGCGACTCGTCGTGGTCGGGGCCGTCGACTTCGCCAGTGCCCTCGCCGGCGCGGCCAGGTTCCTCGGGTATCGCGTCACGGTCTGTGACGCTCGCGCCACCTTCACGACGGCGCAGAGGTTCCCCCTGGCGCACGAGGTCGTCGTCGACCAGCCGCACCGCTATCTCGCCGCCGAGCAGGCGGCAGGGCGGATCGACGGCCGTACGGCCCTGTGCGTCCTGACGCACGACAGCCGGTTCGACGTCCCGGTGCTGGTCGAGGCCCTTCGACTGCCCGACATCGGGTACGTCGGCGTGATGGGGTCCCGGCACACGCACGACGACCGTCTCGCCCGTCTTCGGGCGGCAGGGGTGAGCGACTTCCAGCTCGCTCGTCTGCGCTCGCCCCTGGGGCTCGACCTCGGCGGGACCACACCGGAGGAGACGGCCCTCAGCATCGTCGCCGAGCTCGTCGCCGACCGACGCGGTGGGACGGGTCGGCGTCTCGGGCAGCTGCGCGGCGCCATCCACCACGGCGGCCGTGGGGGTCGGGACCGGACGGACGTCGTCACGGCGTGAGCGCCCCCTGCGCCGGCGTGCATGAGCCTGCGGACGCGGGGTACTCCCGCTGCGTCGAGCACTGACGTCTCGACGTCGTCGAGCACAGGAGACACCGATGGTCCGCCGGGATCCGCTGGTCCACAGGCTGCCGAGTGCCACCCAGGACGACTGGGAGTGGCAGTACCAGGGCCTGTGCGTCACGCTGGACTCGGACATGTTCTTCGCGCCGTTCAACGAGCGCGGTGAGGCCAAGCGGTTGCGCGAGCAGGAGGCCGTCCAGGTCTGCGAACGGTGCCCCGTCCTCGCGCGGTGTCGTGAGCACGCCCTGACCGTCCGCGAGCCGTACGGGGTCTGGGGCGGCCTCACCGAGGAGGACCGCGCCGCACTGCTGCCCGGGGGCGCTGCGAGCACGGACCCTGGACTCGACGGCGTCCGGACGCCCTGAGGACAGGGCAGTGACCCGGCGGTGTCGAGCACCGGTCGATCCGGTGACGGACCGCGGTGCGGCGTCACTTATGATCTGGCATCGAACCGCTGATGCCACCGGCGGCGCCGCTCTCTCCTGCAAGGGTTCGACGTCGAGTGAACGAGCTGATCAGAAGGTGTCCGGCATGCCGCGAACGTGCGGCCGTGGAGCTGGGTAGGGACGCCCGTTCGCGGGTCTTCTCCTGCGGAGTCTGCGCGCACGAGTTCGTCGATGCCGGGTCCGACGACCCGACCGTCGACCAGCCCGGGGTCGAGTCATGAGGGACCCGCAGTCGGTGACGCCTGAACGCCTCGCCGAGCAGCTCGCCGCAGCCGCGACGGTCGAGGACTCCGTCCGCGAGCTGGTGGTCTTCCTCGGCGAGGCGCTGGGCAGCGAGCACGTCAGCC
This sequence comes from Aeromicrobium halocynthiae, assembly GCF_039531385.1. Classification (NCBI taxonomy): domain Bacteria; kingdom Bacillati; phylum Actinomycetota; class Actinomycetes; order Propionibacteriales; family Nocardioidaceae; genus Aeromicrobium; species Aeromicrobium halocynthiae. The sequence continues at coordinate 162,615 of NZ_BAAAPY010000005.1, read as the reverse complement.
TGACCCGGACGGCGCGGTCGCGACTGCGGCCCGTAGCCCGGACGTCCGAGCTGGTCGGTCGCGCCGACGAGCTCCAGGTCACGACGGGTGAAGGCCCCGGGTTCGACCTGACGCCGGGAAACGTCGCCCCGATGGTCGTCGATCTCGGGGGCGACCCGCGCTGGCCCGAGTGGGGCCCGGCTGTCGCGGCCCTGGGTCTCACGGGGGTCCTGTGGGTGCCTCTGCAGGCCGGCGGACGTCGGATCGGGACACTGACGGTCTACGCGGTCGGACCCGAGGGCTTCGGCACCGACGAGCTCGACGCGGCGCAGCGGCTCGCTCCCCAGGCAGCCGCGACGCTCCGTGCCGCACGCGAGGTCGAGGGTCTCACCCTCGCCCTGGACTCCCGCACCCTCGTCGGCCAGGCCCAGGGGATCTTGATGGAGCGCTTCGGCGTGGACGACGCGCAGGCGTTCGCCTTCCTGCGCCGGTACTCCCAGGACCACAACGTCAAGCTGACGGAGGTGGCGCGGGGGATCGTCGATTCCTCGGTCCTGCCCGACGGCCGACGCCTGGTCGGAGGGGCGGACGAGCCGCCCGGCGACTGACCCGCGGCGGGCACCGTCTGCTGGCACCCTGGGCGAGTGCCCGTCCTGCCACCGCTGCCGCCGGTCGACGACACCGCGGGCGTCGTCGCGTGGGTGGCCGAGCACCTCGGTCACCTGACGCTGGAGAGCCCGGACCGGATCGCGCCGGGCGGTCACCGGGGTGGGCAGACCGCCGCCGACGTCGCGCTGGCCGGCCTCGACGTCGCGGGGTACGGCCGGACCCGCTCCACCGTCCTCCCGATCGAGGCGCGCGGCGCCAGCCGTCTGTCGCCGTACATCACGCACGGCCTGCTCGACCTGCCGACCGTCTGGTCCGCCGTCGCGGACGCACCCGCCCCGGACCGACGGAAGTACCGTGACGAGCTGCTGTGGCAGGAGTACGCGCGCCACGTCTACGCCCGTCTGGGCGACGCGACCGGCGAGCCGCTGCGCTTCGAGCCGCCACGTCCGGCAGTCGAGCCCGACTGGGACGAGCGGATGGCCTGCACGGCCGCGGTGTGGTCCGAGCTCGAGACCGACGGCTGGCTGGTCAACCAGACCCGCATGTGGTGGGCGTCGCACTGGACGGTCCGCCATGGGCGGGACTGGCGCGAGGGCGAGGACGTGTTCTTCCAGCACCTGCTCGACGGCTCCCGCGCCGCCAACCGTCTCGGCTGGCAGTGGACCGTCGGCACGGGGACCGGCAAGCCCTACGGCTTCAGCCGGTGGCAGGTGGAGAAGCACGCTCCGGAGCTGTGCGCCTCGTGCGCCCTCCGGGACGCCTGTCCCATCCAGGAGTGGCCCGACGCCCGGACGGGGCCCCGCATCGAGGACGCGCCGGTGAGGATGGGCAGCGCGCCGGGAGCACCCGGTCCTGGGCCGGACGAGCCTGTCGTCGACGGCGAGCCGGAGGCGGTGTGGCTGACGGTCGAGTCGCTCGGTGACGCCGATCCGGCGCTGGTGGCGCATCCCGACCTGCCGGTTGTCGTGGTCCTCGACGAGCCGGCACTCGCCGAGCTGCGGCTGTCGGGCAAGCGGCTGGTCTTCATCGCCCAGTGCCTCGCCGACCTCGGCGCGCGGCGCGACCTCGAGGTCCGCCTCGGGGAGACGGCGGTCGAGCTGGCCGGCAGGCCGCTGTCCGTCACCTTCGCACCCGTGCCGGTCTTCGCCCGCCGCGCGGCGAGCGTCGAGGTCGTGCAGACCCATCCCTGGCCGTGGCTGGCCAGACCGACGTCCCAGCGCCTCACGTCCTTCAGCGCATGGCGCAAGGGCGTGGCGCTCTGATCGGGCACCGGACGGTCGGTGTCACGAGGTGGGGGGCGTGAGCCTCAGCAGCCGGCCCGCGCCGGCGTCCTCGAGCAGCCAGATCGCGCCGTCGGGACCCTCGACGACCTCACGGATGCGCTCGCCCATCTCGAAGATCTCGTCGTCGCCGGCGGTGGTCCCGTCGAGGTCGACGCGCACGAGCGCCTCGCCGGAGAGCGCCCCCAGGAAGGCGTCGCCGGTCCAGTCGGGGAAGAGGTCGCCGGAGTAGATCATCAGGCTGCCGGGGGAGATGGCCGGGTTCCACCACGCCTTGGGCGCCTCGAACCCGTCGCCATCGGCATGGTCGGGAATCTCGCCGCCGCCGTACTGACTGCCGTAGGAGGCCTCCGGCCAGCCGTAGTTCGCACCCTCGACGACGAGGTTCAGCTCGTCGCCGCCCTCGGGGCCCATCTCGCTGGACCAGAGCTCGCCGTCGGGCGCGAACTGCAGTCCCAGCGGGTTGCGGTGGCCCCAGCTCCAGATCTCCGCGGAGACGCCACCCTGGTCGGCCAGCGGGTTGCCCGGCGCCGGCTCCCCGTCGAGCGTGAGACGCACGATCGTGCCGATGGTGTTGGACGTGTCCTGCGCCGGCGTCTGGGCCTGGCGGTCGCTGGAGGTCACGAACAGGTGCTCGCCGTCGGGGTCGACGGCGATGCGGTGGCCGAAGTGTCCGTCGCCGGAGACCTTGGGCGTCTGGCGCCAGATGACCTCCAGGTCCTCCAGCGACGCCGATCCGTCGCCGGTCCGCAGCTGCGCGCGACCCACCGCGGCGCCGGACCCGCCGGACCCGGCCTCGGCCCAGCTGAGGAAGACGGTGCCGTCCTCGGCGAAAGACGGTCCGACCACGACGTCGCCGAGCCCGCCCTGCCCGGCCACGACCACCTCGGGGACGCCCTCGACCTCGAGGCGCTCGCCGGTCTCACCGTCACGCAGGTAGAGCGTTCCACTGCGCTCGGTGACCAGGAGGTCGTCGGTCCCGGGCAGGAACTCCATCGCCCACGGGTCGTCGAAGGAGTCGACCTCCTCGACGTCGAAGGGTCGGTCGGTCTCGGTGACCGTCTGCGACGCAGCCGCGTCGCCACCGCGAGCGGGTTCGGAGTCGCTGCCGCATCCGGCGGCGACGAGTGCGGTGGCCAGTCCGAGGCCGAGTCCGAGGCGCTTCATCGTTCCACTGTGCCGGAGGCCGGCAAGGCGCGCAGACCGTGACGTCGCCCGAGATCGCTCGAGTGGCGGCGCCGGGGGGAGCCGTCACGCTGGAGACATGACCAACGTCTCCCGGACCTTCGTCGTCGAGGCAGCGCCCGACGTCGTGATCGACTACCTCAAGGACTTCTCCCACGCCGAGGCATGGGATCCCGGCACCGAGTCCTGCACGCGCCTCGACGACGGTGAGATCGCCGTCGGCAGCCAGTGGCACAACACCTCCACGATCGCGGGCGTCTCGACCGAGCTCGTCTACGAGCTGACCGAGCTGCGCGCGGACTCGGTGACCTTCGTCGGCGAGAACGACACCGCCAAGACGACCGACGTCATCACCGCCACACCCCACGGCACCGGCACCGAGCTGACCTACGACGCGACGATCGAGATGAAGGGTGCGGCCAAGCTCGGCGCCCCGGCGGTCAAGGTCATCTTCGAGAAGGTCGGCAACGACACCGAGGACGACCTGACGCGGGTGCTGAACCAGCTCGCCTGACCACGAGCGCATGCACGTCCGGTCGGCGGGTACGGCGCACGCATGCGTCCACGACAACGAGACATCATCAGCGAGATGTCGGTGGCCCCGACGATCGATCCCGACCACGAGGTCGAGCGGCGGGTGACGTTCCTCGCCGACTACCTCGCAGCGACCGGTGCTGCCGGCTACGTGCTCGGGATCTCCGGTGGGCTGGACTCCACGCTCGCGGGTCGCCTCGCCCAGCTCGCGGTGGAGCGGCGGCGGGCAGCGGATGCCAAGGCGACCTTCGTCGCCGTGCGGTTGCCGCACCACGTGCAGCACGACGAGGAGGACGCCCGCGCGGCGTTGCAGTTCATCGCCCCCGACGAGGTCGTGACGTTCGACATCGGTGCCACGATCGACGCGATCGCCGGGCAGGTCGAGAGCGCCACCGGCGTCGCGATGAGCGACTTCACGAAGGGCAACACGAAGGCCCGTGTCCGGATGGTCGCCCAGTACGCCCTCGCCGGCGATCGCGGTCTGCTCGTCCTGGGGACCGACCACGGCGCCGAGGCCGTCGCGGGCTTCTTCACGAAGTTCGGGGATGGCGCGGCCGACGTGCTGCCCCTGCACGGGCTCGACAAGGGCCAGAACCGGGAGGTACTGCGCACACTCGGCAGTCCCGAGCAGCTGTGGCGCAAGGTGCCGACGGCCGACCTGCTCGACGAGAGTCCCGGCCAGAGCGACGAGGACGAGCTCGGGCTGTCCTACGACGACATCGACGCCTACCTCGAAGGACGGGACGTGGGTGACGACGTGGCGGAGCGCATCGAGACCGTGTGGTCGCGCACGCGGCACAAGAGGGCCCTCCCCGTCACTCCGCAGGACGACTGGTGGACGTCGTGAGCGCCCCCGGGCAGGAGGTGCCAGTGCGTGCGCTGCTGCTGATCGACCTGCAGAACGCCTACTTCGAGTTCCCCGAGCTGGCCGCCGAGCGCGAGCGGGTCGTGGACCGCTCGAACCAGCTGATCGCCGCCGCGCGCAGCGCGGGGCTGCCGATCGTCCTCGTGCGCACCGAGCACGAGCCGGACGGGTCCACCTGGACGATCAGCATGCTCGACGACGGCCAGGGGTTCGCCTTCCCGGGCACGGAGCAGGCGGCCTACCTCGACGACCTCGACTGCGACGGTTGCAGCGACGTCACCAAGACGCGCGACGACGCCTTCTTCGGCACGCGTCTGCAGGAGCACCTCGAGTCGATGGGCGTGACGCACGTGCTGATCGGCGGCGTCTCGACGCACAGCTGCGTCGCGCAGACCGCGACGTCGGCCTTCGCCCGCGACCTGCGGGTCAGCGTCGCCGGGGAGGCCATCGCCTCGGACAACAGCGAGCTGTCCGAGGCGATGCTCGACTTCCTCACCGACGCGTTGCGCCAGCCCGTCCTCGACCAGGAGCAGAGCCTGGCGTGGTTGCGCGAGGGACCGTCGCGATGAGCCGCGACGTCAACCCTGCCGGGCCTTGAGACGCGGGTTGTTCTTGTTGATCACGTAGGTGCGGCCACGGCGGCGCACGACCTGCGAGCCCGGCTGGTTCTTCAGCGAGCGGAGCGAGTTGCGGACCTTCATGCTTTCCTCCTGGTAGACGAGCCGGCCGCGGCTGCGGTCGGTAGGGAGTCGACGTCGACGAGGCCGCGGTGCACGGCCGCGACGAGCGGGCGGGGCACCCGTACGTCGCGGCCGTCGACGCGAACGGTCACGAGCTGGGGGGCCGTGGCCTTCCAGGCCGATCGACGGTGCCGGGTGTTGGATCGGGACAGCTTGCGCTTGGGAACGGCCATGGTGGTCTCCTGTGACGGGTCTCGGGTGGGTCTGGGCGTCAGGCGGCGCGACGGATCGGGCCGAGCCAGGGTTCGAGACCGTCCTCGCCGACCTCCCAGAAGGTGCCGCGGTGGGCGATCTCGGTGTCGCTGAGCAGACAGGCGTCGAACGCGGCGCGGATGTCGGCGGCCCCGTCGTCCAGACCCGTGACGACGATGCGGGTGAGCGGGTCCTTCAGCCCCCAGCTGGACGAGTGGCCGATGCTGACCTGGCCCCCGGCGCCGTCCCAGACGCAGACGTCGCCCGGACGGCTCGGCAGCCAGAAGCACCCGCGGGAGCGGCGTGGTCCGCCGCCGATCGCCTCGATTTCGGCGAGCAGCCGGCCCGGGTGCAGGGGTCGGTCCGAGCGCAGGTCGAGACGCCAGACGTCACGTCCGACGAGGTCCGGCAGCCGCCCGCGTCGCACGACGTCGACCCACTGCTCGGTGCGGCGGTGGTCGTGCAGCGATCCGTCCACCAGCGCCGCACCGTCGAGGGCGCACGGGTCACCGACGACGTCCACGCCGGGTCGGGCGAGTGCGCCGACCACCTCGAGGGCCTGCTCGTCGGCCGGGCCGGAGACGACGACCGCGTCGGCGTACTCGACCATCGCGGCGAACGTCTCGGCCGCTCCGCGGTCGTCCTCCTCGCTGGTGTGCAGACCCCGATCGCGCAGGAGGTCGTCGCCCAGCAGGTCGTCGCACGCCTGCTCGCCCTCGACGGCCGCGACCACCGCGGCGATCCGCACATGGGGTGCGGGGGAGGGCTGCAGGGACACGACGCGGCAGACCTGGAGCGCCTCCGCGGCCACGGGCAGGTGGACCACGATGGCGCCCCAGCGCCGCGAGCGCGCCAGTCGTTCGAGCGTGGGCACGACGTCCTCGCGCAGCGCGCAGCTCACGCAGGCGTGCTCGAGGTCGTGGTGCACGTGCTCGATGACGCCCGTGACGTCGCTGACGATGCGGGTGAGGCGTTGTGTCCGGACGTCGAGCGTGTGCTGCACGACGACCGCCGACGGGAGGTCGAACTGCAGTCCGACGGTCGTGGCGGCCATGGCGTCGGGAGAGACGCCGGTGACCAGGACGGTGGGCGTCGTGAGGCTCATCGCTCGCCCCCGTAGCGCCGCCGGAACGCCTCGACACGCCCTTCGGTGTCGACGACGCGGCCGCGCCCGGTCCAGAAGGGGTGGCTGGCGCTGGAGATCTCGACGTCCACGACGGGGACGGTGGTGCCGTCGACCTCGACGGTCTCGGCGTCCGAGGGCAGCGTGGACACGAGGGTCGATCGGGTGGTCAGCAGCAGGTCGCCGGACCGGTCGCGGAAGGCGACGGGTCCGTAGGCGGGGTGCGAGTCTCGGCGCATGGGATCTCCGATAGAGTTGTTGATAACGATTCCCAATATACAGAAGGGTCGACCATGTCGCGAACCTGCCAGGTCACCGGAGCCACGCCGGGCTTCGGGCACCACGTCTCCCACTCCCACCGCCGCACCAAGCGCCGCTTCGACGTCAACGTGCAGTCCAAGCGCTACTGGGTCCCCTCGCTCAACCGCCACGTCACCCTCACGCTGAGCGCCCGCGGCATCAAGACCATCGACGTGCGCGGCATCGACGCCGTCGTGGCCGAGATCCTCGCGCGCGGGGAGAAGCTCTGATGGCCAGGAGGGGCAACGACGTCCGCCCGATCATCACGCTGCGCTCCACCGCCGGGACGGGCTACACCTACGTCACGCGCAAGAACCGTCGCAACGACCCCGATCGCATGACCGTCCGCAAGTACGACCCCGTGGTGCGGCGCCACGTCGACTTCCGCGAGGAGCGCTGACGCTCCTGCAGGACGCCTGCTCAGCCCCCGAGCAGCCCGCCGACCAGGCTCTCGATCACGCCGCGTTCGCGCTCGGCCTGCGGCGAGGGTGAAGGGCTCGGCGACGGTGACGGGTTCGCCGACCGTGTCGGCGCCGGGGCTCGTGGGGTGGACGTGCCGCTGCCCTGGCCCGGGCCCGACGTGGCCGCGCCGGAGGATCGTGTGCCCGGCCCCGCGGGTCCGCTCGATCCGGAGGACGAGGCGCCCCGGGGAGCCTCGGCGGCCTCCGGCCCGGTGCTCTCCTCCGGCTCGGGGCCCGGCCCCGGCGAGGCCGACGGGGCGACCCCCACTCCGTCGGTGCGGACCTCGGGCGCCTCGCCGGCGGAGGGCGTCGCCTCGTCGTCCTCCACGGCGATCGCGACGGTGCCGGCGGCGAGCATGACCATGACGGCGCCGACGGCGGCGCGCTTGGCGGACGAGACCCTCACCGCGACCTCCTGGCTCGACTCGGCGAAGGGACCAGGCTAGCGACCGACCTCACGCGCGAGAAGGAGCCAGGTCACAGCCGGGTGCGGGCAGGCGGCGGGTCAACACCGTCTCCGGCTCCAGAGCGACCCGCCCGTCGTCACCGCGTCGCACCGCCATCCGCTGCGTCCGGACCGCAGGGACGTCGGCCCCGACGATCTCGAAGGCGGCCTCGACCTGCAGGGCCATGCGGCTCAGCGCGTCGAGGTCCTGGTGGCGGTGCAGTCGTCGACCGAGGTCGGCCTGGGCCACGGCGTCGAGCCCGTGCTCGCGCACGACCTGCCACAGCAACGCGATGTCGACGCCGTACCCCGAGGTGAACGGCAGGTCCGCCAGGACGGTCCGCACGAAGGCGCACTCGCCGGAGAGCGGCTGCACGAAGCCGGCGAGCTCCGGAGCCCGTCGAGCGATGAGCGGACGCGCCACCAGCTCGGTCACCCGCCCACCGCCGGAGCTGCCGCTCGGCACGTCGCCGGGCAGGTTCCACGGCCGGTCGTAGAAGGCCTTCACGAGGCGGAGCCGGTCGTCGCGCAGCAAGGGTGAGAGCAGGCCCCGCACGAAGTCGGTGCCGAACTCGCGGACATCGGCGTCGAGGAACACGCCCACGTCGCCGGCCATCGCGGCGACGCCCGTCCGCAGGGCACCGCCCTTGCCGTCGTCGAGCCCGGCGGTGCAGTCCCTCGCCGGGACGACCACAGCACCGGCGGCTCGCGCGACCTCCACGGTGTCGTCACGGCTGTGGGAGTCGACGACGAGGATCTCGTCGACGAGTCCTGCCGTGCCGAGCTCGGTGCGCAACGCGGCGACGATGTCGCCCACGGTCGCCGCCTCGTCCCGCGCGGGAAGGACGACGCTGACGCGACGCCCACGCTTGAGCCCGACGAGCTCGTCGGTCCCGGCCGGTGGGCCGTGGTGGGTCGAGCCGGCGAACCAGTCGCGGACCTGCTGGTCGACGTCGGTCTCAGGCAAGGCCGCGCACCGCCCTGGCAGGAGGGCGGTCGCCCAGGATGGACGCGGTCATCTGCAGGACCCGTCGCGTGGCCGCGACGTCGTGGGTGCGGAACATCGCACAGCCGGCGAGCGCCGCGACCGTGGTGGCGGCGAGCGTGCCCTCGAGCCGGTCGGCCGGGGGCAAGTCTAGCGTCTCGCCGACGAAGTCCTTGCGCGACAGCGCCATGAGCACCGGCCGCCCGGTGGCCACGAGCTCGTCGACACGGCGCAGCAGCTCCAGGCCGTGGTGGGTGTTCTTGCCGAAGTCGTGGGTCGGGTCGATCAGCAGCCCCTCGCGAGGGACGCCGGCGCGCTCGGCCGCGTTCGCGGCTCGTGTGGTGGTGCGCACGACGTCGGCGACGACGTCCTCGTAGGCGACGCGGTGCGGCCTGGTCCGCGGCACTGCTCCCCCCGTGTGGGAGCAGACGAAGCCCGTGCCGTAGCGGGCCGCGACCGCCACGACCGCGGGGTCGTGCCCGGCCCACGTGTCGTTGATGATGTCGGCGCCGGCGAGCACGGCCTGCTCGGCGACGTCCGCACGCCAGGTGTCGATGCTGAGGATCGCGTCGGGGAAGCGGTCGCGGACGACCTCGACGAAGGGCACCGTGCGCTCGATCTCGGCCGCCGTCGAGACGTCGTCACCGGGGCCGGCCTTGACGCCACCGATGTCGACCACGTCGGCCCCCTCGTCGATCGCCCGGTGCACCGCGGCGAGCGCGTCGGAGGGGTCGAAGGTGGCGCCGGCGTCGTAGAAGGAGTCCGGCGTCCGGTTGATGATCGCCATGACGGCGCTGTGGTCCGCGCGCACGGCACGGCCGCGGAAGGTCAGAGTGGTCACCGGTGCTGCTCAGTTCCGTTCCACGGCGTCGCGCACGGCCTGCAGGGCCTCGTCGATCGTCGCGCACCGTCGCGCCGTGCCGACGTCCATGTCGTCCCACCCTGGCCCGCCGAGCAGCACGACCGTCCGCTCCGCGGCGGAGGTGATGACGCGCGAGAGGGTGTCACCCTCCGATCGTGGCAGGGAGGCCCACAGGAAGACCGCCGCGGGGCGCAGGCGCAGCGTGACGCCGGCGACGCTCGAGGCCGGTGTCCGCGAACCGAGCAGGTGGCAGTAGATGCCCTCGTCGACGAGGGCGGCCTGGACGGCGAGGAGCGGCAGGGCGTGCTCGTCGTCCTCGGCGCTGGCCAGCAGCACCGAGCGGTGGTGGGACGGTCCGGACATGCGCTCGTGGGCGTACGCACGCAGCACCGTGATGAGGTTGTCGCTGACGAGGTGCTCGCCGCCGACGCTGAGTCCGCCGGTGCTCCACTCGTCGCCGACGCGACGCAGTGACGGGGCGAAGAAACGGTGCCACGCGACCGTGACGGGGTGCTCCACCAGGCAGCCCAGGAAGAGCTGGCGGATGGCGTCGCTGTCGTAGGCCCGGGCGGCGGCGACGATCGCGTCGGCGAACTCGCCCGTCTCCTGCGGGTCGCGCACGATCTCCTCGTGCGCCGCGCTCGCGGCCCGGTGCACGGCCCGCGCGGCCTCGGCGGCCGGCACGCCCTGGGCGACGAGCGTCGCCATGTGCTCGAGCTGGACGGCGTCGTCGGCGATGTAGCGACGGTGACCGCCCGCGCTGCGCGCGCTGGGTCCGATGCCGTAGCGACGCTCCCACGTTCGCAGGGTCGAGGCGGGCAGGCCGAGCCGGCGGGCGACCTCGCCCACCGACCACATCTCCTGGTCGGCCCAGGAATCCACTCTCGACATGCCTCCCAGGATACTTTCTTGTTCAGGGCCTTGCTCGAATGAACAACTTGGAGGTACCTTCAGGTACCGAAACCTCTGCAGAACGTGTGCACGACCACCGCAGAAAGGTGGACAGCATGGCCAACCTCACCAACCTCCCGATGCCCCTGCAGGAGTCATACGACTGGCAGTACGAGGGCGCGTGCCGCGGCACGGACTCCGCCCAGTTCTTCTCCCCGGACGCCGAGCGCGGCTCGCGGCGACGGTTCCGCGAGAGCCAGGCCAAGCTCCTGTGTGCGACGTGTCCGGTGCTCGAGAAGTGCCGCGACCACGCGCTCTCCGCGCGCGAGCCCTACGGCGTGTGGGGCGGCATGACCGAGCAGGAACGGGCCGAGGTCCTCGCCCGCCCCACGCTGGCCGGCTGACCGTCCGGCGCGTCACTGCTGCTCGCGCAGGATCTGCGCGGCATGGGAGTCCTCCGGCGGGGCCTCAGGGTCGACGCCGGCGTCGATCTGCTCGTTCATGTAGCGCAGGCACTCGGCGACGACCGCCGCGACCGGGACGGCGAGGAACGCGCCCGTGACCCCGAAGAGGGTGCCCCCCGCAGTCACCGACATCAGGACGACACCGGCGTGCAGGTTCATGCTCTTGCCCTGCAGCCATGGTGAGAGGACGTTGCCCTCGAGCTGCTGGACGGCGAGGACGATGATCGCCGCGATGACGGCGGCGCGGACGTCGACGGTCACCAGCGTCACGAGCACCGCCAGGAAGCCGCTGACGACGGCGCCCACGATCGGGATGTAGCCGGCGAAGAAGATGATGACGGCGAGCGGGACCCACAGCGGGACGCCGAGGATCGCCAGGCCGATGCCGATGATGACGGCGTCGATGAGGGAGACGAGGGTCTGCGTCCGGATGAACCCGCCGAGCGTGCGCCACGAGCGTGACAGGAGCTCGGCGGCACGGTCCCCGGCGCGCCGACCGCCGAGGGTGCGCAGCCACGGCAGGAACCGGTGGCCGTCCTTGATGAAGAAGAACGTCAGCATGAGGGTCAGGACCAGGTTGATGATGGCGTTCGTCGCGGCGCTGAGGCCCGTGAAGACTCCCGCGCTGATCGCGCTGGCGCTCTCCTGGAGCCGGTCCTCGACGGCCTCGATCGCCGTGGTGATCTGACCCTCGGTGACCTCCAGGGGCCCCTCCACGAGCCACACCTGGATCCGCCGCAGGCCGTCGCCGGCCTGCTCGGCGATCGCGGGCACCTGCCCGGCCACCTGCGGCGCGAGGATCGTGATCACGCCGATGATGAAGCCGATGAAGGAGAGCATCACGAGCGCTGCCGCGAGCGCATCGGGCACGCGACGGCGCCGCAGGAACCGCCCGGCAGGCTCGAGGACGGTGGCCAGGACGAGGGCGAGGGAGATCGGGAACAGCACCATCCAGAACCGTCCGGCCACCCAGCCCAGCACGTAGAGGGCCGCCGCGACGACGATGAGCCGCAGGCCCCATGTCTGCGCCGCCGCCGTCCACACGCCGATCACGTCGCCGCGGTCACGGTAGGTGCGGCTCTTGGGCCGGTCGTCCGGATGGGTGGTTTCGGACCGCGTCGACGCGACCGCCCGCTCCGTCGGGTCGTCGGCCTCGTCGGTCCCGGACCCCCTGCGCTCGTCGCTCACCACCCCAGACTAGGTGGTGACGGTCCAGTCGATCACCGGCGCGCCCTGGGCGGCCAGCAGCTCGTTGACTCGGCTGAACGGGCGCGACCCGAAGAAGCCGCGGGAGGCCGCGAGGGGGCTCGGGTGGGCGCCGGTCACGACGGGTGTCGGGCCGAGCATCGGTGCGAGCGCCTGCGCGTGACGGCCCCACAGCACCGCGACGAGCGGCCCGCCGCGCTCGACGAGAGCCTCGATGGCCCGGGCGGTCACGTCCTCCCACCCGCGACCCCGGTGGCTGCCGGCGTCTCCTGCACGCACGGTGAGCGTCCGGTTCAGCAGCAGCACGCCCTGGTCGGCCCACGCGGTGAGGTCGCCGTGGGGCGCGGGGGCGATGCCGAGGTCGTCGTGCAGCTCCCGGTAGATGTTCGCGAGGCTGCGTGGCAGCGGACGCACGTCGCGCCGGACGGAGAAGGCCAGGCCTGTCGCGTGGCCCGGCGTCGGGTAGGGGTCCTGGCCGACGACGAGGACCCGCACGTCGGCCATCGGCCTGGCGAACGCACGAAGGATCGCGTCGCCCTCCGGCAGGTAGGCGTGCCCGGTGGCCAGCTCCTCGCGCAGCATCGTCCCCAGGGCGGTGAGGTCGTCGGCCACCGGCTCGAGGGCCCGTGCCCAGTCCGCCGCGACGAGGTCGGGCAGGGGCTGGCGGTCCACGTCGGCAGCGTAGACTGCGCGCGCCGTGTCAGCCATCGCCGCCTATCGCACGCTCCTCGCGACCGTCGGGCCCGCCTACGTCCTCGTAGCCTTCCTCGGGCGGGTCCCGCTTGCCATGAGTCAGATGGGCACGCTGCTGCTGGTGAGCGACGCGACCGGCCGCTACGCCCTCGGTGGTGCCGCGGCCGGGGCGCTCGCGGTCGCCAACGCCGTGGGTGCGCCGTTCTTCGGCTCGCTGGCCGACCGCATCGGGCAGCGACCGGTGGTCCTCGTGCAGTCCGCGGCGGGTGCGGCCGGGCTCGTCGGCGTCGTGCTGGTGACCCAGTCCGGTGCGCCGGCGGCGGCCGTCATCGCCACGGCCGCGCTCGCCGGGCTCGCGACTCCCCAGATCGGCCCACTCGCTCGCGTCCGCTGGGCTCAGGTCCTCCAGGAGCGGGCCGACAAGGACCGCCTCGTCGACGCGGCGTTCTCCTACGAGGGTGCCGCCGACGAGGTGTCGTTCGTGGCCGGGCCCGCGACGGTCGGCCTCGTCGCGGTGCTGCTCGACCCCGGCGGTGCGCTGCTGGTGGCGGCCGGCGTGCTCGGGCTCTTCGGCACGGCCTTCGCCCTGCACTCCACGGCCGCGCTCACCGTCCCCCAGCCGGGGGAGACGCGCTCGACCACGCGGGTGCTCGGCGCACTGCTCGTGGCACTGGCCGTGGCCCAGTTGCTCATCGGGGTGCTGTTCGGCGCGACGCAGACCGGCTCGGCGGTGCTGGCCACGCAGGAGGGACAGCCGGGCCTCGCCGGCCTCATCCACGCCACGCTCGGGATCGGCAGTGCGATCGCGGGTCTGGCCGTGGCGGCGCTGCCCGAACGCATCGGCTACCCGACGCGGATGGTCGCCTCGGCCGTCGGCCTGCTGGTGCTCTCGGCTCCCTTGCTGCTCGTGCAGTCGGTGGCGCAGCTCGTCGTCGTCATCGCCTTCCTCGGCTTCGCCGTCGCGCCCTACATGATCAGCAACTTCGCGATGGCCGGCCAGGTGGTCGAGCCGGACCGTGTCGGGCTGGCGATGACTCTGCTCGCCGGCGCGACCGGCATCGGCTACGCCCTGGGGTCGTCGGTGGCCGGGCGTCTGGCCGACATCGGCGGTCACACCCCGGCGTTCGCGGTCACGGTCACCGCGACGGCGTGCGCGGTGGTGCTGTCGATCGCGGTGGCCTGGCGCGCTCGGGTGCGTCGGCCGGCGCTCGAGGGGTGAGCGGGCCGTTCAGCGCCGCAGGCGTGACTCGAGGCGCTCCCTCGCGGAGGGCCAGTCGTCGTCGGTCATCGCGAACTGCACGGTGTCGCGCCACGAGCCGTCGCGGCGACGCTTGTGCTTGCGCATCAGCCCCTCGCGGTCGGCGCCGAGGCGGGTGATGGCGCGCTGGGACCGCTCGTTGCGCACGTCGGTGTGCCACACCACGCGCACGCAGTCGAGCGCGTCGAACGCGTGTCCCAGGAGCAGCAGCTTGGCCTCGGTGTTGAGCGGTGTGCGCCAGTGCCGGCGGGCCAGCCAGGTGTGGCCGATCGCGACGGTGCGCAGGTCCTCGTCCATGTCGTAGGACGTCGTGAAGCCGGCGACCTCGCCGCTCTCCACGTCGATCTGTGCCCACGCCCACAGCGGCATCCGCAGGTAGCGCTCGACGAGCGCGTCGGCGTCGTCGAGGTCGAGCGAACGGGCGACCGAGAGGTGCTCGAAGACCGCGTCGTCGTCGGCCGCGGCCAGCAGGCCCGGCGCGTGGGCGTGCGCGACGGGCTCGAGCCGGACGTGCCCGCCCTCCAGCGCAGGCTGCTCCCCCCACGGACCCCGCTCAGCCACGGATCGGTCCATCGAAGAAGGTCCCCGGCAGCCGTGACGCGGTCCCACGCGAGTGGCGCACCGCGGGGGTCCCGAGACGGCGTGCCCGACCAGGACGCGCCACTCGAAGGCACGAACGCGCCACTCCTCGCCGACCGGTCGTCCCAGGCATGCGTCAAGGGTAGGCACGACGTCGCCTCTCACGACCAGGTCCCGACCTCGGCCACCACCTGGTCGTGCAGGGCAGACGCGTCGACGAGGTCGGGATAGCTGATGCCATGGACGGCCCATCCGTCGATCAGGACGTGCAGCCGGGCCGCCCGGGCCTCGAGCGCCGGGTCGGCGAGCTCGTCCTCCAGGCCCAGGGGTCGCGCCGCGCGCGCGGCCTCGGCGACCGCCAGCCGCGCGATGTGCCGCGTGCCGAGCCAGCCCTGGCGGCGGACGTCGCCGAGCACGGCGTCGAGCCGTGCCCGATCGGCGAAGGCGTACCAGACGAGGCACTCGCTGCGGCGCTCGTCGTCGAGCGGCAGCAGCTCCTCCACGAGCGTGACGGCACGCTCCGTCGGCGATCCGTCCTCGGACGCGAGCCAGCGTCGGACCCGCACGACGGTCTGCTCGAGCATCGAGCGCAGGGCGAACGCATGCAGGTCGTCCTGCGTCGCGAAGTAGTGCCGCAGCGCCCCTGCGGACCAACCGGCCTCGGCGGCGACGGCGCGCACCGACGTCTGCTCGACGCCCTGGGTCCGGACGACCCGCCAGAGCGCCGCGGCGATCTCGCGGCGCCTGGCCTCGTGGTCGACGAAGCGGGGCATGTCGACATCTCAACACGGATGTGCTGGGATGTTCGCAACACGACTGTGTGAAAAAGGAGGGGGGTCGCGATGACCGTCGCCGAGCTCGGTGGGCTCGTCGTCCTGGCGCTCATCGACAGCACGAGCTTCGGCACCCTGCTGATCCCGCTGTGGCTGATGCTCGCGCCGCGCGTCCGGGCGGGCCGACTCCTGCTCTACCTCGCCGTGGTGGGCGGCTTCTACCTCGCGTTCGGACTGCTGCTGCTCGCCGGCCTGGACGCCGCCGTCGCCGCGTTCGGCGGTCTCGAGCGGACCCGGGGCCTGCTCATCGTCCAGCTCGCCGTCGGGATCGCGCTGGTGCCGCTCAGCTACGTGGTCGATCCCGCTTACGACGGTCTGGGGCGCAAGAAGCCGGAGGGTGAACGCGGCCCCAGCCCTCGAGCGCTGCGTTGGCAGAGCCGACTCACCCGGTCGGACGTCTCCGTCCGGGCGGTCGTCGCCATCGCCCTGACGGCGACCGTCCTCGAGGTGGCGACGATGCTGCCCTACCTCGCCGCCATCGGCCTCGTCGCGACGTCGGGCGAGCCCGTCCCGACACAGGTTGGCCTCGTGGTCGCGTACGTCCTCGTCATGGTCCTGCCCGCCCTGCTGCTGCTCGGCACCAGGCTCGCGGCACGGCGGCTCGTCGAGCCCCTGCTCGAGCGGGTCAGCGACTGGATGACGCAGCGGGCCGGGAGTGCCGTCGCCTGGGTGGTCGGGATCGTCGGCGTCCTCGTGGCCGTCGACGCCGCGAGCCGGCTGTCCTGATGTTCGGTGGTTCAGCGTGAGCGGGAGGGCCGGACCTTCTTGTCGTGCGTGCCGCTCACGGCGTCGAGCTCCTCGAGGAAGCGCGAGGCCCACGCCTCGATGTCGTTCTCCACGACCTGCTTGCGCAGCGCCTTCATGCGGCGCCGGCTCTCGCGCGGCGTCGCCGTGATCGCCTCCATGATGCGGGCCTTCAACCCGTTGATGTCATAGGGGTTGACCCGGTAGGCCTGCTTCAGCTCGGCCGCGGCACCGGCGAACTCGCTGAGCACCAGCGCGCCGTCGTCGTCGAACCGACACGCGACGTACTCCTTCGCGACGAGGTTCATGCCGTCGCGCAGCGGCGTGACGACCATGACGTCGGCGGCGCGGTAGAGCGCGGCCATCTCCTCACGCGGGTAGGAGGCGTGGAGGTAGGTGACCGGCTGCTGGCCGATCCGGCCGACGTCGCCGTTGATCCGGCCGACGAGCCGGTCGATGTCGTCGCGGAGGATCCGGTACTGGTCGACCCGCTCGCGCGACGGCGTGGCGACCTGGACGAAGACGGCGTCGTTGACCTCGAGGGCGCCCTCGGTGATGAGCTCGCCGAAGGCGCGCAGGCGTTGGCGCAGACCCTTGGTGTAGTCGAGCCGGTCGATGCCGAGCAGCACGTGACGCGGGTTGCCCAGGCTCTCGCGGATCTCCTCGGCGCGCTGCTGCACGGCGGGGGAGCGGGCCAGCTCCTCGAAGCCCGCGGTGTCGATGGAGATGGGGTACGCCCGGGCGGTCACCGTGCGGTTGTCGGGCAGGTAGACGGAGTCGCGGTGCGTCTTGTGCCCGACCCGCTGCCGCACGAGGCGCACGAAGTTCTGCGCAGCGCCTGGCAGCTGGAAGCCGACGAGGTCGGCCCCGAGCAGGCCCTCGAGGATCTCGACGCGCCAGGGGAGCTGCTGGAACAGCTCGGTGGGCGGGAACGGGATGTGCAGGAAGAAGCCGATCCGCAGGTCGGGGCGCAGGGTGCGGAGCATCTGCGGGACGAGCTGGAGCTGGTAGTCCTGGATCCACACGATCGCGCCCTTGCGGGCGACCTTCGCGGCGCGCTGGGCGAAGCGTCGGTTCACCTCGACGTAGGAGTCCCACCACTCGCGGTGGAACTCCGGCGGGGCGACGACGTCGTGGTACAGCGGCCAGAGCGTGGCGTTGGAGAACCCCTCGTAGTACTCGGCGACCTCCTGGCTGGTCAGGTGCACCGGGACGAGCTTGATGCCGTCGTGCTCGAAGGGGCGCAGACGTTCGTCCGCGGCTCCGTGCCAGCCGATCCACGCTCCGCCGTTGCGCCGCATGACCGGCTCCAGCGCGGTGACGAGCCCACCGGGGGACGTGCGCCACGTGGTGCTGCCGTCGGGCTCGATCTGTCGGTCCACGGGCAGGCGGTTGGCGATCACCACGAACTCCGCGGTTGCCGGCGCCATGGCTCCACCCTATCCACGCGACCGGGTGGGCGCGCCCCGGCGCTCCTCAGGAGGCTGCGGCGATGCGGGCGAGCTGCTCGGCCACGGCGAGGGAGTCGTCGAGGTCCAGCAGGGCGGACTCGGTCCGGCCCTCGGCCAGGCAGCGGCCGACCTCCTCGATCTCGTGGGCGTAGCCACGTCCGGTCCGGGGCAGGTGCACCGACTCCGTACCCGACGAGGTCGTGACCGTGAAGCCGTCGGGGTGGTGGAACGGTCCCTCGATCTCGAGCAGGCCCTCGTCCCCGGCGATGCTCGCGCGTCGGTCCGACTGCGCCACCTGCGTCCAGCTGAGGGTCGCGATCGCTCCGCCGGCGTGGACCTGCGTGGCCGCGCCGGCGAGCACGACGCCGTGCTCGTCGCGGTGGGCGACCGCCCGGGTGTGCTCGGCCGGGCCGAGGACGAGGTGGGCGAACGTCACGGGGTAGATCCCGAGGTCGAGGAGGGCGTCGGCCCCGAGCTCGGGTCGCCACAGTCGCTCGCGCTCTCGCGGCGCCACGAACCCGAGGTCGGCGCGGACCTGCGTGATCGTGCCGAGGCGGCCGGAGCGGGCGACGTCGACGGCTGCCCGGACTGCTGGGATCGTGCGCATCCACATCGCCTCGGCGAGGAAGAGGCCGGCGCCGCGCGCCGTCTCGATCATGCGCCGCGTCGAGGACTCGTCCATCGTCAGCGGCTTCTCGCACAGGACGTGCTTGCCGGCCGCGAGGCACAGCTCCACGTCCTCGAGGTGGCGCGTGTGGGGCGTGGCGACGTAGACGACGTCGACGTCGGGGTCGCCCGCGAGGGCCTCGTAGGAGCCGTGGGCGCGCGTGTGGGATGCTCCGTGACGGGCGACGAACGACTGCGCCGCGGCCTGCGAGCGGGAGCCGACGGCCGAGAGGCGGTGTCCCTCCACGAGTGCCAGGTCGGTGGCGAAGGCCTCGGCGATGCGGCCGGTGGCGAGGATGCCCCAGGAAACGGTCACGGGACCAGGCTATGTGAATGACAGTGCTGTCATTCGTGTCGTAGACTCGCGGGCATGAGCGCAATGGAGAAGTCGACGCAGGCGACCTCGGCCGATCCGGGCTCCCTGAGCGAGCGGGACCGCGACATCCTCGCCCTCGAGCGACTGTGGTGGCAGTACGCCGGGGCCAAGGAGCAGGCCATCCGCGAGAAGTTCGACATGTCCACGACTCGCTACTACCAGGTCCTCAACGCCCTCATCGACCGCGACGACGCCCTCGCCTTCGACCCACTGCTGGTCAAGCGCCTGCGACGTCTGCGCGCCCAGCGTCAGCGCAGCCGCTCCGCGCGGCGCCTCGGCTTCGACGTCTGAGCACGGCGCGGGCGGGTGGTCGAGCACCGTAGGACGGTCAGCCGACGAGGATCGGTCCTGCCCGCCTGGTTCTTCGTCGTCGTCGCCGTGGTGAGCCTCGGTGGGGTGGCGGTGGCCGGTGCCGCCGCCTGGGACATCACGCGTGCCGGTGACGAGCCGGCATCGGCTGCGCCCTCGCCGGACCCGGTGCCGACGACAGGACCCGAGCCGACCGGGACCGAGCCGGTCGAGCCCGAGGAGACCGAGCCCACGGCCGAGCCGGAGCCCACGCCCTCGCCCAGCCCCACGCCGAGCGTGTCCCGGTCCGACGTCGCGGTCAGCGTGCTGAACGCCACCCGCACGCCCGGCCTCGCCGCGCAGGTCTCCGGGCGGGTCAGCGCCGCCGGGTGGACGGTCGCGGCCACCGGCAACTGGGCCGGGGGTGCCGCGCAGACGGCCGTGCACTACCCGCCCGGTCGCGAGGCCGAGGCGCGGCTGCTTGCCGACGACCTCGGCATCCCTGCCGTGGTCCCGGCGGTGCAGGGCATGAACACCGAGCGACTCACGGTGCTGCTGCTGTCCCTGCCATGATGGCGCTCATGCGTGTGCCCTCCGACCGCTCCCCGGACGCCGCCCTCCTCGCTGACCCGGCCGGGACCCTCATGGCACTGGACTTCGACGGCACCCTCTCCCACGTCGTGCCCGACCCCGCCCGGGCGTTCGCCCATCCCGACTCGGTGGCGGCGTTGTCCCGGCTCGGCCGGCACCTCGGAGCGATCGCCGTCGTGACCGGCAGGCCCGTGCGGCAGGCGCGTGAGCTCGGTGGGTTCGCCGGACTCGCGGGCCTGGAGAACCTGGTCATCTGTGGTCAGTACGGTGCGGAGCGCTGGGACGCCTCGACCGACCGCATCACCGAGCCCGAGCCGCCACAGGCCGTGGTCCGGCTGGCCGACGAGCTGCCGACATGGCTGGCCGACCACGGGGCCGAGCAGGCGCTCATCGAGGACAAGGGGCTGGCCCTGGCCGTGCACGTGCGCGGACTCGCAGCCGACCTGCAGGCCGCGCTGGAGCCGCCGTTGCGGCGGCTCGCCCAGGAACGTGGACTCGCCGTCGAGCCCGGGCGCCAGGTGATCGAGCTGCGCGCTCCCGGGGTCGACAAGGGGATCGCCCTGACCGGGCTGGTGCACGAGACCGCTGCCCGTCACGTCGTCTACGCCGGCGACGACCTCGGTGACCTGCCCGCCTTCGAGGCCGTCGAGGCACTGCGCCGCGACGGCGGGAGCGGGTTCCTGGTGTGCTCGGCCTCGGCCGAGCAGGACGCGCTCGTCGCTCGCGCCGACCTCGTGCTCGACGGTCCCGACGCGGTCGCTCAGTGGTTGACCGCCACCGCCGACGCCTTGGACGGGGCCGACCTGCCGCGGTGAGTGCGGCGGTCCTGGCGACCGTCACGCTCCGACAGCGCCCACGAGAGACTGAGCTGGTGCTCGGCGAGCGCGTCGAACCGTGCGCGCGTCTCGGCCAGGCAGACGGCGACGGCCACCTCGGTGTCGTACTCCTCGCACTCGGCGGTCGTCTCCGACGCGGTTGGTGGGTGGTCGCTGGTGCCGTCCAGGCGGTGGATGGAGAAGCCGTTGGCGGCGTCGCCCTCGATGGCGACGACGGTCTCGCCCGGCCGCGGTGACGGGGCCGGCGCCAGCGCGGCGCCGGCGCCGGACGTCTCGGCGAGGACGGCGCACCCGGCGGTGACGAGGGCGAGCACGAGGCCCGCGGGACGGGCGAGGGGGCGAGCGTGGGACATGAGACTTCCTGGTCGCGGCGCCGACGGTCGGCGCGTGCGTCGACGCTAGGCGCGGTCGGCCGACCCATGGGTCTTCACGCCGACGCCCTGTGGACCGGCGCCGCGGACGTCTCGCCCTGTGGAGAGATCCGTCTCACAGGTCGGAACGAGTGGACGCATGATGAGACGAGCCCTACGCTGGAGCCACTCATCCAGAGGGGTGGAGGGAACGGCCCTACGACACCCCAGCAACCAGCTCGACCAGCGAGCCAGGTGCTAACTCCGTCCCGGCGCGAGCGCGACCGGGAAAGATGACCAGGAGGTCTCACGTGACCATCACGTCCGCCCGCGAGACGGGCAACGCCCCGTCCGGGACCCCTACCCTGCGCGACGGCGCCTTCGGCCCGGCCCGCGAGCTGGTCTGTCGCGAGTGCGGCACGACGCGCGAGCTCGGCCCCCACTACGCCTGCCACGAGTGCTTCGGCCCGCTCGAGATCGGCTACGAGTTCGGCACGGTCACCCGCGAGCAGATCGAGGCCGGTCCGGCCAACATCTGGCGCTACAAGGCGCTGCTCCCGGTCCCCGACGACATCGAGACCAGCCCGAACACCGAGCCGGGCTTCACCCGGCTGCTGAAGGCCGAGCACCTCGCAGCCGAGCTCGGTCTGTCGTCCCTGTGGGTCAAGGACGACAGCACCAACCCCACCAACTCCTTCAAGGACCGGGTCGTCGCGTGCGCGCTCAGTGCCGCTCGCGAACTGGGCAGCACGGTCTTCGCGTGCCCGTCGACCGGCAACCTCGCCAACGCCGTCGCAGCAGCCGGTGCCCGTGCCGGCATCGAGACCGTCGTGTTCATCCCGAGCAACCTCGAGACCCCCAAGCAGGTCAACTCCGCGGTCTTCACCGAGAAGCTGATCGCCGTCGACGGCAACTACGACGACGTCAACAAGCTCGCCAGCGAGATCGCCGGTGAGGAGGACGGGTGGGCGTTCGTGAACGTCAACGTCCGCCCGTACTACGCCGAGGGCTCCAAGACGCTCGGCTACGAGATCGCCGAGCAGCTGGGCTGGCGTCTGCCGGAGCAGATCGTCATCCCGGTGGCCTCCGGTTCCCAGCTGACGAAGGTGCACAAGGCCTTCCAGGAGCTCATCGCCCTCGGGCTCGTCGAGGACACCCCGTACAAGGTCTTCGGAGCCCAGGCGCACGGGTGCAACCCGGTCGCGACCGCCTACAAGGACGGGGTCGACGCGATCCGTCCGGTCAAGCCGGACACCATCGCCAAGTCGCTCGCGATCGGCAATCCCGCCGACGGCATCTACGTCCTCGACATCACGCGGGCCACCGGCGGCGCGGTCGAGGAGGTCAGCGACGAGGAGATCCGCGAGGCGATCGTCCTGCTCGCCCGTGCCGAGGGCATCTTCACCGAGACCGCGGGCGGCACGACCGTCGGCGTGCTGAAGAAGCTCGTCGAGACCGGACAGCTGGACCCGGCTGCCGAGACGGTCGTCATCAACACCGGTCACGGCCTCAAGACCCTCGACGCGGTCTCCTCCGCCGTCGGCCCGTACGCCACCATCGCCCCCACCTACGCCGCGTTCACCGCGGCCCGCATCGCCTGAACAGGAGTCACCGTGTCCGTCTCGGTCCGCATCCCCACCATCCTCCGCAGCTACACCGGAGGGGAGTCGCAGGTCAGCGCCGACGGCGCCACCCTCGCCGACGTGCTCGACTCCCTCGAGTCGGCCCACCCCGGCATCAAGGCTCGCGTGGTCGACGACAACGGCGCCCTGCGCCGCTTCGTCAACGTCTACGTGGCCGAGGAGGACGTCCGGTTCAGCGACGGCCTGCAGACCCCCACGCCCGACGGGGCCCAGATCTCCATCATCCCCGCTGTAGCGGGAGGGTGAAGGACAACTGTCGCTCGATGAGGGGCGAAGCCCCGCTGTGGCCGGGGGTTAGAGGGCAACCGCAGACTGATGAGGGGCGAAGCCCCGCTGTCGCGGGAGGGTGAAGGATCCCTCTCGTCCGACGCGGGACGAGCCCCTGATGTGGCCGGCGGCCGAGTGAGGACGTCGGTCACCGGGCACCCTGTCGAACGGTGGGGGTCCGGTCGGCAAACCGACGGTGAAGTCCGCGTGTCGGCGCGCTAGGATCGGTCCGTGATCCGCCCGGGCAGGGGTGGTCGAACAGCAGCTGGGAGCGCGTCATGGTGCAAGGCACCGTCAAGTGGTTCAGCCCCGACAAGGGCTACGGGTTCATCGAGGTCGAGGGCGAGGAGGACGTCTTCGTCCACTGGTCGAAGATCCGCTCCGACGGCTTCAAGACCCTCGACGAGGGCCAGAAGGTCGATCTCGACGTCGTCGATGGCCCCAAGGGTCGCGAGGCGAGCGACGTCGTCGGGCACTGAACCTCGCCGTCGTCGATGTCACATCGGTGGCGGCGTGATGACGGGCGTGTGACCGCACGCTCTTGTCACGCCTGCGTCCGGGCCTCATACTCTCGGTATGTTGCTCGCTGCCGAACCCGCCGCAGGCGGTGCCGCGCTCGACCAGGTGATCGGTCTGAGCGTCGGAGCCTCCATCATCTCCGCCGTGCTCCTCGTCCTCGCCTGGGCGCACCGCACCCACCGCATCGAGTGGATCCAGCGCGCCGGCGAGCGGCTCACCGCCCGCACCGGCCAGCCCGGATGGGCGGCCATCCCGGCTCTGTTCGTCGCCAGCTCGCTCGTCGTCGCCCTGCTCGGCTTCATGTGGGACGTGAGCCTGCACGCGGGCCGCGGCCGCGACGAGGGTCCGCTCGCCAACCCCGCGCACTACCTGATCCTGTACGGGCTGTTCGCGCTGTTCATCGCCGGCATGTCGGCGGTCATCTTCACGCGCGACGGCGAGAAGCCCGGCATCGCCGCGGTGCGCATCACGCGCCGCTGGTACGCGCCCGTGGCCGGCATCTACATCGCCGCGTGCGGCTTCTACGCCCTCATCGGGTTCCCGCTCGACGACGTGTGGCACCGACTCTTCGGCCAGGACGTGACGCTGTGGGGCCCGACGCACATCATGCTGATCGGCGGCGCGGGCCTCTCCACGGCCGGGATCATCCTGCTCCACCGCGAGGCGGAGTTCTCGCAGGAGTGGCGCACGAACTCCGCCAACCCCGCCTACCAGACCCTGCACCGGCTCACCGTCTCCATGGCGTTCGGCGGCCTGCTCATCGGTCTGTCGGTCTTCCAGGCCGAGTTCGACTTCGGCGTGGCCCAGTTCCGCATGGTGTTCGCGCCGATGATGATCGCTGCCGCAGCGGCCCTGGCGCTCGTCGCCGCACGTCTGTACATCGGACCCGGGGGTGCGCTCTTCGCCGCGTTCTTCTTCGTGATCGTCCGGGGCGTCGCCTCCTTCATCGTCGGTGACGTGTTCGGCCAGGCGAGTCACGTCTTCCCGCTGTACCTCGGGTGCGCGCTCGTCATCGAGCTGATCGCGCTCAGCCGGCTCAAGGACCGGCCGCTGGCCTTCGGCGCGGTCGCGGGGCTCGGCGTCGGAACGGTCGGCCTGTACACCGAGAAGCTCTGGAACGACGCGGTCTTCGCCTTTCCGTGGCCGCAGGACATGTGGCTCGAGGGTCTCGCGATGGCCGTGCCGGTCGCCGTCGGTGGCGGCCTGTGCGGCGCCCTGTTCGCGATGGGCCTGCAGGGCCGCCTGCCGGAGAACCGGGCCATCGGTCGCAGCATCGTCGCCGGCTCGATCGTCGTCACCTCCCTCGGGGTCGCCAACGGCCTGTGGGCGACGGTGCCGGAGGACGCGACGGCCACCATCACCACGCAGGAGGTCGGCACTCCCGACGAACGTGCCGTGCTGATCGAGATGACCACGACGCCGGGCCTCGTCGACGACGACCCCACCTGGGTCCAGGCCACCGCGTGGCAGGGCGGCGGCGAGGGCATCGTCACGCAGGAGCTGCGCCGCACCGGTCCCGACACCTGGGTCAGCGACTCCCCGATCCCCGTCGGCGGCACGTGGAAGACGCTCGTGCGGGTCCAGGACGGACGCATGCTCACCGCCGTGCCGATCTTCCTGCCGGCGGACCCTCCGATCGGCGCCGAGGAGCTGCCCGTCGAGGCGAGTGCGACCCGCGACTTCGTCCCCGAGATCGAGATCCTGCAGCGTGAGCGCAGCTTCGACCACCCGGCGTGGCTGTGGGCCGCCGCCAACGCGATCGTCCTGCTGTGCAGCCTGGCGATCCTGGCCGGCATCTCGATCGCGGTCGCCCGCGTCGGCCGTCGCATCGCCGCCCACGGGCTCACCGACGAGGAGACCGACGAGGACGGCGTGACGGCACGTCCTACCGTGTCCTCATGACGCCCGTCGGCGAGCAGCTGCTCGCCCACCACCCCGTGCTGTTCGCGGTCCCGGCGTTCGTGCCGGCGGTCGTGGTGGTCGCGGTGGTGCTGTACATCGCCCGCAAGGACCGCCGCGAGGAGGCCGAGGAGCGCGAGCTCCTCGAACGCGGCCTCGACGACCAGGAGGACTCGTGACCCCCACCAGCTCGACGCTGACCCGCTCGACCGCCCTGGCTGCCGCCGGCGCCCTGCTGCTCGTCGGCTGCGGCAGCGACGACGACGCCGAACCGGTCGTGAGCCCCGCCGCGACCGCGTCGGCCCCGTCCGCCGAACCCACCGAGGAGGCAGCGGAGGGTGTCCAGGTCGACATCACGATCGCCGACGGCGCAGTGAGTCCGCAGGGCGAGCGCGTCGAGGTCGGGGTGGGGGAGCCGGTCACGATCTCGGTCACCTCCGATGCCGTCGACGAGATCCACGTCCACTCCGACCCGGACGTGACGATCGACGTCGAGGCCGGCGGTTCGGCCGAGGAGACGTTCACCATCGACACGCCCGGCCAGGTCGCGGTCGAGTCGCACGAGCTCGGCGTGACGATCGTCCAGCTCGTCGTCCGCCCCTGATCACGGAGGCCTGAGGTGCTCTCGGGGGCAGCGGGAGCGGTCCAGGCCGGGCTCGCCCAGCCCGGACTCGTGCAACACGGTGTCGGTGGTGCGACCGACCTGCCGATCCCGTTCTTCTACGCCGTCGTGGGGGCCACCTGGGCCCTGACGATCTCCTTCGCCGTGCTGGCACTGGCCTGGCGCACGCCGCGGCTGCAGGGGCCCGCGCCCACCGAGCCGGAGCCGCCTCGACGACCCTGGCTCGCGGTCGTCGGGATGGTGCTGACCCTCTGGTTCGTCGGCGAGCTGTTCCTCGGCCCCGACGAGTCGGCGAACGGGGGCATCGGCGCGCTGTACGTGCTCGTGTGGGTCGGCCTGGTGCCGCTGGCCCTGCTCGCCGGCCACGTCTGGAAGGACCTGTCGCCCTGGCGCACGGTGCAGTGGGCACTCGGGCGACTGACCGGTCGGCCCGACGGGTTCGTCCGGCTCCCCGACGCCTGGGGCGTCTGGCCCGGTGTCCTGGCGGTGTTCGCCTTCGTCTGGCTCGAGCTCGCCTCGCCCGAGGCCGGCGACATCACCACCGTGCGCACCTGGGTGGCGTTGTACGTCGGCTGGGTCGTCATCGGCGGGATCGTCGCCGGACCCCGCTGGCTCGACCGCGCCGACCCCTTCGACCTCTACAGCTCGCTCGTCGCCCACCTGTCGCCGTTCGTCCAGGGACGGCGGACCCACCTGCACAACCCCCTGCGCAGCCTGCCGCACGTGCCGGTGCGCCCGGGTCTCGTCGCGCTGATCGCGACGCTCCTCGGATCGACGGCCTTCGACAGCTTCTCGGCCTCCCAGCCGTGGCAGAGCAGGTCGCCGTCGGTCCTGGCCGACACCCTCGTGCTGCTGCTGTTCTGCGTCGTCGCGGCGCTGGCCTTCCAGGCCGCGGCCCGCGCCACGGGCGGTGTCTCGAGGTCCGAGCGCGGTGCACTGCCCGGTCTGCTCGCGCACTCGCTCGTCCCGATCGTGGTCGGCTACATCTTCGCCCACTACCTGTCCTACCTGCTCGAGCGCGGCCAGGGCGTCGTCTTCGCGCTGCTGCGCCCGACCGGGTGGGCCGACGACGCCTCCATCGCCTACTTCCTGTCCAGCCGCCCCGACCTGCTGGCGACGCTCAAGGTCGGCTTCGTCGTGCTGGGTCACGTGCTCGCCGTTGTCGCCGCCCACGACAAGGCGCTCGAGGTGCTGCCACGCAGCCACCGGCTGACGGGCCAGCTCGCGATGCTGCTGCTCATGGTCGACTACACGTTCACCGGGATCTACCTGCTGCTCAGCGTCTGAGCCGGACCGGGCCCCGGCGTTGCGCCCCGTTGATTAGCACTCCTATAGTGAGAGTGCCAGTCATTCGGACGGTCGGATGAGGGCGTGGGCGAAGGCGGGAAGGGACCGCTGACGCAGCGCTCGTCCGTCGCGGGCATCGGACCGTCCACCCACACCACGTCGAACCGGAGAGTTCCACATGGCCAAGTCCATTGCGTTCAACGAAGAGGCCCGTCGCGGCCTCGAGCGCGGCATGAACCAGCTTGCCGACGCCGTCAAGGTCACGCTCGGCCCCAAGGGTCGCAACGTCGTCCTCGACAAGAAGTGGGGAGCCCCCACGATCACCAACGACGGCGTGTCCATCGCCAAGGAGATCGAGCTCGAGGACCCCTACGAGAAGATCGGCGCCGAGCTCGTCAAGGAGGTCGCCAAGAAGACCGACGACGTCGCGGGCGACGGCACCACCACCGCCACCGTGCTGGCCCAGGCGCTGGTGCGCGAGGGCCTGCGCAACGTCGCGGCCGGCGCCAACCCGATGGGCCTGAAGAAGGGCATCGAGACCGCCGTCGAGGCCATCAGCAGCCAGCTGCTGGGTCTGGCCAAGGACGTCGAGACCAAGGAGCAGATCGCCTCCACCGCGTCCATCTCCGCCGCTGACACCTCCGTGGGCGAGATCATCGCCGAGGCCATGGACAAGGTCGGCAAGGAGGGCGTCATCACGGTCGAGGAGTCCAACACCTTCGGCCTGGACCTCGAGCTCACCGAGGGCATGCGCTTCGACAAGGGGCACCTGTCCGGCTACTTCGTGACCGACCCCGAGCGTCAGGAGACGGTCCTCGAGGACCCGTACATCCTGATCGTCAACAGCAAGATCTCGACCATCAAGGACCTCGTCCCGGTCCTGGAGAAGGTCATGCAGTCGGGCAAGCCGCTCGCGATCATCGCCGAGGACGTCGAGGGCGAGGCCCTGGCCACGCTCGTCGTCAACAAGATGCGCGGCACCTTCAAGTCCGTCGCCATCAAGGCGCCCGGCTTCGGCGACCGCCGCAAGGCCATGCTCGCCGACATCGCGATCCTGACCGGCGGCGAGGTCATCAGCGAGGAGGTCGGACTCTCCCTGGAGGCTGCCGACCTGTCCCTGCTGGGCCAGGCGCGCAAGATCGTCACCACCAAGGACGAGACCACCATCGTCGAGGGCGCGGGCTCGCAGGACCAGATCACCGGACGGGTCAACCAGATCCGTGCCGAGATCGAGAACAGCGACTCCGACTACGACCGCGAGAAGCTGCAGGAGCGCCTCGCCAAGCTGGCCGGCGGCGTCGCCGTCATCAAGGTCGGCGCAGCCACCGAGGTCGAGCTCAAGGAGCGCAAGCACCGCATCGAGGACGCCGTGCGCAACGCCAAGGCGGCCGTCGAGGAGGGCATCGTCGCCGGTGGTGGCGTGGCGCTCGTCCAGGCCACCGCGGCTGCGTTCGAGAAGCTGCAGCTCGAGGGTGACGAGGCCACCGGTGCCGCCATCGTGCGCGCCGCTGCGTCGGCCCCGCTGAAGCAGATCGCCGTCAACGCCGGCCTCGAGGGCGGCGTCGTCGCGGAGAAGGTCGCCGGTCTCGAGCCGGGCCACGGCCTGAACGCGGCCACGGGCGAGTACCAGGACCTCATCGCGGCCGGCGTCATCGACCCGGCCAAGGTGACCCGCTCGGCCCTGCAGAACGCCGCCTCCATCGCGGCGCTGTTCCTCACCACCGAGGCCGTCGTGGCCGACAAGCCGGAGCCCGCTCCGGCCGGCGGCGGCGCCCCGGACATGGGCGACATGGGCGGCATGGGCTTCTGACCTGCTGACCCCACCCCCGACGAGGGCCCCGACCGGTTCGCCGGTCGGGGCCCTCGCACGTCCCCCCTCTCCCGCGAGTGGCGCGAACTGGGGAAAAAGAGACGGCGTGTCCTGCCAGTTCGCGCCACTCGAGGGCGGCTGTGCGCCACTCGAGATCAGGTGTACGCCACTCGAGGTCGGCGATGGCGTCGGCGACCTGTTGGTCGGTGCCCCTCGAACCGTCGGTGAGCACTGCGACGATGGACCCGTGGCCAGAGCCGAGGTGCCGGACGCCTGGGTCCGTCGTGTCCGCGCGATCGTGGCGGACCTGCCACAGGTCGTCGAGGAGAGGGCCTGGACCGGGACCCGATGGGTCGTCGAGGGCGCCACCTTCGCCCACCTCTTCGGCGGTGAGGACCAGCTGCTGCGGATCACCTTCCGCGCCGACATGGTCGAGGTGCCGGCGTTCGAGCACCTCGGCCCTCCGTACTTCCGGGCCGGGTGGAGCGGCAACGCCGTCGGCATGGTCGTCGACGAGACCACCGACCTGGACGAGCTGGCCGAGCTGCTGACCGACTCCTTCTGCGTCCAGGCGCCCGCGGCGCTGACCAAGCAGGTCGCGCGCCCCGACCACCGGGCGACCTGACCCGGCCGGACCGCCGTGGCGGTTCCCACATCGTGGAATCGGTCAGGAGCAGCGCTCGTTGGCTCCTAGCGTGGTCAGGCACTCACACCCCCGAGTGCACCCCGCACGAGCACCGGAGACCCCCGGAGAGAGGACCCCCATGTCCGAGAACACCCCCACCATCGAGGCCCCGAAGAGCCGCGTCCCGCTGATCGCGGGCGTCGTCGCGCTCGTCGTGGTGGCCGCCGCAGTCGTCCTCTTCCTGACCCGTGGTGGCGACGACACCGCCGCCGACGGCGAGACCGTCCGCATCGGCGTCGTCGGCGCCAGCGACCCCTACTGGGACGAGTTCGTCGCCGCCGCCGCCGAGGAGGGCATCGAGGTCGAGCTGCGCGACTTCACCGACTACACCCAGCCGAATCCTGCCCTGGCGGCCGGCGAGCTGGACCTGAACCAGTTCCAGCACAGCGCCTACCTGGCCGACTACAACGTCGCCGAGGGCCAGGACCTCACCCCGATCGGGTCCACGGCCACCTACCCGCTGGGCCTGTACTCGACGCAGTTCGACTCCGTCGAGGACATCCCCGACGGCGCCACCGTCGCGGTGCCCGACGACACCACGAACCAGGCACGGGGACTGCTCGTGCTCCAGGAGGCCGGCCTCATCGAGCTCGCGGACGGCGGCACGATCTTCTCCGACCTGCAGGACGTCGAGGACTCCTCGCGCGTCGAGGTCACGCAGCTGGCGGCCGACACCACCGTCACGAGTCTCGACGACGTCGCCGCCGCGATCGTCAACAACGACTTCGTGGAGCGCGCCGGGCTGAGCTTCGACGACGCACTCGCCACCGATGACGCCGACTCCCCGGAGTCGCTGCCGTACGTGAACATCTTCGTGGCTCGCGCCGAGGACGCCGAGAACCCGACCTACCTGCGACTCGTGGAGATCTTCCAGGAGACCCAGTCCGTCACCGACGGCCTGCAGGAGGTCTCCGGCGGCACCGCGGTGCTGCTGCAGACCCCGGCAGAGGAGCTGCAGGCCAACCTGCGCGACGTCGAGGAGCTCACTCGCGAGCAGCGCGGCTGACCGTCCCATGGCCATCATCGAGATCGAGGGCGTGACCAAGGCGTACCCGGCCCGCAAGGGCGGGTCGCCGGTCACGGCCGTCGACGACGTCTCCTTGTCGATCGAGGCGGGGGAGATCGTCGGCGTCGTCGGTTACTCCGGCGCGGGCAAGTCGACGCTCGTGCGCCTCGTCAACGCCCTCGAGCCGGCGACGTCGGGCACGATCCGCGTCGACGGCACGGAGGTCACCGGTCTCGGTGAACGTGGCCTGCAGAAGGTCCGCCTCGGCATCGGGATGATCTTCCAGCAGTTCAACCTGATGCACTCGCGCACCGTCTACGGCAACGTCGCGTTCCCGCTCGTGGTCGCCGGGCTCTCCCGCCAGGAACGACACGAGCGGATCGTGGAGCTGCTGACGTTCGTCGGGCTCGCCGAGAAGGCCCATGCGTGGCCCGAGCAGCTCTCCGGTGGTCAGAAGCAACGGGTGGCGATCGCCCGTGCGCTTGCGACGAACCCGTCGATCCTGCTGGCCGACGAGGCCACCAGCGCTCTCGACCCCGAGACGACCGTCGAGGTGCTCGACCTCCTGCGCCGGGTCAACGACGAGCTCGGCATCACGATCGTGGTCATCACGCACGAGATGGAGGTCGTGAAGAGCATCGCCGACCGCGTCGTGGTGATGGAGCAGGGGCGCATCGTCGAGGAGGGTCCGGCCTTCGACATCTTCGCCCGCCCGCGGCACGAGGCCACGCGTCGCTTCGTGCGGACGCTGGTCGACGACGTGCCCGACGAGCGTGCGGTCGAGCACCTGAGGACGCGTCACCGCGGCCGGCTGGTCACCGTCACCTTCCGCGACGACGAGGCGACGTCGGGCGGCAGCGCACAGACGGCGGTCTTCGCCGAGCTCGTCGCACGGAGCGTGGAGTTCGAGATCGTCTTCGGCGGGATGGAGGACGTGCAGGGACGGGCGTTCGGGCACCTCACGCTCGAGCTGCGCGGAGCCGACGCCGACGTCGACGCCGCGCTCGGCAGGCTGCGCGAGCTCGTGCCGCTGACCGAGGTCGACCCGGCGAGGGAGGTCGGCTGATGGATCGCGTCTGGGAGCTGCGGGAGCAGTACGTCTCCGACTTCTTCGTCACCCTCTACCTCGCCGCTGGTGGTCTGCTGCTGGGTGGCCTCCTCGGTCTGGTCGTCGGCACGGCGCTGTACGTGACGAGGTCCGGAGGCATCGCGCCGAGCCGCGCGGTGCACACCGCGCTGAACCTCGTGGTGAACGTCTTCCGTCCCATCCCGTTCATCCTGCTCGCGATCGCGCTCCAGTCCGCGGTGCGCGGGCTCGGCGTCACCGCCATCGGCAACACCTACGCCATCATCGTGATCGTCGTGGCGTCGACCTTCGGGATCGCCCGCATCGTGGAGCAGAACCTGCTCAGCGTCGACACCGGCGTCCTCGAGGCGGCCCGGTCCATGGGCGCGAGCCGTACCAGGGTGGTCTTCACCGTGCTGATCCCCGAGGCCTACGGCTTGCTGGTGCTCGGCTTCACGTTCGCGACGGTCGCGATCGTGGACATGACGGCGGTGGTCGGCGTCATCGCCGCCGACGGGCTCGGCAACCTCGCCCTGACCTACGGCCAGCGGCAGTTCAACCCGTGGGTCACGTGGACGGCGATCGCGCTGGTCATCCTGATCGTCCAGACGGTGCAGTTCGCCGGCAACGCCTGGGCGCGGAAGGTGCTGCGCCGCTGAGGGTCAGCGCGCGGTCTCGCGGTCCAGCAGCTCCTGCAGCAGCTCCGACGGGCTCACGCCGCGACGCTGTGCCTCCAGGCTCAGCCGCTGGAGCACCACCGGGTCGAGGGTCGGCAGCGCGGTGGCGCCGCGCGTGTCCGCCTCGCCGGGGCGGGCGGAGACGAAGCGTGCCAGCACGATGGTGACGATCGTCCCGAGGACGTCGAGGATGGCGACGACGCCGAAGAGGCGCCAGTACACGTCACCGGTGTCCAGCTCGCCGACGATCGGCACGATGATCATGACCGCCACCACGGCGACGGCCACCAAGGTGGCGCCGAGCAGGCGGGAGACGACCGGTCGAGGTCGCTGCGTCGCTGCCAGCAGGAGGCACACCTGCGCCAGGGAGGCCGCGAGGGTCAGGCCGACGCCGAAGGTCCTCCACGGGAAGTCCAGGCCGGTCTCCGGCATCCAGATCGCCCACAGGACGATGCCGAACGGGACGAGGGAGACGACACCGCCGGCGACGCCGACCCAGGAGCGTCGGGAGTCGGCGACCGCCAGGTAGCACAGGATCGCGACCGCCTCGACGCCCACGACGCCCGTCGTGCCGAGCACCTTGCCCGCCGTCCCGTCCAGGCTGCCGCCGAACAGCAGGGCGGCGATGCCGAAGAGTGCGGTGATCGTGAACGAGCCGACGACGACCTTGACCATGAGTGAGCGGAGGTCCTTCATGGGGCGATCATCGCGCACGGACCGCCCCTCGTCCGCGAGATCGACGAACTGGGCGGGACAGGAGTGGACTCAGCCGCCCGCAGGCTCCACGAGGAAGGCTCGTGCGCCCGAGCCGACCCGCGCCAGCACCACGACGGCCGTCCGGCTGCCGTCCAGCCGCAGGCGCCGGACGAGCCTCTCGGGGGAGACGTCGACGCCTCGCTTCTTGATCGTGAGCGTCCCGACGTCGCGGGCCACGAGCGCGGCCCGCAGCTGCTTCTCGCGGTAGGGCAGCTCCTCGACGACGCGGAAGGAGCGAGCCAGCCCGTCGGTGCTCGGGCCGTCGGAGGTCAGGTAGGCGAGGTGGGGGTCGAGCAGGCGCGCGTCGAGCCGCTGCGCGAGGGCGCCGACGAGGCCGGCGCGAGTCACGGCGTCGTCGGGCTCGTGCAGCCACGTGCCGAGGGGGCCCACCTCGGCGGGGGAGCCGTCGCCGGTCAGCTCCAGCGGGCCGGGCAGGAGCGTGGCGCGGCGGGAGGTGGTGGCGAGGTCGGGGCTCCACAGGCAGGCCTCGACGAGGTCTCCGCCGTCGCTGACCCACTGCGCCTCGACGCCGTCCGGCAGGTGGCGGTGCTCGATCCCGGGCATCGTCTTGACCACCGCGCGCTCCTCGAGACGCGCCGTGACGAGCGTCCAGGGCGGTTCCATGGCCTCGACGTCGAAGACCCGACCGGTGCCCGAGCGGCGGGCCGGGTCGAGGAAGACGACCTCGTCCGCTCGTGCCTCGACCTCGGCGAGGTCGGCGGTCGACACCTCCCCGTCCAGCCCGAGTGCCGCGAGGTTGGCGCGGGCGATGGCCGCCCGCACCGGGTCCTGCTCGACGCCCCTCACCCGCAGGCCCACGCGAGCGAGGGCGAGGAGGTCCCCGCCGATGCTGCAGCCGAGGTCGAGGACGCCCGGCACCCCGTGGTCGAGCAGGCGTTCGGCGCGGGCCGTCGCGACGGTGTGTCGGGTGCTCTGCTCCAACGCGTCGTGGGTGAACCACAGGTCTGCGGCGTCGGGCCCGAACTTGGCGACGGCCTTGCTGCGCAGGTGGTTCTGCGTGACGGCGGCGGCGACCAGGGCCGGGTCGTGCTCGCGACGCAGGCGGGTGCCGAGGGCCAGGTCGGACTCGACGCCGGCGCGGGCGTGGACCTCGGCGACGAGCGCTCGCCCCTCGTCGGTGAGCAGCCGCTCGAAGGTCGCCAGGTCCACCGCCACATCGTCGCACCCGCCGTCGACGGGGGTGCATGATGGCGGGATGGTCAGCTTCGTCTCGCACACGACCGTCGACTGCCGCGACGCCTATGCGCTGAGCGAGTGGTGGCGCCAGGTGCTGGGCTACGTCGACGATCCGTCGGACCCGAACGCGCCCGGACACGAGGAGTGCGCGATCCACGATCCCGCCGGTGGGCCGTGGCCGCACACGCTGTTGTTCATCGAGGTGCCGGAGGCCGAGCTGCCGCCGAAGCGGATCCACCTCGACCTGCGGCCCGCCGATCGGACCCAGGATGCCGAGGTCGAACGGCTCGAGAGGCTCGGCGCGACGGTCGTGGCCGACCGCCGGGGCATCTACGGGGAGGGAACCGGCTGGGTGACCTTCGCCGACCCGGAGGGCAACCAGCTCTGCGTGCTCCGCTCGCCGGCGGAGCTGGCCGGAGGCTGAGCCGTGCCCTGGGGAGTCCGCGCCGACGAGACGCCGTCGCACGACCCTGCCCTCGACCGGTACCGCGGCGCCGTCGCCCGGCTGCTCGACCACGACCGCCACGCCGGGCACGCGATCACCGTGGTCGGCACCGGGTGGCGCCTCGTCGGCTGGGCCGGGTGGCGACCGCGGTGGGGTGCGCCCTTCGAGCAGGTGGAGGTGCTCGTCGCCCCCGAGCCCGAGCACAAGCGACGCCTGCTCCACCGCCTGGTGCCCGGCCCGGGGTGGGACGGACGCACGATCACGGTCGACGGCCGCCGGCTCGTGCTGGAGTGGATCGACGGCGACGAGGCCGAGCGGGCGCGCGAGCGTTTCCGACGCTGACCACTCCCTCTTAGCACTCCTGGTCGGGGAGTGCTAGATTCGGAACTGGCACTCGCCCCGTGCGACTGCCAACCGTGCACGACCCCCGCGACGGCGTGCACACACCGAACTCCGTCAGTTGAACACCGCCTGAAAGGGGAGTCGACAGTGTCGACCATCAAGCCACTCGAGGACCGCGTCGTCGTCAAGACCGTCGAGGCCGAGCAGACCACCGCGTCCGGACTCGTCATCCCGGACACCGCCAAGGAGAAGCCGCAGGAGGGTGAGGTCGTGGCCGTCGGTCCCGGCCGCATCGACGACAACGGCAACCGCGTCCCCGTCGACGTCGCCGTCGGCGACCGCGTCCTGTACAGCAAGTACGGAGGCACCGAGGTCAAGCACGGGGGCGATGAGTACCTCATCCTGTCCTCGCGCGACCTCCTCGCCGTCGTCTCCTGATCCGTGACCCTGGGGACGCCGACGGCGTCCCCAGGGCCCGGACCACTCCACACACCCCTGCACCACGGAAGGAACCCGGATGCCCAAGATCCTGGAGTTCGACGAGGCCGCACGCCGCGCCCTCGAGCGCGGTGTCGACAAGCTCGCCGACACCGTCAAGGTCACCCTCGGCCCCAAGGGCCGCTACGTCGTCCTCGACAAGAAGTGGGGCGCCCCCACGATCACGAACGACGGTGTGACCGTCGCCCGCGAGATCGAGCTCGACGACCCCTTCGAGAACCTCGGCGCCCAGCTCGCCAAGGAGGTCGCCACCAAGACGAACGACGTCGCCGGTGACGGCACCACCACGGCCACCGTGCTCGCCCAGGCGATGGTCCACGAGGGCCTGCGCGCCGTGGCCGCCGGCGCCAACCCGGTCGGTCTGAAGAAGGGCATCGAGGCCGCCGTCGAGGCCGTCTCGAACAAGCTCCTCGAGACCGCCCGCCAGGTCGACGACGTCAAGGACATGACGTCCGTGGCCACCGTCTCCTCGCGCGACGCGCACATCGGTGAGCTCATCGCCGAGGCCTTCGACAAGGTCGGCAAGGACGGGGTCATCACCGTCGAGGAGTCCAACACCCTCGGCACCGGCCTCGACTTCACCGAGGGCATGCAGTTCGACAAGGGCTACCTGAGCCCCTACATGGTGACGGACACCGAGCGCATGGAGTCCGTCCTCGACGACCCGTACATCCTGGTCAACCAGGGCAAGATCTCCAACGTGGCCGAGGTCCTGCCGCTGCTGGAGAAGGTCATCGGCGAGGGCAAGAGCCTGTTCATCATCGCCGAGGACGTCGAGGGCGAGGCGCTCAGCACGCTCGTCGTCAACAAGATCCGCGGCACGTTCACCTCGGTCGCCGTCAAGGCGCCTGCGTTCGGTGACCGTCGCAAGGCGATGCTGCAGGACATCGCGACCCTCACGGGCGCGACCGTCGTGACGCCGGACGTCGGCCTCAAGCTCGACCAGGTGGGTCTGGAGGTGCTCGGCACCGCCCGTCGCGTCGTCGTCACCAAGGACGACACCACGATCATCGACGGAGGCGGTGAGACCGCCGAGGTCGACGGTCGCGTCGCGCAGATCAAGGCCGAGATCGAGAACACCGACTCCGACTGGGACCGCGAGAAGCTCCAGGAGCGTCTGGCGAAGCTGGCCGGTGGCGTGTGCGTCATCCAGGTCGGCGCGGCCACGGAGGTCGAGCTCAAGGAGAAGAAGCACCGCATCGAGGACGCCGTCTCGGCGACCCGCGCGGCCATCGAGGAGGGCATCGTCGCCGGTGGCGGCTCCGCCCTCGTCCACGCCGTCGCGGTGCTCGACGACGACCTCGGCCTGTCCGGTGACGAGGCCGTGGGCGTGCGGATCGTCCGCAAGGGCGCCGACGCCCCGCTGGAGTGGATCGCCCGCAACGGCGGCGTCTCCGGCGAGGTCGTGGTCTCCAAGGTTCGCGAGTCCGGTGACGGCTACAACGCCGCCACCGACACGTACGGCGACCTGCTCGCGCAGGGCATCCTCGA
The DNA here is from genome assembly GCF_039531385.1 of Aeromicrobium halocynthiae. NCBI lineage: Bacteria > Bacillati > Actinomycetota > Actinomycetes > Propionibacteriales > Nocardioidaceae > Aeromicrobium > Aeromicrobium halocynthiae. The sequence goes on along the minus strand of NZ_BAAAPY010000005.1, from coordinate 125,619 downwards.
CCCGGTCAAGGTCACGCGCTCCGCGCTGGCCAACGCCGCGTCGATCGCCGCGATGCTGCTGACCACCGAGACCCTCGTGGCGGACAAGCCCGAGGACTCCGAGGACGAGCACGCCGGTCACTCGCACTGAGTCACCGCCGGCTCGACGACGCCCGCTCCCTTCGGGGGCGGGCGTCGTCGCGTCCGGACGTGGGCCTCGACACGGTCGCTTGCGGGCAACACGACGTTCACATACCGTAGGTATGGATACGACATCGACGATGGCACATGTCCGACGTCGAACGTCGTGCGAGTCCGCCGAACCCCGCAGAGGAGCCCGACATGACGCTCACCGACCCGGAGACCACCACCGTCACCGCAGAGCGCTTCCGCGACGCCGTGGACAGTGACGGCGTCCTGGAGCGGCTCCTGTCGTCGTCGGCCACCCTGTCGTACGACCCCGAGAAGGAGGTCGACTGGGACGCTCCGCTGGAGCCGCTGCACGACGGCGTGAACCCCGAGTGGTGCACGCTGTACGGCACCGACCTCTGGGAGCGCATGGGCCCCGAGCAACGCGCCCTGCTGACCCGCCACGAGGCCGCGAGCGTCGCGAGCATCGGCATCTGGTTCGAGATGCTGCTGCAGCAGATGCTGCTCGAGGACATCTACGCCAAGGACTACGCGTCGCCGGAGTTCCAGTTCGCGCTCACCGAGATCGCGGACGAGTGCCGCCACTCGATCATGTTCGCCCGGGGATCCCAGCTGATCGCGGGTCGCTCCTACAAGCCGGCGAAGGGCTTGCACCGCGCCGCGCGTCTGCTGAAGTGGATCGCCAAGGGCGAGGTCGCCTACACCTCCATCCTCGTCGCCGAGGAGGTCCTCGACGTCATGCAACGCGACTGGATGCGCGGCGAGAGCGTCAACCCCGCGGTCAAGACGATCTGCAAGATCCATGTCGTCGAGGAGTCGCGCCACATGAAGTTCGCGCGCCACGAGACCCTCGAGGCGATGAAGGGCGCGGGCCGGATCCGACGCCAGGTGAGTGCCGCGATGATCGCGATGGTCGGCTACTTCATCGTGAAGAGCCTCGTCCAGCCCGACGTCTACGCCGAGGCGGGCCTGGACGTCAAGGAGGCCAGGAAGGCCGCCGCGTCCAACAGCCACCACCAGTCGCTCATGCGCCTGTCCTGCGTGCACCTCATGGACTTCCTGTCCGAGGCCGGACTGCTGACGAGCTTCGCGAAGCGCATGTACCGCCGCGTGCACATGATCTGATCAGCGCATGGCCTTCGCGATCACGCAGAGCTGCTGCGCCGACGCCTCGTGCGTCGAGGTGTGCCCCGTCGACTGCATCCACCCCACGCCGGACGAGCCGGACTTCGGCACCACCGACATCCTCTACATCGACCCGGACTCGTGCATCGACTGCGGCGCCTGCGCCGATGCCTGCCCGGCGTCGGCCGTCAAGCCGGTCGAGACGCTGCGCGGTGGCGAGGTCGTCTTCGCCGAGCTGAACGCCTCCTTCTACAAGGAGCGCCCGGACCGCGAGATCCCCAAGCAGCAGACCCATGTCAGGGTCCGGCCCGGGGTGCCGAGCGGGCTGCGCATCGCCGTCGTCGGGACGGGGCCGGCAGCGACCTACGCCGCGCGCGAGCTGCTGGCCGCCAGCGACGCGGACGTCGACTTCGTCGACCGGCTCCCGGCCGCGGGCGGCCTGCTGCGCGCGGGCGTCGCCCCCGACCACGGCGACACGAAGAAGGTCGGGGACACGTTCCGCTGGACGTACGCGCACCCGCGGGTCCGGATGTTCATGAACGTCGAGGTCGGCACGCACGTCTCCCACGAGGAGCTGCTCGAGCACCACGACGCGGTGGTCTACGGCGTGGGCGCACCGAACGACCGCCTCCCCGGCATCGAGGGACAGGAGCTCGACGGCGTCCTCGGAGCCACGCAGGTCGTCTCCTGGTACAACGGCGACCCGGAGGTGGCCCCGACCGACGTCCAGGTGCGCGGCTCGCGGGTCCTCGTCATCGGCAACGGCAACGTCGCCCTCGACATCGCCCGTCTCCTGCTGAGCGATCCCGACCGGCTCGCCGGCACGGAGATCGCCGACCACGCGCTGGAGGCCATCCGCGCCGCCGACGTACGAGAGGTGGTGCTGCTGGGTCGTCGTGGGCCGGAGCACGCCGCCTTCACCCGGCCGGAGCTGCTCACCCTGCCCGACGGCATCGAGCTGCTCGTCGAGGACGACGCGGCCACGGCCGCGACGCTCGACGCCGCGCGCTCGGAGCCGCCGCTGTCCAGCAACGCAGCCGTCCTGTCGGGTCTGCCACGGGTCAGAACCGACTTCTCGGGCGAGCCCGTAGAGGGACGACGTCTCGTGATGGCCTTCGGCCGGTCGGTCGTCCGCGCCGCGGGAGAGGGACGGCTCGAGTCGGTGACGCTCTCGGGTCCCGACGGGGAGGTGCAGGCCCCGGCGCAGGTGCTGGTCTGCTCGACCGGCCGCCAGGGCCGCGCCGTCCCCGGTCTGCCGTTCGACGAGACGCGGGGCGTCATCCCGAGTGCCGAGGGTCGGGTGGTCGATCCCGCGACGGGGGAGCCGCTGCCGGGTGCCTACGTCGTCGGCTGGGCCAAGCGCGGCGCCAGGGGAGGCATCGGGGCCAACCGCGCGTGCGCGGGGGAGACGGTCACGTCGCTGCTGGCCGACGCCGCCGACGGCGTGCTGCGCGCGCCCGACCGCAAGCCGAAGGCGTTCGCCTCCCTGCTCTCGTCCCGCCAGCCGCGGCTCGTCCGGTCCAGGGGAGTGAGCGCCATCGAGGCGGCCGAGCAGAAGGCGGGTCGAGCCGCCGGCCGGCCCCGCGTCAAGCTCACCACCATCGAGGACCTGCTCGGCGCCGCCGGGCGCCGCTGACGACGAGGGCCGGAGGTGGTGCACGTCACCGCCCCGGCAATGTGAGGAAGGCCTAACATAGGTTAGCCTCACCTCCATGACACTTCGACGCACGGCCGCGAGCGCCCTCCTGGCGCTCGCGCTCCCCCTCTCCCTGGCAGCCTGCGGGTCCTCCGACGACTCTGCTGGTGCCGATGGCTGGACGTACACCGACGACCTCGGCACCGAGATCGCGCTCGACGAGCTGCCCGACCGCATCGTCGCCCAGTCCTCCGTCGCGGCCGCGCTCACCGACCTCGGCCTCGGCGACAAGATCGTGGGCGTCTTCGGGCCCGTCCGCAACGCCGACGGCGAGGTCGACACGCAGGCCGCGGGACTCGACGTCGACGCGGTCGAGGACGTCACCGGTGGTGGCGACTACGGCGACGTCGACCTCGAGGCGCTCGCCGGGCTGGAGCCCGACCTGGTCGTCACGAGCTCCTACCTCGAGCCCGACCTCTGGTACATCAACGCCGACGTCCAGGCACGCCTCGAGGAGGCCTTCCCGATCGCCGTCATCAGCTTCGACGGCAAGACCCTGCCCGAGATCTTCGACTCCACCGAGCGCATGGCCGAGGCGCTCGGCGCCGACGAGGACGACTTCGCCGCGGGGCGCGAGGCGTTCGACGCCGCCTCCGAGCGGCTGTCGGCGATCGCCGAGGAGCAGGACCCCAGCATCCTCGCCGTCTCCGGCTCGCCTGACACCTTCTACGTCTCCAACCCCGAGGTCAGCCCTGACCTGAAGTACTACCGCGACGAGCTGGGCCTGAACCTCATCGCGCCGGACAACCCCGACGAGGGCGGCTACTTCGAGTCCCTCAGCTGGGAGAACGCCGACACGTACGACGCCGACATCGCCTTCTGGGACGACCGCGTCGGCCAGGCCGGCCTCGACGACCTCAAGGCCCAGCCCGTGTGGGGCCGCACGACCGCCGCGCAGAACGACGCCTACGTCCCGTGGACGTCCGTCGCGCCGCCGACCGCCCAGGCGTACGCCGACGTGTTCGACCGCTTCGCCGACGGTCTCGAGGAGAACTCGTGACGCGCACCTCCCTGCGGCTGCTGCTGCCCGCCGCGGCCCTGACGCTGCTCGCGGCCTGCGGGTCCGGTGGCGGCGAGGACTCCGGCGACGGCTGGACGTACACCGACGACACCGGCACCGAGATCACCCAGGACGCCGTGCCGGAGCGGATCGTCGCGCACAAGGACAGTGCCGCCGCCCTCGCCGACATGGGTCTGGGGGAGAAGGTCGTCGGCGTCTTCGGCGCCCCGACCGGCGAGGAGACCGAGTACGCCCTGCAGTCGCCGAACCTCGACCTCGCCTCCGTCGAGGACGTCACCGGGGGTGGCGACTACGGCGACATCGACCTCGAGAAGCTGGCCGGGCTCGAGCCGGACCTGATCGTCACCACGACGTACGGGGGCGACACGCTCTGGTACATCAACGACGAGGTCCGCGAGCGTCTGGAGGGCACCTACGACGTCGCCGCCATCAACGTCGAGGGCGAGACGGTCGACGGCCTGCTGGAGAACTCCGAACGGCTCGCGTCCGCGCTGGGCGCCGAGGAGTCCGACTTCGAGGAGGGCCGCGCGGCCCTCGCCGAGGCGGGCGAGCGCGTCCGTGAGGTGGCCGCCGAGGCGGGCGACCCGAGCATCCTGGCCGTCGCGCCGAGCCCCGACGTCCTCTACGTCGCCAACGCCCCGGCGTACATCGACCTGCTCTACCTGCGCGACGAGGTCGGGCTGGACATGATCACGCCCGAGGAGGGCGACGTCGACGAGGGCGGGTACTGGCACAACCTCAGCTGGGAGAACGCCGACACCTACGCCGACGCCGAGATCGTCATGTGGGACACGCGCGGCGGTTCGGCGAACGTCGACCTGCTCGAGGACCAGCCGGTCTGGCAGCGCGTGCAGGCCGCGGCCGACGACGCCTACGTGCCGTGGCGGGTCGAGGTCGCTCCGAGCGCCCGCGGGTACGCCGACTCGCTGCAGTCGTTCGCCGACGACCTCGAGCGGCTGCAGGGCTGATCGTGGGCCGCACCCTCGGACTCATCGCCGACCGCGTCGACGCGGCGTCGCACGAGTGCGAGGTCGCGGCCAACGAGGTGATCTCGCCCGGGCTGCGCAGGCTCGTCCTGCGCAGCCCGGAGCTCGTCGGCCTCACCACCGACCCGTGCGACGTGACGGCGTTCCGCGTCTCGCGCACGGACTTCCGCCACTACACGCCCGCGCTGCTCGACGAGACGTCCGACGGGTCCGCCGAGGTCACGATCGTCGTGCAGCGCCACGGCGACGGCGTCGCCGATGACGTCCCCACGCCGGGTCACGACCTGGTCGAGGCCCTGACCGCCGACGACGACGTCCGGCTGTGCCAGTGGTCGTCGACGCGGGCCTTCCACTGGACGACCGAGGAGCGACCGGTCCTGCTCCTCGGCGACGCCACCGTCATCAGCCTCGCGCTGGCGATGGACCGTCGGGCCCGCGCCGAGGGGCGCGACCTCATGACGGTCCTCGAGGTGCCGGCCCCCGACGTCGGCGCCGTCCGCGGGCTGCTGCCGGAGGCGGTCGTCGTGGCGGCCGGCGACGAGCCGGGCTCGGCCACCGACGCCTGGCTCGCGGTGAACCTCGTCGCTCTGCGGGCCCTCGGACGCCAGGGAGCGGTTGAGCCGGTCGCCCACCTCGCCGGCCACGGACCGTCGATCCAGCGCCACCGTGCGTTCCTGCGCGAGCACGTCGGACTCGACCGTCGCTCGATCCGCACGCAGCCGTACTGGGCGCCCGACAAGGCAGGTCTCTGAGGGGTTGCTTTCGCGGGGCTCTCCGAGGGGTTGCCTCGCGGGGCGACGGGCTGCCGGGACCGGCCGGGCGTCCTAGTGTTCTGCCGTGGACATCGAACCCGGCCTGCCCGTCGCGCTCGCCCTCGCGGGCCTGCTCGCGCTGGCGATCGGCGTCCACCGGTGGGCGGGGTACGGACTGGAACGGTCCGCCCTCGTCGCCGCCGCCCGCGCCATGGCCCAGCTGAGCGTCATCGCCCTCGTCATCGGTGCCGTCGTCGGGAGCCTGTGGCTCACCGCGCTGCTGGTGCTGGTGATGTTCGCCGTCGCCGTGCTGACGACGTCGCGCCGCGTGGGCGACGTGCGCCTCGCCGGCCCGGCGGCGCTCGCGATGGGTGCGGGCCTGGTGCCGGTGCTCGCCATCATCCTCGTCACCGGCTCGGTGCCGCTGGAGGGCATCGCCATCATCCCCGTCGCCGGCATCGTCATCGGCAACACGATGAGCGCGCACACCCTCTCGGCCCGACGCGCTCTCGACGCCCTGCGCGACGAGGCGTCGCAGTACGAGGCGGGGTTGTCCGTCGGGTTGCTCCCCACCCAGGCGATCCGCGAGGTCGTGCACGACCGGGTCCCGGAGGCGCTCATCCCCGACCTCGACAAGCTCCGCACCACCGGGCTCGTCACCCTGCCCGGCGCGTTCATCGGCGTGATGCTCGGCGGGGGCTCACCCGTCCAGGCCGCGACCGCGCAGGTCCTCGTCCTGTTCGGCATCCTCGCCGCGCAGGTCATCACCGTCGCCCTCGTCGAGCGGCTCGTCGCGGCCCGTGTGCTCATGCCCGACGACGTCCGCGAGCAGCTCATCGCCTGACGCCGTCCCGGGCCCGGGTGCTGATCGGTGTCTCTGCAACCTTGTGGCCGACCTTCGGGTTGCCCAGGCACCGATCGGGAGGGTATGCGCTGATCGGTGCCTCCTCAACCGTCTCGAGCGCCTCTGGGTTGCCGAGGCACCGATCGGGCAGGCAGCCGGCCCGCACGCCCCACGCGGGGCGACGGTGGCCTGGCTCACGGGCGTACGATCGAGGCATGGACCAGCCGGGCATCCCAGACAAGTTCGCCGCCCTCGGGCTCACCTACGACGACGTCCTGCTGCTGCCGGGCGAGACCGACGTCGTCCCCAGTGACGTCGACACCACCGCCCGACTGACCCGCGAGATGACCCTGCGCATCCCGCTGCTGTCCAGCGCCATGGACACCGTCACCGAGTCGCGCATGGCGATCGCGATGGCCCGCGAGGGCGGCATCGGCATCCTGCACCGCAACCTCTCCATCGACGACCAGAGCTACCAGGTCGACCTCGTCAAGCGCACCCAGACCGGCATGATCCCCAACCCGGTCACCATCGGCCCCAAGGCGACGCTGGAGGAGCTCGACGAGATCTGCGGCGAGTACCGCGTCTCCGGTCTGCCCGTCGTCGACCCCGACGACACCCTGCTCGGCATCATCACCAACCGCGACCTGCGCTTCACGCCCGTCGCGGAGTGGTCGAACACCCTCGTCGCCGACGTCATGACCCCGATGCCCCTGGTCGCCGGTCCCGTCGGCATCAGCCGCGAGGACGCCTCGGCCCTGCTGCGCCAGCACAAGCGCGAGCGCCTCCCGATCATCGACGAGGACGGCAAGCTCACCGGCCTCATCACCGTCAAGGACTTCGTCAAGTCCGAGCAGTACCCGATGGCCAGCAAGGACGCCGAGGGTCGACTCCTCGTCGGCGCCGCCGTCGGCTTCTTCGGCGACTCCTGGGAGCGCGCCAACGCACTGCGCGAGGCCGGTGTCGACGTGCTCGTCGTCGACACCGCCCACGGCCACGCCCGCCTGCTGCTGGACATGATCCGCCGCATCAAGGCCGACAAGGTCTTCGACGGCATCCAGGTCATCGGCGGCAACGTCGCCACCCGCGCCGGTGCCCAGGCGCTCGTCGACGCCGGCGTCGACGCCGTCAAGGTCGGCGTCGGGCCCGGTTCCATCTGCACCACGCGTGTCGTCGCGGGCGTCGGCGTGCCGCAGGTCTCGGCCGTGTACGAGGCGTCGCTGGCGGCCAAGCCGGCCGGCGTCCCCGTCATCGCCGACGGCGGCCTGCAGTACTCCGGCGACATCGCCAAGGCGCTCGTCGCCGGCGCCGACACCGTCATGGTCGGGTCGCTGCTCGCGGGCTGCGAGGAGAGCCCCGGCGAGCTGATCTTCGTGAACGGCAAGCAGTACAAGACCTACCGCGGCATGGGCTCCATCGGCGCCATGGCCTCGCGCGGCAAGAAGTCCTACTCCAAGGACCGCTACTTCCAGGCCGACGTCGCCAGCGACGACAAGATCGTCCCCGAGGGCATCGAGGGCCAGGTGGCCTACCGCGGCCCGCTGGGGGCGGTCGTCCACCAGCTCGTCGGCGGGTTGCACCAGTCGATGTTCTACGTCGGCTCGCCGACCATCCCCGAGCTGCAGGAGCTCGGCCGGTTCACGCGCATCACGACCGCAGGGCTCAAGGAGAGCCACCCGCACGACGTCCAGATGGTCGTCGAGGCGCCCAACTACTCGGGCCGTCGCTGACCCCTCGTGCTGGCTGACCGCTGGGGCGTCGACGAGCGGGACATTCGGCGACGCTACGGCTGCGACGAGCTCCTGCCGGACGCGCCGATGCGGGTGCTGCGCGGGGTCGACGTCGACGCGCCGGTCGACGTGCTGTGGCGGTGGGTCCGGCAGCTGCGCCTCGCGCCGTACTCCTATGACTGGATCGACAACGGCGGACGACGCTCGCCCCGGACCCTGCGCGACCTGCCGGAGCCGGACGTCGGTGACCCGTACACGGCGTTCCGGGGTCGTCCGATCGGCCGCGTCGAGGCCGTCGACCCGCCGCGCGAGCTGACGGTCTCGTTGATCGGTGCGGTGATGACCTACCCGCTGACCGAGCGCCCCAGGGGTGGATCTCGGCTCGTGTTCGTGATGCTCGCCCGCGGCCGCCGCCCCCTGCTCGACCTGCTGAGTGCCGGCGACCTCGTCATGGCCCGCCGCCAGCTCCTCACGCTGAAGGAACTGGCCGAGGAGACGATCTGACCCCCGGTGGTCTGGGGGTCCCCCCTGCACGGAGTGCTCGGGGGCGTAGCGCGGACCGCGCCGAAGGCGCTGGTCCGCGCGCATCAAGGCCACGCCCGGACACCGCGGACTCTCCGAAACCGACTGTCGGTGGTCGAGCGTATGTTTGATTCATGGACATCGGGGAGAGCACGAGCGAGGAGGCCATGACCGCGGCCACTCGCGCGGTGGCGCGGGCCGAGGCAGTTCAGTACTGCTCGATGCTCGCGTTCCGCGACGCCGAGGAGGCCCGCATCAGTCGGCTCGACGGCTCGATGCGTCAGCTCGTGGAGCGCTCGGCGATCCCGATGTCGATCGGTCAGGCGATGGGCCTCTCGGAGAACCAGGTCTGGTCGCGGCTCGCGATCGCAGACCGGATGGTCGCCCACGCCCCCGCCTGCTGGGCGGCGTTCTGCGACGGTGTCATCGATGCCGCCCGGGTTCGGGAGATCTCCGCCGGGCTCGATCGGTTGGAGCGCGAAGAGTCCTGGCAGCGGCTCGACGAGACCGTGCTCGCCTACGCCACCACCCACACCACTGCTGAGCTGCGTTCCTGGATCAAACGGTTCGTCACCCGCGTCGAACCCGACGAAGCACTCGAACGAGCAGAGAAGGCCCGCGAACAGCGCTACGTCGCCCTGCACCACCTCGAGGACGGCATGTCCTGGCTCTCGGCCTACCTGCCGTCCCACCAGGCAGCGGCGGTGATGAAGCGCCTCGACCGCGCCGCCCGCATCCCCGTCGACGACGAGGACGATCGCACGTTGCCGCAGCGGACCGCCGACCTGTTCGTCTCCTGGCTCACCCACGGCGAGACCACCGACCTCCCCACCGTCACCGGCGACATCGCCGTCACCATCGAGGCGGACGTCCTCACCGGACTCATCGATGGGCACGCCGGATCCAGTGATGGCGAATGGTCCGCCCCGACGTCGTGGATCCTCGACGACCTCGACCCCGACGACACCTTCTGGCACCGCATCATCACCGACCCCGTCCACGGGAACACGCTGGCTCACGACTACGTCGGCAGATTCGCCCCCGAAACCCTGGCGAAGGCCATCAGGTTCAGGGACGGCGTCTGCCGCGCACCCGGATGTCGAGTCCCGGCGGAGAGATGCGACCTCGACCACCGAGAACCCTGGCCCACCGGCCCCACCAACGGGGACAACATGTGGGCACTGTGCAGGAGACACCACTCCATGAAGGGCCACGACGTCCTGCGATGGATCCTGCCCACCGGACGCACCGTCGCCGCCTGAAGGGCTGAGCACGCCCCAGACCGGGACCGCGGCGGAGCGCCCTCTGCCCGTAGGGTGTCGCCATGGCTGAGATCGAGATCGGGACCGCCAAGCGCGGCCGGCGGGCGTACTCCTTCGACGACATCGCGATCGTGCCGAGCCGGCGCACGCGCGACCCCGAGGAGGTCTCCACCGCCTGGCAGATCGACGCCTACCGCTTCGAGCTGCCGGTGATCGCCGCCCCGATGGACTCGGTCATGAGCCCCGAGACCGTCATCGCCCTCGGCCGGCACGGTGGCCTCGGTGTCCTCGACCTCGAGGGACTGTGGACCCGCTACGAGGAGCCCGAGACGCTGCTCGCCGAGATCGCCGGGCTCGACCCGTCGTCGGCCAACGCCCGCATGCAGGAGATCTACGCCGAGCCCATCAAGCCCGAGCTCATCACCGCACGCCTGCAGCAGATCCGCGACGCCGGCGTCACCGTCGCCGGAGCGCTCTCCCCGCAGCGCACCAAGCAGTTCGCCGACGTCGTCGTCGCCGCCGGAGTCGACCTCTTCGTCATCCGCGGCACCACCGTCTCCGCCGAGCACGTCTCCGGACAGACCGAGCCGTTGAACCTCAAGGAGTTCATCTACGAGCTCGACGTGCCCGTCATCGTCGGCGGGTGCGCCACCTACCAGGCTGCGCTGCACCTCATGCGCACCGGCGCCGCCGGCGTGCTCGTCGGCTTCGGCGGGGGAGCGGCGCACACCACCCGCTCCGTCCTCGGCGTCGCCGTCCCGATGGCCTCCGCGGTGGCCGACGTCGCCGCGGCCCGCCGGGACTACCTCGACGAGTCCGGCGGCCGCTACGTCCACGTCATCGCCGACGGGTCCATCGGCCGCAGCGGCGACATCGCCAAGGCCATCGCCTGCGGCGCCGACGCCGTCATGCTCGGCTCGCCCTTCGCGCGCGCCACCGAGGCCCCCGGGCGCGGCTTCCACTGGGGCGCCGAGGCCTGGCACGCGGAGCTGCCCCGCGGACAGCGCGTCGAGTTCGGCACGTCCGGCTCGCTGGAGTCGCTGCTGTTCGGCCCTTCGTCCGTCCCCGACGGCACGATGAACCTCATCGGAGCCCTGCGGCGCGCGATGGCCACCACCGGCTACACCGAGCTCAAGGAGTTCCAGCGCGTCGAGGTCGTCGTCTCCTGAGTCAGGTGAGGTCGACGCCCGCCGCCTCCACCAGCGCCTCGACCCGCGCCCGTTCGGCCAGGGCCTCGCCGCGGCGACGCTCGGCCTCCAGGCGCTCGGGGATCTCGAGCATCGCGCACAGCTCGGCCAGCACGGCGTCGTAGGCCAGGACGGTCGCTCCGGCGCTCGCGCTGGCGGGATCCAGCGTGCGCACGGCGCGGGCCAGCGTCCTCGCGTCCCGGGCGACGTCCTGCAGCGGTCGGACCATGACTCGACGCTACGACGGTCCTCGTCCGACTGCCGAGAGGATGCGCACAGCACCTGTACAACTGGCATACCGACGGTATCCTGAAAGGCATGTCCGTCGCGTCCGTCATCCCCGCCTCCCGCATCGACAGCCTCACCCGCCTGATTCGCAGCACCACGGGGGAGACGCGCACGACGATCACCCCGCTGACCGGCGAGGACGTCGCGAGGATCCCGTTGTCGAGCATCGACGACGTCGAGACGGCCTTCGACACCGCGCGCGTCGCCCAGGAGCGGTGGGCCCGCACCCCCGTCTCCTCCCGCTCGCAGGCGCTGCTCCGCCTGCACGACCTCGTGCTCGAGCACACCGACGAGCTGCTCGACCTGATCCAGGTCGAGTCCGGCAAGTCCCGCGCCCACGCGTTCGACGAGGTGGCCCACCTCGCCCTCACGGCGCGCTACTACGCACGCCGGCTGCGTCGCCAGGTCCGCCCCAGCCGCCGCAACGGTGTCCTGCCCGGCCTCACGAGCGTGCACGTCAACCAGGTCCCCAAGGGCGTCGTCGGCATCATCAGCCCCTGGAACTACCCCCTCACGATGGCCCTGTCCGACGGCCTGCCCGCCCTCGCAGCCGGCAACGCCGTCGTCCTCAAGCCCGACAGCCAGAGCCCGCTGATCGCCCTCGCCGGCGTCGAGCTCCTGCGCCGCGCGGGCGTCCCCGCCGACGTGTGGCAGGTGGTCAGCGGCCCCGGCTCCGTCGTGGGCACCGCGATCATCGAGCGCGCCGACTACATCTGCTTCACCGGATCCACCGCCACCGGCACGACCGTCGCCAAGCAGGCCGCCGAGCGGCTCGTCAACTACTCCCTCGAGCTCGGCGGCAAGAACCCGATGATCGTCCTGCCCGGCGCCGACGTCGAGCGCGCCGCCGCCGGCGCCGTCACCGGCGCCTTCTCCTCCGCCGGTCAGCTGTGCGTCTCCATCGAGCGGCTCTACGTGCACGACTCCGTGTACGAGCAGTTCCGCGACGCGTTCGTGCGCCGGGTGCAGGCCATCAGCATCGGGGCGTCGCTGGACTCGGACACCGACATGGGCTCGCTCATCAGCCAGGCGCAGGTCGAGACCGTCACCAAGCACGTCGACGACGCCGTCGCCAACGGCGCCACCGTCCTCACCGGCGGTCGCGCCCGACCCGACCTCGGCCCGTTCTTCTACGAGCCGACGGTGCTGGAGGGGGTCACCGAGGCCGCCGAGTGCTTCGCCGAGGAGACCTTCGGCCCCCTCGTCTCCCTGTACCGCTACGGCACCGTCGAGGAGGCCGTCGCCCTCGCCAACGGCGGCGACTACGGCCTGAACGCCTCGATCTTCGGTCCGGTCGCCGAGGCCCGTCGCATCGCCCCGCGCATCAAGGCCGGCACGGTCAACATCAACGAGGGCTTCTCGGCCACGTTCGGCAGCGTCGACGCCCCCATGGGCGGCATGCGCTCCTCCGGCGTCGGCCGCCGCCAGGGCCACGAGGGCCTGCTGCGCTACACCGAGCCGCAGTCGGTCGCCGTGCAGCGGGCGCTGCCCGTCGGTGGCCCGTCGTTCGTCAGCGCCAAGCTGTACTCCCGTCTCATGACCGTCGGCCTCAAGGCCCTGCGACGCACCCCCCGTGCCTGAGGAGATCACGATGACCCAGTTCGACCACGACGTCATCATCATCGGCTCCGGCTTCGGCGGGAGCGTCTCCGCACTGCGCCTGGTGGAGAAGGGCTACGACGTCGCCGTCCTCGAGGCAGGCAAGCGCTTCCGCGACGAGGACTTCGCCAAGACCTCCTGGCGCCTGCGCACGTTCCTGTGGCTGCCGCAGCTCGGCTGCTACGGCATCCAGCGCATCGACAAGCTCAAGGACGTCCTCATCCTGTCCGGCGCGGGCGTCGGCGGTGGCTCCCTGGTGTACGCCAACACCCTCTACGAGCCCCTCGACCCGTTCTACAAGGACCCCTCCTGGGGTCACATCACGGACTGGAAGTCCGAGCTCGCGCCCTACTACGACCAGGCCAAGCGGATGCTCGGGGTCACCACCTACCCGATGGAGACGCCCGCGGACCGCATCATGAAGCAGGTGGCCACGGACATGGGCGTCGAGGGGACGTTCCACCACACGCCGGTCGGTGTGCTGTTCGGCGACCCGGGCGAGAAGGTCGCCGACCCGTTCTTCGGCGGCGCCGGCCCCGACCGCAACGCCTGCCTCAACTGCGGCGAGTGCATGACTGGGTGCCGCCACAACGCCAAGAACACCCTCGTCAAGAACTACCTCTACCTCGCCGAGAACAACGGTGCCGTGGTGCACCCGCTCACCACCGCCACGGCGGTGCGACCGCTGCCGGGCGGAGGCTACGAGGTCGAGTACCGCCGCACCAACAAGCGGTTCCGTCGTCGACGCACCCTCACCGCCGAGCAGGTCGTCTTCTCTGCCAGCACGATGGGCACGCAGAAGCTGCTGCACAAGATGAAGGACGCCGGCGTGCTGCCGGAGGTCTCCGACCGCCTCGGCGTCCTCACCCGCACCAACTCCGAGGCCCTGCTCGGGGCGATCGCCGACGGCAAGGACGTCGACTACTCCGAGGGCGTCGCGATCACGTCGAGCTTCCACCCTGACGAGCACACGCACATCGAGCCGTGCCGCTACGGCAGGGGCTCCAACGCGATGTCGCTGCTGCAGACCGTCCTCACCGACGGCAGCCAGCCGACGCCGCGGTGGCGGCTGTGGCTCCAGGAGATCTGGAAGCAGAAGCTCAACGTCTTCAAGTTGTACGACCTGCGGCACTGGTCCGAGCGCACCATCATAGCGCTCGTCATGCAGACGCACGACAACTCGATCACCACCTACACCAAGCGCGGTCTGTTCGGTCGTCGCCTGACGTCCAAGCAGGGCCACGGGGCACCCAACCCGGCGTTCATCGAGCCCGGGCACCGTGCCGTCCAGCACATGGCCGAGCACATGGGGGGCACACCGGGCGGTTCCATCGGCGAGCCGTTCAACGTCCCGCTGACCGCGCACTTCATGGGCGGCGCGGCCATCGGCGACTCGCCCCAGACCGGCGTGATCGACCCGTACCAGCGCCTCTACGGCTACGAGGGGCTGCACGTCGTCGACGGCTCGTCCATCAGCGCGAACCTCGGCGTGAACCCGTCGCTGACCATCACGGCGCAGGCCGAGCGTGCGATGGCGCTGTGGCCCAACAAGGGCGAGACCGACGTGCGGCCGTCCCTCGGGCAGGAGTACCGCCGACTCGAGCCGATCGCGCCGAAGAACCCGGTCGTCCCCGACGACGCCCCTGGTGCGCTGAGACTGCCGATCGTCGGGATCAGCTGACGGACGTCGTCCAGTCGACGGGGTGCACGGCGTGCTCCCCGGGGATGCCCTTCAGGGCGACCGTCCGAGGTTCGAGGAGGGTGAACTCGTCGTCGTCGAGCCGTTCGGCGACCGCTGAGCTGACGAGGATCTCCCCGCCGTCGGCCTGCGCGGCCACTCGTGCGGCCATGGCGACGTTGCGACCGAAGAGGTCGTTGTCGCGGTGGACGGCCGAGCCACGGTGGGCACCGATGCGCACCCGGACGTCGGACAGGCGCGAGCGCGGCCCGACACCCGCCACCTGCTCCTGGACCTCCACCGCGGCCCGCACCGCCTCGGCCGGACTGCCGAAGGCGACCATGAAGCCGTCACCCTGCGTCTTGACGACGTGACCTCCGTGCCGCTCGACCGCCCGCGTCACGATGCGGTCGTGCTTGGCGAGCAGCTGCACCCAGGCGCGGTCGCCGAGGTCGTGGTTGAGCTGGGTGGAGTCCGCGATGTCGGAGAACATGATGGTCACCGACCCGTCGGCGGCGGCGATGCGCACCAGGTCGGGTCGCTCGACGTCGGCCCAGTTGGCCAGCTCGGCCACCGAGCCTCGCAGCACCTCGCCGAGGCCGTGGTCCTTGACCATGATCGCCGCGCCGACAGCTCCACGGACGGCCTGCGTCGGGGTCGGGACGAGACGCCGCCGCCGGTGCGAACCCTGCAGCTGCCCGATGCGTCTCTGGAGGGCCCGGACCCGCCGCCGGGCCACCAGCCACAGGACGGTCACCGTGACCAGGCCGGCACCGAGCGTGCCGGTGGCGACGATCAGGGCGATCTCGAGGACGGTCATCAGGGGAAACCTAGCGGACAGCACAGGACCCGGCCGGGAGGGAGTTCACGGGCCGGGTCCTGTTGTGTGCCACTGGGAGCGGGCACAGGATCTAACGGGAGGGAGTGGGTTAGATCTGACTGGTTCAACGACGCCGTTCTGAGGGGGTTACGCGCGTCCTGGAAGAATTTTCTCGCCGATACGATGAGTTCCGTGACGCCTGACCATGACCTCGTCCTCGTCGTCGACTTCGGAGCCCAGTACGCCCAGCTGATCGCGCGGCGCGTGCGCGAGGCGAGCGTCTACTCCGAGATCGTCCCGCACTCCATGCCCGTGGAGGAGATGCTCGCCCGCGACCCCAAGGCGATCATCCTCTCCGGTGGTCCGGCGTCGGTCTACACGCCCGACGCGCCGCGTCTCGACCCCTCGCTCGTCGACGGGACCGTGCCGGTCTTCGGCATCTGCTACGGCTTCATGGCGATGGCAGCGGCGCTCGGCGGGGACGTGGCGCGCACGGGCCAGCGCGAGTACGGCCGCACCGGCGTCGAGGTGGTCGAGCCCGGGACGCTGCTGGACGGGCTGCCCGGCTCGCTCGTGTCGTGGATGTCCCACGGCGACGAGGTCGTCGGCGCGCCCGAGGGCTTCACCGTCAACGCCCGCTCGCCCCGCGCCACCGTCGCCGCGTTCGAGGACGTCGAGCGCCGTCTTGCCGGCGTCCAGTGGCACCCCGAGGTGATGCACTCGGAGCACGGACAGGACGTGCTCGAGCGGTTCCTCGTCGACATCGCCGGCTGCCGCCGCACCTGGACGAGCGTGAACATCGTCGAGGAGCAGGTCGAGCGGATCCGCGAGCAGGTCGGCGACGCGCGCGTCATCTCCGCCCTGTCCGGAGGCGTCGACTCCGCGGTGTCCACGGCGCTCGTGCAGCGTGCCGTGGGCGACCGGCTCACCGCCGTGTTCGTCGACCACGGGCTGCTGCGCGAGGGCGAGGCCGAGCAGGTCGAGCGCGACTACGTCGAGGCCACCGGCGTCGACCTGAAGGTCGTCGACGCCGTCGACCAGTTCCTCGGGCACCTCGCCGGGGTCACGGACCCCGAGACCAAGCGCAAGATCATCGGGCGCGAGTTCATCCGAGTCTTCGAGGCCGCCGAGCGCGAGGTGCTCGCCACCCCCGGTCCGCCGGTGAAGTTCCTCGTGCAGGGCACGCTGTACCCCGACGTCGTCGAGTCCGGCGGGGGAGAGGGCGCAGCCAACATCAAGAGCCATCACAACGTCGGCGGACTCCCGGAGGACCTGGAGTTCTCCCTCGTCGAGCCGCTGCGCACCCTGTTCAAGGACGAGGTGCGCGAGGTGGGTCGACAGCTCGCGATCCCCGAGGCGATCGTCGGCCGGCACCCGTTCCCGGGGCCCGGCCTGGCCATCCGGATCATCGGCGAGGTCACGCCGGAACGGCTGGCGATCCTGCGCCGCGCCGACGCCATCGTGCGCGAGGAGACCACCCGCGCCGGCCTCGACACCGAGATCTGGCAGTTCCCCGTCGTGCTGCTCGCCGACGTGCACTCCGTCGGCGTCCAGGGCGACGGCCGCACCTACGGCCACCCGATCGTGCTGCGTCCGGTCTCCAGCGAGGACGCGATGACCGCCGACTGGAGCCGCCTGCCCTACGACGTCCTCGAGCGGATCTCCACCCGCATCACCAACGAGGTCGAGGAGGTCAACCGGGTCGTCCTGGACATCACCAGCAAGCCCCCGGGGACCATCGAGTGGGAGTGAGCCGGCAGCGTGCGGTGCCTCTCGATAGACTCCCACCCGGTGAGCCGGGAAGCCTGGTCGGCGCCGGTCCGTCGACCCCTCGCACTTACCCGTCCGTGAACACTCCTCACCGAGAGGCAGCATGAGTCTCATCGCCCTGGTCGCCGTTGCCGGTGCGCTGGTCGCGCTCACGCCGATCATCGTGCGACTCGCCGGCACCCGCACCGGGTGGGTCATGGCCGTGGCCCTCGCCGGCCTCACCGGCTGGCTGGTCGCGGTCTGGGCGCGGACGCCGAACCTGGAGCAGAGCGTCCCCTGGATCTCGGCGATCGACGTGTCCCTGCGCCTGCGCCTCGACGGCCTGGGCCTGCTGTTCGGCGTCATCGTCCTCGGTATCGGCGCCCTCGTCATGCTCTACAGCGCCGCCTACGTCACCGAGAAGCGCCCCACCAGCTTCTACACGCTGATGATCCTGTTCGCGGCGTCGATGCTCGTGCTCGTGCTCGCCGACGACCTCGTCGTCATGTTCGTGGCGTGGGAGTTCACCACCCTCTGCTCCTACCTGCTCATCCTGCGCTCCGGCCCGAACGCCCGGCCCCCGGCCACGCGCACGCTGCTCGTCACCGCCGGCGGCGGGCTCAGCCTGCTGGCCGCGGTCTCGCTCGTCATCGTCACCACGGGCACCACCCAGCTGTCGGTGGCGCTCACCGACGACGCATGGACCGACCAGCCGGCGTTCGCCACCGCAGTCGCCGTCCTCGTCGCGGTCGCCGCGTTCACGAAGTCGGCGCAGTTCCCCTTCCACGCCTGGCTGCCCGACGCGATGGTCGCCCCGGCGCCGGTCAGCGCGTACCTGCACGCCGCCGCGATGGTCAAGGCCGGCATCTACCTGCTGCTGCGCTTCGCCGACGCCGCCTCCCACGCCGACGTCTGGCCGGTCCTGCTGGTCACCGTGGGCGTCATCACGACGATCATGGGCGGCGTCTTCGCCCTGCAGCGCACCGACGTCAAGGAGCTGATGGCCTACTCGACGGTCAGCCAGCTCGGCCTGCTCGTCGCGATCATCGGCGTCGGCGGCGAGTACGCGATGCTCGCCGCCTGCCTGCACGTCGCGGCGCACGCGCTGTTCAAGTCCGCCGGGTTCATGTACGTCGGCCTCGTCGAGCGGCGGTCCGGGACCCGCGACATCCGCGAGCTCCACGGGCTGGGCAAGGCGATGCCGTGGACCACGGCCGTCGTCGCCGCGGCGATGCTCAGCATGGCCGGCATCCCACCGCTCTTGGGCTTCGTGAGCAAGGAGCTCGTCCTCTCCTCCTCCTTCGA
Source organism: Aeromicrobium halocynthiae (assembly GCF_039531385.1). NCBI lineage: Bacteria > Bacillati > Actinomycetota > Actinomycetes > Propionibacteriales > Nocardioidaceae > Aeromicrobium > Aeromicrobium halocynthiae. Next base: position 106,926 of record NZ_BAAAPY010000005.1, on the reverse strand, counting down.
CGCGGTCGAGGCCGGCGTCGGCATCGCGCTCCTCGCCATCGTCGGCATCTCGCTCGCCGCCGTGTTCACGGTGGCCTACAGCGCCCGGGTCGTCGTCGACAGCATCGGTGGGGAGCCGATGGAGCTGCGCCCGGTGCGCGGCACCGTCTCGATGGCTGTCGCGATGGGCGCGAGTGCCGCAGCCGGCATCGTCCTCGGTGCCGGCGTCCCGGTGATCGACGCCCTCATCCGGCCCGCCGCGGCCGCCGCCGGCGCGGTGCCGGAGTCGGAGATCAACGACCTCGCGCTCTGGCATGGCGTCAACGTCCCGCTGGTGATCTCCCTCGCGATCATCGCGGTCGGCGTCGTGCTCGTGGTCCAGCGCCGACGCCTGGACCGCGCCCTCGACCGGCCCCTGTTCCCCGGCACCGGCGTCGGCGCCGTGGAGTGGCTCCGCACCTCGGTCATCACCGGCGGCCGCCGCGTCGGCGACCTCACCCGCTACGACGCCCCCGCGGCCCACCTGGCCGTCCCCATCGGGCTCGTCGCCCTGGTCGGTCTGGCGTCGCTCGCCGTGGTGGCGCCGGACTCGCTGCGGCCCGACGTCGACCGTCCGGTCGACAAGGCGCTCCTGCTCGTGATCATCGTGGGCACCATCGTCGCGGTCGCCTCGGCCACGCGCCTCGGTGCGGTGATCGCCGTCGGCATCACAGGCTTCGCCGTCGCGCTCTGGTACTACGTGCTCGGCGCTGCGGACGTGGCCCTCACCCAGCTTCTCGTGGAGATCCTCACCGTCGTCATCATCGTCATGGTCCTGCGCCGACTCCCACGCACCTTCGCCGCGCGACGGACGGGCCACCGCATCGCCTCCGGTGTCGCCGCCATCACCGCAGGCGTGGCCGCCACCATCGCCACCCTCGTGCTCACCGGCGCCGAGGGGATCACCCCCGCGGGCGAGTACTACCTGCGCGAGGCCGAGAACGAGACCGGCGGCAGCAACGTGGTCAACACGATCCTCGTCGACTTCCGTGCGCTCGACACCTTCGGCGAGCTGGTGGTGCTCGCGATCGCCGGTCTCGCCATGGCCGCGCTGCTCTCCGCACGCGGTCGGGTCGGCTCGAAGCCACCGGAGATTAAGCACACCGCCCTCGACGACCCGGTCCTCAACGCCGTCTTCCTCAAGACCCTCGCCAAGGTCGTCGTCCCGCTGATGGTCTTCGGCTCCGCGTTCGCCCTCTACCGCGGCCACGACGCGCCCGGCGGAGGGTTCATCTCCGCGCTGATCGGCGCCGCCGCGGTCTGCCTGATCTACCTCGCCGCGCCGTCGGACCGCTGGACGCAGCGGCGTCTGCCGTACCTGGTCATCGCCGGCGCCGGCGTCCTGCTCTCGGCAGCCGTCGGGCTCATCGGGTTCGTCGAGGGCTCCTACCTGCGGCCCATCGACCTGGACCCGTTCGGCATCAAGCTCTCCAGCGCCCTGATATTCGACCTCGGCGTCTACCTCGCCGTCTTCGGCGTGATCCTCGCGGCCGTCACCCTGATCGGCGGACCCGACGACGACGACCCGGCCGCCGAGGCCGACGCCCAGACCGACCCCGAGGAGGCCGTCCGATGAGCCTCGCCCTGACCATCGGCGTGCTGACCGCCGGCGGCGTCTACCTGCTGCTCGACCGCACCTTCCTGCGCCTCGTGCTCGGCTTCGTCGTGCTGAGCCACGCCGTCAACCTCGTGCTGTTCGCCGCCGGCGGCGCGGACCGCCGGGTCGAGCCACTCGGCAGCAACCTCGACCCGGGCGCCGTCTCCGACGCCCTTCCGCAGGCGTTCGTGCTCACCGCCATCGTGATCGCGTTCTCGATCACCGTCTACATGCTCGTGCTCGCCATCACCGGTGAGGAATCGGAGTCCGAGGAGGAGACGTCATGAACGACGCCGTCCTGCCCCTGCTCGCCGGGGTCCCGCTCGGGGTAGCCGGACTGGTCGCCATGGCCCCGCGCGGCGCCCGATGGGTCCTTCCGCTCACGTTCGCGACGCTGATCGCCTCGCTCGTCGTCGCCGTCGTCCTCGTGGCCGAGACCCGCGACGGCTCGAGCATCGGGCACGGAGTCGCCGGATGGCCCGCGGGCATCTCCATCCCGTTCGTGGCCGACGTGTTCTCCTCCCTGATGCTCGTCGTCACCGGGCTGCTGTCGCTGGTGTGCACGTGGTTCGCCGTGGTGTCGGGCACCGGGCGCATCCATCTCTTCGCGCCGTTCGTGCTGGTTCTGACCGCCGGCGTCAACGGCGTCCTGCTCACGGCCGACCTCTTCAACCTCTTCGTCTTCATCGAGGTCATGCTGCTGCCGTCGTACGGCCTGCTGATCCTGGCCGAGCGACGCCGGGGCACCGACCGGTCCGTGCGGGGCTCGCGCCTGTACGTCACGTTCAACCTGTTCGTCTCCACGCTTTTCCTGGCCGGCGTCGGCCTGACCTACGGCATCGCCCGGACCGTCAACCTCGGCGAGCTCGCCGGCGCGGCGCAGGAGTCCGACGCCGTCGCCGCCGCGGTCGGTGTCTGCCTCGTGGCGCTGTCGATGAAGGCCGCGAGCTTCCCCGCCTACGGCTGGCTCGCACGCGCCTACCCGTCCACCTCGCCGGCCGTCACGGCCTTGTTCTCGGGCCTGCACACGAAGGTCGCCATCTACGCCATCTACCGGATCTACGCCGTCGTCTTCGACGGCGACACCCGGTGGCTGTGGATCGGCCTGGTCGCCTTCAGCCTGACCATGGTGGTGGGCGTGCTCGGCGCGGTCGGCGAGAACACCACCCGCTCGATCCTCGCGTTCCACATGGTCAGCCAGATCGGCTACATCCTGCTCGGCGTCGCGATCTTCACCGCCGCCGGGCTCGCGGCGGGCATCTTCTACCTGCTGCACCACATGATCGTGAAGGCGTCGCTGTTCCTGTCCGCGGGAGCGGTCGAGGTGCGCCACGGCTCGGCCCGGCTCGACGCCGTGGGGGCGGTGGCCCGGCGCGAGCCGTGGCTCGCGGCGGCGTTCGCCATGGCCGCGCTGTCCCTGGCCGGCCTGCCGCCGTTCTCCGGCTTCGTGGCCAAGCTGACCATCATCCTGGCCGCCTTCGACGCCGGTCATGCGGCCGTCGCCGCCACGGCCATCGTGGTCAGCCTGCTGACGCTGCTGTCGATGCTGAAGATCTGGGACGCGGTGTTCGTCTCCGCGCCGCGCGAGGACGCGAGCGCCGAGACGGCCGGCGGAGGTGTCGTCACCGAGCAGCGGGTCGGGATGAAGCTCACGGCGCCGGGGCTGGTGCTGGCCCTCGTCACCCTCGGCCTCGGCCTCGGCGCCGAGGGACTGCTGTCGCTCACGCAGGTTGCCGCGGCCGGTCTGCTGGACACCTCCGGCTACGTGGCGGCCGTCCTGGAAGGAGGCGTCCGATGAGCCGGCTCCCGGCCCTGTGGCACGCCCCGGTCTTCCTGGCCTGGTTCGCCCTGGAGGTCGTGCGCTCCAGCGGTCGCGTGCTGTTCGACATCGTCACGCCCGGCTCGCAGGCCACGCCGCGGGTCGTCCGGATGGAGGCGAGGTCGCGCTCGGACGCCGAGCTGACCCTCATCGCCGCCCTCATCACGCTGACCCCCGGCACCCTCACGGTCGGCACCCGCACCCACGGCGACCAGCGCGTCCTGCTGGTGCACTCGATGTACCACGCGAGCACCAAGGACGCGCTGACCGACCTGCACGACATGGAGGACCGCATGCTCCACGGACTCGGTGTCCAGCGACCGGGAGCCGACCGATGATCGGCGTCGACGTCGCGATCGGTGGCGCCATCATCGCCCTGCTCATCTCGGCCTGGCGGATCCTCGCCGGACCGACACCGGCGGACCGGGTCGTCGCGGGCGACCTGCTGTCGTTCTCGGTGGTCGCGCTGATCGGCCTGCTGGGCGTGCGGGCGGCGAGCACGGCGACGCTCGACCTCGTGCTCGTGGCGACGTTGGTCGCCTTCCTCGCCGCGGTCTCCCTGGCGCGTGCGTTGACGCGAGGGTGGCGATGAGCGTGCTCGACATCATCGGCAACGTCCTCGTCGTCGTCGGGGCCCTGGTCTTCGTCATCGCCGCCATCGGACTCGTCTCGTTGTTCGACCCCTACACGCGGGCGTCGGCCGTCGCGACGGCGGCGGGCGTCGGCGTCTCACTGATCGTGATCGGCATCGTGATGATCGACCCGTCGACGGCCAACGTCGTCAAGGGGGCGGTCGCGATCGTGCTGCAGCTGGCGACGTCGGCGATCGGCGGCATGGCGATCGCCCGCGCGGCGGTCATCTCGGGGCACCGGTTCGAGAACGGCACGGACACCGAGGCGCTCGACGCCCTCGACGACCGCGGGGAGTAGCCTGCCCGCCATGCCCGACGTCGCCATCGCCGCACCCAACGAGGCCGCGGCCGATGCGGGGGAGGCGGTCGCCGGTCTCGGCGGGAACGCGGTCGACGCCGCCGTGGCCGCAGTCCTCGTGACGATGGTCAACGAGGTGGGCATCGTCTCGCTCAGCTCCGGCGGTTTCGTGACCGTGCAGCCGCCGGACGGGTCGGCGCCGGTCACGGTCGACGGGTGGATGGACATGCCGGGCAGAGCCGTCACGACACCACGGTCCGGTCCCCCCTCCACCTGGGACGTGGTGACCGACTACGGCGGCGGGGTGAGGGTGACGATCGGGCCGGGGTCGGTCGCTGCGCACGGCGCGGTGGCGGGGCTGGAGGAGGCGCACCGGCGCTGGGGCTCGGTGCCGTGGTCCGAGCTGGTGGCTCCGGCCATCGGCGTCGCGCGCGGCGGGTTCGCGCTGGGGTCGGCGTCGCGCTACTACCTGCGCTACGTCCACGAGGACATCTTCGGCTGGGACCCGGCCAGCAGCGCCGCCGTGCACGACCCGCGTCCAGGACACGAGTCGGTGGTCACCTCGGGCGTGGTGGTGGTGCCCGACCTGGCGGCGTCGCTGGAGCGCATCGCGGCGGAGGGCGCCTCGGCACTGCACACCGGTGACCTGGCCCGGCTGATCGCCGACGACGTGACGGGCCGCGGCGGCCTGCTCGGTCTCGACGACCTCGCCGCGTACCGTCCGGTGGTCCGTCCGGCGCTGCAGGCTCGGGTCGGGCCGTGGACGCTGGGCACGAACCCGCCACCGGCGGTGGGTGGGGTGTGCGTGGCGGCGATGCTGCGGCTGCTCGACGGTCACCCGCGCTCGGTGGTCGACGGTCGGTGGTCCGACGACGACGTCGAGCACCTCGTGCAGGTGCAGCGGGCGGTCCTCGGGCACCGGCTCGACGTCCTCGACCACAGCGACGACCTGGAGGCGGACGCCGCGGCGCTGCTGCGGCTGGTCTCCGACCGACCCGGAGCGCTGCTCGGGCACTCCTCGGGCTCGACGGCGCACGTGTCCACCACCGACTCCGACGGCGCGGCCTGCGCGGTGACCGTCTCCTCCGGCTACGGGTCCGGCATGATCGCCGCGGGCACCGGCATCTGGCTCAACAACTGCCTGGGTGAGCAGGAGCTCAACCCGGCGGGCCTGCACGGACTGCCGCCGGGGACGCGCCTGCTGTCGAACATGGCACCGACCGTCGGCCACCACGAGGACGGGGCGGCTCTGGCGATCGGGTCGCCCGGCGCGGACCGCATCTCGACGGCGGTGGCCCAGGTGCTCGCCGGCTTCGCTGCCGGTGGCCTGGGCCTGCAGGAGGCCGTCGACCACCCGCGAGTGCACGTGCACCGGGCGGGGCGGACCGACGAGGTGGTCAAGCGCGAGGAGGAGCCGTCGATGTACTTCGGAGGCGTCGGGGCGACGCTCCTGCGGCGGGGGCCCGACGGCTTCGACGTCGAGGCGGCAGCCGACCCCCGTCGCGACGGCGCCGTGCGCGTGGTCAGGGCGTCGTAGGACACGTCCCGGCGTCGGGCACGCCTCCCGCGGTCCGTGGGGTGCGCCTGGTTCACTCGATGCATGGTCGAGCCGGTCGTGATCGCCCATCGGGGTGTCCCTGGCGAGCGCCTGGAGCACACCCGCGACTCCTTCCTGCTCGCGATCGAGCAGGGCGCGGACGTCATCGAGCCGGACGTCGTCGCGACGCGCGACGGCGTTCTCGTGGTCCGCCACGAGAACGAGATCGGCCACACCACCGACGTCGCCCAGCACGCACGGTTCGCGGACCGCCGCACCGTCAAGGTGATCGACGGGGTGGCCTTCGCAGGGTGGTTCACCGAGGACTTCACGCTCGAGGAGCTGCGGACGTTGCGCTGCCGCGAGCGCCTGCCGCAGCTGCGCGAGCACAACCTCCGGCTCGACGGCACGGCCGGGATCCTCACCCTGGAGGAGGTGGTCGAGATCGCCCGGGCCGCGGACCGGACGGTGGGGGTCTACCCCGAGACCAAGCACCCCTCGTACTTCGCGAGCATCGGTCTGGACCTCGACGACCTCCTGCTGGCGACGCTCGAGCGCTGCGGGACCGACGGGGCGGCCGACTCCGACGTCCCGGTGACGATCCAGTCGATGGAGACGGCGAACCTGCGTCACCTGCGGTCACGGACCGCCGCGACCATCGTCCAGCTCCTCGACCGCGCCGGGTCGCCGTGGGACCTGCACGTCGCCGGCGACCCTCGCACCTACGCCGACCTCACCACCGACGCCGCTCTCGCGGACATCGCCACCTACGCCGACGGCATCGGCCCGAACAAGAGTCTCGTCATCGGCCGCGACGACGACCACCGCCTCACCGGCCCGACCGGGCTCGTCGAGCGCGCCCACGAGGCGGGCCTGCTCGTGCACGCATGGACGATCCGCGACGAGAACAACTTCCTGCCGCTGGACCACCGCGTCGGAGACGACCGCGCCGCCCACGGCGACGCCGAGGGCGAGTGTCTCGCGTTCCTCGAGGCCGGCGTGGACGGCGTGTTCGCCGACGTCACACGGACGGCGGTGGCGGCTCGTGCGCGATGGTCTGCGAACCGGGTGGCGTCGCCGTCGGCATGATGATCCACGCCAGCAGGTAGATCACGATGACGGAGCCGACACCGACGAGCGTCAGCACGACCACCGCCAGACGGACGAGGTTGGCGTCGAGACCGGTGTAGTCGGCGATCCCTCCGCAGATGCCGGCGATCCACTTGTCCTCGGTGCTGCGTGCGAGCTTCTTGGCCATGGGTCCTCCTCAGGGGTTCGTGCGGGTGTCGGGCATGACGATCCAGGCGATGACGTAGGCGAGGGCGATGCCGCCGCACACCCCCGCGATCCACCGGGCATCGGCGCTGCGTCGAAGCGTCGTCATCGCTGTCCTTCCTCCAGGTCGGTGGGACGGTCGGTCCGGGTCGGGTGGTCGTCCTCCTCGAGCCTCTCACCCGCAGGCGTCGCAGGCAGCGTGGGCCGCCGGGCGATCACCACGGTGGCGGCGATGCCGACGACGCCGAGCACGATGAGGGCCACGGCGACTGCGACTCCGGCACCGTCGACGTCGGCGAGGTCCAGCTCGAGCACCGCCCACGCAGCGGCGACGGTGAGGAACGTCAGGCCGCAGAGGGCACTGCCCCACCGGGCGGGATGGCGGCTCATCGCCGGACCACCCTGACCTGGCCCATCGACTGGTCGACCTGCAGGGTCAGCACGGGACCCGTGCGGACCGAGCGTCGGTCGACGTCGACGAAGGTGCCGTTCTCCTGCTCGCCGAGGAAGTCGACGTTGCCGGCCAGGAGGTCGGCCTCGAGCGCCACGTCCAGACCCTCGGGAACGACGACGAGCGTCTCGCCGAGTCCGTGGGTGAGCTCGACGGTGCGTCCCTCGAGGGCGGCGGGGTCCTCGACGTCGGTCAGGTCGAGGGTCAGCAGGCCCATCCCGAGCCGGTACTCGTCCTGGACGTCGGCCGCCGTGACGGGGGCCCACGTCGGGTCACCGGCGCGTAGCGACGGCACCAACGAACCGACCACGAGTGCGGCAGCGAGCAGCAGGCCGACGGGGATCAGGGGCCCGGCGTTGCCGACGACGGTACCGATCAGGAGGCCGGCGCCGGCGACCGCGAGGGCCAGGGCGACGTAGGCCGTCCACCGCAGGTCCTCGGTCGGTCCGAGGAGGGACAGCAGCGCGACGGCGATCGCCGCGATCGAGAGCGTCAGCACGGTCAGGGCCCACGAGAAGGGTCGTCGGGGACGCGGGGGAGGGGGCGCATGGGTGGGCGGCGACCACGCGTCGACAGGGGGTGCGGTGGGCATGGCGAGCTCCTGGGTCGTCTCGGGCTGGGTCGTCTCGGTCCAGGTGTTCTCGGGCCGGGTGTTCTCGGGTTGCGCGGTCTCCCGGCGTCGACGCGGTCGCACCACGAGCAGCCAGTAGGCGAGGGCGACCGGGACACCGAGCCAGAAGGCGACGAAGGCGAGCGGCCAGAAGAACCAGCCGAGGCTCGTGTCGCCGACGATCGCCAGAAGGGCGAGGACACCCGCGACGAGCAGGCCGGTGGTCCGCACCTGGCGCTCGTTCTCGCGGAGGTCGAACCAGTCGCCGACGATGCTGCGCTCGGCGTCCTCGGCCGGCAGCAGCAGCCAGGCGGCCGCGTAGAGGATCAGCCCCGCCAGCCCGGCGAGGCACAGCACCGCCAGGACGACCCGCACGATGACGGGGTCGATCCCGAGGTGCCGTCCGATGCCGGTGCCCACGCCGGCGACCAGCCGGTCCTCGCGGGGGCGTCGGACGTCGGCGAGGGTGCGGGCCCGGCCGGGTTCGAACCGGTCGCGTTCCTCGCTCGTGCCAGTGGTGTCGTTCATGGCTCCATCGTCGTCGGGCGATCGACCCCGGACCATCGGGTGTGCCCCTGAACCGACCCCGAGGGGACTCGGGGTCCGGCGAGGGTCGTCTCCGTGGCGGCGGTCGCACCCGACGTGTGACGATCGTGGCGTGAGCCAGACCCGACGTGCGTACCGACCGGCCGAGCACCGGCTCGTCGGCGGCGTCGCCACCGGCGTGGCCGAGCACCTCGGCGTGCCGGTCCTGTGGGTGCGCGCCGCGTTCGTCGTCGGGACGTGGTTCAACGGCGCGGGCGTGGTGGCCTACCTCGCCCTGTGGCGCTTCCTCCCCCTGCGCACCCCCGACCTCAACCCCGGCCTGGACGCGGCGACCCGTCGCGAGGCGCGACCCGGGTCCCGCCCCCGCGCCGTGGAGGTCGTGCAGGCCGCGGCGATGCTGGCGGTCGGGCTCGGCGTCCTGGTGCTGCTCGCCGTCACGGGCCTCGGGCCGTCCGGGACGGTGCTGCTGCCGCTGCTCGTGGGCGTCGTCGGGGTGGCGCTCGTGTGGCGTCAGATCGACGACGCCACGTGGGCGTCGTGGCTGCGCCAGACGCGCGGCTGGGGCTTCGTCGCGCGCGTCACCGGCGGCGTCGTGCTCGTCGGCGTCGCCGGGCTCTACCTGCTGACGCAGGAGCGCGGCCTCGGCGCGATTCGGGACCTCGGCGCCGCGCTGGCCGTCGCGCTAATCGGTCTGCTGCTCATCCTCGGGCCGTGGATCATCTCGCTCGTCACCGACCTCGGCGCGGAGCGGCGCGAGCGGATCCGGTCGCAGGAACGGGCCGACGTCGCCGCCCACCTGCACGACTCGGTCCTGCAGACCCTGGCGATGCTGCAGAAGAACGCCGCCGACCCCGCGGCCGTCGCCACCCTCGCCCGGCGGCAGGAGCGCGAGCTGCGGTCGTGGCTCTACGGCGACGAGACCGATCCGGGGGAGTCGCTCGGTGCCGCCCTGCGCTCGGTCGCCGACGAGGTCGAGCAGCTGCACCGCGTCGTGGTCGAGCTCGTGGTCGTCGGCGACGTCGCGCTCGACCCCGACGTGGCGGCGATCGTTCGTGCCACCCGGGAGGCCGTCGTGAACGCTGCCAACCACGCCCGGGTCGACCGGATCGACGTCTACGCCGAGACCGACGGCCGCGAGGTCGAGGTCTTCGTGCGTGACCGCGGCGTCGGGTTCGACCCCGACCGCGTCGCCGACGACAGGATGGGCCTGCGCGGGTCCATCGTCGCCCGGCTCGAACGTCACGGTGGCCGCGCACGGGTCGTGAGCGCGCCCGGCGAGGGCACTGAGGTGCGGATGTCCGTGCCGGTCCGGCGCGAGCACCCTCACCCAGCCGCCGCCCCTCCGCAGGAGACCCGATGAACGAGCCCCTCGACCGCTCCGGCGCCAGCCTGCGCGTGGTGGTCGTCGACGACCACGCCATGTTCCGCACGGGGGTGCGTGCCGAGATCGAGCGCGCCGGAATCGTCGTCGCGGCCGAGGCCGAGGACGTCGAGTCGGCGGTCTCGGCGATCACCGACGCCGAGCCCGACGTCGTCCTGCTCGACGTGCACATGCCCGGGGGAGGGGGAGCGGAGGTGATGCGTCGCATCGCCCGACGCGGGCCGGCCACCACCTTCCTCGCCCTGTCGGTCAGCGACGCCGCCGAGGACGTCATCGGGATCATCCGCGCCGGCGCTCGCGGGTACGTCACCAAGAGCATCTCCGGGCCCGAGCTCGTCGACGCCGTCGCCCGGGTCGCCGGCGGCGACGCCGTCTTCAGCCCACGGCTCGCGGGGTTCGTCCTCGACGCGTTCGCCGGGACGATCGAGGTGGCCCAGGTCGACGAGGACCTCGACCGGCTCACCGAGCGCGAGCGGGAGGTGATGCGCCTCATCGCCCGCGGCTACGCCTACAAGGAGGTCGCCAAGGAGCTGTTCATCTCGATCAAGACCGTCGAGACGCACGTCTCGAGCGTCCTGCGCAAGCTCCAGCTCTCGAGTCGTCACGAGCTGACGAAGTGGGCGAGCGACCGCCGGCTCATCTGAGGACGTCCTGCTCGGGCAGGTCCGGGTGCGCGGGAGCACGCCGCGGGCCCGCGAACCCCGAGCCGGACTCGACTGGGCCGGCATGGGTGCGCGTCGTCCGTCCGGCCGTCGGTGTGAAGGTGAAGTCGACCCAGCCCGGCGCGTCGGCGAACCATTCCTGCGTGGCGGTCAGCAACTGGCTGATCGGCGGCAGCACGAACGCGAACACGAAGTACCCCACGAGACCCGCGGCCGACTGGCGCATCACCAGGCCGAGCACGAACCCGACCGCTACGGACAGCACCTGCGCGAGGACCGTCGTGGCGAGCATGACCGGGCGTCTCGAAGGTCTGCTCCCAGCTCGGTCAGCAGGACGCCGGCACGGTGGGCGACGGTGGCGTCGAGAGCTCGGTGAAGAGGTGCGGCGTCGCTCGTGCGCGCGATCGTGCCGCTCGCGGTCAGCAGCGACTCGGTCGTGCCGCTCGCGACGACCCGACCCTGTCCGATGACGACGCGCGAGGAGCGCCGCGGCCAGCCTGAGGCGTTGACGCATCCCGAGGGAGTACTGCCGGACGCGGCGGCGGGACTCCGCGGTGCTGAGTCCGACCACCGATGGTCGCGGTGCCGGCGTCGGCGGGGGTGAGGCCGGCGAGGACGCGCAGGGTCGTGGACTTGCCGGCGCCGTTCGGTCCGAGCCCGAGGTCACCTCAGGGTTCACCAGGGCGCGACACGACGGGTCTAGCCTCGGACCATGAGCGAGCCGCATCTCATCGTCCTGTTCGGCGCGACGGGCGATCTCGCACGTCGCAAGCTCCTCCCGGGCATCCTGCACCTGCTGCGCACCAACCTGGTCGCGGACTCGCGCATCATCGGGGTCTCGATGGACGACCTCGACGACGATTCCTTCCGCACCTTCGCCCAGGAGGCCTGCCGCGAGTTCGGACGGCCGGTGCCGGAGGCCGAGTGGGAGGACTTCGCGCCGAAGCTGCACTACGTGAACGTCGGAGCCGGTCCGGACCGGCTCGCCGCGGTGGCCGCCGAGCTCGAGGCTCAGCTCGGTGGCGACGCGCGCCGGCTGCACTACCTGAGCGTCCCGCCGGCGGCCGCGCTGGACGTCGTCTCGACCCTGCGCGACGCCGACCTCGTCGACCGCTCCCGCATCATCATGGAGAAGCCGTTCGGGACCGACCTCGCGTCGTCGATCGCGCTCAACTCCGCGATCCACGAGGTCTTCGACGAGCAGCAGATCTTCCGCATCGACCACTTCCTCGGCAAGGAGGCGGCGCTCAACATCCTCGCCTTCCGCTTCGCCAACGGCTTGTTCGAACCGATCTGGAACCGCACCTTCATCGACCACGTCCAGATCGACGTGCCGGAGACGCTGTCGGTGGAGGGACGTTCGGGGTTCTACGAGGGCACGGGGGCGTTCAAGGACATGGTGGTCACGCACCTGTTCCAGATCCTCGCGTTCATGGCGATGGAGCCGCCCACGTCGCTGGACTCGGAGTCGATCAGCGAGGAGAAGAACAAGGTCTTCCGCTCCATGCTCCCACTCGACCCGGTCGACGTCGTCCGGGGCCAGTACCAGGGCTACCGGGACGAGCCCGGCGTCAGCCCCGAGTCGGAGACGGAGACCTTCGTGGCGCTCGAGGCGCACATCGACAACTGGCGGTGGGCGGGGGTGCCGTTCTACCTGCGCACCGGCAAGCAGATGGCCGAGGGCGCGCGGATCATCTCGATCGCCTTCCGCGAGCCACCGAAGTCGATGTTCCCGAGCGGCTCCGGCGTGGGCCTGTCCGGTCCGGACCACCTGACCTTCGACCTCGCGGACTCCTCGCGGATGTCGTTGTCGTTCTACGGCAAGCGTCCTGGGCCCGGGATGCGCCTGGACAAGCTGTCGATGCAGTTCGCGATGCAGGACACCGACCGGGCGGGACAGGTGCTCGAGGCCTACGAGCGGCTGATCCTCGACGCGATGAAGGGCGAGCGGACGCTGTTCACCACGGCCGAGGGCATCGAGCGGCTGTGGGAGGTCTCGCAGCCGCTGCTCGACGACCCGCCCCCGCTGCGGCCCTACCCGCCGGGCACGTGGGGACCGAACTCCGTGCACCAGCTCATCGCGCCCAAGGCGTGGCGGCTGCCGTTCGAGCGGTCCTGGCGCGCCCCGAACGAGAGCGGGGCCGAGTAGGGCTCAGGTCCGCCGTGGCTCGAGGTGCGCGAGCACGAGGTGCGTCAGCTCGGACACGAACACCTCGCGAGCGATCGACGGCGCGTCCAGCACGTAGCGGACGGTCAGCTGTTCCACGGTCCGCACGAGCAGCCACGCGGCCGTCTCGGGCTCCACGGCTCGCGTCGGACGCTGCGCGGCGAGGTAGGTGGCGACGAGCTGGGTGACCTGGTCGCGCAGTGCGACCAGTCGTTCGCGGTGGTGTGCCAACGGGAGCTGCTCGGTCACGACGCGGAGCATCTCGGCGTCGGCCTCGAGGGCGGCGAGCAAGGCGGCCACGCTGTCGTGGGCGACGGTCTCGCCGCGGGCGCCGAGGTTGGTCGTGAAGGCTGCGGCGACACGGGCTGCGAGGTCGTCGGAGTACCGGGCGACGACGGCGTCGACGATCGCCTCCTTGCCGTCGAAGTACTGGTAGAGAGAACCGGGGCTGATGCCGGCGCGGCGCGCGATCCGGTTCGTCGAGGCGGCGTCGTGCCCCTCGACGAGCAGCACCTCGTGCGCCGCCTCGAGGATCCGCTCGACCATGCGACGCGAGCGTTCCTGCTGCGGATGGCGACGCAACGGCGCGGGGGAGGGCATGACGCGAATGGTATGCGAGCGATCGCTCGTGTCACGATCGGGTCATGTCCGAGATCCCCACCCGGTACCGCGCGGCCGAGGCGCGAGGCGCACGCCTGGGCCGGCCCCTGCGCATCCTGACCGGCCTCCGCGAGGTCGACGAGGACCTGATGGAGCAGCTGGCCCGCGGGTTCATGCGCTGCGACGAGCCGGGCGCCGCGCTCGCTCGAGCGATCCGCGCCGAACCAGGCGACCCCGACCGTGTCTCGATGGCGCAGCTGCGGCGCGCGCTCGCCGACGGCATCGAGTCGGTGCCCGAAGCACCTGACCCGCTCCGGTCCTTCTTCGCCTCGGTCGAGGCGACGCCGGGGTGGGTCGACCACGACCTCGTCGACGAGGGGGCCCGTGTCGTCGGACGGCTCGGCCGCAACGCCGCCGACGTGCTGCTCCAGCTCTCCCTCATCGGGGGCTACCGCTTCGGCGGTCCTCCGGATCTGCTCGTCGCGACCGGTGGACTCGTCGGCGAGACAGCCCTTCGTCGGCTGGGGGAGACCCAGCAGTGGACGATCGCCGTGGCGGAGCCGGGTGCGTTGCGCCCCGGGGGCCCCGGCGTCGCGCTGACCCTGCACGTCCGCGCCATGCACGCACTCGTCAACGAGACGTTCCTCGACGACTCGCGTGGGGAGCGCTGGGACGTCGAGCGGTGGGGCCTGCCGATCAACCAGACCGACCAGGCCGCGACCCTCGGGCTGTTCAGCGGCGTGCTGCTCCTCGGCTGCCGTGCGCTCGGCGTGCGGGTCTCGCGCGCGGACTCGCGCGCCGTGATGCACCTGTGGCGCTACGTCGGATGGTTGCTCGGCATCGAGGACCGCTGGCTGGTCGAGACTGAGTGGGAGCAGCACCGGTTGAACCACCACGTGCTCCTCGCCCAGGACGGTCAGACGCAGGCCGGTGCCGCCCTCGCCCAGGCGATCGTCGCCGCGCAGGACCGCCTCTGGGTCCGTCCACCGGTCGGCCTGCGCCGCCGCTACGCGCGGGAGCGGCTGCTGAGCATGCTCACCATGTTGCTGGGTCGGCGCAGCATGCGCGAGCTCGGCCTCCCGACGCGTCCACCGTGGGCGGTGCCGACGGTGATAGTTCAGAACGTGCTCCGGTACTGGGTGCTCGGGCGGACACGGTGGGGACGGCGCCGCCTCGACGCGTGGGGCGCGAGGGTCCGGCGCGAGGTCATGGCACGCCACTTCGGTCCCGTCGAGGGAGACGTCGGGCAGCTCGGTCCGGACGGTCGGGACTCAGCCGCGCACGAGGTGCACGACGGGGAAGGGCCGCCCGAACGCGTCGTGGGTGTGTGAGCGCAGCCGCCAGAACCCGCGCGAGGCGTAGAAGCCGAGGCCGTGGGAGTTGCCGGCGTACACCTCCACGCTGGTCGGTCGGACGTGGTCGACGAGGGCGGTGCCGATGCCGCGACCGTGGGCGGACGGCTCGACGTACAGCAGCTCGAGGTGCGTGAGCCCGGCCCCCGGATCCGATGCCGGGCGGACGCCGGCGAACCCGAGCGGGCCGGACTCGTCCTCGACCACCCACACGTCCATCGACGGAAGCAGGGCGTCGCGGATGTACGGGGCGGCGTCGGCGAAGTCGTCGTCGGCCATGAACCCGTGGCTCGTCCGGGCGGCGCGCTCCCAGAGGTCGGTGAGGTCGTCGAGGTCGAGCTCCTCGGCCAGCCGCAGGCGCGACCCCGGTACCGGGCCGTTCACCGACCCCACTCCCGCTCGACGAGCCGGAGGGCCTCGTCGCGCGACAGCCCGGTGCGGCGCAGCGTCTCGACGAAGGCTCGCGCCGCTGCCGTCGCGTCCTCGTCATCGACGAGTCGCGACGCGACGAAGGTGCCGCGTCGGCCCTGCGTCTGGATGATCCCGGCCGCCTCGAGCTCGCGGTAGGCGCGCGCGACGGTGCCGGTCGCGAGATCGAGGTCGGCGGCGAGCTGGCGCACGGTGGGCAGCTTGTGGCCGGGCGCGAGGGCACCGCTGGCGGCTCCTGCTGCGACCTGGCGTCGGATCTGCTCGAACGGCGGGTCGCTCGCGGCGGGGTCGACCTCGACGGCAAAGGTCGTCACGCCTGGACCGCCATGAGGGCCTTGCGTCGTTCGCCGGTGGCGACGGTGACCGCGGCGAAGACGGCCACGTAGGCGGCACCCAGGGCCACCAAGCCGACGACTCCGGCCGAGGGGGCGAGCAGGATGCCCGCGTACGCGAGCAGGACGGCGCCGTTCGCGGTGAGGTTCTCGGTCAGGCGGTCGGCCGTCGCGTCGGCGAGCGTGTCCGCCACGACGGCGGACTCGGTGTCCCCGGCGGGTGTGGGGCGGGCGAGCAGCCAGCGGCGGGTGAGCAGGCAGGCGCCGATGGTGGTGAGTGCGGTGAGGGCGCAGGCGGTGGCCACCGCGCCGGAGGTCACTCCGGCGGCCCAGGAGACTCCGCAGGCTGCGGCGACGAGGGCTGCGACGGCGACCAGGGCCTGTTCGGCCCGTCCCTCGCGAACCGTCCGGTGGGGCTCGCGAACCTGCAGGGAGGCGACCCGTGGACCGTCGGGCGGCGGCGGCGTCGTGCGGACGATCTCGACGACCTCCGCGAGCGCCGAGCCGAGGACGGTGGCGGCGAGCACGAGCCCGACGAGGGCGAGGTCGGGCGAGCCGGTGGGCTCGCGGACGACCCCCCAGAGCATCGCGAGCGTGGCGACGATCGCGACGGCGCCTCCGGCGCAGGCCACGCGGGTGCGTCGGTTCAGCGCGCCGAGCAGTGCGGCGGCGCCCTCGTCGGAGAGCGTGGCGCCGCGGGCGGTGAGTCGTCGACGTGCCCAGCGGTCGCTCAGTGACGGCGCCAGGACCGCCTGCGCCCCGACGACTCCCAGCAGCAGGACTCCCACGAACGTCAGTGCGATCATCGTTCCCCCTCGAATCGGTTTGTATCACTCACTGTAGCATCTGTATTGCCACAATCAAGTCCGCTCTCAGGCCCCCGGCGAGTGGCGCAATCTGGGGAAAGTGTGACGGCGAGTCGCCCGATCTTGCGCCACTCGCGGGGCAGTTCGCGCCACTCGGTGTCGGGTGTGCGCCACTCGTCGCCGCCGAGCCCGGGTGCGGCCCGACCTGTCGGGCGCGGCGACTACGCTGGGACGACGATGACCCTGCCGTTCCCCGTCCCTGCCGGCGCCCGTCCCGACCAACCGGGCGAGGAGGCCCGAACCCCGCGTGATCGCACGACGAGCAGGCGCGTTACGCGCTCGGAGACCCTCCTCGAAGGGCTCAACGACGCCCAGCGTGCGGCGGTCTCCCACGAGCCGGGGCCCCTGCTCGTGGTCGCTGGAGCCGGCTCGGGCAAGACCCGCGTGCTGACCCGACGCATCGCCTGGCTGATCGCGGCCCGCGGCGCCCACCCGGGCTCGATCCTCGCCATCACCTTCACGAACAAGGCCGCCGCGGAGATGCGCGAGCGCGTCGCCGAGCTCGTGGGTCCGCGCGCGAGGATGATGTGGGTCAGCACCTTCCACAGCGCCTGCGTGCGGATCCTCCGCCGCGAGGGGCAGCGCTTCGGCTACACGTCGAGCTTCACGATCTACGACGCCGCCGATGCACGCCGCCTCATGACCATGGTGTGCCGCGACCTCGGGTACGACCCCAAGCGGGTCAACCCGCGCGCGGTGCTCAACTGGGTCTCGAACCTCAAGAACGAGCTCGTCGACCACGAGTCCGCCGGGGGCCGGGTCAGCAACGGCACCGAGGAGCTCTACCTGGAGGCCTACCAGCAGTACCAGCGGCGCCTCAAGGCCGCGAACGCGATGGACTTCGACGACCTCATCATGTCGACGGTCCACCTGCTGCAGGCCTTCCCCGACGTCCGCGAGACCTACCGACGCCGCTTCACCCACGTGCTCGTCGACGAGTACCAGGACACCAACCACGCCCAGTACGCGCTCATCCGCGAGCTCTGCGGAGACGAGGACGGACGTCCCCACGACCTCATGGTCGTCGGCGACTCCGACCAGTCCATCTACGCCTTCCGCGGGGCCAACATCCGCAACATCCTGGAGTTCGAGCAGGACTTCCCGGGGGCGGACACCGTGCTGCTCGAGCAGAACTACCGCTCCACCCAGACCATTCTCAACGCCGCCAACGGAGTCATCGGCCGCAACGCCGGCCGCAAGGACAAGCGCCTGTGGTCGGCCGAGGGCGAGGGTGAGCAGATCGTCGGCTACGTCGGCGACGACGAGCGCGACGAGGCGCAGTTCGTCGCCGAGGAGGTCGACCGGCTCACCGACGCCGGCGAGGCCAGGCCCTCGGACGTCGCGGTGTTCTACCGCACGAACGCCCAGTCACGTGTCTTCGAGGAGGTGTTCATGCGCGTCGGCCTGCCCTACCGGGTGGTCGGCGGCGTGCGCTTCTACGAGCGCAAGGAGATCAAGGACGCCCTCGCCTACGTCCGCGTCCTGGTCAACCCGCGCGACGCCGTCTCGCTGCGGCGGATCGTCAACGAGCCCAAGCGTGGCATCGGCGACGGCGCCCAGGCCTCCGTGGAGGCTCTCGCCTCGCGCGAGCGGATCAGCTTCTGGGAAGCGCTCCAGCGCGCCGACGAGGCCGGTCTCGCCACGCGTTCGGCCAAGGCGATCGCCTCCTTCGTGGAGGTCATGACCGGTCTCATGGAGCTCGCAGCCTCCGGTGCGGCCGCCGACGCCGTCCTGGAGGCTGCGCTCACGCGCAGCGGATACCTCGAGACGATCGAGAA
Organism: Aeromicrobium halocynthiae; assembly: GCF_039531385.1. Taxonomy (NCBI): domain Bacteria; kingdom Bacillati; phylum Actinomycetota; class Actinomycetes; order Propionibacteriales; family Nocardioidaceae; genus Aeromicrobium; species Aeromicrobium halocynthiae. The sequence continues at coordinate 88,576 of NZ_BAAAPY010000005.1, read as the reverse complement.
CAGCAAGGACCCGCAGGACGAGAGCCGTGTCGACAACCTCGCCGAGCTCGTCGCGGCCGCACGGGAGTTCGTCTCGGCCGCCGCCACGGTCGAGGACGACGTCGACGACGCCGACTCCTCCGATGGCGACGACGAGGACGCGGGCCCGGCGCCCGGGTCCCTCGGGGCGTTCCTCGAGCAGGTCGCACTCGTCGCCGACGCCGACTCCCTGCCCGACGAGGGTGACGGCGTCGTCACCCTCATGACGCTGCACACGGCCAAGGGGCTGGAGTTCCCGGTCGTCTTCCTCACCGGCCTGGAGGACGGTGTCTTCCCGCACCTGCGCTCCCTCGGGGAGAACGCCGAGCTGGAGGAGGAGCGACGCCTCGCCTATGTCGGCATCACCCGTGCACGCGAGCGCCTCTACTTCACCCGGGCCTCGAGCCGGTCGGCGTGGGGTGCACCCTCCTACAACCCCGCCTCCAGGTTCCTGGACGAGGTGCCCGAGCACCTCATCACCTGGCGGCGCGAGGCCCAGGCGCCCACCCAGTGGACGCGCGCGGCCTCTGCTCGTCCGGCTCCGTCGTTCCGGTCCTCGGCCGTGGCGGCCCGGTCGCGCAAGGCCGAGCGGACGATCCCCTCGTTGTCGCCGGGCGATCGCGTCACGCACGACTCCTTCGGTCTCGGCACCGTGGTGGCGCTCGAGGGCCAGGGCGCGAGCAGCGTCGCGAGCGTCGACTTCGGGTCGGCAGGCGTCAAGCGGCTGCTGCTGCGCTACGCCCCCGTGGAGAAGCTCTGAGTCAGGGCGTGACGCCGTGCTCGGCGAGCGCGACGAGCGGATCGATCGGGTTGCCGCCGCCGGGACGCACCTCGAGGTGCAGGTGCGGGCCGGTCACGTTGCCGGTCGAGCCGGTGTAGCCGATGACCTGGCCGGGTGCGACCTGCTCGCCGGTGGAGACCGCGATGCGGCTCTGGTGGGCGTACCAGATCTCGGTCCCGTCCTCGAGGGTGATGACGGTCTTGTTGCCGTACGCGCCCTCGTAGCCCGTGGAGGTGACCGTGCCACCGGCGACGGCGACGATCGTCGACCCCGACGGGCCGGCGAAGTCGACGCCGGTGTGCGTGCTGGACCACAGGGAGCTGGACTGGCCGAAGCGCGCGGTGAGGCGGTAGCCCGTCACCGGCAGCACCCACTGCGTGGACTGGAGCTCGTCGGCGGCCTCCTGGGCACGCTGGGTGAGGCCGGCCTGCGCCTGGAGCGTCTGCTGGGCCTGGGCCTCGGTCTGCGCCGCGAGGATCTCGTCGTCGATGGGCTCGGTGATGTCGACGTCAGCACCCTCGCCGGCGTAGCTGGCCGAGATGGTCTGGTAGCCCGCGGCCAGCGAGTCCGAGTCCGTCTGGGTGGAGACGGCGCCGGCACCGATCCCGGCCACCACGAGGACGAACGCGCCGGCCATCGCGGGCGAGGGGCGCATCGTGGAGCGGCGGCGACGAGGCTGCACCGCGGCGCGCTTGCCGGCGGTGCGGGGGGCCTGGCGGACGTCGAGTCGGCGTTTCGGCGCAGACGAAGTCACGCAGGAATACCTCCGGCTCGGTGGGTGGGACCGTCTGAGTCTAGGCGATGGGGGGTCACGGTCCAACCCGTTCCTCCCAGGTCGGTGTCCGGATCGGCCGGGGGTCCGCCGCGAGCGTGACGCCCTTCACGTGGCGTGCCCTAGGGTGGCGAGGTGGCCGGACGGCGTGTGGTGGTGGCGGCCCTGAGCCCTGCCGACCCTGCCGGCGACCCGTCGGTGAGTGCGTCGCGAGCCCTGTGGCGCGAGGGCTGGGAGGTCATCCACCTCGGATCCGGGGTGAGCCCGGCGGCGGTCGTCGCGACGGCGGTGCAGGAGGACGTCCTCGATGTCGTCGTCGTGGGTGGTGCGGCCGACGTCACGTCGGTGCGCGAGGCGTTCGACGCTGCGGGAGAGACGGACATCACGGTCCGCTCGGCGCGCTGAGCGGACCGATCCGTGGCACCGGAGGCTCCGCGGCGGTCTCAGCCGACGACGCGCAGCGGACGTTCCTGCTCCGCGACGAACCCGCGCACGAGGTCGGCGACGAGCTCCGGCTGTGTCCGGGGCGCCCAGTGACCCGCCACGAGCTCCACGCGACTCAGGTTCGGCACGTGACGCTCGAGTCCGTCGTGGAGGTGGGGGAGGACGTAGCGGTCGCGCGTCGGGACGACGAGCTGCACCGGGAGGTCGACCGACGTGGGTCGCTGCAGCACCCGGCCCAGGTTGGCCCGGTAGAGGTTGACGCCGTGGACGGCGTCGCGGACGAAGCCCTCGTCCCACGGCGAGCCTGCCTCGCTCGCGGCGAGTCCCTCGGCGTGGGCGAGGCGGTCCGCGATGACGGGCCCCCACCGGCCCAGCACCAGCTCGGGGAGGACCGGCAGCTGGAAGGCCGCGGCGTACCAGGACCGGACGAGCTGGCGGCCCACGGCGAGCACCCGGCCCCGGCGCAGGCCCGAGCGCACGAACTCCCCGTACGCCTCGAGGCTCGGACCGCTGATCGAGGTGAAGGTGGCGATGCGACCGGACAGCGACGACTCCGGCCGCATCGAGCGCTCGAGGACCGCCCACCCCTGGATCGAGCCCCAGTCGTGGCCGACGAGGTGGACGGGCCGGCCACCGGGCAGCGCGTGCGCCACCACCGCCGCGACGTCGTCCACGAGCCGCTCGATCCGGTAGCCGGAGCGACCTCGCGGCGCCTCGGAGTCGCCCGAGCCGCGGACGTCGACGGTCACGACGTGGTGGTCGTCGCCGAGCCGGTCGGCGACCGGGTCCCACACGCCGCGGTGGTCGGGGAAGCCGTGCAGGAGCAGCACGGCGGGGGCCTCGCTCGGGCCGCGGTGCTCCACCCGGAGGCGGACGTCGTCGGTCTCGATCCAGCTGGTCCTCATGCAGACGACTGTCGCAGAGGGACGGCGAGGATGCTCGCGCACCGACGACCCCGCGCGTCGGGATCGGACACTGGCGACTAGAGTCCGAAGGGATTTTCCGCCCCCGTCGCGGGGCGTCTCACCCAGACTGGACGAGCGAGAACAGGCTTCATCGTGGATCTGATGGAATACCAGGCGAAGGAGCTCTTCGCCAAGCACGACGTCGCGACCACCGTCGGCACCGTGGTCACCACGGCCGACGAGGCGCGCGCAGCCGCCGAGCAGTACGGCGGGGTCACCGTCGTCAAGGCCCAGGTCAAGGCGGGCGGCCGCGGCAAGGCCGGCGGCGTCAAGATCGCCAAGACCCCGGACGAGGCGCACGAGCACGCGTCGAACATCCTCGGCATGGAGATCAAGGGCCTCACGGTCAACCGTGTCCTGATCACCCCGGCCACCCCGCCGGAGGAGGAGTACTACTTCTCCTTCCTGCTGGACCGTTCCAACCGCAGCTACCTGTGCATCGCGAGCGTGGAGGGCGGCGTCGAGATCGAGGAGGTCGCCAAGACCAACCCCGACGCGGTCAAGAAGATCGCCATCGACCCCGGCCAGGGCGTCGACGAGGCGAAGGCCCGCGAGATCGCCACCGAGGCCGCATTCCCCGAGGCCGTCTTCGAGCAGGCCGTGGAGATGATCCAGGCGCTCTACACCGTCTTCACCGAGGAGGACGCGACCCTCGTCGAGGTCAACCCGCTCGCGCGTCTGGAGGGCGACAAGCTCGAGGCCCTCGACGGCAAGGTCTCCCTCGACGAGAACGCCTCCGAGGTCCGCCACCCGCACCACGAGGAGTTCTCGATCCGCGAGGAGGAGGACCCGCTGGAGTCCAAGGCCAAGGACAAGGGCCTCAACTACGTCAAGCTCGACGGCCAGGTCGGCATCATCGGCAACGGCGCCGGCCTCGTCATGAGCACCCTCGACGTCGTCGCGTACGCCGGCGAGGCGCACGGCGGCGTCAAGCCCGCCAACTTCCTCGACATCGGCGGCGGCGCCTCGGCGCAGGTCATGGCCGACGGTCTCGACGTCATCCTGGGCGATCCGCAGGTCAAGAGCGTGTTCGTCAACGTCTTCGGTGGCATCACCTCCTGCGACGCCGTGGCCAACGGCATCAAGGGCGCCCTGGAGCTGCTCGGCGACGACGCCACCAAGCCCCTCGTGGTCCGCCTCGACGGCAACAACGTCGAGGAGGGTCGCGCGATCCTGGACGAGCTGAACCACCCGCTCGTCACCCAGGTCGACACCATGGACGGCGCGGCCGACAAGGCCGCCGAGCTGGCGAACGCCTGAGAGGACGGGACTGACATGTCGATCTACCTGAACAAGGACAGCAAGGTCATCGTCCAGGGCATCACCGGCGGCGAGGGCTCCAAGCACACCGCCCGCATGCTCGCCGCGGGGACGAACATCGTGGGCGGCGTCAACGCCCGCAAGGCCGGCACCACCGTCACCCACACCGACGCCTCCGGCGCCGAGGTGGAGCTGCCGGTCTTCGGATCGGTCGCCGAGGCGATCTCGACGACCGGCGCCGACGTCTCCGTCGCCTTCGTGCCGCCGGCGTTCACCAAGGACGCCGTCGTCGAGGCCATCGACGCCGAGATCGGTCTGCTCGTCATCATCACCGAGGGCGTGCCCGTCCAGGACTCCGCGGAGTTCTGGGCTTATGCCCAGGGCAAGAAGACGCGCATCATCGGCCCCAACTGCCCGGGCATCATCACCCCGGGCGAGGCGCTCGCCGGCATCACGCCGGCGAACATCGCCGGCAAGGGTCCGGTCGGCCTGGTCTCCAAGTCGGGCACGCTGACCTACCAGATGATGTTCGAGCTGCGCGACTTCGGCTTCTCCACGGCCATCGGCATCGGTGGCGACCCGATCATCGGCACCACGCACATCGACGCCCTCGAGGCCTTCGAGAACGACCCGGAGACGAAGGCGATCGTGATGATCGGCGAGATCGGCGGCGACGCCGAGGAGCGTGCGGCCGAGTTCATCAAGGCCAACGTCACCAAGCCGGTCGTGGGCTACGTGGCCGGGTTCACCGCACCCGAGGGCAAGACCATGGGCCACGCGGGCGCCATCGTGTCCGGCTCCTCCGGCACGGCCGCCGCCAAGCAGGAGGCCCTCGAGGCCGCCGGCGTCAAGGTCGGCAAGACGCCGTCGGAGACGGCCAACCTCATGCGGGAGATCCTGCAGGGCCTCTGAGCCCCGAGCACCTGAGACGCCCCCGGTCCGCGAGGACCGGGGGCGTCGTGCTGTGGTTACTCGGACTGGGCGTAGACGAGCCGCTCGCCCGCCCGCTGCACCAGGCGGTCGAAGGTCTCGGCGGCGATGTCGACGTCGCCGGAGGGCGTGAAGAGCACCTGGGCGACGACGTTGCCGCGTCGGACGATCCCGGTGCGGAAGACGACGTCGTCGCCGTCCTCGACCTCGAACCGGACGGTCCACGTCGTGCCGCTCGTCTCGCGGGTGCCGATGTCGGAGCCCTCGCTGACCCTGGCGGAGAGGTTCTCGTCCTCGCAGGCCTCCAGCTTGCGGCGCGTGGAGCGGATGAGGTCGCTCGCGGCCTCCTCCGACGACATGGTGAGCACCGTCTCGGCGACCCCGAACTCCGGGGCGAGGCCCTCCTCCTGCGGGATCACGAAGATCCTCGCGTTCGCGTTCTCGACGCGCCGGCCCTCGGTCCCCGTGGCGTCGCAGAGGGTCGCCGCGGGGTTGCGGTCCGCCTCGGGGACGAACGGCTTCGTGCCCGACCACACGCGGTCGATGTCGGCGACCGGAGGGAGGTCGACGACCCCGAGGAAGGCAGGTGCCTCGCTCGTGCGCGGCGGTGCCGCGGGGGTCACCTCGAGCTCGTCGCTGCACTGGCCGCCACTGTCGCGACAGATCTTGGCCACGGACGTGTTGAGCATTCGGGCGAAGTCGTCGATCGGCGGGCCCTGGTCGCCCTCCTGCTCGTGGACGACCGTGCTGCTCACCGAACCGGACTGCGTCACGCCGACCGTGAAGACCCGCTCGGGGTCGCGGTACGAGCGCATCTGGAGGATCCGGAAGTCACCGAAGGGACGCTTCACGACGTAGGAGCCGATCAGCTGGGTCCGTGGGTGCGCGCAGTCGGCGAACCACCCCACGGTCGTGCGGTACGCGCGCTGGGCCTCCCGCTCGGACGAGGAGACCTCGATGGCCTGTGCGGCGCGGGTGTTGGCGTCGCCCTCGGCCTCGAAGGTCCGCAGGAAGACGCGGGCGGGGGACTCGTCGGCGAAGCGCCGGGGCGGACAGGTCGCGTAGGGGGTGTCGTTCTCGGGGTCCTCGTCGGTGGCCGTCGTGCGCCAGGGGGAGTCGGGGTCGAGCTCGGCCACCTGGTTGCTGCTGAGCAGGTTGTCGGCGGAGAGCTTGCTGGCCTCGAGCACGACGTCCGGGCGTTCGGCGCCGAGCTTCTCGCGGTAGGGCATCGACGCCTGGGTCGTCAGGGAGGAGCCGTCGGTCACGACGAAGCCACCGCCCAGCACGAGTGCGACGGCTGCGGCGACCAGGAGCACGGTGTTGCGACGGCCGTCGCGGCGGGCGCCGGTGCGGATCTTCTCGACCGGCGGCATCGACAGGGACTCGGTGACCGCCCCCAGCCCCAGGAGCCGCTGCTCGAGGACCGCGAGGTCGTGGCCGAGTGCCTCCTCGAGGGCGGCGAGGGCCACGCCGACGCGCTCGATGCCCTCCTCCTCGCCGATCCCGACCTCGCGGGAGGCCTCGGCGAGGTCGGAGCCCCCGAGGGTGAGGAGCACCACGAGTCGTCGGTCGTCCGCCGCGAGGTCGTGCAGCGCGGCGAGGAGGTCGGTGTCGGCGTCCTCCTCGTGGCGGCGCCGCAGCGGGTGGACGCCCCGGTGGAGCGCGACGGCCCGCCACGCCTCCGTGCGGATGTGGACGAGGGGACGCTTGTCGCGGATGCGGCTCCACTCGCGCCACCCGCGCCGGTAGGCGTCGACGGTGGCCTCGAGGGCGACCTGACGGTCCCCGCACAGGGCATAGGTGACCCGCAGCGTCTCTGCGGCGGTCGCCGCGTAGAAGCTGCTGAACTCATCCATGCGGGTCACGGGTGGCGCTCTCCTCGGGTGCTCGGCGTGGCTCGTCGCAACGGCCCGACTTTACAGGTTGGATGGATGGGTGCCGTCCCCTGTCGCGTCGTCCCCGCAGGAGGCCCCGGCCCTGCGGACCGGCGTCGTGACCGCCGTCACGACCAGCGTACTGGGCGTCGTCCTGACGTGCCTCGCCGTCCTGGTGGCGACCTCCGGCGACGTCTCCACCGCCGCGGTGCTGCGCTCCGGCGTCCGGCTCTGGGTGGTCTCGCTCGGCTCCGGACTCATGGTCGACGACGTCGCGATCGACCTCGTCCCGATCGGCGGGACCCTCCTCGCAGGTCTGCTCCTGATGGCCGTCGCGATGCGGGTCCAGCGCGGTGCACCCGTCGACGACGTCGCCCAGTTCGCTGCGACGGTCGCCGGCACGACCGGCCTCCTCGCCGCCGTCCTCTCCCAGGTCAGCGGGACCCAGACGACGCAGACCTCGGAGGTCCGCGCCGCGGTCGGGGGCTTCGTCGTGGGCGGGCTCGCGGCCGCCTGGAGTGCCGCACGGCGCCGACGCGAACCCCTGCTCGGGCCCGGGCGGGAGGAGGCGACCGCGGTGCTGCGCGCTGCGGGCACGGCGCTCGGGCTGCTCCTCGGCTCCTGCGCGGTCGTCGTCGCGATCCTCCTCGTCGGCTCGCTCGGCCAGGCGGCGGACCTCTGGGCAGCGCTCGACCCGGGCGCCGGCGAGGGCGTCGCGCTGGGACTCGCCTGCGTCCTGGCCGTGCCGACGCTGGTCGTGTGGGTCGCCGCCGTCGCGCTCGGGCCCGGGGTCAGCGTCGGCACCGACACCTCGCTCGACCTCTACGGCGCCTACCTCGGTGACGTGCCAGGACTCCCGGTCCTCGCCGTGCTCCCCGACCCCGGCGCCTTCGGGGGCGCGGTGGTCCTGCTCGCTCTCGTCCCCGTGGTCTCCGGCCTGCTCGCCGGGTGGCGCCTCGACGTCCCTGCCGAGCTCGGCCCGGGCCGACGGGCCGCACTCGGCGCCGCCGCCGGTGGACTGGCCGGAGGGGTGCTCGGTGTGCTGCTGCTCGTCTCGGGCGGTTCGGTCGGCCCCGGCCGGATGAGCGAGGTCGGTCCGCTCGGACCGGTACCGGCCCTCCTCGCCCTCGGGGTGCTGGGCGCGGCCGGTGCGATCGGGGCAGCGCTGGCGCACTATCGTGAGGCCCGTGCCCGATAGCCGACCGTCCGCGCGCGTCGTGGTCCTCGTCTCCGGGTCCGGCACCAACCTCCAGGCGCTGATCGACGCCGCCGCGGCGGACCCGCAGGGCTACGGCGCCCGGATCGTGGCCGTCGGTGCCGACCGGCCCGGCATCGAGGGACTGGCGCGGGCGGAGCGGGCGGGGATCGACACCTTCGTCGTCGGTCTCGGGGACCACCCCGACCGGGCTGCCTGGGACGCTGCTCTCACCGACGCCGTCGCCGAGCACCGCCCCGACCTCGTCGTCCTGGCGGGCTTCATGAAGCTGACCGGACCGACCTTCCTCTCCCGGTTCGGTGGACGCACCCTCAACACCCATCCCGCCCTGTCGCCGGCGTTCCCCGGGATGCACGGCCCGCGCGACGCGCTCGCCTACGGCGTGAAGGTCACCGGGTGCACCCTCTTCGTCGTCGACGAGGGCGTCGACACCGGTCCGATCGTCGCGCAGGAGGCGGTCCCGGTCCGGCCCGACGACGACGTCGAGAGCCTGCACGAACGCATCAAGACCAAGGAGCGGGCGATGCTCGTGGAGTGGGTGGGCCGGCTGGCCCGCCACGGGTTCCGCGTCCGCGGCCGCACCATCGAGCTGCAAGGAAGCCCATGAGCACCAGCCCCTCGTCCCCCCGTCCGCTGCCCCGTCCGCTACGCAGGGCGCTCGTCTCGGTCTACGACAAGACCGGGCTCGAGGACCTCGCCCGCGACCTGCACGGCGCCGGAGTCGCGATCGTCTCCACGGGTTCGACGGCGAAGGTGATCGAGTCCGCCGGGGTGCCGGTCACGCCGGTCGAGGACGTCACCGGGTTCCCCGAGTGCCTGGACGGACGGGTCAAGACCCTGCACCCGCGGGTCCACGCCGGCATCCTCGCCGACTCCCGGCTCGACGACCACGTGCGCCAGCTCGAGGAGCTCGAGGTCGAGCCGTTCGACCTCGTCGTCGTCAACCTCTACCCCTTCAGCGCCACCGTCACCTCGGGCGCGACGGACGACGAGTGCGTCGAGCAGATCGACATCGGGGGTCCGTCGATGGTGCGGGCGGCCGCCAAGAACCACCCGAGCGTGGCGGTCGTCGTCTCGCCGCAGGCCTACGACGACGTCCGCGCCGCGCTCGCCGGGGGCGGGTTCACCCTCGAGCAGCGCAAGGCGCTCGCGGCGTCGGCGTTCGCGCACACCGCGGCCTACGACGTCGCCGTGGCCCGGTGGTTCGCGGGGGAGTACACCGGCGAGCAGGAGTGGCCGCGGTTCGACGGGTCGGCGCTGGAGCGCTCCTCGGTGCTGCGCTACGGCGAGAACCCCCATCAGTCCGCTGCGCTCTACGTCGACGGCACCGGCGGGCTGGCCGGCGCCGAGCAGCTGCACGGCAAGGAGATGAGCTACAACAACTACGTCGACACCGACGCCGCCATCCGCGCTGCGCACGACCACGACGCTCCGTCGGTGGCGATCATCAAGCACGCCAACCCGTGTGGGATCGCCGTCGGCGACTCGATCGCCGAGGCGCACGCCCGCGCCCACGCCTGTGACCCCGTCTCCGCCTTCGGCGGGGTCATCGCGGCCAATCGCCCGGTCAGCCGGACGATGGCCGAGCAGGTCGCGGACGTGTTCACCGAGGTGATCGTCGCCCCGGACTACGAGTCCGGCGCCGTCGAGGTCCTGCAGGCGAAGAAGAACATCCGGATCCTGCGCTGCCCCGACCTCGCCCAGGCGCCGCTGGAGCGACGCGCCGTGTCCGGCGGTCTGCTCGTGCAGCGCCGCGACCTCGTCGACGCTCCAGGCGACGCGCCGCAGGGTTGGACCCTCGTCAGCGGCGAGCCTGCCGATGGCGACACCCTCGCCGACCTGGCGTTCGCGTGGCGCGCGGTCCGGGCCGTGAAGTCCAACGCCATCCTCCTGGCCTCCGCCGGGGCCTCGGTCGGCATCGGGATGGGACAGGTCAACCGGGTCGACTCGTGCCGCCTCGCCGTCGAGCGCGCCGGCACCGAGCGGGCCCGGGGAGCCGTGGCGGCCTCCGACGCCTTCTTCCCCTTCGCCGACGGTCCGCAGATCCTCATCGACGCCGGGGTGCGCGCCATCGTCCAGCCGGGCGGCTCGATGCGCGACGAGGAGACGATCGCTGCGGCCGAGGCCGCCGGCGTCACGATGTACACGACCGGCACCCGTCACTTCGCGCACTGAGGCCTCGGCCCGAGGCATCGACCCGTGGCGCGGACGTGCGTGGAAGACTGTGCAGCGTGACGGCGCAGATCCTCGACGGCAAGGCCACCGCGGCGACGATCAAGACCGACCTCGCGACCCGCGTGGCGCGCCTGCGTGAGCAGGGCGTGGTGCCCGGGCTCGGCACCATCCTGGTCGGCGACGACCCCGGCAGCCACTGGTACGTCGGCGCCAAGCACAAGGACTGCGCCGAGGTCGGCATGGAGTCGATCCGCATCGACCTGCCGGCCACGGCGACGCAGTCGGAGGTCGAGGCGGCGGTCGACCAGCTGAACGCCGATCCGGCCTGCACCCTGTACATCGTCCAGTTGCCCCTGCCCGACGGGCTGGACGAGAACGCGGTCATCGGCCGGATCGACCCTGCGAAGGACGCCGACGGACTCCACCCCACCAACCTGGGCTGGCTCGTCCTCGGTCGCGAGGCGCCCCTGCCCTGCACGCCGCGCGGCATCGTCGAGCTGCTGCGGCGCCACGACGTCCAGATCGCCGGGGCGAACGTCGCCGTCGTCGGCCGTGGCGTCACCGTCGGTCGACCGCTCGGCCTGCTGCTCACGCGTCGCAGCGAGAACGCCACCGTCACCCTGTGCCACACCGGCACCCGCGACCTCGCGGCCGAGGTGCGCCGCGCCGACATCGTCGTCGCTGCGGCGGGGGTGCCGGGCATCATCACCGCCGACATGGTCAAGCCCGGTGCCGCACTGCTCGACGTCGGCGTGAGCCGTGACGACGCCGGCAGGATCGTCGGTGACCTCGCTCCCGACGTCCACGAGGTGGCGGGCTGGGTCGCACCCAACCCCGGCGGCGTCGGCCCCATGACGCGGGCGATGCTGCTGAGCAACGTCGTCGACGAGGCCGAGAAGCGTCTGCCGTCGTGAGCCCGCTGGTGCCGCGCAGTCGCGGGTCGCAGATCTACCTGGCGATCCTGGTCGGCGTGGTCGTCGGACTCGGTTTCGTCGCCGTCGGGTCGTGGCGCGCGGGCATCCTGATGGTGGGGGTCTCCTTCGTGGTGGCGGCTCTCGCCCGGGTGCTGGTCCCGCAGGCGCACGTCGGCATGCTGCGCGTCCGAGGCAAGGTCTTCGACGTGGCGTGGACGGCCACGTTGGGCGGCGCGCTCGTCGTGCTGAGCTTCGTGGTGCCGCCCGGCCCCGTCTGAGACCGACGCGCCAGGGCGCCATGCCTCCGGGGCGGGCGTACGCTCCGGCCATGAGACGGACGGTGCTGGCCATCACCGTGGCGATCGCGATGTCGTCCACGGCGGTGTCGTCGGCCGTGGGCGCGGCCGGTGCGGACGAGGCACCGACACCTTCCCAGAGCGTCGCACCGGTCCCGACGGCCGAGAGGACCGACCCGTCGCCGGAGACCACGGCGCCGTCGGAGACCACCGCGCCCCCCGCCGGTCCGCGGGTCGTCAAGCGGATGATCTCCTCGGTCCCGGTCGCCAAGGGCCAGGGCGTGTGGTTCGTCCCCACGATGAATCCGGACCGCGGGCGCAGAGCGAGCGCGAGACGCGGGCGATGCTGCGCTTCCTCAAGGCCTAGAAGCCCGACTACGTCGCCTCCCTGCACCAGCCGTACGGCGTCATCGCGCGTACCGGCATCGACAGGGCATGGGAGAAGCGGCTCTCCAAGGAGCTGGCGATGCCGATCGAGACGGTGGGCGTCGGCACCCCCAGCTCGAAGGTGAGCCCGACGCTCACCGGCTGGTACAACCGCTTCTACCGCCGCCACGGCACCGCGACGACGATCGAGCTCCGACCGAGCGTCTCCTCGGCCTACGTCAAGAAGCGAGCGGCCCCGGGCATCCTGAGGGCCGCGAAGGCTCTCTGAACACCCGGGGCCGCATCGGCTCGGGGAGGTCGGCTCAGATCAGGCCGAGCTCCTTGACGGCGTCGCGCTCCTCGACGAGCTCCGCGGCCGTCGCGTCCATCTTGGCGCGGCTGAAGTCGTCGATCTCCAGGCCCTGGACGATCTCCCAGTCGCCACCGGACGTGGTGACGGGGTAGGAGTAGATGAGGCCCTCGGGGATCCCGTAGGAACCGTCGGAGGCGACGGCCATGGACGCCCAGTCGCCCTCGGGCGTGCCCTGCAGCCAGTCGCGGGCGGCGTCGATCGTGGCCGACGCGGCGGAGGCGGCCGACGAGGCGCCGCGGGCCTCGATGATGGCGGCGCCACGCTTGGCGACGGTCGGGATGAAGTCGTTCTCGATCCAGGCCTGGTCGTCGACGACCTCGGCGGCGTTGCGGCCACCGATCTCGGCGTGGAAGACGTCCGGGTACTGGGTCGCGGAGTGGTTGCCCCAGATGGTCATCTTGGTGATGTCGCCGACCTTGGCGCCGGTCTTGGCCGCCAGCTGGCTCAGCGCGCGGTTGTGGTCGAGACGGGTCAGCGCGCTGAAGCGCTCGCGCGGGATGTCGGGCGCGTTGCTCATCGCGATGAGGGCGTTGGTGTTGGCCGGGTTGCCGGTGACGCCGATGCGGACGTCGTCGGCCGCCACCTCGTTGAGGGCCTTGCCCTGGGTGGTGAAGATGGCGCCGTTGGCCTCGAGCAGGTCGCCGCGCTCCATGCCCTTGGTGCGCGGGCGCGCGCCGACGAGCAGGGCGAGGTTGGCGCCGTCGAAGATGTGAGTGGCGTCGTCACCGATCTCGACGGAGTCGAGCGTGGTGAAGGCGCAGTCGTCGAGCTCCATGACGACGCCCTCGAGCGCCTTGAGCGCCGGGGTGATCTCGAGCAGACGCAGCTGGACGGGGGTGTCGGGGCCGAGGAGGGCACCGCTGGCGATGCGGAAGAGCAGGCTGTAGCCGATCTGGCCGGCGGCGCCGGTCACGGCAACCTTGACGGGAGTGGTCACGACGAGGCTCCTTGGGGTCGGGATTGGACTCGAACGTAACGCAGACCGCCCCGGACCGTCGGTCCGGGGCGGCTGGCGTGGTCCTGCATCGATCGGGGCGTCAGCGCGCGTGCGTGCGCTCCTCGACGAGGGGGTCGGACGCGAGCCCCTTGGCCTGGCCGTCCTCGCCGCCGGGGTTGTCGCCTCCCCGGCCCGCCCGGGTGAGCTCCTCGATCTTCTTCCCGCAGTCGGTGTCGACGCGCTTCCAGTAGTCGAAGGCACGCTCGAGAACGTCGCCCTGGACGCCGCCGAGCAGGTGCCCGGCGACCGTCTCGACGAACCGTTCGCGCTGGGCGTCGTCCCAGACGTCGCGCACGAGCGTGCCGGCCTGGGAGAAGTCGTCGTCGTCGGGGCGCAGGGTGTAGGCCTCGCGCAGCATGGGCCCGTCGGTCTCCCACCCGTCCTCGACCGGACCGGTCTCGTCGCTGTAGCCGCGGCCCTCGGAGTTGGGCGCGTAGACCGGCTCGTCGCCACGGTGGTCGTAGGCCATGGGCCCGTCGAAGGTGTAGGTGTTGTGCGCCTCGACGTTCTTGGGCCGGTTGACCGGCAGCTGGTGGTAGTTCGGCCCGATGCGGTATCGCTGGGTGTCGGAGTAGGAGAAGACCCGTCCGAGGAGCATCTTGTCGGGGCTGAAGCCGATGCCGGGGACGACGGCTGACGGCTCGAAGGCCGCCTGCTCGATCTCGGCGAAGAAGTTCTCGGGGTTGCGGTCGAGCGTCATGGTGCCGACCTTCACGAGCGGGTAGTCCTCGTGCGGCCACACCTTGGTCAGGTCGAAGGGGTTGATCCGGTAGGTCTTCGCGTCCTCGTAGGGCATCAGCTGCACCGACAGCGTCCAGGACGGGAAGTCGCCCTCGGCGATGGACTCGTACAGGTCCCGGCGGTGGAAGTCGGCGTCGTGGCCGGCGATCCGGTCCGCCTCCTCGCCGGTCAGGCCCTGGACCCCCTGGTCGGTGTGGAAGTGGTACTTCACCCAGTGCATCTCGCCGGCGGCGTTGATCCAGGAGAACGTGTGCGAGCCGTAGCCGTTCATGTGCCGCCACGACCGGGGGATGCCGCGGTCACCCATGAGGTACGTGACCTGGTGCGCCGACTCGGGGTTCAGGCCCCAGAAGTCCCACTGCATGTGGTTGTCGCGCAGGCCGCTGCCGCCGCGTCGCTTCTGGCTGCGGATGAAGTGCTGGAACTTCATCGGGTCGCGCACGAAGAAGACCGGGGTGTTGTTGCCGACGAGGCTGTAGTTGCCCTCGGTCGTGTAGAACTTCAGCGCGAAGCCCCGGGGGTCGCGCCAGGTGTCGGGGGAGCCGTGCTCGCCGGCGACGGTGGAGAACCGGGCGAGCATCTCGGTCTCGACCCCGGGCTGGAACAGAGCGGCCTTGGTGTAGGCGGACACGTCCTCGGTGGTGCGGAAGGTGCCGAACGCACCGGCGCCCTTCGCGTGGACGTTGCGCTCGGGGACCCGCTCGCGGTTGAAGTGCGCCATCTGCTCGACCAGGTGGCGGTCGTGCAGCAGGATCGGCCCGTCGGTGCCGATGGTGAGGCTGTTGCGGTCGGACCCGGCCGGGGAGCCGGTCATGGTGGTCGAGCCCTGGGACGCCTCGTCGGTGGGCTTGGCGGCCACGGACGTCCGGTCGTCGTGGTCGGGGACCTGGTGGGACATGGGGCTCCTTCGAGGTGGGGTGGGTGCCTGGCCCCCACCGTCACCCCACGAGGCCGTACCCGCATCCCGGGAGCCTCGGACGGCAGTGGTTGCCACCCCCGAGGCGGGCGATATCTTGAGGTCGAGAGACTTTCCGGCCGACGACGAGGAGTGGCCGCATGGCCAAGATCATCTACACCCACACCGACGAGGCGCCGGCGCTGGCGACGTACTCCTTCCTCCCCGTGATCGAGGCCTACGCCTCGACCGCCGGGGTGGAGGTCGAGACGCGCGACATCTCCCTGGCGGGACGCATCATCGCCCAGTTCCCGGACCGGCTGACCGCCGAGCAGCGCATCGACGACGCCCTGGCCGAGCTCGGGGAGATGGCCGACCAGCCCGAGGCGAACATCATCAAGCTGCCGAACATCAGCGCCTCGGTGCCTCAGCTGAAGGCTGCGATCACGGAGCTGCAGGAGCAGGGCTACGACCTGCCGGCCTACCCCGAGAACCCGAGCACCGACGAGGAGCGCGACGCTCGCGCCCGCTACGACGCCGTCAAGGGCAGCGCGGTCAACCCTGTCCTTCGGCAGGGCAACTCCGATCGCCGCGCCCCCGCAGCGGTCAAGAACTACGCCCGCACCAACCCGCACTCCATGGGCGAGTGGAGCGCCGACTCCAGGACCAACGTCGCCACCATGGGTGCCGACGACTTCTTCAGCAACGAGCAGTCCGTCGTCATCGAGGGCGACACCGAGATCTCGATCCGTCACGTCGCCGCCGACGGCACCACCACCGAGCTCAAGAAGGCCTTCGCCGTGCTCGACGGCGAGGTCGTGGACTCCTCGGTGATGCGCGCCGCGGCGCTCGACCGCTTCCTCGCCGCGCAGGTCCAGCGCGCGAAGGACGAGGGCATCCTGTTCTCGGTGCACCTGAAGGCCACGATGATGAAGGTCTCGGACCCGATCATCTTCGGCCACGTCGTGAAGGTCTTCTTCGCCGACGTCTTCGATCGCTTCGGCGACGACCTCGCCACCGCGGGCCTGAGCCCGAGCGACGGCCTGGCCTCCATCTACACCGGTCTGGAGAGCCTCGACAACGGCGCGGAGATCAAGGCCGCCTTCGAGCAGGCCATCGCCGACGGCCCCGAGCTCGCCATGGTCGACTCCGACCGCGGCGTCACCAACCTTCACGTGCCGAGCGACGTCATCATCGACGCCTCCATGCCGGCCATGATCCGCACCTCGGGCCAGATGTGGGACACCGCCGGCGAGCAGGCCGACGCCCTCGCGGTCATCCCCGACTCCAGCTACGCCGGTGTCTACCAGGCGGTCATCGAGGACTGCCGCGCGAACGGTGCCTACGACCCCACGACGATGGGTTCGGTGCCGAACGTGGGCCTCATGGCGCAGAAGGCCGAGGAGTACGGCAGCCACGACAAGACCTTCGAGATCGAGTCCGCCGGCACCGTCCAGGTGGTCGCGGCCGACGGCACCGTGCTGATGGAGCACTCCGTCGAGCCCGGTGACGTCTGGCGCGCCTGCCAGACCAAGGACGTCCCGATCCGCGACTGGGTCAAGCTCGCCGTCATCCGCGCCCGCGCCAGCGAGACCCCCGCGGTCTTCTGGCTCGACGAGAACCGTGCGCACGACGCGAACCTCATCGCCAAGGTGAAGGAGTACCTCGCCGAGCACGACACCGACGGTCTGACGATCGAGATCATGGCTCCGGCCGAGGCGACGCAGTACTCGATCGAGCGCATCCGCAAGGGTGAGGACACGATCAGCGTCACCGGCAACGTGCTGCGTGACTACAACACCGACCTCTTCCCGATCCTCGAGCTCGGCACGAGCGCCAAGATGCTCTCGATCGTCCCGCTGATCAACGGCGGTGGACTGTTCGAGACCGGTGCCGGCGGCTCGGCGCCCAAGCACGTCCAGCAGCTCGTCAAGGAGAACTACCTGCGCTGGGACAGCCTGGGCGAGTTCTTCGCGCTGGCCGCGAGCTTCGAGCACCTGGCGGCGACGACGGACAACGCACGGGCCCAGGTCCTCGCCGACACGCTGGACCGCGCCACTGGCACGTTCCTCGCCGAGAACCGGTCACCCGGGCGCAAGCTCGGCACGACCGACAACCGCGGCAGCCACTTCTACCTCGCGCTGTACTGGGCCGAGGAGCTGGCGAAGCAGACCGAGGACGCCGAGCTGGCCTCGGCGTTCGCCGAGGTGGCCGGGTCGCTGCGCAGCGAGGAGCAGACGATCGTCGACGAGCTGCTCGCCGTCCAGGGGTCCCCGGCCGACATCGGTGGCTACTTCCACCCGTCGGACGAGAAGGCTGCCGCCGTCATGCGTCCTTCGGCGACGTTCACGCGCGTGCTGGACTCGCTCAGCGTCTGAGCACACCGACGCGGAGCCCCGTCGTGGTCGACCGTGAGGTCGGCCACGGCGGGAACACGTTCGGGGCTCAACAACTTGAGGCCTAGGTGAGCACCACGACCCGCACCCCCGCCGCCGAGGCGCGGGCGACGCACCCCGCCCTCGTCATCGTGGCCCTGGCCCTCGGCGGCTTCTCCATCGGCACGACCGAGTTCGTCACGATGGGCCTGCTGCAGGAGATCGCCGACGGCATCGGCGAGACCATCCCGCGCACGGGCCACATCATCAGCGCGTACGCCTTCGGTGTCGTGGTGGGCGCGCCGCTCATCGTCGCGGCGTGCGCCCGCCTGCCGCGCAAGGCGCTCGCCGTCGGTCTCGTCGTCGCGATCGCCGTCGGCAACGCCGCCACCGCCCTCGCCGACGGCTACCCCCAGCTCATGGGCGCGCGCTTCCTGGCCGGGCTGCCGCACGGCGCGTACTTCGGGGTCGCGTCCCTGCTCGCGGCGTCGGTGGTCGGCCCCGAGCGGCGCGGACGTGCCGTGGCGGGAGTGATGCTGGGACTGTCGGTCGCCACCGTCGCCGGGGTGCCCGCGAGCACGTGGCTCGGGCAGAACCTCGGGTGGCGTGCCGCCTACTGGCTCGTGGTCGTGCTCGCCGTCCTCACCGTCGCGCTCGTGCTCGCGGTCGTGCCCTCCCGCCCGGGCAACCCCGACGCCACTGTCCGCGCAGAGCTCGGTGCGCTCGCCCGTCCCCAGGTCCTGTTCGCGGTCGCGGCGGGGATGATCGGCTTCGGCGGCGTCTTCGCGCTGTACAGCTACGTGAGCCCGCTCGCCACGAACGTCACGGGCGTCGCCCTGTCGTCGGTGCCGTGGTTCCTGCTGGCCTTCGGCGTCGGCTCGGTGGTCGGGTCCTGGCTGGCCGGGATGCTCTCGGACTGGGACGTCGAGCGGACCGTGCTGGGCGGCTTCGCGGTGCTCGTCGCCGTCCTCGTGGCGTCGTGGTGGCTGACCCCGACGATCGTCGGTGCGCTCGTGACGGTCTTCGTGGTGGGCGTGCTCGGCTCCGTGCTTGCCATCGGGCTGCAGATCCGGCTCATGAACGAGGCCGGTGACGCCGAGATGCTCGGCGCGGCGCTCAACCACTCCTCACTCAACGTGGCCAACGGCCTCGGTGCGGCCGTCGGCTCGGTGGTCATCGCCGGTGGCCTCGGCTACCGGGCACCGGGTGTCGTCGGAGCCGGCCTCGCCGGGCTGGGGCTGGGCATCTTCGCGGTCGCCCTCGTCGTGCAGCGTCGAGGCGCCTCCCGCACGCCCGACGTCGAGGATCAGACGCTGACGGTGTCCGCCCCCACCTGAGGTCGCAGCCAGACGCGGTCGCCCTCGTGCAGGTCCAGCGCGCGGGCCTCCGCCCGGGTGACGACCACCTGGACGGGGCCGGGCGCGTGCGGCGGCTCGGGCGTGACCTCGAGGCGCACCTCGAAGCCGATGCGCGTCCAGCGCGTGATGGTGCCGACGGCCGTCGCCGCCTGCTCGTAGCGGGAGATGTCGATGTCGTGCGGTCGGACGAGCTTGGTCCCGAGCGTCGTCACGGGCCCGAGGAACCCGAGCACGAAGTCGTTCGCGGGCTTGTCGTAGAGGTCGTCGGGGGTCCCGACCTGCTCGATGCGGCCCTCGTTGATGACCACGATCGAGTTGGCGACCTCGAGGGCCTCCTCCTGGTCATGGGTGACGAAGACGGTCGTCACGTGCATCTCGTCGTGCAGGCGTCGCAGCCAGTCGCGCAGCTCCTTGCGGACCTTGGCGTCGAGGGCGCCGAACGGCTCGTCCAGCAGCAGCACGGACGGCTCGATCGCCAGCGCGCGGGCCAGCGCCATGCGCTGGCGCTGCCCGCCGGAGAGCTGCGACGGGAGCCGGTGAGCGAACTGCTTCAGGTGCACCAGCTGCAAGAGCTCATCGACCTTCGCGTCGATCTCGTCCTTCGGGCGCTTGCGGATCTCGAGGCCGAACGCGATGTTGCGTGCCACGTTCAGGTGTTTGAACGCGGCGTAGTGCTGGAACACGAACCCGACGTTGCGTCGCTGCACCGGGAGGGCGGTCGCGTCGTTGCCCTCGATCACGATCGACCCGGCATCGGCCTGCTCGAGCCCGGCGATGATGCGCAGCAGCGTGGTCTTGCCGCCGCCGGACGGGCCCAGGAGTGCGGTGAGCTGGCCGGTCGGGATGGTCAGGTCGATGTCCTGGAGGGCGACGAAGTCGCCGAAGTTCTTGGAGACGCCGGAGATCTCGATGCTCATGAGTCGGCCTTTCGGGGTCGGGCGGCGCGGGAGCGCAGGACGGAGACGACGATGATGCAGGCGACGGAGACGCTCGCCAGCAGGAAGGCGATCGCGTAGGCACCCTCGGTGTCGAAGTTGAGATACTTCTCCTCGACGGCGAGGGTCGCGGTCCTGGTCTGACCGAGGATGTTGCCCGAGACGACCTTCACGGCACCGAACTCGCCGAGGGACCGGGCCAGCGTCAGGACCACGCCGTACACGACCGCCCACCGGATGCTCGGCAAGGTGATCCGCCAGAACGTCTGCCAACCGTTCGCGCCGAGGCTGTAGGCGGCCTGCTCCTGCTCGGTGCCGATCTCCTTCAGGACGGGGACGACCTCACGGATCACGAGCGGAAGGGCGACGAAGGCAGTGGCCATGATGATGCCGGGGGTGGAGAAGATGACGCGGAAGCCGGCGCTCTCCAGCGTCGGCCCGAACCAGCCACCGCGTCCGCCGTAGACCAGCACGAGCGCGAGGCCCACGACGATGGGGGAGATCGCCAGTGGCAGGTCGAGCAGGGCGCTGAGCAGGCGCTTGCCAGGGAACTCCGTGCGGACGAGGAGCAGGGAGACGCTCACGCCGAAGACGGTGTTGATGGCCGTGGCGACCAGCGCGGCGAACGCCGTCAGCCCGAGGGCATGCCGCATGTCAGGGTCCTCGAAGATCCCGGCCAGCGCGTCGAAGCCGTTCGCGAACGTGTTGGTCGCCACGAGGGAGACCGGCCATGCGACGAGCATGAACAGGTAGACGATGACCAGGCCCCGGAGCACGTAGGTGAAGGGGGTGGCCCGCTGCCGGATGTGCACGTCAGCCACGGGCGGCCACCCGCCTCTGGATGACGTCGATCACGAGGATGACGAGCAGCGAGATCACGAGCAGCAACGCCGCGATGGACGTCGCGGCGGCCGGGTTGTCGTTCTCGATGGCGCTCAGGATGCGTACCGACGCGACCTCCGAGCGCATCGGCAGGTTGCCCGAGAGCAGGACGAGCGACCCGTACTCGCCGACGGCCCGCGCGAAGGACAGCGCCGCCCCTGCCGCGATCGCCGGGGCGAGGCTGGGCAGGACGATGCGGCGGAAGATCGTCGCGCGGCTCGCGCCGAGCGACGCGGCTGCTTCCTCGACCTCGCCGTCGAGCTCCTCGAGCACCGGTTGCACCATCCGCACGACGAAAGGCAACGTCACGAAGAGGAAGGCCAGGTAGATCGATCCCTGGGTGTTGTTGATGCTCAGTCCGAGGACGCCACCGTCGCCGTAGAGGGACAGCAGGACGAGTCCGGCGACGATCGTCGGCAGGGCGAACGGGATGTCGATGACCAGCTCCAAGAGCGCCTTGCCGCGGAACTCGTCGCGTACGAGCACCCAGGCGATGGCCGTGCCGGTCACGACGTTCGCCGCGGTGACGACGGCCGCCGCAGTCAGGGTGATCCGGATCGCTGCGAACGACTGCGGGTTGGTGACGGCTTGCCAGAAGCCCCCCCACCCGCCTTCGGCCGCGGTGATCATGACCGCGGTGAGGGGGATCAGCACCAGAAGGCTGAACCAGAGCATGGTGATGCCGAGTCCGATGCTGGACGTGGTGGTCAGGGACGACGACAGGAGCGGACGGGGTGCACCCGTCCGGCCTGTCGTGGTGACGGCCTCGCTCACGCGGGGTCTCCTCCTGGGATCACTGGGTGGCCTTGCCGGACTTCTCGATGGCCTGGGTGACGACGCCTGCTTCGCCCTCGGACCCGTCGGCGAAGAGCTGGTCGACGATGCCTCCCCAGCCGGGCCCGCCGAAGTTGTCCTCCAGCGTCAACAGGTTGGTCACCGCCGGGAACGGGTCGTCCGCGTCGGCCGCGCCCTCGATGTCGGACGCCTCGAGGCCGACCTCGGACAGATCGACGACGCCGGGGTCGTCGAGGTTGAGCGGGCGGAAGCCGTTGAGCGCGAACTGTCGCTGCCCGCCCTCGGGGCTGAGGACGAACTCCAGCCAGTCGTCCGTGATGGGAGCGGCCTCGGTCAGCACGGCGCCCGGGTTCTCGATGAGGAGCGTGGTCTCGGGGATGACGTACTCGAAGCCGTTGCCGTTCTGGGCGGCCAGGATCGCCTCGTTCTCGTAGGCGAGCAACACGTCGCCGGTCCCGCCGAGGAAGCTCTGCGTGGCGTCGCGGCCGCTGTTGGTCAGGGAGACCACGTTGGCGAAGAGGTCGTCGAGGAACTGCGCTGCCTCTTCCTCGCTGCCGCCGTTCTCGGTGACGTGACCCCAGGCCGCGAGGGCGTTCCAGCGGGCGGCGCCGGACGAGGCGGGGTTCGGCGTGACGATCTCGACGTCATCGCGGATGAGGTCGTCCCAGCCCTGGATGTTCTTCGGGTTCCCGTCGCGGACGCCCAGGACCACGATCGACGTGGAGACGATGCCCTTGTTCTCCGCGTCGTCCCACGTCTCCTCGACGAGGCCGGCGTCGACGAGACGCTCGACGTCGGTGGCGACCGACAGGTGGACGTAGTCGGCGTCGAGGCCGTCGACCACCGCGCGGCTCTGGTCGCCGGAGGCTCCGTAGGAGGTGCGGAACCCCACACCTGCCCCGGATTCGGTATCGCTGAACTCGTCGGCGATCGCTGCGTTGGCGGCCTCGGGCACGGCGAACCCGACGATGCTGATGGTGTCGTCGCCGCTGGCGCCGCCACCGCCGCAGGCAGCGAGGAGCGCGGTGGCGGCGGCGAGTGCCGCGGCTGTCCTCATGCGGCGGGTGGTCGTCGTGCTCATGGAGTCGTCCTTCGGTCGGGCACGAGCGGAACGCCGTGCGTCGAGACCGACCGTAGGTCTCCAGGAAGGTTGCGCTGACCGATCTCAAGTCATGAGATCAAGTCTCACGTGCTGAGCGGGTGCGCTAGGTACGCCCCGATTCCTCAGCCGAAGACGACGGTCCGCGGACCGTTGCGCAGGACGCGGGACTGAGCGTGCAGGCGCACGGCGCGCGAGAGCGTCTGGGCCTCGACGTCGCGGCCGACGCGGGCGAGGTCGGCGGGCAGCATCCGGTGGTCCACCCGGTGGACGCCCTGCTCGATGATCGGGCCTTCATCGAGGTCGGCGGTCACGTAGTGCGCCGTGGCGCCGATCAGCTTGACGCCCCGGTCGTGCGCCTGGTGGTACGGACGGGCGCCCTTGAAGCTCGGCAGGAAGGAGTGGTGGATGTTGATGGCGCGCCCGTCGAGGGCACGGCAGAGGTCGTCGCTCAGGATCTGCATGTAGCGGGCCAGGACCACGAGCTCGACGTCGAGCTCCTCGACGAGCCCGAGCACCCGCGCCTCGGCCTCGGCCTTGGTGTCCGCGGTGACCGGGACGTGGTGGAAGGGCACGTCGTGGTTGGCGGCGAGCCGCTCGAGGTCGCGGTGGTTGCCGACGACGGCCGGGATCTCGATGGGCAGCGAGCCGGTGCTCTGCCGGTAGAGCAGGTCGTTGAGGCAGTGACCCTCGCGGCTGACCATGACCAGCGTGCGCACGGGTCGCTCGGCGCACGTGATGGTGAAGGCCATCGCATGCTCCTGGGCGACGGGTGAGAAGTCGCTCGTCAACATCTCGACCGAACGCTCCTCGCCGAAGTCGACATGCACCCGCAGGAAGAACTCGCCGCCGGCGACGACGTCGTCGCTGGGATCGGTGTACTGCTGGCTGTCCAGGATGTTCCCGCCGGCCTCGGCGATCCAGCGCGTGACGGCGTAGACCAGCCCCGGGCGGTCGGGACAGGACAGGGTCAGGACGTAGGTCGGGCTCACGTCGCGATCCTAGGAGCCTGCGCGCTCGAGGAGAGGATCGGTGGCCAGCAGGTCGTGGACGACGAGGTCGTCGACGCTGCCGTCGCCGAGGAGCTCGGCCTCCCGCTCGACGCCCACCTCCCGGAACCCGGCGGAGGTGGCGACGCGCCTGCTGGCGGTGTTGCCGGCCGCCGCGAGCAGGCTCAGACGGTGCAGGCCGAGCGACTCGGAGTCCAGCGCATGGCGTGTGACGAGACGCACCGCGTCGGTCATCAGCCCTCGCCCGCGTGCGGCCGGGTGCATCCAGTAGCCCACCTCCGCGGTGGTGGGGTTGAGTCCGCGCAGGTCCATGAGGGCGATGTTCCCGACGAAGGAGTCGTCGGCGGGATCGGCGACCGCCCACGACGTCTTCAGACCGGCCGCGGCCCGCCAGGTGCAGTCGTGCAGGTAGTCACGGGCCGCGGCAGCGGTGTAGGGGCGGGGCAGGCCGACCAGCCAGTGCTGGGTCTCGGGGTCGCTGCACGCCTCGACGATGCGGGGGACGTCGTCCTCGCGCATCGGCCTGAGCCGCACGGTCGGCGACTCGAGGGGCACGGCTTCGGCCCATGGCGTGCTCGGAAAGGGAGTGTCGCCGAAGCGGAAGGTCCCGGTCCAGGCGTCGTGGACGCCGCGCGGTGACTCCAGCAGGCCGCGCGTCGTCCCCTCGAGGCTGAACCCGCAGCGGTGGGCGATCCGCAACGACGCCTCGTGCCCGACCATCGTGCGCCAGTGGACGACCTCGACGCCGCCCTCGGCGAGCACGTGGCCCACGGCCAGGCGCACCGCGCGGGCCATCAGGCCTCGGCCGCGGGCCCAGGGGTGCAGCGCGAACCCGATGTCGTTGACGGCACCCTCGCCGCGCACGTCGACGTTGCCGGCGAAGCGCGGCCGGCCGTCGGCGTCCTCGGCCTCGACCGCCCAGCCGCGCATCCGCCCCTCGTCCCACCCGCGCGGGATGATCTCGAGCGCGAACTCACGGATCGTCTCGGGCGTGGACGGCGACGGCACCGACGTCCACCACTGGGTGAGCGGGTCGTTGGCCATCTCGAGCATGGCGTCGAGGTCGCCCGGGGTGTGGGCGCGCAGCGTCACGACGCCGTCGGAGATCACGGGCACCGACAGCGGCCAGGGCAGGGTGGTCACGCCGACCACCCTAGGCGCGGCTCAGGACGCGTTCTCCTGCCGGAACGGGTCGGCCGGGTACACGCCCATCACCGTGACGTCAGTGGTGAAGAAGCTCAGCTCCTCCAGTGCGCGGGCCAACCCGGGCTCGTCGGGGTGGCCGTCGACCTCGGCCAGGAACTGGGTGCCCGTGAACGACCCGCCCACCATGTAGCTCTCCAGCTTCGTCATGTTGACGCCGTTGGTGGCGAAGCCGCCGAGCGCCTTGTAGAGCGCGGCCGGCAGGTTGCGGACGTTGAAGACGAACGTCGTGACGCTCGGCTGACCTGGCGCCGGCCATCGGGGCTCGCGGGCCAGCTCGACGAACCTGGTCGTGTTGTGGTCCTCGTCCTCGATGTCGCGGCGCAGGATCTCCAGACCGTAGATCTCCGCGGCCAACGGTGGGGCGATGGCGGCC
This sequence comes from Aeromicrobium halocynthiae, assembly GCF_039531385.1. NCBI lineage: Bacteria > Bacillati > Actinomycetota > Actinomycetes > Propionibacteriales > Nocardioidaceae > Aeromicrobium > Aeromicrobium halocynthiae. The sequence continues at coordinate 63,526 of NZ_BAAAPY010000005.1, read as the reverse complement.
TGCGTGGGGTCCTCGGCCTCCGCGATCTCCCGGGCGGCGCCGGCGGTGTCTCCGGAGATCATCGGGGTCCAGCCGTGCTCCTTGATGATCTTGCGGCACTGACCGAGGGCGTGGACGTGACTGTGCACGGTCTTCACCGTCTCGATCGACGTGCCGGGGACGGCCATGAGCATGAACTGGATGCGCAGGAAGTGCTCGCCCACCACGTGCAGCCCCGAGGTGGGGAGGAAGTGGTGGATGTCGGCGACGCGTCCGGCGATGGAGTTGTCGATGGGGATCATCGCGAGGTCCGCACTGCCGCCCGTGACCGCCGCGAACACGTCCTCGAACGACGCGCAGGCCACGGCCTCGGCGTTCGGGTGGTGCTGCTTGCACACGGTGTGGGAGTTCGCGCCGGGCTCGCCCTGGTAGGCGACGCGACGCACGGTCCCGGTGGGATCGGCGGGCTGGTTCACGCCAACAGTGTGGCACCGTCGCTAGGCCGCACCGTGAAGACGGTGGGAGGAGCCCAGCGCGCGGCGTCGAAGCGAGCGGTCACGAGCGCGGTGGCGGCCTCGACACGGTCGTTCGGCACGAGCGCGATCGCGGACCCTCCGAACCCGCCGCCGGTCATCCGGGCCCCGAGCGCGCCGGACTCGAGCGCGGCCTCGACGGCGAGGTCGAGCTCGGCGCAGCTGACCTCGAAGTCGTCGCGGAGCGAGGCGTGGGAGGCGGTGAGGACCGTGCCGAGCTGGGGCCAGTCGCCGTCGCGCAACGCCCGCACCCCGGCCTTCACGCGGGCGATCTCGGTGAAGACGTGCCGAGCCCGCGCCGCGAGCGTGGGGTCCTCCAGCCCGACGAGCTGGTCGAGGCGCACGTCCGCCAGGTGGTCGACGCCGATCGCGGCGGCGGCCGATGCGCACTCCTCGCGGCGCACGGCGTAGCCGCCCACGGCGTGGGAGTGGTCGACGCGGGTGTCGACGACGAGCAACGACAGGCCGGCCGCCCCGGGGTCGAAGCCGACGTGCTCGACCGTGGGGGGATCGGTCATGGGGTGGACGAGCAGTGCGTGCCCGGCCCGGCCGTGCGTCACCGCGAGCTGGTCCATGAGGCCCGTCGGGGTGCCCACGAAGTCGTTCTCGGCCCGCTGGGCGAGCATCGAGACGGTCACCGGGTCGAGGGCGAGCCCCCCGACGTCGGCGAGGGCGGCGACCACGCCCGTCGTGACCGCCGCCGACGACGCGAGGCCGGCGCCGGCGGGCAGTCCGTCGGGGCCTCGCTCGACGACGAGGTCGATCCCGCTCGTGGGGTGGCCCGCGGCGACGTAGGCGCCCACCGCCCCGGCCGCGTACGCCGCCCAGTCGTCCACGTCGCCGGGCCCCACCGAGGTGGGGAAGGAGGCGCGTCGTCCGTCGCTCCACACGTTGACGACGTGGTCGTCGCGGCCGCGGGCCTTGATCGAGAGGAACCGGTCGATCGCCATCGGCAGGCTGGGTCCGCCGTTGTGGTCGAGGTGCTCGCCGACGAGGTTGACCCGGCCCGGAACCCGCCACCGTCGCACGTCCGCCTGAGCCGTCATCGCGCCGAGCCTAGGGCACGGCACGAGGACGGTCACTGGCAGAATGCACAGCATGTCCAGCAGCAGTCGCCCCCGCTCGCTGTCCGGCATCCAGCCGACCGCCGAGTCGTTCCACCTCGGGAACTACTTCGGGGCGATCCGCCAGTGGGTGAGGCTGCAGGACGACCACGACGCGTTCTACTTCATCGCCGACCTGCACGCGCTGACGGTCCAGCCGGAGCCCGCCACGTTGCGCACGCGCATCCACCGCTCGGCCGCGCAGCTGCTCGCTGCGGGCGTCGACCCGGAACGCTCTGCGCTGTTCTGCCAGAGCCACGTGCCCGAGCACACTCAGCTCGCGTGGGTCTTCAACTGCCTCACGGGGTTCGGCGAGGCCGGTCGCATGACGCAGTTCAAGGACAAGAGCGCCAAGGCCGGTGCCGACAAGGCGAGCGTCGGCCTGTTCACCTACCCGATCCTGCAGGCCGCCGACATCCTGCTGTACGACCCGCACCACGTGCCGGTGGGCGAGGACCAGCGCCAGCACCTGGAGCTCTCGCGCAACCTGGCCCAGCGCTTCAACCACCACTACGGCGAGACGTTCCGCCAGCCGGAGGCGTACATCCTCGAGGGCACGGCGAAGATCGTCGACCTGCAGGAGCCGACGGCCAAGATGAGCAAGTCGGCCTCCGCGCCCAACGGCATCGTCGACCTGCTCGACGACCCGAAGCGAGCGGCCAAGAAGATCCGTTCGGCCGTCACCGACTCCGGTGACGAGATCCGCTACGACCCCGAGACCAAGCCGGGCATCTCCGGGCTGCTGAGCCTCTACGCCACGATCGAGCAGACGTCGGTCGACGCCGTCGTCGCCCAGTTCGAGGGTCAGCAGTACGGCCACCTCAAGGTGGCGCTCGCCGACCTCGTCGCCGACCTCGTCGGCAGCTTCGGGGAGCGGACGCGCAGCTACCTCGACGACCCCGCCGAGCTCGACCGCATCCTCGCCCGCGGGGCGGCCCGCGCCCGGGAGGTCGCCGGCCCGGTGGTCGCCGACGTCTACGACAAGGTCGGACTCGTCCGCGGTGCGTGACGACGTGACCCGGCCCGACGACGTCAGGTTCGGCGTCGCGATCGCCGTGCCCGACCCGCACGGCGAGCAGCTGCGTGCCCGGCGGGCGGCGTTCGGCGACCCGCTCGCCGCCCAGGTGCCCAGCCACGTGACCCTGCTGCCACCGGACGCGGTACCCGGCGATGACCTCGGGTGCCTCACCGGTCGCCTGCGCGACGTCGCGGCGAGCACGGCCCCGTTCGAGATCACGCTCCAGGGGACGGGCACGTTCCGGCCGGTGTCGCCGGTGGTGTTCGTGGCGGTGAGCCGGGGCATTGCGGAGACGGAGATCCTCGCCGCGCGACTGCGCGAGGCCGTGGACCCACCACCGGCGGACTTCCCGTTCCACCCGCACGTCACCGTCGCCCAGCACCTCGACGACGCCGCGCTCGACCGCGCGTACGACGACCTCGCCGGCTTCTCCTGCACGTTCGCCGTGCGCGAGTTCGCCCTCTACCTGCACGACGACCGTGCCGGGTGGTCGCCGCAGGACCGCTTCGCGCTCTCCGGTTGACGGCAGCGCCGCTCAGCGGGCGAGCTGCTCGAGCAGCGCGTCGCGGAAGGCGAGCGCCGCCAGCTGCAGCGAGCCGGGGCGATGGGCCAGGGCGATCTCCCGGTCCAGCGCCGGACGCCTCAGCTGCACCGACCGCAGGGCGGGCCGCGAGGCCATCACCATCTCCGGGACGACCGCGTGACCGAGCCCGGCCTCGACGAAGCGCAGGACGGCGCTCATCTCCCCGCCCTCCACCGCCAGACGTGGGGTGAAGCCGGCGCGTCGGCACGCGCGCATCGTGACCTCCCGCAGGTCGTAGCCCTCCCTGAACATGACGAGGGGGATGTCGCGCAGGTCCGCCACGTCGACGGCCTCCGGCAGCGGTGAGCCCGGAGGAGCGGCCAGCACGAGCCGCTCGTGCATGACCGGGGTGGTCTCGAGCTCACCGGCGTCGGGACGCAGCGGGACGATCACGAGGGCGAGGTCGAGCCGGCCGCGCACGAGGTCACGGGTGAGCAGGGGCGAACCCGCCTCCCGCACCTCGAGCTCGAGGTCGGGGTACGTCGCGTGGAAGCGGGTCAGGACGTCCGGCAGCACGCCGTCGCACAGGGACGGCGTGGCGCCCAGTCGGACGCGGCCGCGCCGCAGGCCCGTGACCTCGTGCACGGCACGCTGCGCCGTCTCGACGTCAATGACGATGCGCTCGGCGTGGGGCAGCAGCGCCTCCCCTGCGCTGGTCAGGGTGACGCCGGAGCGGTCGCGGACGAACAGCGAGGTGCCGAGGGAGTTCTCCAGCGCCCGGATCTGCTTGGACAACGTCGGTTGGGTCACGCCGAGTCGGTCCGCGGCCTGGGTGAAGTGTCGGGTCCGGGCGACGGTCACGAAGGACTCCAGCTGAGGGAACTGCATGGGTCGATCATGCCTCACTCGCATGAAGGTCGCCCTCAGCATGACTTAGCGCGCATGGCCGATGAGGTCTACCGTGGTGTCGTGACCACCATTCAGACCAGGCGTACGTCGGCGAAGCGCTCGACGGTCGCCCTCAAGTACTCGATGGCGGTGTCGGGCCTCGTCATGCTCGGCTACCTGCTCGTCCACATGTACGGCAACCTGAAGTTCTTCCAGGGGCAGGAGTACTTCGACGAGTACCTCGCCGGCCTCGAGGAGCTCTTCACGCCGTACCTGCCCGAGGGCGGACTGCTCTGGATCATGCGCGTCGCGCTCATCACCGCGCTCGTGGTCCACGTCTACGCCGCCATGACGCTGTGGCGGCGCAACAAGGCCGCCGCCGGCTACGTCGGCGCCACGCGCTACCACAGCAAGAAGGGCCGCACCGGCATCCAGCGCTCCTACGCCTCGTTCACGATGCGGTGGGGCGGCATCATCCTGCTGCTGTTCATCATCGGCCACGTCGCCCAGATGCTGCCGAACTGGCTCGCCCCCGGCGGTGCGTCCGACAGCACGTACGAGCGTGTCGTCAACGGCTTCGAGCTGTGGTGGGTCGTGCTGCTCTACACGATCGGCCTCGTGGCCGTCGGCTTCCACCTCTGGCACGGCTTCTGGAGCGCCCTGACGACGCTCGGCCAGAACCGCTCCGCGACGCGCAACGAGTCGACCATCACGTGGGTCTCGACGTTCATCGCGGCGCTCATCTGCTTCGGCTTCCTCATCGTCCCGTTCGCGGTCTTCTTCTTCGGAGTTGGTACGTCATGACCTCACCGACCGATCAGCACAACGTCTCCGAGCAGTTCCACGGCCTCGGCGACGACATCGCCGACACCCGCGCCCCGAGCGGCCCGATCGACCGTCGCTGGGAGCAGCGCAAGTTCGACGCCAAGCTCGTCAACGCCGCCAACCGACGCAAGATCAGCGTCATCATCGTCGGCACCGGCCTCGCCGGCGCCTCGGCGGCCGCCACCCTCGGCGAGGCCGGCTACCAGGTCACCAGCTTCTGCTACCAGGACAGCCCGCGTCGCGCGCACTCCATCGCCGCTCAGGGCGGCATCAACGCCGCCAAGAACTACCGCAACGACGGCGACTCGGTGTACCGGCTCTTCTACGACACGGTCAAGGGCGGCGACTTCCGCGCCCGGGAGTCGAACGTCTACCGGCTCGCCGAGGTCTCGGTCAACATCATCGACCAGTGCGTGGCCCAGGGCGTGCCCTTCGCCCGCGAGTACGGCGGACTGCTCGACAACCGCTCCTTCGGCGGCGTGCAGGTCTCCCGCACGTTCTACGCACGCGGCCAGACCGGGCAGCAGCTGCTCATCGGCGCCTACCAGGCCCTGGAGCGCCAGGTCGCGGCCGGAACCGTCACGATGCACACGCGTCACGAGATGCTCGAGATCGTCATGGTCCCGGACGCCGACGGCACCGAGCGCGCCCGCGGCGTGATCGTCCGTGACCTCGTCACCGGCGAGGTGGAGACGCACACCGCCGACGCCGTCGTGCTCGCCACGGGCGGCTACGGCAACGTCTTCTTCCTGTCCACGAACGCGATGGGCTCCAACGTCACGGCCACGTGGCGTGCTCACCGCAAGGGCGCGTACTTCGCCAACCCGTGCTTCACGCAGATCCACCCCACGTGCATCCCGGTCTCGGGCGACTACCAGTCCAAGCTGACGCTCATGAGCGAGTCGCTGCGCAACGACGGCCGCATCTGGGTGCCCAAGAACAAGGACGACGTCGAGAAGGACCCGCGCGACATCCCCGAGGAGGACCGCGACTACTACCTGGAGCGGATCTACCCGGCATTCGGCAACCTGGTCCCTCGTGACATCGCCTCGCGCGCCGCCAAGTACCAGTGCGACGACGGCAAGGGCGTCGGCCCCGGCGGCCTCGGCGTCTACCTCGACTTCGCGGACGCGATCGAGCGGATGGGTCGCGACACCGTCGAGGCCAAGTACGGCAACCTCTTCGACATGTACGCCCAGATCACGGGTGAGAACCCGTACGAGGTGCCCATGCGCATCTACCCGGCGGTGCACTACACGATGGGCGGCCTGTGGGTCGACTACGACCTGCAGAGCAACCTGACCGGCCTGTTCGTCGCCGGGGAGGCCAACTTCTCCGAGCACGGCGCCAACCGCTTGGGCGCCTCCGCCCTCATGCAGGGTCTGGCCGACGGCTACTTCGTACTGCCGAACACCATCGCCAACTACCTGGCGGACGGCCCGTTCGAGAAGATCGGCGACGACCACCCGCGGGTCGTCGAGGCCCGCCAGGCCGTCGAGGAGCGCGTCGAGAAGCTGCTCGCGGTCGACGGGGAGCGCACGGTCGACTCCTTCCACAAGGAGCTCGGCCACATCATGTGGGACTACTGCGGCATGGAGCGCACCGAGGAGGGCCTGGTCAAGGCCATCTCCCTCATCCGCGACCTGCGCGCGGAGTTCTGGCGCAACGTCAAGGTCACGGGCGAGTCCACCAACCTGAACCAGGCGCTGGAGCGCGCCGGTCGCGTCGCCGACTTCCTGGAGCTCGGCGAGCTCATGTGCATCGACGCACTGCAGCGGCGCGAGTCCTGCGGCGGTCACTTCCGCGCGGAGAGCCAGACCGAGGACGGCGAGGCGCTGCGCCACGACGACGAGTTCGCCTACGTCTCGGCGTGGGAGTTCGGCGAGCAGCAGCCCGTCCTGCACAAGGAACAGCTGGAGTACGAGTACGTCGAGATGAAGGCGCGGTCGTACAAGTGATGAGGAGCCAGAAGTGAAGATCACCGTCAACGTGTGGCGTCAGAAGGACGCCGACACCAAGGGCTCGATGGTCTCGTACGCCCTCGACGACGTCAGCGAGCACATGTCGTTCCTGGAGATGCTCGACGTGCTGAACGAGCAGCTCACGCTCGCCGGCGAGGAGCCGGTCGCGTTCGACTCCGACTGCCGCGAGGGCATCTGCGGCTCGTGCGGCGTGGTCATCAACGGCATCGCCCACGGGCCCGAGGTCACGACCACGTGCCAGCTGCACATGCGCTCGTTCTCCGACGGCGACGTCATCGACATCGAGCCGTGGCGCGCGGGGGCGTTCCCCGTCGTCAAGGACCTCGTGGTCGACCGCGGCGCGTTCGACCGGATCATCGCGGCGGGCGGGTACATCAGCATCAACACCGGGTCCGCTCCGGAGGCGAACAACACGCCCGTGCCCAAGGAGGACGCCGACCACGCGTTCGCGTCGGCCACGTGCATCGGGTGCGGCGCCTGCGTCGCGGCCTGTCCGAACGGTTCGGCGATGCTGTTCACCGCGGCCAAGATCAACCACCTCGGTCTGCTGCCGCAGGGCCAGCCCGAGCGCGAGTCGCGCGTCGTCAGCATGATCGAGCAGCACGACGCCGAGGGCTTCGGTGGCTGCACCAACATCGGTGAGTGCACGGCGGCCTGCCCCAAGGGCATCCCGCTGGACGTCATCAGTCAGCTCAACCGCGACCTCCTGGGAGCGCTGGCGGCCGGCAAGGCCTGATCCGACCCCACTCGAGTCCCGCTCCCCGCATCGTCGGGGGGCGGGACTCGTGCGTGACGCGGCACACAAATGGTTGCGCATTTGAATTAACATAGGTAATGAACTATGCTAATGACATGCCGACCGACTCTCAGCGCCTCGCCCTCGCCGTCGCCCGCCTCAACCGACGACTGCGCCAGGAGCGGCACTCCGACCTGACCCCGACGCAGCTGTCGGTCCTCGGGACGCTGGCGACGCTCGGCCCCACCTCTCCGTCGGCGGTCGCCTCCCGGGAGCGCGTCAGCGCCCCCTCGGTCACGCGCACCATCAACTGCCTCGCCGAGGAGGGGTACGTCATCCGGGAGCCGCACCCCGATGACGGCCGGCAGGTCGTGGTCACGGTCTCCGACCGCGGTCGCAACGTGCTCGGCGAGGAGCGGCAGCGACGTGACGCGTGGCTGCACCAGCGACTCAAGCAGCTCGGAGCCCGCGAGCGCGGCCTGCTCCGGGAGGCCGCCTCGCTGATGGAGGACCTCGCCGAGTCGTGAGCCCCACCTTCCGTGCCCTCTCCGTCCGCAACTACCGCGTCTACGCCACCGGGTCGCTGATCTCCAACACCGGCACCTGGATGCAGAACACCGCGCAGGCCTGGCTGATCCTCGTGCTGACCGGCAGCGGCACGGCGCTCGGGGTCACCGTGGCGCTGCAGCTGCTGCCCACGTTGCTGCTCTCGGCCTACGGGGGAGTGCTGGCCGACCGCTTCGACAAGCGGACGGTCCTGCGCATCATGCAGGTGGCCATGGCGGTGCCGGCGGCCGTGCTCGGCCTGCTCGCCGTCACCGGGCTGGTCCAGGCGTGGCACGTCTACGTCCTCGCGCTCGTCTTCGGCGTGGGACGGGCCCTCGAGGCGCCGTCGCGCCAGGCGTTCGTGCCCGAGATGGTCGGGCCCGACGTCCTGGGCAACGCCGTCGCCCTCAACTCCGCCTCCTTCAACGCCGGCCGACTGGTGGGCCCTGGACTCGCCGGGCTGATGATCGCCGCACTCGGTGGTGGCGTCGTCGGGACGGGGTGGGTCATCGTGATCAACGCCGCCACCTACGCCGCCTCGTTCTGGGCCCTGCAGGCGCTGGACGCCGGGCGGCTCACCCCCACGCCGGTGATCGGCCGCGGTCGCGGGGCCGTCCGGGAGGGCGTGCGGTACGTGCGCTCGCGCCCCGACCTGGTCCTCGTGCTCACGTGCGTGTTCTTCCTCGGCGGCTTCGGGATGAACTTCCAGATCACGAGCGCCCTCATGGCCACCGAGGAGTTCGGTCGCGGCGCCAGCGAGTACGGCCTGCTCGGCTCGCTGCTGGCGATCGGCTCGCTCACCGGAGCCCTGCTGGCGGCCCGCCGCGCCGTGCCGCGGATCCGTCTCGTCGTCCTCTCGGGGCTGGTGTTCAGCGTGGTGCAGGTCGCCTCGGGCCTCATGCCCACCTACGTCACGTACGCCGTCGTGCTTCCCCTCATCGGCGTGACGGTCCTGACGATGGCCACGACGGCGAACGCCTACATCCAGAGCACGGTCACGCCGGCCATGCGCGGACGCGTCGCCGCGCTGTACATCATGGTCTTCATCGGCAGCGTGCCCTTCGTGGCGCCCGGCGTCGGCTGGGTCGGCGAGGCCTTCGGGGCCCGCGCGGCCGTCGTCGGCACCGGCGTCGCCGCCGGCGCGGGAGTCCTCCTGACCACCCTGTGGTACCTCGCCAGGCACCGCGAGAGCCGCAGTGCCGTGCGCGAGCTCGCGCCGACCCTAGGCTGGAGGCATGCAGCTGGAACGCACGTTCGTGCTCGACGCCCCGCTGGACACGGTCTTCGACTACGTCGCGGACTTCGAGAACACGAACGAGTGGGACCCCGGCACGATCGAGACGCGGCGCACCGGCGGTGACGGTGGCGTCGGCACCACGTACGCCAACCGTTCGACCTTCCTCGGCCGGGAGGTCGAGCTCGCCTACGAGACGATCGTGCACGAGCGACCGCACCGCGTCGTCCTCCGGGGACGCAACGGCCGGACCACCGCCACCGACGACCTCGGCTTCGTCGCCGAGGGCGACGGCCGTACCCGCATGACCTACCGGATCACCTTCGACTTCCCCCTGCTCATCGGCCTCGTCGCACCCGTCGTGGCCCGTCGACCCCTGCGAGCACTGGCGCGCGAGGTCGTGGAGAACCTGCAGGGCGTCTTCGCCACCCCACGCTGAGCAGCCGGGGCGCTACCCTGGCCGGATGCTCGTCCAGACCGTCACCCGCGCGATCGAGGTCGTCACCCCCGACCTGATCGAGCTGCGGCGTGACCTGCACGCGAGCCCGGAGCTGTCGTGGCACGAGGAACGCACGAGCGACGTCGTGGCCGCATGGATGGACAAGCTGGGCCTGTGGCACGAGCGACTCGAGGGGACGGGCGTCGTGGCCGAGGTCGGTCCTCACGGCGGCCCGATGGTCGCCCTGCGCGCCGACCTCGACGCGCTCGCCGTCCACGACACCACCTCCGACCCGTGGCGCTCCACCGTGCCCGGCGTGGCCCACGCCTGCGGCCACGACGCGCACGTCGCCGCCCTCGTCGGCGCCGCCGTCGCGTTGCGCGAGCTCGACCAGCAGGGCCTGCTGCCGCGCCGCGTGCGACTCATCTTCCAGCCCGCCGAGGAGGTCATGCCGGGCGGCGCGCTGAAGCTGCTCGCCGGCGGCATCCTCAAGGGCGTCTCCCGGATCTTCGCGCTGCACTGCGACCCGTCGCTCGACGTCGGCCAGGTGGGTCTTCGCGAGGGCCCCATCACGGGCGCCTCGGACCGGATCAACGTCACCCTCAACGGGCGCGGCGGGCACACCTCCCGACCGCACCTGACGGAGGACCTCACGTACGCCCTCGCCAGCCTCGTCACGCAGCTGCCGGCGGTCCTGTCGCGCCGCTTCGACCCGCGCGCCGGCGCCAGCCTGGTGTGGGGACAGGTCTCCGCGGGCCACGCGCCCAACGTCATCCCGGCCACCGGCGAGCTCTCCGGGACCCTGCGCATGCTCGACTCCGGCGCCTGGCACCAGGCCGAGCACCTCGTGCGCGGACTCATCACCGACCTCATCGAGCCGTTCGGCGTCACCGCCGACGTCACGTACGTGCGTGGGGTGCCCCCGGTCGTCAACGACTTCGGGGCGACCGAGCTGCTGCGTCAGGCCGTCACCTCGGCGGTCGGTCCCGGTGCGGTGGCCTCGACGCTGCAGAGCCTCGGGGGCGAGGACTTCGCCTGGTACGTCGAGGCGGTGCCGGGCGCGATGGGGCGCCTCGGCACCCGCACCCCCGACGGACCGACCTACGACCTGCACCAGGGCAACCTGCGCATCGACGAGCGCGCCATCGCCATCGGCGCCGGCGTGCTCGCGACGGTCGCGACGCTCTAGGCGCTGCCGGAGGACGACGAGCTCGTCGAGGAGGAGTCCTTCGACGACGAGCCCTTCGACCCGGGCGAGGAGTCGCTGGTCGAGGAGGAGGACGTCGAGGAGCTCGTCGTCTTCGTCTCGCCCCCGCCCGAACCGTTCGACCGGCTGTCGGTGCGGTAGAAGCCCGAGCCCTTGAACACGACGCCGACGGCGTTGAAGACCTTGCGCAGACGTCCCTCGCAGGCGGGGCAGACGGTCAGCGCGTCATCGGTGAAGGACTGCTGCGCCTCGAGGGCGTGACCGCACTCGGTGCACTGGTACTGGTAGGTGGGCAACGCGAACTCCGGCTCGTGGGATCAGGGATCCCAAGGGTATCGTTGCGCCCACTGTGGACGACCCTCAACCTCGACACCCCTGCCCTCGACGATCCAGCAGGCGGCAAACGCTCCCATGACCGAGGTGCTGCTGCTCGGGGCCTCCCTGCTGCTCATGCTCGCGTGCGGCGTCTTCGTCGCCGCCGAGTTCTCGTTCGTGACCGTCGACCGCGCGACCATCGACCGCGCCGCCGCCGAGGGCGACCGCAGCGCCATCGGCACGCAGAAAGCGCTCACGACGCTCTCCACCCAGCTCAGCTCCGCCCAGCTGGGCATCACCATCACCAACCTCGCGATCGGCTACCTCGCCGAGCCGGCGGTGGGTCAGCTGGTCCGGGGGCCGCTCGCCGACGTCGGCGTCACCGGGACGGCGCAGAGCATCGCCTCCTACACGATCGCGATCGTCCTCAGCACGGTCGTGACGATGCTCGTGGGCGAGCTCATCCCGAAGAACCTGGCGCTCGCCGTGCCGCGACGCACCGCCGCCATCACCCAGCTGCCCCAGCGCGCCTTCACCCACGCGATGGCGTGGCCGATCCGCTGGCTCAACGGCGTCGCCAACCGCACGCTCCTTCGGCTCGGCGTCGAGCCGCAGGAGGAGCTGCGCTCGGCGCGCTCACCCCTGGAGCTGCGCTCGCTGGTGCTGCGCTCGGCGGAGGAGGGCTCGTTCGACGACCGCACGGCCGAGCTGGTGGCTCGCAGCATCGCCTTCGGCGACCGGACCGCCGCCGACGTCCGGACCCCCCGGGTGCGCGTGCGGTTCCTGGAGGCCGAGGACACCGCGCAGGACGTCATCGACGCCACCCGCCACAGCGGCCACTCCCGGTTCCCGGTGACGGGGGAGACCACCGACGAGATCGTCGGGATCGTGCACATCAAGCAGGCCGTGGCGATCGACCCCGACCGCCGCCACACGGTGCGGGTCGAGGAGATCTGCTCCCCGGCCGCGACCGTCCCCGACACGCTCGAGCTGGATCCCCTCCTGGTCTTCCTGCGCGAGCAGGCCATGCAGCTGGCCGTCGTCGTCGACGAGTACGGCGGGACCGACGGCATCGTCACCCTCGAGGACCTGGTCGAGGAGATCGTCGGCGACATCGCCGACGAGCACGACCGGTTCTCCTCGGTCAGCCGGCACCGCCGCGACGGCACCTGGTCGCTGTCGGGCCTGCTGCGCCCCGACGAGGTGCTCGAGCAGACGGCCATCGCCCTGCCCGAGAGCGAGGACTACGAGACGATCGCCGGGCTCGTGCAGTCCGAGCTCGGCCGCATCGGACAGCGTGGCGACGTCGTGCGGCTCACGATCCCGAGCGTCCAGGAGGACGACGACGGCCTGCCGCTGAGTCTCGACGTCGACCTGCGGATCGAGCGGATGGACGGCCGACGCATCGATCGTCTGGTCCTGACGGTCGTCGAGGGCTCGGCCCGCGCCACGAGCGAGGAGCCGGCATGAGCGACTGGTGGGGCATCGCGCTGACCTTCCTCCTGCTCGGTCTCAACGCGCTGTTCGTGGCCTCGGAGTTCGCGCTCATCTCCGCGCGCCGCACGCAGATCGAGCCGCTGGCCGCGGCGGGGAAGCGGTCGGCCAGGCTCGCCCTCAAGGCGATGGAGAACGTCACCCTCGCCATGGCCGCCGCCCAGCTGGGCATCACCATCTGCTCGCTCGGCCTCGGTGCGATCAGCGAGCCGGCGCTCGCACACCTCATGGAGCCGGTCTTCGAGCTGCTGAACGTCCCCGACTCGCTCGTCCACCCGATCGCGTTCGTCATCGCCATGAGCCTGATCGTCTTCCTGCACGTGGTGTTCGGGGAGATGGTGCCGAAGAACCTCGCCCTCGTCACGCCCGACCGCGCCTCCCTGCTGCTGGGGCCCTTCATGCTCGCCGTGATCACCGTCCTCAAGCCGGTCGTCGTGGTGCTCAACGGCATCGCCAACCTCTCGGTGCGGTTGCTCGGCGTGCAGCCCGTGGAGGAGGTCGCCTCCACGTACACCCACGACGAGGTCGCCGGTCTCGTCGAGGAGTCCCGCCGCGAGGGGCTCATCGACGAGGAGGAGTACGGACTGCTCTCGGGGGCACTCGACTTCCGCGAGGGAACGGTCGACCAGGTGCTGCTGCCCGCCGACGGCTTGGTCACCATCACCCCGGCGGCCACCCCGGTCGACGTCGAGCAGGCCTGCGCGCGCACCGGGTTCTCCCGGTTCCCCGTGGTCGGTCCCGACGCCGACCTCGCCGGCTACCTGCACATCAAGGACGTCCTCGACGCCCAGGGCGTGGGTCGTCACGAGCCGATCGCCGACAAGTGGGTCCGCCCGCTCGGCACGGTCGCGCTCGGCTCCGGCCTGTTCGAGGCGCTGCGCACGATGCAGGCACGCGGTGCGCACATGGCGCGGGTCGCCGACGACGCCGGCAGGGTCGTCGGGGTCGTCATGCTCGAGGACGTGCTCGAGGAGCTGGTCGGCGAGGTGCGCGACATCGAGGCGGCCCGCTGATGGAGCAGCGCCTGTCGTTCGTGACCCTCGCGGTGCCGGACCTCGCGGCCCAGCGGGCCTTCTACGTCGACGGCCTCGGGTGGACGGTCGAGCTCGAGGAACCGGGTGAGGTCGTCATGATCCGCGTCGGCGAGCGGCTCGTGCTCTCGCTGTGGGCACAGGAGCACTTCGAGGCCGAGGTCGGGCCGGTGCAGCAGGGTCCCGGGCTGGTGCCGATCACGCTCGCGCACAACGTCGCCACCGCGGGGGAGGTGGACACCGTCCTGGCCGACGCACGGGCGGCCGGCAGCCGGGACGTCTCCGCCGGGGCCCGGCGCGCGTGGGGCGGGTACACCGGTTACTTCGCCGATCCGGCGGGCTTCCGCTGGGAGGTCGCCCACAACCCCGGTCCGATCGGGCAGAGCGTCCTCTGACGCCCCCATGGGCGATGATGGCCCGGTGCGTCGACTTCTCACCGTCGTGGTGGCCCTCATCGTGGCTCTCGCCCTGGGCGCGGGGGTGTTCGTCTTCATCACCGTGCGGGCGCCGTTCCCGGACGTCACGGGTGAGCGGACCCTGAGCGGCCTCACCGACGACGTCACCATCTCCCGCGACGGACACGGCATCGCCCGCGTCGAGGCGTCGCACGAGAACGACCTGTTCTTCGGCCAGGGCTACGTCCACGCCCAGGACCGGTTCTTCGAGATGGACTTCCGACGCCACGTCACCTCCGGACGGCTGTCCGAGCTCGTCGGCGAGGGTGCGCTGGAGACCGACCAGTTCGTGCGCACCCTCGGCTGGCGACGCGTCGCCGAGCAGGAGCTCGACCTGCTCGACGGCCGCACGCAACGGCTGCTGCGGGCCTACGCGCGCGGCGTGAACGCGTACATCGAGGACCGCGGTGGCTCGAGGCTGTCGCTGGAGTACTCGCTGCTCACGCTCACCGGTCCGGAGTACCGGCCCGAGCCGTGGACCCCGGCCGACTCCCTGGCCTGGATCAAGGCGATGTCGTGGGACCTGCGCAGCAACATGAGCGACGAGATCGGCCGCGTCCTCGCCACCGAGAAGCTCACGATCGAGCAGGTCGAGCAGCTGTGGCCGGGCTACCCCGACGAGCACGCCACGATCGTCGACTCGGCCGACCTGACGGCGACGGGCGAGCGGACCGGTTCGGGAGGACCTGTGGAGGCGCAGACCGCCACGGCGGCCGTCCAGCAGCTCGGTCGTGCCCAGCGTGCCGCGGAGACGCTCCCGGCCCTGCTCGGCACCGGCGACGGCATCGGGTCGAACTCGTGGGTCGTGGACGGCTCTCGCACCACCACGGGCAAGCCGATCCTGGCCAACGACCCCCACCTGGCCCCGTCGATGCCCGGCATCTGGCACCAGGTGGGGCTGCGGTGCCGCACCGTGAGCGACGAGTGCCCCTACGACGTCGCGGGCTTCTCCTTCTCCGGGCTCCCGGGGGTCGTCGTCGGCCACAACCGACGCGTCGCCTGGGGCGTCACGACGATGTACGCCGACGTCGCCGACCTCTACCTCGAGCGGGTCACCGGGGACACCTACGAGTTCGAGGGCGAGCAGCTGCCGCTCGAGACGCGCGAGGAGACCTTCGAGATCGCCGGCGCGGACCCGGTCACCATCACCGTCCGCGAGACCCGTCACGGACCCCTGCTGTCCGACCTCGACGAGAACATCGCGGCCGTCGGCCAGGGCGAGACGCCCACGACGCAGACCGGCGACCACGCCGTGGCACTGCGGTGGACGGCCCTGACCCCGCGACCCACCATCAAGGCGGTCTTCGCCCTCGGGGAGGCGCAGGACTGGCAGGAGTTCCGGGCTGCGGCCGAGCTGTTCACGGTGCCCTCGCAGAACCTCGTCTACGCCGACGTCGACGGCAACATCGGCTACCAGTCGCCCGGTGCCATCCCGATCCGCAGCCGAGGCGACGGCCGGTGGCCCGTCCCCGGATGGACGGGGGAGTACGAGTGGACCGGGGAGATCCCGTTCGACGAGCTGCCGAGCGTGCTGAATCCCAAGGGCGGCGTCATCGTCACGGCGAACAACCGGGTCGTCGACGACGGCTACCCCTACCTGCTCGGCGCGGACACCGCTGCCGGCTACCGCTCCGAGCGGATCCTGCAGCTGCTCGACGGCCGAGACGACCTCGACGTCGAGGCGATGACGGCGATGCAGACCGACACCTACAACGGCAACGCCGAGCGGCTGGTCCCGTACCTCCTGGACGTCCCGCTCGACGCGTTCGCGACCCGGGGGCAGGACACGCTTCGCGACTGGGACCTGACCCAGCCGCCGGACTCCGCCGGCGCAGCGTTCTTCAACGCCACGTGGCGCCACCTGCTGGAGATCACCTTCGCCGACGACCTCCCCCCGGCGGCCCGCCCCGACGGCGGCGAGCGGTGGTTCAACGTCGTCGACCGCATCATCGACGACCCCGACAGCCCCTGGTGGGACGACCGCCGGACGGTCGGCGTCGTGGAGAACCGCGAGACGGTGCTGCGCGAGGCGATGCGCCGGGCCCGCGACGAGCTCACCAGCCGGCAGTCGCTCGATCCGGACCAGTGGTCGTGGGGACGGCTGCACCGGCTCGAGCTCGTCAACCAGACGCTCGGGACGTCGGGGATCGGCCTGGTGGAAGCCCTGTTCAACCGCGGTCCCTACGAGATGGGCGGCGGCTCGGGCATCGTCGACGCGACCGGCTGGGACGCGCGCGAGGGGTACGAGGTGACCGCGGTGCCGTCGATGCGGATGGTGGTCGACATGGACAACCTCGACCGGTCCCGCTGGATCCAGCTGACGGGCGCCTCGGGGCACGCGTTCCACGAGCACTACACCGACCAGACCGAGCTGTGGGCGCGCGGCGAGACCCTGGAGTGGCCGTTCACGAGCGCCGCCGTCGCCGCGGCAGCCGACCGGGTCCTGGTCCTGCGCGCCGCCGGCTGACCCCTGGATGGCTCCTGATCGGTGCCTCGGCAACCTTTTCGTCGGAGATGGCCCCTGATCGGTGTCTCGGCAACCGTTCGGCGGGCGTCCGGGTTGCTCAGGCACCGATTGGCCCGGTCCTACCCGGACTCCTGGGGGACCCGGAACACCCCCGTCTCGGTGACGACCATCTGCACGCGGACGTCGTGCGGCTCGGCCGGCACCTCGGGGAGCAGCTCGTCGGCGTGCAGGAGGGCGACGACCGGCACGCTCACGTCCTGCAGCGCGCGGTCGTAGTAGCCGGCGCCGCGGCCGAGCCGCCGGCCCGCGTGGTCGACGGCGAGCGCCGGGACCACCACGACGTCGGCCGACCGGACGGCGCCCGGGCCGAGCCGCGCGCCCGACGGCTCCGCGACGCCCAGGGCGCTGGTACGCGTCGGTGCGTCCGGGACGTGCACCGTCCAGTCGAGGTGCTCCCCGACGACGACCGGGACCACGACCTCCACCCCGCGCCCGACGAGAGCCTCCAGCAGTGCCGCCGTGCCCGGTTCGGTCGGCATCGAGCGGTACGCCGCGACCCGACGAGCCCGCGAGATCCGACCGTCGGCCAGCAGGTGCCAGGCGACGGCCTGCTCGAGGGACTCGCGCTCGGCCACCGGGCGAGCACGTCGGCGAGCCAGGAGCTCCTCGCGCAGCGCCTGCTTGGCGGCGCGGACGTCGCCACGCGGCGAGGAGGTGTGCGGCGTCGACATGTGGCTACATTAGGCCGGTGGACGCACTGGAGCAGGCACAGCAGACGATGCGCGAGGCGGGGGTGCACCCCGCGGCGATCGAGGTCTTCAGCGACTTCCACGCCCAGCTCGAGGGTGGGGCCACCGGTCTGGTGCGCGAGGCCGACGTCGAGCCGCTCACCGACGTCGACCGCGCCGGGGACCTCCACGTCAGCGAGGACGAGCAGCGTGCCGCGGCCGCCGTCACGGCCGTGATCAAGCTCAACGG
Source organism: Aeromicrobium halocynthiae (assembly GCF_039531385.1). Taxonomy (NCBI): domain Bacteria; kingdom Bacillati; phylum Actinomycetota; class Actinomycetes; order Propionibacteriales; family Nocardioidaceae; genus Aeromicrobium; species Aeromicrobium halocynthiae. The sequence continues at coordinate 45,773 of NZ_BAAAPY010000005.1, read as the reverse complement.
CGGGCTGGGGACGTCCATGGGCATGGACCGCGCCAAGAGCCTGCTGCCCGTGCGCGGCGACCTCACCTTCCTCGACGTCATCGCCGGCCAGGTGGCCCACACCCGACGCGAGCTCGGCGTGGAGCTGCCCCTGCTATTCATGCACAGCTTCCGCACCCGCGACGAGTCGCTCGCCGCGCTCGAGCGCCACCAGCTCCAGGTGGGCGGGCTGCCGCTGGACTTCGTGCAGAACCGCGAGCCCAAGCTGCGTGCCGACGACCTCACGCCGGTCTCGTGGCCGAAGGACCCGAGCCTCGAGTGGTGCCCGCCCGGCCACGGCGACCTCTACACCGCCCTGCTGGCCTCCGGTGCGCTCGATGCCCTCATCGATGCCGGGATGCGCTACGCCACCGTCTCCAACTCCGACAACCTCGGCGCCGCCCCCGACCCCGCGATGATGGCGTGGTTCGCCGCGAGCGGTGCCCCGTACGCCGCCGAGGTGTGCCGACGAACGCCCGCCGACGTCAAGGGCGGGCACCTGGTGGTCCGTCGCAGCGACGGCCGGCTCGTCCTGCGGGAGTCCGCACAGACGGCCGCGGAGGACGTCGAGGCCGCGACCGACCTGCACCGCCACCCGTACTTCCACACCAACAACCTGTGGTTCGACCTGCGCCGCCTGCGCGAGGCCCTCTCCGAGCGCGACGGCGTGCTCGGGCTGCCCCTGATCCGCAACGAGAAGACCGTCGACCCTGCCGACCCCGACTCCACCCCCGTCATCCAGATCGAGTCCGCGATGGGTGCGGCGGTGGAGGTCTTCGACGGCGCCACCGCGATCGAGGTCGACCGCTCGCGCTTCCTGCCGGTCAAGACCACCGACGACCTCCTGGTGCTGCGCTCCGACGTCTTCGACCTCGGACCCGACCACCGCCTGAGGGCCCGGACCGAGCCGCCCCTCGTGCGACTCGACCCGCGCCACTACAAGCGGATCGATGCCTTCGAGGCGCGCCTGGCGAACGTGCCGTCCCTCGTCGGTGCGACGAGCCTGCGCGTCGAGGGCGACTGGCGCTTCGGGCCCGACGTCGTCGTCACCGGCGACGTGCGACTCGACGACGACGGCACGGTGCGGGAGGTTCCGGCGGGGGCCCGGCTAGGCTGAATCTCATGTCATCGGACGAAGACCGACCCACGGAGTCGGCCCCCACCGCCTCCGATGACGGGACACCCCCCTCGAACGGCGACGGGGCCGTCCCCTCGAGCAGGGGGCCGCGACCGCGACACCGCCCCGAGAGCATCCCCGAGGGGATCCTGACGGTCGAGGACCACCTGGAGTCGATCCTGCGGGGCGTCGGGCCGCTCGCGCCGTACGACCAACCGGTCGTCGAGGCGCTCGGCCTGCCGCTGCACGAGGACTTCGTGGCGCCGTCGGACCTGCCACGTTTCGACAACGCCGCCATGGACGGGTACGCCGTCAAGGCGCTCGACATCGACGGTGCCTCCGAGCGCGAGCCGGTCTCGCTGCCCGTCGTCGGCGAGGTGCATGCCGGCTCCGGCAAGCCGTTCGCCATCTCGGCGGGCACGGCGGTCAAGATCATGACCGGCGCCGCCCTGCCCCGTGGTGCCGACACCGTCGTCCCGTTCGAGCAGACCGACCGCGGCAACGCGCGGGTCGCCATCCGCGCGGCCCTTGCGCACGGCACCTACGTCCGACGCCGCGGTGAGGACGTCGCCGCCGGTGACTCGGTCATCCCCGCCGGCACGGTCATCGGCCCGCGCGAGGTCGCCCTGCTGGCCTCCCTCGGAGCAGGCCGGGTCACGGCCCGCCCTCGGCCGCGCGTGGTGGTGCTCTCCACGGGCGCGGAGCTGCGCACCCCGGGTGAGCACCTCGACCACGACTCCATCAACGACGGCAACAGCTACATGCTCGCGGCGGCCGTCCGCGCCGCCGGGGCGATCGCCTACCGGGTCGGCGCCGTCAGCGACGACCCACGGACCTTCCGCCGGGTGCTGGCCGACCAGCTCGTGCGCGCCGACCTCGTCGTGACGAGCGGCGGGATCAGCGAGGGGGAGAAGGACGTCGTCAAGGAGACGCTGTCGGCCCTGGGCACCGTCTCCTTCCCCAAGGTCGCGATGCAGCCCGGACGCCCCCAGGGCTTCGGGCGGGTCATGGACGAGCAGACGCCGATCATCACCCTGCCGGGCAACCCGGTCTCGGCGTACGTCTCGTTCGAGGTCTTCGTCCTGCCCGCCATCCGACGGATGATGGGGCTCGTGCCCTACCGCCGGCCCATGGTCCACGCGGTGCTGGCCGCCGACGTCTCGTCGCCGCTGGGCAAGCGCCAGTACGTCCGTGGCTACTTCGAGGTCACCCACAAGGGAGCGAAGGTCACGCCCGTCGGCGGGCCCGGGTCGCACCTGCTGGGCTCGCTCGTGGAGTCGAACGCGTTGATCATCGTCGGCGAGGACGAGACCGCCCTGAACCTCGGCGACACCGTCCGCGTCCTCGTGCTCGACCGGCCGTTCTGATGCCCGAGAGCCTGGACGGACGGCCGAGCGGCGAGCGGCTCACCCACGTCGACGACTCCGGCGCCGCGCGCATGGTCGACGTCGGCGAGAAGGCCGTGACGGCCCGCTCCGCCACGGCGCGGGGGCGGGTCGAGACCACTGCGGAGGTGGTCGACCTGCTGCGGGGCGACGGCGTGCCCAAGGGCGACGCGCTCGGGGTCGCGCGGGTGGCGGGCATCATGGCCGCCAAGCGCACCCCCGACCTCGTGCCCCTGTGCCACCCGCTCGCGATCAGCGGTGTCGAGGTCGACCTCACCCTCGAGGACGCCGCCGTGGTGGTCGAGGCCACGGTCCGCACCACCGACCGCACCGGCGTGGAGATGGAGGCGCTCACGAGCGTCACCGTCGCGGCCCTCACCGTCGTCGACATGATCAAGGCCGTCGACAAGGCCGCGCGCATCACCGACGTCGAGGTGGTCGCCAAGTCCGGCGGGCGCAGCGGCGACTGGAGCCGCTCGTGAGCCGGCGCGGTGCGGTCGTGGTCGCCTCCAACCGCGCCGCTCACGGGGTCTACGCCGACACCACCGGACCGTTGCTCGTCGACGCGCTGCGGGCGTGGGGCTTCGAGACGGCCGAGCCCGTCGTGGTGCCCGACGGCGAGCCGGTCGCCGAGGCGATCTCGCGGGCCGTCGCGTCGGGCGTCGACGTCGTGCTGACCACCGGCGGGACCGGCATCAACCCCACCGACCGCACGCCGGAGGTCACGCGCCCCCTCCTCGACCGCGAGCTCCCCGGGGTCGCCGAGACCCTCCGCGCGGCCGGCGTCGCCAAGGGCGTGCCGACGGCCGCCCTCTCGCGCGGACTCGCGGGCGTCGCCGGTTCGGCCCTCGTCGTCAACCTGCCCGGCTCGCGCGGTGGCGTGAAGGACGGCATCGCGGTGCTCGCGGACCTCGTCCCGCACGCCGTCGACCAGCTCCACGGCGGGGACCACCGGCCCGAGGGGGCGAGCTGACCCGCGGCTGGCCGGTCACCCTGCGCCACGGCGAGGTGACGGTGCGGCCGCTGCGACGCTCCGACGCCGCCACCTGGCAACGACTCCGCCGCGACGGCGCCGACTGGCTGGCGCCGTGGGAGGCCACCCTCCCGCCGGGGGCCGGTGTCCCGCCGGCGTCCTACGGGCAGATGGTGCGGATCCTGCGCCGCCGGGCACGGGCGGGCGCGGGCTACGCCTTCGCGATCGAGGTCGAGGGACAGATGGTGGGCCAGGTGACGGTCAACGCTGTGACCGGCGGGTCGGCGCAATCGGCGAGCCTCGGCTACTGGATCGGTCCGGGCCACGCCGGTCGAGGCATCACGCCCACGGCCGTGGCGCTCGTCGCCGACCACCTGCTCGACGTCATGGACCTGCACCGCCTCGAGGTGGCCGTGCGGCCCGAGAACGTCGCGAGCCTGCGGGTCGTGGCCAAGCTCGGGCTCGAGGAGGTCGGCCTGGCGCGGGAGTACCTGCACATCGCCGGCCGCTGGTGCGACCACCGGGTCTTCCAGGTGGTCGCCGACGATCGCCCCGGCCGACTCCTGGCGCGCGTCCTCGAGACCTCCTGAGTCACACCCGTCACACAAGTTCGGCGACACACGGCCGCGCCTCCCGAGCTCGGAGCGCCTGGAGCCCTACCGTCGTCCCATGGGTGGAGCGAACGGACTGATCGTGGCCGGTGTCGTCGCGATCTGGGCTGCCTACTTCGTGCCGCTGGTGCTGCGTCGCTACGACGACGCGACCGCCTCCACCTCCCTGGAGAACCTCAGCAGCCGCAGCCGCGTCATCGGTCGGCGCGCGCCGGAGTCCGGTGAACACGCCGATGATCCCGCCGGTGACTCCACCGATGACACGACCTCCTCCCGCTCCGTCACTCCCGAGCCCGAGCAGCCCCGAAGGACCGAGCGGGCGCAGGAGAAGGACCGCAGGCCCGTTCCGGCGGTCACGCGGCAGGCAGCGATCATCGCGGCCCGCCGACGCCGTCGAACGCTCCTGACCCTGCTCGCCGGGCTCGTCGTGGTCGGTGGCCTCGCCGCCTTCTCGGTGATCGGCCCCTGGTGGGTGGCGGCCCCGGTCGCGCTCGTCGCCGCGTGGCTCGTGGCGTGCCGCGTCCAGGTCCGCGCCGAGCGCGGCCTCGGGTCCGTCTCCCTCCCCTCGAGAGGCAGCCGTCCTGCCCGCGCCGCGAAGGCCCAGCGGGCGCGCGGTGCCGCCGTCGAGGAGGACACCGTCATCGTCGAGCTCGACGACGTCGAGCCGGACCGCCGTCACGTCATGGAGCAGGCGCCGCTCGCCGAGGACTCCCTCGACGACCAGATCGTCATCGCCGTGCCGTCGGTCTCCACCGCCGGCGAGGCGCTGTGGGACCCGCTGCCGGTCACGCTGCCCACCTACGTCACCAAGCCGCGTGTGGGACGCACCGTGCGCACCATCGACTTCGACGCCCCGGCCACCTGGACCTCCGGGCACGTCGAGGGCGAGGACGTCGAGCTCCCCGGCCGCTCCGCCGCGGACGACGAGCAGCGTCGCGCCTCCGGCGAGTGACCGCCCGAGGGTCGGCCGCATCGCGGTGGTAATCTGCACGTCAGAGGGGCATTGGCGCAGTTGGTAGCGCGCTTCGTTCGCATCGAAGAGGTCAGGAGTTCGAATCTCCTATGCTCCACCCGCACCGCCTCGTCCGGCCGTCACGGCTCGGACGGGGCGGTCTCGTCGCTCCGGGGCGTCGTCAGGGGACGGCGCCGGTCGGGTCGTGGCGAGCGCCGTAGGTCCAGGGCGGTCCGCTGGGGCACGGGTCAGCGCCGGCGAGGGGGGGCTCAGGCCCAGAGGGTCGTGCCGAACTGGAACCAGATGGCCGCGCCGACGGCGACGTACCAGAGCAGGACGACGAGCAGGCTCCAGTCGGACAGGAAGCGGTGGACGGCGCCGCCGGGGGCGACCTGCTGGGCGAACCAGCGGGTGATGACGACGAACAGCGGGATCATCACCGCCCACACGACCATGCAGTACGGGCACAGCCGGCCGATCTCGTAGAAGCTCTGGTACTGCAGCCACGTGACGAACCCGATGCCGAAGACGGCCCCGGCGAACAGGCCGCCGACGACGAAGCGGGGCAGCGCCACGCGCGCGGCGACGAGGACGCCGAGCGTGAGCACGACCGCGAACCCGGCGATCCCGATGAGCGGGTTGGGGAAGCCGAAGACCTCCGCCTGCGGGGTGTTGAAGACGCCCGAGCACGCGACGAACGCGTTGACGTCGCACGAGGCGGTGAACGACTCCCCGGCCGCCTGGGCCTTGAGCGACTCGACCTTGTCGTACGTCAGGATGCCGGCTGCCAGCAGGCCGACCGCGGCGAGGACGCCGACGAGGATGCCCTCGCCGGGGGTGGGCGCGACGGGACGCGCCGCGGTCTCCGGCGTAGGGTCGAGGTGGTCGAGCTGATCGGTCACGCCGCAACTGTAGCCCCCGGGACCGCGCGGCGGCCGGTCTGCGAGGCCGTCGCCGGACCACCGCCCGCCCCACGATCGAGGAGAGCCATGCGCCGTCGCCTCCCGATGCTCGCCCTCGCCGCCGGCCTGGGCCTGCTCGTGGGGGGCTGCAGCGACCCCGCGCCGAACGACTCGAGCTTCGGCTCGGCGACGCTCGACGGCATCGAGGCGGCGCCGACCGAGGACCTCCCGGAGCCGACCGTCTCGCGGACGATGGCCGCTGCTGCCACGTTGGCCACGTACGGTCCGCCGCTCGACGCGTGCGACGGACCCGTCGCGATCGACGTCGAGGTGCAGGGCCGTCCGCTGCTCGTCGCCGAGCACGACTACTGCGGCGGCGCGGACTGGATCCCGGACCTCGGTGCCGGCGACGTCGTCGCCCTCGACGGTGACGGGGTGGACGACGGGCTGTACCGCGTGGACGTCGTCGACGAGCACGCGCGGCGCCAGGCGAGGGTCACCGACCTGCGCCCTGAGGCCGACGTCGTGCTGCAGACCTGCATCTCCCAGACGCGGCTGATCCTCGTCGCGGCGACCCGGATCGACTGACCCGGCACCGGGACCCCGGCCCGTGGGAGGGCCCGTGAGATGGTCCCAGCGGGCCATGGCGGACTAGGAACAACGAGCGAGTCGGGCGGAGGTTACTGGTCCTTCGGTGTCATTTTGGGACTTTGTGCCCGGGACGGGGTGTGAGTTCAGTCTCACCGGGTCTACATTCTCATCTGGGAGCTCCGCCACAGGGCGGAACGAAAGATTGAGGGAGAACCATCATGGACAAGCTGACCTTCGCACTGGCGTACATGACCAGCGTCATCAACGCCCCGAAGAAGGACGAGAAGGGTGCGACGGCCGTCGAGTACGGCCTGCTCGTGGCGCTGATCGCCGCCGTCATCGTGGCTATCGTCGCGCTGCTCGGCACTCAGATCAGGGCCGGTTTCACCACCGTCCTTACGCAGCTCGGCGGCACGGCCCCGGCCTGACCGCTCCACCGGAGCTCGGGCTCCGAATGAAGCGCGCACGACACCCGGACCCGGCTCGAGGGAACTGAGGCTCTCGCTCCTGGTCCACACGACCCGCCCTCGAGGGAGGGGGCGGGCCGGACTTCCCCGGTGAGCCGGTGGGACCCGCTCGGGCGGGCCCGCCGGCCGCCTCCGGTCTCCCACGGGACCACTTCACGACGCACAGGGAGCACCATCGTGAACAAGCAACTCCTGGCGCTCATCGGTGCCCTGGTCCTCGCGGGCCTCGGCTTCGCCGCCGTCTACGCCTACGCCCAGGGCGCGGAGAACCGGGCGTTCGAGGGCACCGAGCTGGTGCCCGTCCTGCGGGTCACCGCCGAGGTGCCCACCAAGACCGCCGCCGCCACCCTCGCCGAGTCCGTCGAGACCGTCGAGCTGCCGCGCGCCGCCGTCGTGGAGGGCGCGATCACCGACCTCGCCGAGGTCGAGGGTCTCGTCACCGTCGGCGTGCTCGTCCCGGGCGACCAGCTGACGGTCGCGAAGTTCGCGCCCGCCGAGGACGTCAAGGCCGACGCCGCGCTGCCCGAGGGCATGCAGGAGCTCGTGGTCCCGCTGTCGGGCGCACGGCTCGTGGGCGGCGACCTGGTCGCCGGCGACCAGGTGGGCGTCTTCACCAGCTACGGCGACGGCCAAGTGACGTCCAACCCCATCAACGAGCTGCTCGTCCTGGAGATCAGCGCCGGCAACGAGGTCGCCGAGGAGGGCTCGGCCGGCGCGCTCGTGACCTTCGCCGTCCGCACCCGCGACGCCCAGCAGATCGTCCACGCGATGGAGTTCGGCACCGTCTGGCTGACCAAGCAGAACGACGCCACCGACACCTCCGGCGGCGGCACCGTGCGACTCGAGGACGTCGCGCCATGAGCACCGTCCTGATCCTCGGTGGCGACGACGGGCTCGCCGGCCGCGTCCAGGGCTACATCGGGCACCACGTCTTCGCGATGGGGGCCGAGGTCGTGCAAGGCGACCCGCGCACCTTCCTTCGCGGCCTCGACCCGGCCACCATCCCCGAGGCGATGGTGCTGACCGACCAGATCCCGCTGGAGAACGCCCTCGCCCTCGCGCGGGAGGTCGCCGCCCTGCGCCCCGACGTCGAGCTCGTGCTCGTCGCGCCGTCGGTGCAGGACGTCATGCTCACCGCGATGCGCTCGGGGTTCCGCGACGTCGGCCCGACGGTCGAGGACCCCGTCCTGCTGGCCGGGCTGCGCGACCGCCTCGACGCACGCGCCGCGGCCATCAGCTCCGGCGACAGCAGTCCCGGGCCGACGGTCGGACCGCCCGTGCCGAGAGACTTCACCTCGCGGGTCATGGCGGTGCTCTCGCCCAAGGGCGGTGTCGGCAAGACCAGCCTCTCGACGAACCTCGCCGTGGCGCTCGCGCAGCAGTCGCCGATGGAGGTGGTCCTCGTCGACCTCGACCTGCAGTTCGGCGACGTCTCGACCGTGCTGGACCTCACGCCCACGCACACCGTCGAGGACGCCTTCACGTCCGGCCTGCAGGACAACCTGCTGCTCAAGACCTACCTGACGGCCCACCCGGCCGGCTTCTTCGTGCTCTGCGGCGCGGACTCCCCGGCCGCCAACGACCGCGTCACGTCCGACGACGTCGCGGCCCTCATCCGCCAGCTGAGCGGACAGTTCCGGTACGTCCTCGTGGACACCGCCGCAGGGATCGACGAGGGCACTCTCGGGGCCCTCGAGGTCAGCGACGACGCCATCGTGGTCTCGACGATGGACATCGCCTGCCTGCGCGGTGTCCGCAAGGAGGTCGAGCTCCTGACCGAGCTCGGGCTCATGCCCGGCTCGCGCCACGTGGTGCTGAACTTCGCCGACAAGCAGAACGGCCTGCGCGTCAAGGACGTGGAGGCCGTGCTCGGCGTCCCGGTGGACTTCGTGCTGCCGCGCTCGAAGGACGTGCCGGCCGCGACCAACAAGGGGGTCCCGCTGATGCTCAGCGCCCGCTCCGGCGGGTTCGTCAAGAGCGTCAAGTCGCTCGCGCAGCGGATCGTCGAGCGGGCGCGGGCGGTCGAGGGCAAGGCCGGGCACAAGCGGCTGGAGGTGGCATGAGCCTGAGCGACCGCCTCGCCACCGTCCGCGAGGCCAACTCCTTCACCGAGCCGACCGGGGTCGAGGACCTCGTCGACGTCGAGGCCGGCACGGCCGTCGGCGACGCGTACGCCGCGATGAAGGCCCGCGCCAGCGAGGCGCTCTTCGACCGCATCGGCTCGCGCATCAACGACCCCAGCCTGACCGAGGACCAGTTGCACGCCTTCGTCCGCGAGGAGCTCGCCGCGCTCGTCGACGCGGACCAGCAGCTGCTGCTCTCCGCCGACGAGCGTCGCCGGCTGCTGCGCGACGTCGAGGCCGACGCCCTCGGGCTCGGCCCGCTCGAGCGCATGCTGGCCGAGGACGAGATCACCGAGATCATGGTCAACCGCTACGACCAGGTCTACGTCGAGCGCGCCGGCCGGCTCACGCTGTCCACCGCACGCTTCACCTCCGAGGAGCACCTGCGCCGCGTCATCGACCGCATCGTCAACCGCGTCGGTCGACGCGTCGACGAGTCGTCGCCCCTCGTCGACGCGCGCCTGCCCGACGGGTCGCGGGTGAACGCCGTCATCCCGCCGCTCGCCGTCGACGGCTCCTCGCTGACGATCCGCAAGTTCAGCAGGCGCCCGTTCACGGTCACCGACCTGATCGGCTTCGGCACGATGACCGAGCAGATGGCGCACCTGCTCGACGCGTGCGTCCAGGCCCGGCTCAACATCCTCGTCAGCGGCGGCACCGGTACCGGCAAGACGACGATGCTGAACGTGCTGAGCCGCTTCATCCCCTCCGACGAGCGGATCGTGACCATCGAGGACGCCGTCGAGCTCAACCTCCAGCAGCCCCACGTGATCCGGCTCGAGTCCCGGCCTCCGAACATCGAGGGGTCCGGCCAGGTGACCATTCGCGACCTCGTGCGCAACTCGCTGCGCATGCGGCCGGACCGCATCGTGGTGGGGGAGTGCCGCAGCGGTGAGGCGCTCGACATGCTGCAGGCGATGAACACCGGCCACGACGGGTCCATCAGCACGCTGCACGCGAACAGCCCACGCGACTGCATGTCCCGCCTGGAGACCCTCGTGCTCATGGCGGGCATGGACCTGCCGCTGCGCGCCATCCGCGAGCAGGCCGCCAGCGCCGTCGACCTGATCGTCCAGATCGCGCGACTGCGCGACGGGTCGCGGCGCATCGTGAACGTCACCGAGGTGATGGGGATGGAGGGCGACACGATCGTGCTGCAGGACATCTTCACCTTCGACTTCGGCGCCGGCGTCGACGAGCACGGCCGCTTCCGTGGGACGGCGGTGCCGACCGGCATCCGACCCCGCTTCAGCGAGCGCTTCGCCGACCAGGGCATCACCTTCGACCTCGACAACCTGGTGCGCCAGGGCCGGGGGTGGTGAGCGTGCTCGCCGTCGGGATCGTGCTCATCCTCGCCGCGGTGGCGTGCGGGTGGTTCGCGCTCGCCGGGGTGCCCGCGGGTCGCGTCGACCGTTCCCGCGTCGACGCCTACGCCGTCGTCGAGCGACGCCCGCTGGTGCGACGTGCGGTGGACGACACCGTCGCCCACGTGGACCAGGTGCTCAGCCGCCGCGGGTGGCGGCCGTTCCGCGCCGAGGAGCTCGAGCTGGCCGGCATCCGGTCGTCGGTGGCCTCGTTGTTCGTCGGCGTCACGGCGATCGCCGCGGCCACCTTCGCACTGCTCGCCCTGGTGACCGGCCGGTGGGTGGTCTCGTTCCTGCTCGCGGCCCTGGTCCCGGTCCTCGCCAAGGTCGTGGTGCGGATCAAGATCTCGCGCCGCCGCAAGCGGTTCGCCGGCCAGCTCGCGCCGCTGCTGGCGATGCTGGCGTCGTCGCTGCGCGCCGGGCACAGCCTGCCGAAGGCCATGGACGCCGCCGCGCGCGACGCCGACTCGCCCATGGCGGAGGAGCTCGCCAAGGTGGTGACGGAGTACCGCATCGGCCGTGACCTCGTGCCGGCGATGGAGCGGGTGGCCGAGCGCATGGACTCGCTGGACTTCCGCTGGATCGCCCAGGCGATCGACGCCCAGCGCGAGACCGGCGGCAACCTCAACGAGATCCTCGACCAGGTGGCCGAGACGATCCGCGAGCGCCAGCACGTCCGCATGCAGGTCATGGCGCTGTCGGCGGAGGGCCGGTTGTCCGCGGCCATCCTGATGGCGCTGCCCGTCGGGATCGGGGTCTACTACTCCTTCGTCGCCGCGGACCGGATGGGGATCTTCGTCGGCTCCGGCATCGGGAAGCTGATCATCCTCGTCAGCGCCCTGCTGTACGTCGCCGGTGGCTTCTGGATGCGCTCCATCGTGCGGATCGAGTTCTGAGATGCTGCTGCTCGCCGTCGTCCTCGTCCTCGCGGCACTCCTGCTGGGCCTCGTCGCCCTCGGCGTCGTCGGCCTGCCGAACGGCACCGTGCGCCGACGGGTCCAGGGCATGACGCACCGCCCCGAGCAGGCCGGCGCCGCTCCGACCGTCCGCGTCGACGCCTCGCGCGCCGACTTCTGGGAACGGTTCACCCCGAGTGCCGCGCTCGTGCGGCTCCAGCGCAACCTCGTGCTGGCCGGCCACCCCGAGGGGTGGACGCGCGAGCGGGTGGTTCTCGCCAAGCCGCTCGGCGCCGTCTTCGCGATCCTGTTCGCCAGCGTCGTCCTCAGCGGCAGCGACGGCATCGCGCTGACCCTCTTCGCCCTCGCGATCGTGCCGCTCGGCTACTTCGTGCCGGACCTGCTCGTCTACAACCGCGCGGTCAAGCGGCAGGCGGAGATCCAGAAGGCCCTGCCCGACCTGCTCGACCAGATCGTCATCTCCCTCGAGGCCGGCGTGGGCTTCGAGGCCGCCCTGGCGCGTGCGGCGGAACGGGGTACCGGGCCGTTGGCGGAGGAGTTCGTGCGGCTGATGCAGGACATGAGCCTCGGCCTGAGCCGCAAGGAGGCCTACACCGCGCTCGCCGAGCGCACCAGCGTCGATGAGCTGCGCGGCTTCTGCCGGGCGGTCCTGCAGGCCGAGGAGTTCGGCGTGTCGATCGCGTCGGTGGTGCGCAGCCAGGCCAAGGAGATGCGCCTCGGCCGGCGCATGCGGGCCGAGGCGAAGGCGCAGCAGGTGCCGGTGAAGATCTTGATCCCGCTGATGACCTGCATCCTGCCCGTGCTCTTCGCGATCGTGATGGGGCCTGCCGTCGTCTACGCGTACGCCATCAACTGACCTCCAACTGAAGACCTCGGCCCGACTCGGCGGGTCGACCGAACCCCGGGTCCGCGCTCCCTGTGGCCGTGGCCCGGGCCTCAGCGGGCCGTCCCCCTCCTCGGAGGGGGGCGGCTCGTCAGGCGCCCAGGGGCCTCGGGCATGACCTGGGTCACTTGACATCCTTCGAGGGGTTGTCAAGTCACTTGACACTACCTATTGTGTTGTCAAGTGACCCGCGCCACTGCCCGACCCCAGGAGGAGACATGACCGTCCAGGCGACCGTCGACGGCAGGACCGTCGAGTGGACCGACCACAAGCGCTACCTGTGGATCATGGGAGCGATCATCCCGTTGATCCCGGCCGTGATGTGGGGCGCCTACGCTGCCACCGGATGGAGCGTGTGGTGGTTCTTCGGACCCTTCTTCGTGTTCGCCGTCATCCCCGTCGCCGACATGATCGCCGGCCTCGACCGCAACAACCCGCCGGACGAGCTCATCGAGGCCCTCGAGGAGGACCGCTACTACCGCTGGGTCACCTACGCCTTCATCCCCGCGCAGCTCGCCGGGTTCATCTGGGGTGCCTACCTGCTCGGGGGCGGCACGATGCCCGGCATCGCCGACCCGCTCAGCGTCATCGAGAAGATCGGCCTGGCCACCGGCCTGGGCATGGTCGCCGGCATCGGCATCAACACCGCCCACGAGCTCGGTCACAAGAAGGAGGAGCACGAGCGCTGGTTCGCCCGCATCGCCCTCGCCCAGACCTTCTACGGCCACTTCTACATCGAGCACAACCGCGGCCACCACGTGCGCGTCGCCACCCCCGAGGATCCCGCGAGCGCCCGCCTCGGCGAGACCGTCTGGGAGTTCATGCCCCGCACCGTCTGGGGCAGCCTCAAGAGCGCCTGGTCGCTGGAGAAGAAGCGCTTCGCCCGCCTCGGCAAGAGCCCGTACAGCCTGAAGAACGACGTCATCAACGCGTGGGCCTTCAGCGTCGTGCTGTGGGGCGGCGTCATGATCGCCTTCGGCTGGCAGATCTTCCCCTACCTCGTCATCCAGGCCGTCCTCGGCATCTGGCTGCTCGAGAGCGTCAACTACCTCGAGCACTACGGCATGAAGCGCCAGAAGCTGGAGTCCGGCCGGTACGAGCGGGTCAACCCCTCGCACAGCTGGAACAGCAACAACATCGGCACCAACGTGCTGCTCTACCACCTGCAGCGCCACAGCGACCACCACGCCAACCCCACCCGTCGCTACCAGGCGCTGCGCGACTTCAAGGAGGCGCCGGTCCTGCCCACCGGGTACGCCGGGATGATCGTGCTGTCCTGGGTGCCGCAGATCTGGCGCTCGGTCATGGACGAGCGCGTCCTCGCCCACTACGACGGCGACGTCGAGCGCGCCAACCTCCATCCCCGGACGGCGAGGAAGTACCTCGCGTCGTACGGTGCCAGCACCGTCTCGAGCACCGGGACGAGCAAGGAGGTCGCCTGATGGCCGAGTACATCTGCCCCAACTGCGAGTACGTCTACGCCGAGGACAAGGGCGACCCCCGCGAGGGCTGGCCGCCCGGCACGCCCTTCGCCGACATCGACCCGGACTGGACGTGCCCGGACTGCGGCGTGCGCGAGCAGGTCGACTTCGTGCCGGCCGAGGAGTTCACCGGCAACGACCAGGACGGCAACATCATCAGCGCGGAGACCCGCATGGCGGCCTCGGGCCAGGCGGATCTCCGGCCGGGGTCCCCGGCCCTGGGCGGGAAGGAAGCACAGTGAAGACGTGGGAGTGCCAGCAGTGCGGTTTCGTGTACGACGAGGCGCAGGGCTGGGAGGAGGAGGGCTTCCCGCCCGGCACGAAGTGGGAGGACATCCCCGACGACTGGACCTGCCCCGACTGCGGAGCGGCCAAGGCCGACTTCACGATGGTCGAGGTCTGAGCCGGTGATCGAACGGCTCGTCGTCGTGGGGGCCGGCATCGCCGGCGTCAGCGTCGCCGCGGGTGCCCGCGCCGCCGGCTACGAGGGCGAGATCGTCCTGCTCGGGGCCGAGGACGAGCTGCCCTACCGCAGGCCCCCGGTCTCCAAGGAGGTCGTCCGCGGGGACAAGACCGCCGACGACATCCGCATCAAGAAGCCGCAGTGGTACGACGACCAGAGTGTCGACCTGCACGTCGGCACCCGCGTCGAGCGCGTCGACCCGCAGGCCCGACAGGTCCACGCCGTCGGCGGAGACCAGTGGGAGTACTCCGACCTGGTGCTCGCCACCGGCGGTCGTCCTCGCACCATCGCCTCCGAGTCCACTCGGGTGCACACCCTGCGCGAGGTCGGCGACGCCGCCGCGCTGCGCGGCGTGCTGGCGCCCGACGCCCACGTGGTGGTCGTCGGTGCCGGACTCATCGGCTCGGAGATCGCCGCGAACGCCCGCGCCGCCGGTGCCGCCGCCACGGTCCTGGAGACCGACTCCCTGCCCATGCCGCGTGTGCTGCCGCCGGAGCTGGGGCGCTGGTGCAGCAGCCTGCACGAACGGGCCGGCACCGACCTGCACACCGGTGTGCGCGTCGTCGCGATCGCCGATGACGCCGACGATGTCCTGGTGACCGCCGACGACGGCAGGACCTTCCGCGGCACCTGCGTCGTGCTCGCCGTCGGCATGGAGCCGAACGTCGAGCTCGCCCGGGACGCCGGCGCCACCGTCGCACCCGCGTCGCAGGGTGGGGGGATCGTCGTCGACGCCACCGGACGCACCGACGTCGACGGCCTCTGGGCCGCCGGCGACGTCGCTCGCATGCCCAACCACGTCCTGGGCGCGGACCACCGCGTCGAGCACTGGCAGAACGCGCAGAACCACGGGACCGCGGTCGGCCGTGCGGTCGCCGGAGACGCTCCGGGCTTCCACGAGGTGCCCTGGGCCTGGTCCGACCAGTACGGACACACCATCCAGGTCACGGGGTGGCCGCAGGGTGAGCACGACATGGTCGTGCGCGGAGCGCTCGCGGACGACGACTTCACCGCCTTCTTCCTCGCTGACGGCGTCCTGCGGGCGGCGGTCGGTGTCGGCCGGCCCCGCGAGATCCGCACCGCCCGCGCCTGGATCGCCGACCGGGCGCGTCCGCAGCCCGAGGTCCTCGCCGACGACGGCACGGACCTCGCCGAGGCGCTGGCCGCCGTGCAGGGCTGAGTCGTGGCGCTGGAGTACCGTTCGGTCGTGCCCTCGACCCGCGACCGTCTCCTGGACGCGGCTCAGCACCTCGTCGAGACCGACGGCTGGGCGTCGATCACGATGGCCCGCATCGCGCGTCTGGCCGGGGTGAGCCGGCAGACGGTCCACAACGAGCTCGGCACGAAGCACGCGCTGGCGCAGGACCTCGCCCTGCGCGAGCTCGGCCGATTCCTCGACCTCGTCCGCGAACGCGTCGCCGCCGAGCCCGACCTCGTCGCCGCGGTCCGGTCCGCGTGCGAGGGCGTGCTCCAGCTCGGCGAGCAGAGCGTCATCGTGCGCACGATCGTCACGTCGGTGCCCGGGGAGCAGGACGGCGACCTCCTCGCGATCCTCACCACCGAGTCCGGCGAGATCGTCGAGGTCGCCTCGGTCGTCGTCAAGGAGGCACTGGTGGAGAACTTCTCGCCCCTGCCGTTCGACGACGCCGAGCTCGAGGTGGCGGTCGAGGTCGTCGTGCGGCTCGTGCTGTCGTTCATCACCCGACCGTCGAAGCCGGCAGCACAGGCTGCCGACGACATCGCCTGGATCCTTCGGCTGGCGCTGGCCGGCAAGACCACCGGCTAGCACTCAGATCCAGGTGGGCCACCACATGCGCGCCATCCAGTCCTCGCGGCTCAGGAGCTCGCCGGTCAGGACGGGGTGGAACCACGCGAACGCCGCGACCGTCAGCACGACGAGGATCCCGGTGAGGCTCCAGACGGCGTAGCGGGCGCGCGGCGACCGGGCGCGCCGGCTCGCCTCGTCGATCACCAGACAGACGGCGACGATCACGAACGGCAGGACGACCACGGCGTAGAACTGGAAGATCGGGCGACCGGTACCGATGAACCACGGCACCCAGGACGCGGCGACGGCCACCAGGGGGATGCTCCACCGCGCGTCGCGCGTCCACCACCAGAGCAGGGGAGCGGCGAGCAGCGCGAGGACGCCCGTCCACCAGACGACCGGGTTGCCGAGCCCCAGGACCACGCGCAGGCAGGAGGAGTCCGCGGCGGCGCCGCACTCGGCGGCCGCCACGTCGTTGACCGCGTCGAAGGCCACCGGGCGTTCGAGGACGAGCCAGCCCCACGGGTGCGAGGAGTAGGGGTGGGTGGCCTCCGCGAGGTAGTCGCCGGTGTGGAACTCCCACGTCAGCACGTGGTAGTGCCACAGGGTCCGCAGGGCGTCGAGCGTGGAGCCGAGCGGACCGCTGCTCGGCTCGGCGACCCAGTCGCCCCACGGCTCCTCGCCCGCTCCGAACCGTTGGGCGTAGAGCTCGTGGTGCCACAGGACGCCGGACCACGACAGCACGTAGACGACGAGGGCGACCAGCACGAGCGAGGCGAAGGCCGGGACGCCGACCCGCAGGGTCGTCAGGACCACGGTGTCGCCACGTCCGGACGCGCGTCGGAGCCGGCGTCGGACGAGGACCTCCCAGGCCACGACGAGCACGCCGAACGCCGCGAGGACGTACAGGCCACTCCACTTGGTGCCGCAGGCCAAGCCGAAGCAGACGCCCGCAGCGAGCTGCCACGGACGGAGCGCGCGGTACGCCGGAAGGCGTCGCGTGATCCAGTCGCGGTCGGCGACGAGGCAGGCGACCGCGCACACCACCCAGAAGGTGAGGAACACGTCGAGCAGGGCGCTGCGGGACAGCACGAGGTGCAGTCCGTCGAACGTCAGCAGGGCACCGCCGAGCGTGGCGACGAGGATCGAGTCGGTCAGGCGCAGGACCATCCGGGCGAGGACCAGCACCGTGAGGGCGCCGACGACCGCGGCAGCGATACGCCACCCGAACGGCGTCATCCCGAACACCTGTTGGCCCGCCGCGATCATCCACTTGCCGACCTCGGGGTGGGCGATCTGCGCGGGCGTCGCCTCCATGAGACCGGTGAGGTCGCCGCGCTCGATCCGCTCGTTGGCGTCCTCGACGAACTCGCGGACGTACCCGGCACCGAGCAGCGACCAGGCGTCCTTGGCGTAGTACGTCTCGTCGAACATGAGCCGTCGCGGGTGCCCGAGGTCCCACACGCGCAGGACGAGGGCGACGACGGCGACCGCTCCCGGTGCGATCCACCCCCACGCCCGCCGACTCGCCGTCACGGCGCCATCCTGCCACCCGCCCCGGCGACGGATCCGCTGATCGGTGCCTGCGCAACCGAATGGGGGCGGACGAGCCTGATCGGTGCCTGGACAACCGTCTCGGCGGTCTTCAGGTTCCTGAGGCACCTTCTGGTGGGCGCCTTCCCCGAGCCCTCAAGCGGCACCTCGAGAGCGTCGAGGGTGGTGCTGCCAGGGAGCAGGGGCGGTCAGCATGGCGGCCCATGCGGATCCGAACCGTGGCGCCGGCCCGTCGTAGCCGGCAGCTCTCATCGATCGGTGGATCGTCTCGACGAGAACCCGAGGCGACGCCGCCATCGCCTGGGTCACCTGCACGTATGCGTACCCCTGATCGCGCAAGCGGGCGTACCGGAGGATGTCGCGCTGGAACTGTGCCGCGTCGAGGGCATGCTGTCGCCCCTCGTACTCGATGAGGAGTCGAAGCCACCGGTAGTAGAGGTCGGCGCACGCCAGGAACTGCCCGTCGGCATCCACCACGTCGGCGTTCGACTCGGGCTCCGGCAGACCGGCGGCGACGAGCAGGCATCGCACCTGGGACTCCATCGGGCTGCGAGAGCAAGAACGCAACAGGTCGGCGGCCTGTCGAGCCGCCGGTGCTCCGGGCCGCCAGTGCTCCAGGACCAGCGTCCGGCGGAGGCTGTCGAGGCGCAGCAGGCCACGATGGAGCAACCAGTCGCCAGCGCACACGACGTCGATGAGTGGCAGCTCGGCCGCCGTGCCGATGAGAGCGGTGGCGAGCTGGACTCCTGCGTCGGTGCATCGCGGCATGCGCAGCGTGCGATGCAGGAAGATGCGCGGAAGGTCCGGCAGGTGGAGGTCGCGTCCGACCGTGAAGTGCAGCGGGAAGAGGTCCCCCTGCACCAGACCGAGCCGGACGAAGCGGGTCTGGTGGCTGACGACGGCGTCCGGCGGCAGCGTGAGCTCGGCCGCACGGACCCAGTCGGGGGGCGTCAGCTCGTGTGTCTCGTGGCGGTAGACCGACGGGAGGACGGGGACGAATCGCGGGTGCTGCAGCATGCGCGAGGTCACGCCGAGCTCCAGAGCTCGACGACGATGGAACGGCCCTGTCAGCAGCTCATCCGGAATGGCTCGTGGAGTGCGCATGCCTCATCGCATCGGCTCTGCCGTCGAACGTGAAGTGCTGCGTTCGTCACCTGGGGATGGCGTCCAGACGAGGGGCGGTCTGTGGACAGGGAGCGGTGATCGGTGCTTGCGCAACGTTCTGGGCCGTCATCGGGTTGCTCGAGCACCGATCGGGAGACCTCCGGCTCTTTCGGTTGCTCAGGCACCGATCAGGAGTCTCCGTGCGGGTGCGACGATGGCCGGGTGCTCATCCTCGCCGGGACCCCGATCGGGCGGGCGGACGACGCCTCGCCCCGCTTGCGCGAGCTGCTCGGCTCGGCGCCCGTCGTG
Source organism: Aeromicrobium halocynthiae (assembly GCF_039531385.1). Lineage (NCBI taxonomy): Bacteria > Bacillati > Actinomycetota > Actinomycetes > Propionibacteriales > Nocardioidaceae > Aeromicrobium > Aeromicrobium halocynthiae. Next base: position 26,791 of record NZ_BAAAPY010000005.1, on the reverse strand, counting down.
GCGGCGGAGGACACCCGGCGGCTCAAGCGCCTCGCCGCCGACCTCGACGTCCAGGTCACCGGCCGGATCGTGTCCTACTTCGAGGGCAACGAGCGCGAGCGCACTCCCGAGCTCGTCGCTGCGCTGGTCGACGGCGACGACGTGCTGCTCGTGACCGACGCCGGGATGCCGAGCGTCTCCGACCCCGGTTACCGGCTGGTCGACGCCGCCCTCGCTGCCGGGGTCGTCGTGACGGCCGTGCCGGGACCCTCCGCGGTGCTCACCGCCCTCGCCCTGTCCGGGCTGCCGGTCGACCGGTTCACCTTCGAGGGGTTCGTCCCCCGCAAGCAGGGCGAACGGTTGCGGGCCCTGCAGTCGCTCGCCGACGAACGTCGCACCATGGTGTTCTTCGAGTCGCCCCACCGCACCCGGACGACGTTGGCGGCGATGGCGCAGGTCCTCGGTCACGACCGACCGGCAGCACTGTGTCGCGAGCTCACCAAGACGTACGAGGAGGTCGTCCGCGACGGGCTCGCCGCACTGGTCGACTGGGTCGATGCGCAGGAGCACGGCGTCCGGGGCGAGGTGACGCTCGTCGTCGCGGGGGCCGAGGACCCCGCCGTCGAGCTCGACGCCGACGCCATCCGTGCCAGGGTCCGGGCGGTGGAGGCCGAGGGTGCGAGCCGCAAGGACGCCATCGCCCAGGTCGTCGCCGAGACCGGTCTGCGCAAGCGCGTCGTCTACGAGGCTGCGCACTCCTGAGCAGGACGCGTCTACCACGGCACCTGCCAATCGGTGCCTGAGCAACCGACCGGGCACTCAGACGGTTGGGCAGGCACCGATCCACGCCCCAGCCGGCCAATCGGTTGCAGAGGCACCGATCAGCCGCCCCCCCCGGCCGTACCTGGCTGGTCGGTGCTTGAGCAACCGAACGACCCTCCAGACGGTTGGTGAGGCACCGATCCGGCCGACGCCCGACGCAATCGGTTGCAGAGGCACCGATCGGGGTGCCGGCGTCGTCACTAGGATCAGGGGGTGTCCTTCTACGTCACCACGCCCATCTTCTACGTCAACGACGCGCCCCACATCGGGCACGGGTACACGACCGTCATGGGCGACGTCCTCACCCGGTGGCATCGCCAGCGCGGCGAGGACGTCTGGTACCTGACCGGCACCGACGAGCACGGCCAGAAGGTGCTGCGCAAGGCGCAGCAGAACGGCGTCACGCCCAAGGAGTGGACCGACCGGCTCGTGGAGAGCGAGTGGCGGCCCATGCTGCAGACGCTCGACATCGCCAACGACGACTTCATCCGCACCACCGACGCCCGCCACGAGGTCGGCGCCCAGGCCTTCTGGACCGACCTGAACGAGCGCGGAGAGGTCTACAAGGGCTCGTTCTCCGGCTGGTACTCCGTGGGGTCGGAGGAGTTCGTGGGTGAGGACGACGTCCTCGACGGCGAGGGCGACGACGAGGGGCACAAGGTCTCCGCCCTCGACGGGTCCCGGCTGGAGTGGGTGACCGAGGAGAACTACTTCTTTCCGCTGAGCCGCTACGCCGACCGCCTGCTCGAGCTCTACCGCGAGCGTCCCGACTTCATCCAGCCCGCGTCCGCGCGCAACGAGATCGTCTCCTTCGTGGAGCGCGGCCTGAAGGACCTCTCCATCAGCCGCTCCACGTTCGACTGGGGCATCCCCGTCCCGTGGGACGAGAGCCACGTCATGTACGTGTGGATCGAGGCGCTGCTGAACTACGTCACGGCCGCCGGCTACGGCGTCGACGAGGAGCAGTTCGAGCGGCTGTGGCCGGCCGACGTGCACATCGTCGGCAAGGACATCGCCCGCTTCCACGCCGTCATCTGGCCGGCGATGCTGATGGCGGCCGGTCGCCCGGTCCCGCACCGCGTCTTCGCCCACGGCTGGCTGCTCGTGGGAGGGCAGAAGATGTCCAAGTCCAAGGCGAACGGCATCCGTCCGGACGAGATCACGGGCGTCTTCGGCTCCGACGCCTACCGCTACTACTTCACCCGGGCCCTGACCTTCGGCGCCGACGGCTCCATCTCGTGGGAGGACATCCGGGCCCGCTACCACGCCGAGCTCGCCAACGGCTTCGGCAACCTGGCCTCGCGCACGGCGGCGATGATCGGCAAGTACTTCGGCGGCGAGCTCCCGGCCGCCGGCGCCCTGAGCGACGCCGAGCAGGCCCTGCAGGGGCTCGTCGCCGAGGCTGTCGCTGCCGCGGACGCCGCGATCGACGCGCTCGCGCCGCAGGAGGCGATGGCGCAGGTGTGGCGCATCGTCGACGGACTCAACCTCTACCTGACCGAGCAGGCGCCGTGGACCGTCGCGAAGAGCGCCGACGCCGACGAGCGGGCCGCCCAGCGTCTCGCGACGATCCTGGCCACCGCCGCCGAGGGTCTGCGGGTGCTCGCCGTGCTGCTGAATCCCGTCATGCCCAAGGCGTGCGCGTCCCTGTGGGAGTCCCTGGGTGCCGAGCCGAGCCTCGGCGCCCTGGCCGACCAGCGCGTCGGCGACGTCGCCACGTGGGGCCAGCTGCCGCCGGGCTCGACGATCACCAAGGTCCCCAGCCTGTTCCCGCGCATCGAGGACGCCGATGCCTGACGCCTCGACGCCAGAGGAACCGGCTATCGGGGCCGAGTGGCCGTGGCCGGAGGCACCGGAGCCGCTGCCGTCGCCCGTGGTCGACAACCACTGCCACCTGGACCACCGGATCCGTGGGGGCCTGCTCATCGACGTCGACGACGCGATCGCGCGAGCGGCTGCGGTCGGCGTGACGCGCATCGTCCAGGTCGGGTGCGACGTGGAGGGTTCGCGCTGGGCCGAGCGGACGGCCGCCGAGCACCCCTCGATCGTCGCCGCCGTCGCGCTGCACCCCAACGAGGCGCCCGGACTCGCCGAGGCCGGGACCCTGGAGTCGGCACTCGCCGACATCGAGACGCTCGCCCGGTCCGAGCACGTCCGTGCGATCGGCGAGACGGGCCTCGACTACTTCCGCACCGGCCCGGACGGTCGGGAGGCGCAGCACCACAGCTTCAGTGAGCACATCCGGATGGCGCACCGTCACGACCGCACCCTCGTCATCCACGACCGCGACGCCCACGACGACGTCCTGCGCCTGCTGGACGACGAGGGTGTGCCCGAGCGGACCGTCCTGCACTGCTTCTCCGGCGACGCGGGCTTCGCGCGCGAGTGCCTGGAGCGCGGCGCCCACCTCTCCTTCGCCGGAACGGTCACGTTCAAGAACGCCGAGCCGCTGCGCGAGGCCCTCGCCGTCACGCCCCTCGACAGGATCCTCGTCGAGACCGATGCGCCCTTTCTCACACCGATGCCGCACCGCGGGAAGCCGAACGCGTCCTTCCTCGTCCCGCACACGGTGCGATTCATGGCTGATTTCCTGGGGATTTCGCTGACCGAGCTGTGTCAGCACATCGAGGCAAACACCGACCGGGCCTTCGGAGGTTCTTGGGAACCGGCCCCTTGACCTGACCCACGGCCTGCCTCCATGGTGGAGCGTTGTCCCGTGTCCCCGACCCACGAGGTCCTTCGTGCACCACCCCCGACATTCCGCCGGCAGCGCCCCCGTGGACGCCTCCGGCCGCATCAGTCGCAAGCTCGTCATCGCGCTCAACCTGGCCGTCCTGATGGTCCTCGGCAGCGGCGTCGCCGCCTACGGCGCGTTCAGCAAGACCGTCACCGTCGACGTCGACGGCGAGACCGAGACCGTTCGCACGTTCGGCGGCTCGGTCGGCTCGATCCTGGAGTCCCGTGACGTGGACGTCGAGGCGGCCGACGCGGTCAGCGCCGAGCCCACCGAGCCGGTCTCCGACGGCGACACCATCGCCGTCCGCTACGACAAGGCGATCACCTTCGCCGTCGACGGCGAGGTCACCCGCGAGACCATCCCGGCCGCCACGGTCGGGGAGGCGCTCGAGGCCGCAGGCATCGAGCCCGGCGCCGACGCGTACGTCTCCGGCAGCGAGGACGAGCTGCTCGCCGACGCCGGCGACGCGGTCGTCGTCAGCCACCCGAAGAAGGTCAAGGTCGTCTCCGGCGACGACACCACCACCCTCACCACCGAGGCCCCCACGGCCGCGCAGGTCGTCGAGGAGGCCGGCATCACCCTCGGCGAGGGCGACCGGATCGACGGCGGCCACCACGCCTGGGTCTCCGAGGGCCAGACCATCCGCGTCAAGAACGTCGAGTACGTCCACGACGAGGACGAGTTGCAGACCAAGCCCAAGGTCGAGTACCGCGACGACGACTCCCTGCCCGAGGGCGAGACCGAGGTCATCGAGGAGGGCAGGCCGGGCATCGTCAAGCAGACCGCTCTGGTCACGAAGGTCGACGGCAAGGAGACCCACCGCCTGGTGATCGTCTCCGACACCGTCCAGAAGAGCGAGGCCCGCATCGTGCGCCGGGGCACCGCGCCGGCCGCAGCCGCCGCGGAGTCCGCACCCTCGGTCGCCGACGGCAGCGTCTGGGACCGCCTGGCGCAGTGCGAGTCCGGCGGCAACTGGGCCGCCAACACCGGCAACGGCTACTACGGCGGCGTGCAGTTCAGCGCGCAGACGTGGAGCAGCCTCGGCGCCCCGGGCCTGCCGCACGAGCAGCCCCGTGAGGTGCAGATCAAGTACGCGCAGATGCTGCAGGAGCGCGCCGGCTGGGGCCAGTGGCCCGCCTGCTCGGCCAAGCTCGGCCTGCGCTGACCGGCCCGTCTCCGGCCCGGGTCCCCACCAGGGGGCCCGGGCCGAGGCGTGCCCGGGGTGCGGGACGATGGTCCGCGTGAGCGATCCGGTGAGCCTGTTGGGCGCGGCCGACGTCCGTGCCCTGGCCGGCCGGATCGGGCTGCGCCCGACCAAGCAGCGCGGCCAGAACTTCGTCGTCGACGCGAACACGGTCCGCCGCATCGTGCGCACCGCGGACGTGCGACCCGACGACGTCGTGGTCGAGGTCGGTCCCGGACTGGGGTCGTTGACGCTGGCGCTGCTCGAGGCGGCGCGATCCGTGACGGCCGTCGAGGTCGACGACACGCTCGCCGAGTGGCTCCCGGCGACCGTCGCCGACCGGGCTCCCGGCCACGTCGAGCGCTTCCGGCTGGTGCACGCCGACGCGCTGACGGTGCGCGACCTCCCAGGTCCGCCTCCGACGATCCTCGTGGCGAACCTGCCCTACAACGTCTCCGTGCCGGTCCTGCTGACCTTCCTCGAGCGGTTCGCGACGATCGAGCGGGTGCTGGTCATGGTGCAGGCCGAGGTGGCCCACCGCCTGGCCGCACCGCCGGGGTCGCGGACGTACGGCGTCCCGAGCGTCAAGGCCGCGTGGTACGCCGAGGTGTCCCTGGCCGGTTCGATCGGGCGCACGGTGTTCTGGCCGGCGCCCAACGTCGACTCCGCCCTCGTCTCGCTGGTGCGGCGGGCCGAGCCCGGCGACGACGACCTGCGCCGTCGAACGTTCGCGGTGATCGACGCCGCCTTCGCGCAGCGCCGCAAGATGCTGCGGTCGGCACTCGCGGGACTCGCGGGCTCCTCGGCTGCGGCGTCGCAGGTGCTGGAGCTCGCGGGCGTCGACCCGACGACGCGCGGCGAGCAGCTCGACGTCGCGGCGTTCGCGCGGATCGCGCAGGCGCTGCCCTCCGTCGCGAGGTGACCCGTCCTGTGCTCGGTCGGCATCGCCGTTAGGTTGGAGCGGTGCCCTCCGTCGCCGTCCGATCTCCGGCCAAGATCAACCTCTGTCTCGGGGTCGGTCCGGTGCGACGCGACGGCTTCCACCCGCTCGCCACGGTCTACCAGGCGATCGACCTGTACGACGAGGTCCGCGCGACCCTCCAGGCGCCCGACGAGTTCTCGGTCGTGACCCACTCGCTCGCCGAGGAGCACCCCGACGTCCCCGTCGGCATCGACAACATCGCCGTCCGGGCGGCACTGCTGCTGCAGGAGCACACGGGCGTCTCGGCAGGCGTGGCCCTCGCCATCCGCAAGGAGATCCCCGTCGCCGGGGGCATGGCCGGAGGCTCGTCGGACGCGGCCGCGGCCCTCGTCGCCTGCAACGAGCTGTGGGGCACCGGCCTGACGCGTGCGGAGCTCGAGCCCCTCGCGGCGCAGCTCGGCAGCGACGTCCCGTTCCTGCTGCACGGCGGCAACGCCGTCGGCGCCGGACGCGGTGAGCGGGTGACACCGGTGCTCGCTCGCGGGTCCTACCACTGGGTGGTGGCCGTCGCCCACGAGGGACTGTCCACCGCCGCCGTGTACGCGGAGTTCGACCGGCTGACGGCGAGCCGGCGGCTCCCCGAGCCCGTCGTGCCCGACACCCTGATGGCCGCGATGCGCTCGGGTGACCCCGAGCAGCTCGGCGCCGCGCTGTCCAACGACCTCGCCGAGGCGGCGCTCTCGCTGCGGCCCGAGCTGCAGGACACCCTGGACATGGGTGCGGAGGTCGGTGCGCTCGGTGCGATCGTCTCCGGGTCCGGTCCCACGTGCCTGTTCCTGGCCGAGGACGAGCCGCACGCCACGGACATCGCCACGGCGCTCGCCGGGACGGGTCTGTGCTCCGACGTCGTGCAGGCGCGTGGTCCCGTGCCCGGCGTCCGTACGATCTGACCGTGACCTCGGCTCCCAGCGGTTCGGTGCGCCCGCTCATCGGCGCGGAGAACCTCCGTCTGTCGTTCCCGACCAAGGACGTGCTCGACGGCGTGACGCTGGGCCTGGCCGAGGGTGACCGCCTCGGGATCGTCGGACGCAACGGTGACGGCAAGTCGACGCTGATGCGTGTCCTCGCCCGGCACCAGGAGCCCGACGACGGCCGGGTCACGTGGCGGCGGGACCTGCGCGTCGGCTTCCTGGAGCAGCGCGACAGCCTGGCGCCCGGCGACAGGGTCCGCCGGGTCGTCGTGGGCGAGCGCGCCGAGCACGAGTGGGCCGGCGACCCGCGCATCCGCGACGTCGTCGGTGGTCTGCTGCACGACGTCGAGGACGACGCCGTGATCGGCGACCTCAGCGGCGGCCAGCGCCGGCGGGTGGCGCTCGCGCAGGTCATGGTGGGTGACCACGACGTGCTCTTCCTGGACGAACCCACCAACCACCTCGACATCGAGGGCGTCACCTGGCTCGCCGAGCACCTGGTGCGGAGCCCGCTCGGCGCCCTGGCGGTCGTGACCCACGACCGCTGGTTCCTCGACGCGGTCTGCACCCGGACGTGGGAGGTGCACGACGGTGTCGTCGAGGCCTTCGACGGTGGGTACGCGGCCTACGTGCTGCAGCGCGTGGAGCGCGACCGCCAGGCGGCCGCCACGGAGAAGCGTCGACAGAACCTCATGCGCAAGGAGCTGGCGTGGCTGCGCCGGGGTGCGCCGGCGCGCACGTCCAAGCCGAAGTTCCGCATCGACGCGGCCAACCAGCTCATCGAGAGCGAGCCGCCCGTCCGCGACGCGGTCCAGCTCCAGCAGCTCGCGACGGCTCGGCTGGGCAAGGACGTCGTCGACCTGCTCGACGTCTCGGTGCGCTTCGGCGACCGCACGGTCCTGCGCGACGTGGAGTGGCGTGTCGCCCCGGGGGAGCGTGCCGGCATCCTCGGCGTGAACGGAGCGGGCAAGAGCACCCTCCTCGGACTCGTCACCGGCGACGTCCGGCCCTCGGCAGGTCGCGTCAAGCGCGGCACCACGGTGCAGGTGGCGACGCTCTCGCAGTCGCTCTCCGAGCTCGACGACGTCGCCGACGACCGGGTGAGCGACGTCGTGGGGCGCGAGCGGCGGTCGTACGTCGCGGGCGGCAAGGAGCAGACGCCCGGACAGCTGCTCGAGCGGCTCGGGTTCACCAGCGCACAGCTCTCGACCCCCGTCCGCGACCTGTCCGGTGGCCAGCGACGGCGCCTGCAGCTGTTGCTCATCCTGCTGCAGGAGCCCAACGTCCTGATCCTCGACGAGCCGACGAACGACCTCGACACCGACATGCTCGCCGCGATGGAGGACCTGCTCGACACGTGGCCGGGGACGCTCCTGGTGGTCTCGCACGACAGGTACCTGCTGGAGCGCGTCACCGACCAGCAGTACGCGATCGTCGACGGTCGGTTCCGGCACCTGCCCGGCGGGGTCGACGAGTACCTGCGACTCGCTCGGGACGAGACCTCGGCGCCGTCGCGGCCGTCGCCGGCCACGGACCCCGGACCGGCTCGCGGTCCCGCGCGTTCCTCCGCTGCCGAGTCGCGCCAGGCCCGCAAGGAGGCGGCGCGACTCGAGCGCAGGATCGAGCGGTTGTCGCTGCGCGAGACCGAGCTGGCCGAGCAGATGGTGCAGTCGGCGACCGACGCCGCAGCGCTGGCACCGCTCGCGCGGGAGCACGCCGACGTCGCCCGCGAGCGCGAGGAGCTGGAGGAGCAGTGGCTCCTGCTCAGCGAGGGGCTCGACTGAGGCCGACGCCCTCTCGAGCCGGACTCAGGCGGGGCAGGTCAGGGTCCCGTCGACCTCGCCGCCCTGCTCGAACTCGCCGGAGAGCACGAAGCCGGACTCGGTGACCTCGGCGGTCACGGTCCCCGTGCCGAGCACGTCGCTGGAGTACGGTCCGAAGTCCTCCCCGCTGACGGTCAGGATCTGGACGGGGCCCGACGGGTCGGCCGTCAGCTGCACGGTCTGCAGCGGCTGCGCGGTCCCGATGAACGTCAGGGCGCCGTCGAGCTCGCCGCAGGAGATGAGCCAGTCGTCCCCGGACAGCTCCTGTCCGGCGATCGTGAGCTCCACGTCGCCCTCGCCGTCCCCACCCGGGACGGTGGCGGGTGCGGTCCCGGTCTGCTCGCCCGGCGGCTGGGTGGTCGTGCCCTCGTCGGCGGGGTCCTCGACGTCGGCCGTGCAGGCGGTCAGCAGGAGCAGTGCCGTGGCGGGTGCGAGGAGTGCCTTCATGGCGGGCACGGTACCTGGTGCTCGACGCCGGACCCCGGGTCGGTGACCCCGCGCCGGTGACCCCGCGCCGGTGACCTCGCGTCGGTGACATGATGACGACGGGAGGCTCCATGACCGGGACGAACGACGGACGACTGACCCACCTCGACGAGCAGGAGTGCTGGGAGCTGCTCGCCATCCGCTCGGTCGGGCGCCTCGCCTTCGTCGACGCGGACGGGGACCAGCAGCTGCTGCCCGTCAACATGGCGGTGCGCGATCGTCGGGTGTTCGTGCGCACGTCGACGGACTCGGTGATCGGCACCCTGGCAGGCGGGCACGACCGGGTGGCGCTGCAGACCGATCACGTCCAGGACCTGTTCCAGCTCGCGTGGAGCGTGACCGTCACCGGTTCGATCGGCGAGGTCACCGACGCCGACCTCGTCGAGGAGCTCCGCGAGGCGGGTCGTCCCGCGCCGTGGGCGCCCGGTCCGCGCGAGGTCTTCCTGGTGCTGACGCCGAGCACCATCGCCGGACGCCGCGTCCGCCAGCACTGAGCCGGCTCCCGGCCCAGTCGTCCGGCCCAGTCGCCGGTCCAGTCGCCGGTCTGCGCTGGGTCCGGAGCGTCCGTTCAGACCCTTCGCTCAGACCCTTCGCTCAGACACTGCGCGCGAGCGTGCGCAGCGTGTCGGCGAGTCGCGCCGCCTCGTCCGACGGCAGGGCGGCGAGGATGGCGCGCTCGTGGCCGAGCAGCTCCTCGAGCGCGGCGTCGACGACCCGCCGGCCGGCCTCCGTCAGGCTGACGAGGACACCGCGGCGGTCGGCGGGGTCGGCCGAGCGCTCGACGAGCCCGCGGTCGACGAGCCGGTCGACCCGGTTGGTCATGGTGCCGCTGGTCACCATCGTCTCGGCGACGAGTCGCCCGGGGGAGAGGCGGTAGGGCGCTCCGGATCGACGCAGGGCCGAGAGGACGTCGAACTCCCACGGCTCGACGTCGTGCGCGGCGAACGCGGCCTTGCGAGCACGGTCGAGGTGGCGGGCGAGCCGGCTGATGCGGCTGAGCACCTGCATGGGGGACAGGTCCACGTCGGGCAGCTCGCGCTGCCACGCCTCGACGATCGCGTCGACCTCGTCCGGTGCCACCCTCCCAGGGTAGGTGGTCAAGATTCTTGATGTCGAGATTGTTGCTCACCTCACGCAGACCCTCGCCGTGACCTAGGCTCTGGCGAGTGGACGAGCAGACGCTGGTGGCCGCCGGTCCGAGCGCCCAGCTGGAAGCGATGCGTGCCGGCGACGTGAGCGCGCGCGACCTCGCGATCGCGACCCTCGCCGCCCTGGAGCGTGAGGACGCCCGGGTCAACGCCGTGGTCGCGCGCCTGGTCGACGAGGCCTTCGACGCCGCGACGGAGGCCGACGAGCGACGCTCGCGAGGCGAGGACGGACCGCTCCTCGGCGTCCCGGTCGCGCTCAAGAACGACGTCGACGTCGCCGGCCGCGTCACCACGCTGGGGTCGGCGGCGTTCCGCACCCCGGCGCGCTTCGACGGTGAGCTGGTCTCGGTGCTGAAGGCCGCCGGTGCGGTCCCCGTCGCCTCCACGACCCTCCCCGAGCTCGCGATCTACGGGTTCACCGAGTCGAGGGCCTTCGGCATCACCCGCAACCCCGTGAACCTCGACCACACGCCCGGAGGGTCCTCCGGTGGGTCCGCGGCGCTCGTGGCCGCCGGCGCGGTCGGCGTCGCGACGGCTTCCGACGGTGCCGGGTCCATCCGGATCCCGGCCGCCTGTTGCGGGCTCGTGGGCTTCAAGCCGACGCATGGCACCATGCCTGGCTCCGGTGGGTGGTTCGGGCTGTCGACGCAGGGTGCCGTGACGCGGCGGGTCGTCGACACGGCGCTCTACCTCGACGCAGTGGGGACGTTCGACGCGCCGCTGCTGCCTGCCGTCGAGCGTGAGCCCGCACGACTGCGCATCGGGTTCACCACCAGCGCCATGGCGGCCCTGCGTGCCGAGCGGCTCGACCCGGCGGTGCGGGCGACCATGAGCCGGGCGGCTGAGCTGCTGAGCGCCGCCGGTCACGAGATCCGCGAGGTCGACGTCCCGTACGGACGCGACGCTCGCCTGTCGACGATCCGCTACCTCGCCGGGATCCGCGCCGTCGCGCAGCAGGCCGACGAGCCGGAGGAGCTCGAGCCGCGCACGCACCGCATCGCCCGACTCGGCCGCCCGTTCGGTCGCCGTTCGATCGAGGCGTCCCGTCGCGCGGGCGAGCGCTGGGGCGACGCCGTGCACGAGCGCCTCGGCGTCGACGTCCTGCTGTCACCGGTCATGAGCTCGGCGCCCCTGGAGGTGGGGTCCTTCTCCCGTCGCAGCGGCCTGCGGACGGTGCTCGCGATGAACGCGTTCTTCCCGTACACGCTGCAGTGGAACCACGCCGGCCTGCCGGCCGTCTCGATGCCGATGGGCACCGATGACGGCCTGCCGCTGGCCGTGCAGCTCATCGGGCGTCGCCACGAGGACGCCACGCTGATGTCGCTGGCCGCGCAGCTGGAGCGCGTCTCGGCTCCCACGGATCCGCCGCGGTAGGCTGCAGGCGATCCCCGGTTGGTCTGCCGGCAGGGCCCGCCTGACTTTGAATCAGGACTAGCGACGTAGGTTCGACTCCTACCCGGGGAGCTGCGTGACGTCCCTCGGCGTCGACGCCGGTCCGAGTCGTCAGGGCGTCAGCGTGGCGGGCAGGGTCGCGAAGCCGCGCAGGATCCGCGTGGGTCGACGGGCGGCGCCCGGCTCGAGGCGCAGGTCGGGGAAGCGGTCGAAGATCGTGCGCAGTCCGACCTCGCCCTCCATGCGGGCCAGGGCCGCGCCGAGGCAGTAGTGCCGGCCCGAGGAGAACGACACATGGTCGCCGGCGTTCTCGCGGGTCACGTCGAAGCGGGACGGGTCGGCGAACACGTCGGGGTCGCGGTTCGCCCCCGCGAGCAGCGTCGTGATCATCGCGCCCCTCGGCACCTGCTGCCCGGCGATCTCGGTGTCGCGTGCGGCGACCCGTCCGGTCAGCAGCACCGGCGGATCGTGTCGCAGCGCCTCGTCGACGGCGTTCGGCCAGAGACCGGGATCGTCGCGCAGGAGCTCGAGCTGGTCGGGCCGGTCGTGCAGGAGCTGGATCCCGTTGCCGAGCAGGTTCACCGTCGTCTCGAACCCGGCGGCCAGCACGAGCCCGGCCGTCGACTTGAGCTCGGCGTGGGTGAGCACCTCCCCGTCGTCGTGGGCGGTGACGAGCTGGCTGAGCAGGTCGTCGCCGGGGTCGCGCCGGACCGCCTCGATGTGCTGCTCCAGCCACCGGTCGAACTCGGTGAGCGAGGACTCCACGCGACGGAAGACCGACCACGACAGGCCGAGGTCCAGGGACGGCGCTGCACCGGTCCCGAAGCGCAGCACGCGGTGCTGGTCCTCCCGTGGCACCCCGAGGATCTCGGCGATGACGGTGACCGGCAGCTGGGCGCAGTACGCGTCCACGAGGTCCACCGGTCGGCTCGGGTCGAGCCGGTCGAGCAGCTCGTCGGCGATCTGCTGGGTGCGCTCGCGCAGGTGCTGGACGGCCTTGACCGAGAACACGCGCGTGACCAGCTTGCGGTAGCGGGTGTGGTCCGGCGGCTCGGTGACCAGCAGCGACGGCGGGGTCAGCGGTCCGAGCGGAGCCGACCGGAACGCCCACCGGCTGATGTGAGCCAGCGGGCCGCCAGGAGCGAAGTCGACCCCGGTGCGCATGTCCGGGCTGGTGAGCACCTCCTTGACGACGGGATGCGTGGCGGTCACGTAGGCGAACGAGGAGCGGTGCAGGGGACCCTCGGCACGGATCCGGTCGAACAGCTCGAGGGTCTCGTCCTCCTCCGAGGCCTCGATGAGTCGACCGTGCAGGTCGCCTCGCCTGGAGGAACCGCGGACCGCGAGGCGCGGAAGAGCGTGCCCGAGTCCCCATCGCAAGGTGCTGGCCACGCGGGTCTCTGCGCTCTGCTGGATCGACATCCTGCCTCCTGGGCCACGTCCGACTCTCGGATACCGACAGTATCCCAAGTGTCGGTCGCGGTCACCAGGGCGAGGCGACGGATCTCACGACGGGTCTCAGGGGCGACGCGGGTCCGGTGCGGCGAAGTGCTGGTAGTCCGGCTCGTCTAAGTCCGCTCCCCACGTCCAGCCGATGCGGGCGAAGGCCCGGGCGACCGGACCGTCGATCGTGACGACGCCCTGGTCCGAGGCGGCGCCGGCGGACCGGTCGACGTCGACGAACGGCTGCGACGACGATGGCAGGGCCCGTCCGTCGAGGACGTAGGGGTTCTGCACGGGGTTGATGTCGATGGCGCGGCCATACGCGTGCGCGGACCACGCGTCGCTGCCGGCCACCCGTCGGCAGTTGTACCCGGAGGAGTTGTTCGCCGCCATGGAGCGGTTGTCGTCGCCACCGAACTCGTCGATCAGCCGGACCGACTGCAGGGGGAAGCCCGTGCGGTACATGGCGGCGAAGACGTTGACGACGTCGCGCGCCACGTCCTCGTGCACGACGACCTCTCCGTCGTGCACGAAGCCGTCGAACCCGACGTAGGGCACCTCAACGATGCGCAGGGAGGTGAGGGAGACCGGGCAGACGGACTCGTCGTGGGAGGTCATGCGCTCGCGCGTCGCGGAGTCGATGCGACGGACCTCGGAGGTGAACGCCGGGAGCTCGGCGCCGGCACCCGAGAGCGCCTCGGCCAGCTCGGCCTGATCGGCGGTGGGGTCGGCGCGGCCCTCGGCGCCCCAGTGCAGGTAGACCACCGCGAGGTCGTCCCGCTCGGCCGAGGTACGCACCTCCGCGAGGAGTCGCTCGAGCCCCTCGCCCCGCGCGTCGGCGATCCCCGGGCCGGACCCTGGTCGTGCCGACCACGTCGGGTCCTCGCTCTCGAGAGGAGAGGCGTCGGCCGCATGGACGGCGACGGTCGTGTCGCGAACGGTGGCACGGTGGGGGGCGAACGCCTGCGCGTCGTCCTCGCCGATGCCGACGAGCTGCACCGCGCTGGCCTCGCCTGCGGCGAGCGTGTCGCGGATCCCCTGGACCCCGTAGTCGGCTCCGTGGTTGTTGGCGACGGAGGCGATGTCGACCCCCGAGCGCTCGAGCACGCCCAGCGCGGAGGCGGGGGCGCGGAACCAGAAGCGGTTCGTCGGGTCCTCGAGCTCCTTGTCGGCGCGCTCACCACGTGTGGTGATCGACGTCTCCAGGTTCACGACGGACAGGTCGGCGGCGGCGAGGGACCTGGCCAGCGGTCCCATCGTCGACTCCTGCGAGTCGAGCAGGGCCTCGACGCCACCCTCGAAGTGGACGTCGCCGGCGAAGGCGAGCGTCACCGATCCCGGTGGACGCTCTGCCGCGTCGCCCGGATCGCTCAGCGAGCACGCCGCGCCCGCGAGTGCGAACGCCGCGAGCAGGACCGTCGTCCGCATCCCGCGACCCCCACGCCCACGACGGCGTCAGTCCTCGTCGAGGGTGCCGACGGGATCGAAGGTGAACGAGCCCAGGTGCTGGAGGACCTCGCGCAACGGCTCGGCGACCTCCGGGTCCTGCAGTGCCTGCTCCGTGCGGCGCACGGCGTCCTCGGTACGGGCGTCGCTGCCCTCCTCCACCGGTCCACTCATGGGATCATCGTCACCCGGCCCGCCAAGGTCCGCAGGGCACCGCCGGCCGAGCCCGGGGCCGGACCCGACCGCGTCCGTACACTGGCCGCTGTGTCCTCACCCCTCACCGTGATCGTCCTGGCCGCCGGTGCCGGGACCCGCATGAAGTCACGCCGCGCCAAGGTGCTGCACGAGATCGGCGGGCGGAGCCTGCTCGCCCACTCGCTCCAGGCCGTCCGCGGTCTCGGGGCGACGCGCATCGTCGCCGTGGTCGGCCACCAGCGCGAGCAGGTGTCCGCGGCGCTCGCCGAGACGGCGCCCGACGTCGAGGTCGTCGTGCAGGAGGAGCAGCGCGGCACCGGGCACGCGGTGGCCGTCGCCCTGCAGGCGCTGCCCGCCCCGACGCCGCAGGGACCAGGAGGGGGCACCGTCCTCGTCACCTACGCCGACGTGCCCCTGCTGTCCACCGACACCCTCACCACCTTGCTGCTGGACCATCGCGGTGCCGACCGTGCCGTGACCATCCTCTCGGCGCGACCGGAGGACCCGTCCGGCTACGGCCGCATCGTCCGCGACGAGGACGGCGCGGTCCTCGCGATCCGCGAGCATAAGGACGCCGACGCCACCGAGCTCGCCATCACCGAGACCAACAGCGGCATCCTCGCCGTCGACGAGGCGTTCCTGAGGCACGCTGTCTCCCGGCTCGACTCCGACAACGCCCAGGGCGAGCTCTACCTCACCGACATCGTCGCCAAGGCCGTCGCCGAGGGGCGCAGGGTCGGCGCACAGGTCCTCGCCGATCACTGGCAGGCCGAGGGCGTCAACGACCGCCGCCAGCTCGCCGCGCTCGGCGCGGAGCTGAACTGGCGCACGGTGGTGCGCTGGATGGACCAGGGCGTCACGATGGTCGACCCCTGCTCGGTGTGGATCGACGTCGGCGTCGAGCTCGCCCCCGACGTCACCGTCCTGCCCGGTACCCAGCTGCTCGGTGCCACCACCGTCGACGAGGGCGCGACGATCGGTCCGGACACGACGCTGCGCGACGTCCGCGTCGGCGCCGACGCGAGCGTGGTGCGCACGCACGGCTCCGACGCGGTGGTGGGTCCCGGTGCGAGCGTCGGCCCGTTCGCCTACCTCCGGCCCGGCGCGACCCTCGGCGACTCGGCCAAGGTCGGCACGTTCGTCGAGGTCAAGAACAGCACGCTCGGCGACGGTGCCAAGGTGCCCCACCTCAGCTACGTCGGCGACGCCGACGTCGGAGAGGGCTCGAACATCGGTGCCGGCACGATCGTCGCGAACTACGACGGCACCGCCAAGCACCGGACGGTCGTCGGACGGCACGCGCGGACCGGGTCCGACAACGTGTTCGTGGCGCCGGTCGAGATCGGTGACGGTGCCTACACCGGGGCCGGCACGATCGTGCGCGAGGACGTGCCGCCGGGGGCGCTGGCCGTGACCGCCGGTGAGCAGAGGACCATGGAGGGGTGGGTGCAGCGTCGACGGCCGGGCACCCCGTCCGCTCAGGCCGTCGAGGACCGTGGCGAGGAGCCCGCTGGTGAGTGACCTGCTCAAGAAGACACCGACGAAGAAGATCATGCTCTTCTCGGGTCGGGCCCATCCCACGCTGGCCGAGGAGGTGGCCAACCTCCTGGAGGTCGAGCTCGTCCCGACGACGGCCTACGACTTCGCCAACGGCGAGATCTACGTGCGCTTCGACGAGTCCGTGCGCGGCAGCGACGCCTTCGTCATCCAGAGCCACTCCGCGCCCATCAACGAGGCGATCATGGAGCAGCTCATCATGATCGACGCACTCAAGCGCGCGTCGGCCAAGCGCATCACCGTCATCCTGCCGTTCTACGGCTACGCCCGCCAGGACAAGAAGCACCTCGGCCGCGAGCCCATCTCCGCCCGGCTGATGGCCGACCTGTTCACCGCCGCCGGTGCCGACCGCCTCATGACGGTCGACCTGCACACGGCGCAGATCCAGGGCTACTTCGACGGACCGGTCGACCACCTGCTGGCGATGCCGATCCTGACCCGGCACGTCAAGAAGAAGTACGGCAAGAACCCGCTGGCCGTCGTGTCGCCGGACGCCGGCCGCATCAAGGTGGCCGAGTCGTGGGCCAACTCCCTCGGTGGCGCGCCGCTGGCGTTCATCCACAAGACCCGCGACGTCACCCGTCCCAACGAGTCGAAGGCCAACCGCGTGGTGGGCGAGGTCGACGGGCGGACGTGCATCCTCGTCGACGACCTCATCGACACCGGTGGCACCATCGTCCAGGCTGCCGAGGCGCTCAAGGCCGAGGGAGCCGCGGACGTGGTGATCGCCGCGACCCATCCGGTGTTCTCCGGACCCGCGGTCGACCGGCTGAAGAACTCCGTCGCGAGCGAGGTCATCGTCACCAACACGCTCCCCCTCGGCGACGAGCAGCGCTTCGACACGCTGACCGTCCTCTCGATCGCCCCGCTGCTCGCCCAGGCGACGGCGGCGGTCTTCGAGGACGGCTCGGTCACCAGCCTGTTCAAGGACTGAGTCCCGTGCCCCGGGGAGCGGACCGGCCGGTCGCGTCCGGGCGTGGCACGGTCGGTCTCGGTGCGGGCATGGTTGGGGCCCTGCTGAGCGCCGCCATCACCTGGTGGCTCGTCGCGCGAGCGGTCCCGCTGCGGCGCGCGTAGCGTCCACTCGCGAGAGACCCCACCGGCGATCCGCTCGGCGGCGTCGACGCCCTGCCGAAGGTGTGTTCCGAGGCGCCCGCGCCGAGCCGCCCGAGCTGTGTTGCCCGATCTGTGCTGCCCGATCTGGGCGACTACTGCCGAGTCAGCGCCACCGAGTCGAGGTCGACCACGGCCCCCGCACGGACCTGCAGACCCGTGACGTCGCGTCGTGCGTCGCGGACCTCGTCGACGCGGGGTTGCGCGCCTCGAGGTGGATCGTGACCGGGGCACGGCGTCCATGACCGCGCTCAGGACCCGTTCGTCGCGGCGGGGGGCCAGCGGTCGATTTCGGTTCGACGCACGCCCTGCGATAGTATCGCCAGGTTGCCTCGGCGAGGGCCTCAGTGGCCGTGATCGACAGGGCGCTCCACAGGAGTGCTGTGTCGAGCGCCCGAGCGATGACCCCCTCCGAGCAACCCCATGCCTCGGGCTCCCGCGATGCGCCGCCGGCGCGGAGGCGGGGCCCACCGTCCCACACGCACCACCTGTTGAGGAGCACGAACCCCGTGGCCGAGATCAAGATCGCCGCCGAGACCCGCACCGAGTTCGGCAAGGGCGCCGCCCGCCGCATCCGCCGTGAGGACAAGGTTCCTGCCGTCCTCTACGGCCAGGGCAAGGACCCCGTCCACGTGACCCTTCCGGGTCACGACCTCATGCTCGCGCTGAAGAACTCCAATGCGCTGCTGTCGATCGCGGTGGACGCAGAGACCCACCTGGCCATCCCCAAGCAGGTCCAGCGCGACCCGCTCAAGGGCTTCATCGAGCACGCCGACCTGCTCATCGTCAGGAAGGGCGAGAAGGTCGTCGTCGACATCAACGTCGTCCTCGAGGGCGAGGCCGCCCCGGGCGCGCTCGTGGTGCTCGAGAACTCCTCGATCTCCCTGGAGGTCGAGGCCACGCACATCCCCGAGTCCGTCGAGGTCTCCGTCGAGGGCCTCGAGGTCGGTTCGCAGATCCTCGCCTCCGACCTCCGGCTGCCCTCCGGCGCCGCGCTCGCGGTCGAGGACGAGCTGCTCGTCGTCAACGTCACGCACGCCCCGACGGCCGACGAGATCGAGGCCGAGCTGGAGGAGGCCGAGGCCGAGGCCGGCATCGAGCGCGACGAGTCCGAGGACAGCCCGGCCGCCGAGGCTGCCGATCCCGAGCTCGCCGACCCGTCCGCCGGTGGCGACGACGCGGGGTCCTCGGCGGAGTGACCTGGCTGGTCGTCGGGCTCGGCAACCCGGGCCCGACGTACGCCGCCACGCGGCACAACGTCGGCTACCTCGTGACCGACGTCCTCGCCGCCCGCATGGGAGGACGCTTCAAGGCCCACACGTCGCGGCTCGCCGACGTCGTCGAGGGTCGGCTCGTCGGCGAGCGCGTGGTGCTCGGGCGGTGCCGTTCCTACATGAACGAGTCCGGCGGGGGCGTCAAGGCGCTCCTGTCGTACTACGACCTGGAGCCGGCCGAGCTCGTCGTGGTGCACGACGAGCTCGACATCGACTTCGGCGCCCTGCGGTTCAAGCTCGGCGGTGGCGACAACGGCCACAACGGGCTGCGCTCCATCCGGCAGTCGCTGGGCACCGGTGACTTCCACCGCGCGCGCGTCGGGATCGGGCGCCCACCGGGTCGCCAGAGCGTGCACGACTTCGTCCTCAAGCCGTGGTCGTCCACCGAGCGCAAGGAGCTGGACGTGAACGTGGAGGAGGCCGCCGACGGCGTGGAGAGTCTCATCACACAGGGACTCGAACGCACCCAGTCGGCGTTCAACTCGTAGATGTCCCCCTCCACCCGGCCCCTCTCCACGTGGCCCCTGTCCACGTGGCTCCGTGACCCGGCCCTCGACGAGGCCCTGCGCGAGCGTCCCGCCACCCTCGCGATCCAGGCCCCGCCCGCAGCCGAGCCGTTCGTCCTCGGCGGTCTGCTGTCCACGACCCCCGAGCAGGACGGTCCCGGTCCCGTCGTGCTCGCGGTGACGTCGACCGCACGCGAGGCCGACGACCTCGCCTCCGACCTCGGGGCGCTCGTCGACCCGGAGACCGTCGCGGTGTACCCGGCGTGGGAGACGCTGCCGCACGAGCGGCTCTCGCCGCGCTCGGACACCGTGGGACGGCGGCTCGCGGTGCTGCGCCGCCTCGTGCACCCCGGTCCGGGGGCACCGCCCGTGCGGGTGGTCGTCGCGCCGGTGCGCTCGGTGCTGCAGCCACAGGTCGCCGGGCTGGCGGACCTGCGACCCGTGGAGCTGGTGACCGGGCAGCAGGCGTCGCTCGACGCGACCGTGGCCGATCTCGCCGCGGCCGCGTACACGCGCGTCGACCTCGTCGAGCGTCGCGGCGAGTTCGCCGTGCGTGGCGGGATCGTCGACGTCTTCCCGCCGACGGAGGAGCACCCGGTCAGGGTGGAGTTCTGGGGTGACGACGTCGACGAGATCCGGCACTTCTCGGTGGCCGACCAGCGCTCCCTCGAGCCGATCGACCGGCTCTGGGCGCCGCCGTGCCGCGAGCTCCTGCTCACGGACACCGTCCGGGAGCGGGCCGCCGTGCTCGGCGCGCGCCACCCGCAGCTGGCCGAGCTCTTCACGAAGATCTCCGAGGGCCACGCCGTCGAGGGCATGGAGTCCCTCGCCCCGGTGCTGGTGGATCGGATGGAGCTGCTCGTCGAGATCCTCCCCGAGGGCTCGGTCGTCGTCCTGAACGAGCCGGAGCGGGTCCGCGCCCGCGCGGCCGACCTGACGGCCACCAGTGAGGAGTTCCTCGCCGCCTCCTGGGCCACCGCGGCCTCCGGCGGCGAGGCACCGATCGACCTCGGACCGGCCGCCTTCCACGAGCTCGACGACGTCCGCGACGTCGCCCGCCGCTGCGGGCACGCCTGGTGGACGATCGCACCGTTCGGGCTCGACGACGACAGCACCGTCGGGCTGGAGGTGGAGGCTGCCCCGGTCTACCGCGGCGACACCGAGGCGGCGATCCGCGACATCCGCCGCTGGCTCGGTGAGGGCAGGCGCGTCTCGATCGTCGGAGCCGGTTCCGGGCAGGCGCAGCGCACCGTCGAGTGGCTCGCCGAGCACGACGTCGCCGCCGGTCTCGCCACGCCGGAGACGATGGCCGACGGTCCGGCATCGGTCGTCGCGGTGGTCGAGGCCGACCTCGACCACGGGCTGGTCGGCCCCGATGCCGTCCTGCTGACCCACGACGACCTCGTCGGACAGCGGCCGGTCGAGCGCTCCCAGCGCGCCATCCCGGCTCGCCGTCGCAAGCAGGTCGACCCGCTCGAGCTCCAGCCGGGTGACGTCGTCGTGCACGAGCAGCACGGCGTCGGACGCTACGTCGAGCTCGTCAACCGCACCGTCCAGGGCGCGGCCCGCGAGTACCTCGTCCTGGAGTACGCCCCCAGCAAGCGCGGCCAACCCGGCGACCGGCTCTTCGTGCCGATGGACCAGCTCGACCAGGTCAGCCGCTACGTCGGTGGGGAGAGCCCGTCGCTCGACCGGTTGGGCGGCGCCGACTGGACGAACCGGAAGGCCAAGGCCCGCAAGGCCGTCCGACAGATCGCCGACGAGCTCATCAAGCTGTACGCCGCGCGTCAGTCCACCGAGGGGTACGCCTTCGGTCCGGACACCCCGTGGCAGGCCGAGCTCGAGGACGCCTTCGGCTTCGTCGAGACCCCCGACCAGCTGTCGACGGTCGAGGAGGTCAAGCGCGACATGGAGCGCACCGTCCCCATGGACCGGCTGGTCTGCGGAGACGTCGGCTACGGCAAGACCGAGATCGCCGTGCGCGCCGCGTTCAAGGCCATCCAGGACGGCAAGCAGGTCATCCTGCTCGTGCCCACCACCCTGCTCGTGCAGCAGCACTTCGCGACCTTCGCCGAGCGTTTCGGCCAGTTCCCGATCACCATCCGCGGCCTCTCGCGGTTCCAGACCGAGAAGGAGTCGGCGGAGACGCTCGAGGGTCTGGCCGACGGCAGCGTGGACCTGGTCATCGGCACGCATCGCCTGCTCCAGCCCGGGGTCCGGATCAAGGACCTCGGACTGGTCATCGTCGACGAGGAGCAGCGCTTCGGCGTCGAGCACAAGGAGGCGCTCAAGCACCTGAGAGCCGCCGTGGACGTCCTCGCGATGTCCGCGACCCCGATCCCACGGACCCTGGAGATGGCGATCACGGGCATCCGGGAGATGTCCACCATCGCCACGCCGCCGGAGGAGCGTCACCCGGTGCTGTCGTTCGTCGGCGCCTACGACGACAGCACCGTCAAGGCCGCCATCCGACGCGAGCTGCTGCGCGAGGGGCAGGTGTTCTTCATCCACAACCGGGTGCAGAGCATCGACAAGGTCGTGCAGAGGCTCAGCGAGCTCGTCCCCGAGGCTCGCGTCACGTCGGCGCACGGGCAGATGGGTGAGCACAAGCTCGAGCAGGTGATGGTCGACTTCTGGGAGAAGCGGTTCGACGTGCTCGTGTGCACGACGATCGTGGAGTCCGGACTCGACGTCTCCAACGCCAACACCATGATCATCGAGCGCTCCGACACCCTGGGGCTGTCCCAGCTGCACCAGCTGCGCGGACGCGTGGGTCGTGGCCGTGAGCGTGCCTACGCCTACTTCCTCTACCCGCCGGACAAGCCGCTCACCGAGACCGCGCACGACCGGCTCACGACGATCGCGCAGCACTCCGAGCTGGGCGGCGGCATGGCGGTCGCCATGAAGGACCTCGAGATCCGCGGGGCGGGCAACCTGCTCGGCGGGGAGCAGTCCGGACACATCGCCGACGTCGGGTTCGACCTCTACGTCCGGCTGGTGGGGGAGGCGGTCGCGGAGTTCCGCGGCGAGGGCGCCCCCGAGCAGGAGGTCAAGATCGAGCTGCCGATCGAGGCGCACCTGCCGCACGACTACGTCCCGAGCGAGCGCCTGCGCCTGGAGATGTACAAGCGCCTCGCCGACGTGCGAGCCGCCACGGACGTCGACGCCCTCCGCGAGGAGCTCGTCGACCGGTACGGCGAGCCTCCCGAGACGGTCGACGTCCTGCTGGACATCGCCCGCCTGCGGGTGCGGGTGCGCGAGGCCGGGCTCACGGAGGTGACGTCGGCCGGCTCGTCCGTCCGGTTCGCGAACGTCGACCTGCCGGAGTCGGCGCAGATGCGCCTGCGGCGCGTGTACCCCAAGAGCCTGTACAAGGCGGCGGTCAAGGTGGCGCTGGTGCCGGCGCCCAAGACCGCTCCCGTCGGTGGCAAGCCCCTGCGCGGGCGTGAGCTGCT
This sequence comes from Aeromicrobium halocynthiae, assembly GCF_039531385.1. Lineage (NCBI taxonomy): Bacteria > Bacillati > Actinomycetota > Actinomycetes > Propionibacteriales > Nocardioidaceae > Aeromicrobium > Aeromicrobium halocynthiae. The sequence goes on along the minus strand of NZ_BAAAPY010000005.1, from coordinate 4,339 downwards.
CGACTGGGTGGCCGGGGTGCTCGACACCTTCAGCGGTTGAGCGTGCTCGACACCTTCAGCGGTTGAGCGTGCTCGGCACCTCCAGCGGTTGAGCGTGCTCGACACCTTCAGCGGTCGAGCGTGGGGTCGATCGCCGGGCGGGCTCGAGCGGTCGGGCCGCTAGGGTGAGCCCATGCGCGCACGTCTGATCTGCCTCGCGGCCGTCCCCCTGCTCCTCGCGGCGTGCGGGGCCGGTCAGCCCGGGGCCGCGGCCGTGATCGACGGTCGCACCATCTCCGTCGCCCAGGTCGACGAGGCCGCGGAGGTCATCTGCCGTCTCTCGATCGCGCAGCAACCGGGTGCGTCCCTGCCGAGCGTGGAGGTCCGCGGCCAGGCGCTGGCCGAGCTCCTCCTCGCCGAGGTGGCCGACCGGGTCGCCGAGGCCGAGGGCATCACCGTGCGCACCGGTGACGTGAGGATCTTCGAGGCCCAGCGCGTCGAGCTCGAGCGGGAGTTTCCCGGGCTGGACGCCGAGACGACCACCGACCTGCTCGAGACCTCCCGCCGGACGGCGGCGATCGCCGAGCAGCTGGGGGCCGTCGAGACCGGCGAGGAGCCCACGGCGACCAACGCCGCACAGCTGCGCCAGGTCGGCCGTGCCGAGCTCGTGCGCCTGCTGGAGGCCTCCGACGTCGAGCTCAGCCCCCGGTTCGCCGCGAGCCCGCTCGCCGAGGCGGCGCGCGTGCCCGCGCCGCTGTCGGTGGGCGCGTCGACAGCGCCCGAGGACACCGGTCAGGACGTCACGCTCGGCACGCGGACCTGCGCCTGAGCGTGCGCGTCCTCGTCCTGAGTCCTCGGGTCGCTCCCGGCCTGCTCTCCGCCGAGGCGTGGGACCTCGTGCGCTCGGGGGTGGAGGTCGTGTCGACCCACGACGACCCGCACGTCAGGGCGATCGCGGCGGCCGGCGTCCCGGTGCGACAGGTCGGTGCCGTGCCCGAGCCGACCGAGGACGTCGTCTGGATCGCGCCGCCGGGTGACACGTCGTGGACAGGTCTGGTCGCCGGCCCGGCGGACGTGGTGCACGGCTCCCTCGAGCTCCCCGGGTCCCACCTGCTCGACGTCGTGGCCGTGATGGGGCGGCTGCGTCGTGAGTGTGCATGGACCCGCCAGCAGACGCACGCCTCGTTGACGCGCTACCTCCTGGAGGAGGCTCACGAGGTGCTGGAGGCGCTCGACGCCGGCGACCCGGACCTGCTGCGAGACGAGCTGGGGGACCTGCTCATGCAGGTGGTGTTCCACGCAGCCATCGCCGCGGACGGCGACGCGTTCGACGTCGACGACGTCGCGGACGCCATCGCCGCGAAGCTCGTGCGTCGCAACCCGCACGTCTTCGGGTCCGGCAGCGCGCGCACCCCCGAGGAGATCGACGCCGCCTGGCAGGCGGTGAAGGCGCAGGAGGCGCCGCGCTCGCACCCGCTCGACGGTGTCCCGGCAGCGCTCCCCGCCCTGGCGCTCGCCGTGAAGGCGCTCGACCGCGCCGACGACCTCGACACGACGGGGGAGGACGTCGGGTCGCGTCTCCTCGCCCTCGCCGCCGAGGCGCGCGACCAGGGCATCGACCCCGAGGTCGCCCTGCGCCGCGCCGTCCGCGAGCGCCTCGGCGAGCGCTGATCGGTGCCTGAGCAACTCCATGGCGGGTGCACCCTCCTGATCGGTGTCTCGGCAACGTGATGTGGTCCCGCTGGGTTGCTCAGGCACCGATCGGGTGCCGAACGCGGCGCACGGTTGCTCAGGCACCGATCAGGGGGATCGGCTGCTCCGCCCACTAGGCTGGGGTCCGAACCTCCCCCGACCCCCGAGGAGCACGTCGTGGCACGCATCGAAGCCGTCGGAGCACGCGAGATCCTGGACTCGCGAGGCAACCCCACCGTCGAGGTCGAGGTCGCCCTCGACGACGGCACCATCGGGCGCGCTGCCGTGCCGTCCGGCGCCTCCACGGGGCAGTTCGAGGCCGTGGAGCTGCGCGACGGCGGCAAGCGATACCTCGGCAAGGGCGTCCAGAAGGCCGTCGGAGCCGTCAACGGCAAGATCGCCTCGGCGGTCGTAGGACTCGACGCCGACGACCAGCGCGGTGTCGACGCCGCGATGCTGCGCCTCGACGGCAGCGCCAACAAGGCCAAGCTCGGGGCGAACGCCATCCTGGGCGTCTCGCTCGCCGTGGCCAAGGCGGCGGCCGACTCCGCGCGCCTGCCGCTGTTCCGCTACGTCGGTGGCCCGAACGCCCACGTGCTGCCCGTGCCGATGATGAACATCCTCAACGGCGGCGCCCACGCCGACTCCAACGTCGACGTCCAGGAGTTCATGATCGCGCCCATCGGTGCACCCTCCTTCGCGGAGGCGCTGCGCCAGGGCACCGAGGTCTACCACGCGCTCAAGTCGGTCCTGAAGGCCGACGGCCTCGCCACCGGCCTGGGCGACGAGGGCGGGTTCGCGCCCGACCTGTCCTCCAACCGTGCTGCGCTGGAGCTGATCGCCCGCGCCGTCGACGCGGCCGGGCTGACGCTCGGCAAGGACATCGCCCTGGCTCTCGACGTCGCCGCCACCGAGTTCCACGACAAGGGTGCCTACACCTTCGAGGGGACGAGCAAGAGCGCCGCGGAGATGTCGGACTACTACGGCACGCTCGTGGCGGACTTCCCGATCGTCTCCATCGAGGACCCGCTCGACGAGGAGGACTGGGACGGCTGGGTCGAGCTCGCCGAGGCCGTCGGTGACCAGGTCCAGCTGGTGGGTGACGACCTCTTCGTCACCAACGTCGAGCGGCTCAGCCGCGGCATCGAGAGCGGGGCTGCCAACGCGATGCTCGTGAAGGTCAACCAGATCGGTTCCCTCACCGAGACCCTCGACGCCGTCGAGCTGGCCCACCGGCACGGGTTCGCCAACATGATGAGTCACCGCTCCGGGGAGACCGAGGACACGACGATCGCCGACCTCGCCGTCGCCACGAACTGTGGGCAGATCAAGACCGGTGCGCCGGCGCGCTCGGACCGCGTCGCCAAGTACAACCAGCTGCTGCGCATCGAGGAGGAGCTCGGTGCGGCCGCCGTCTACGCGGGCGTGTCCGCCTTCCCGAGGTTCGTCGGCGCGTGAGCCTGCGTCCATGAGTCCGGCCCACCGTCCGCCCCCCCGGCCGCAGCGGCGTCCGGGCGGGTCGGCGCGTCCCGGTCGTGGTCCGGCGAGCACGCGTCCCGGTGCGCCCCGACCCCGCGGCCCGCGCCCCGGGACGGCGACGCCGGCCCGCCGTCGTGGACCTCAGCTGACGACGCGGGCGGTCCTGCTGGTGGCGATCCTCGTCCTGCTCCTGGCCTCGTACACCTCCTCGTTGCACGCCTGGTGGCAGCAACGCTCGGAGATCAATGCGCTCGAGGCGGCGATCGCCTCGCACGAGGCCGCCATCGAGGAGCTCGGGGACACCCAGGTCAGGTGGGAGGACCCGGCCTTCGTGGAGGCGCAGGCCCGCGAGCGCTTCGGCTGGGTCATGCCGGGCGAGGTCGGCTACCGCGTCATCGGGGCCGACGGCCAGGTACGCGGAGAGGTCCCCACGCTCGCCGAGCCGCCCGCTCCGCGCGACCGGCCCTGGTACGAGTCGCTGTGGGGCAGCACCAAGGAGGCCGGTGTGCCGTCGGCCGACGTGCCCGAGCGTCCCGATCCCGACACCGTCCTGGAGGAGCGATGAGCCCCGGCCCCGCACCCGCCGACCTCGAGGCGGTCCGCGCACAGCTGGGTCGTCCGCCGCGCGGGACGCTCGAGATCTCCGCCCGGTGCCCGTCGGGGCACCCGTCCGTCGTCAAGACCGAGCCCCGCCTGCCCGACGGCACGCCCTTCCCGACGCTGTACTACGTGACCTGTCCACGGCTGTCCGGCGCGATCGGCACGCTCGAGGCGTCCGGGCTGATGGCCGACATGTCCGAGCGGCTGGGGCACGACGCCGACCTCGCCGCCGCCTACGCAGTGGCCCACGAGGACTACCTGCGCGAGCGCGAGTCCATCGCCCACGTCCCCGAGATCGAGGGCATCAGCGCCGGCGGCATGCCCACGCGGGTCAAGTGCCTGCACGTGCTCGTCGGGCACGCGCTGGCCAAGGGCCGTGGCGTGAACCCGCTCGGCGACGAGGCCGTCGACCTCCTGGGCGACTACTGGGGCTCGTCCTCGTGCGCGGATCGTTAGGGTCGGGTCAGTGTCAGGGTGGGGCTCGCCGCCATCAGCGGCTGGTTGGATCCTGAGCATCTGAGGTCTGGCTCATAGGTTCGCTGTCGCCTTCGGGTTGATGAGCATGTGTTTTGCCGGCCTCGGGTGTGAA
>NZ_BAAAPY010000004.1:0-266909 GCF_039531385.1 Aeromicrobium halocynthiae | reverse complement strand
CGGCGCCTTCCACATCGGCATCACCGTCACCGCCAAGACCCTCCTCGGCCTCGACCACACCCCCGGCACCAGCGTCGACGGCCGCCTCGCCCTCGACCCCGCCCTCGTGCGCGAGCTCGCCACCACCGACGGCACCCTCTTCAGCCGCCTGCTCACCGACCCCCTCGGCGGCATCCTCGAGGCCACCGAGCTCGGCCGCTTCCCCACCACCCAGCTCGAACGCGCCCTCGTCCTCGCCGACGGCGTCTGCGCCTTCCCCACCTGCAACGCATCAGCAGCCAACACCGACACCGACCACGTCGTCCCCCACTCACGCGGCGGACCCACCCGAGCCGACAACCTCATCCACCTCTGCCGCCGCCACCACGGCTACAAGACCCGCGGCCGCCTCACGACGTCGTTCGCGCCCGACGGCACCCACCACTGGACCCTGCCCACCGGCACACGAGCGCCCTCACGCGTCCACCTCCACAGACGACACCAGACCCTGCCCAACACCGAGAAGCACCGACACCGACCAGCCGTCGAGCTCGTCTGGGCCAGCACATGACGAAGGGCCTCGATCAGCAGTGCGCTGATCGAGGCCCTTTCTCTGGTAGCGGGGACAGGATTTGAACCTGTGACCTCTGGGATGATCAGGTCCGATTCCCGCTACTTCTGAATGTCAGTGGTCAGCTTTGGTTGCCTCGATCTACACGGAGATCGGTTGGCTGCCGACGGTCCCACTGTACCTGTCGCTTCCGGTCGCCTCGGTCTCGATCGGGGTGTTCGTGATGGGTTTCCGATGGGCACTCCGATGGCGCGGTTCAAATCGTGAGACGTCGCCAGACGAAGTTGCGGTGCTTGTTGTCGCCGGTCGTCTTCGGTTGTCTCGCACTGTCTTCCGACAGCTCTGCGTCACCGACGTCGGCCAGGAATCCACGGTTGACACCGCCGCGACCGCGGCGCACCTTCGATGCATGACCTCCCTCGTTGTCGGCAACAACAGTGCGCTGATTGCGCCGGTGTTGGACGCAGCAGTCGATGACGCGGGGCGTACGGTTCCGAGGACTCCTCGGGACCGGGGAAGCGGCTCCGTTGATTCCCCGGAGCCGGACGGGGTGTGGGCCGTCAGGCAGGTCCTCCGCCTGGCTCCGGCGACTCGCCGGGACCGAGCAACCGGTGCCGGTGACTCACCCGAACCGGGTGATGGGTCCGGCCGATGCGCGGGTCATGGAGGCGGCAGGCACCGTGGTCGTGACTCACCACCACCGTCAGAAGAACCGGAGGTCACACGGTCCCGCACCGGGTGCGGGACCGTGACGCAGTCCCGCCGGGTGACGCGGTGCCGCCGAATCAGCGGCGCCGCGCCGGCCCGGTCCTCCGGATCGAGTCACCGCAGGTCACGACGGCTGTGGACCGGGCGCACAGCCGTTGAGGCGCTCGGTGAGCAGCTTCACACTGAGTGCGTCGACGCCGAAGGTCTTGAGGCTGTCCAAGGCGTGCTCCGCGCGCTCGACCAGCTCGTCGAAGCCGACATCGTCGATCGGGTACGTCGCTGGTCCGACATCGTTGGTGATCACGTCCAAGTCGATCAGCAGCCGCTCGTAGGCGGACGAGTCCACCGAGGCGGCCGCATCGGCGAGGGCGGCCAGGCATGACCGTGCCTCGGCGAGGGCGACGGCGTGAACAGAAAGCACGACACGAGCCTGAACCGGGGAGGCCTTGTGCGCCGCACTTTGCCCAATGCCCTGTGGACAACTGCGAGCCGCGTCAACTCGGTGGCTCGATTCAGACCTGTCAGTAGTCGTTCAGCACAGCAAACATGCCCTGCAGGCCGTCAGGGTCGACGCGGAGCGCGAGGAGAACGTGTGCCCGGACGACGAGTTCCAAAGTGGTCACCAGCTCCCGCAGAGCGAACGGACCATAGCCTCGTGTTCCGTGCGAAAGATCATTGCGCAGAAGGCGAAGCGCATCGGGCCAAGTGCCATCGAACCCGTCACGCCCCTGCATCTCAGCGACCAGAGACGCGGACGCCAGTTTGCTCTCCGCGATCTCGGGGACCAACCCGATCGCCCACGTCAGCGCCTCGCGGAGCTGGGGGTCCAGCCGGGAACGGAGGTGCTTCTTGATGAACCGCTTCGTGTCCGGCGGCAGGCTGGATTCATCGATCAGGGTCAGATGTCTCGTTCTGGCCTCCACGAATCGGGCTCGATCCTCGGCGATCTTGTCGACGTGGACGTGGCCGTAATGTCCCTCAATCGCCTGCAGCAACAGGAGGAAGCGGTGCCTCGGGTGGTCGCCAGAGACGCCGGCGAGGGAGGTGTACGTCTCGAACAGTGGCGATCGGCTCGCGACCTGCCTCCTCCACGACTCGACCAGAGCAAGGAGGTCTTCGCTCTCCGGGCCGATGCGGATTGCCGGCCTGACGTCCCTTCCGTTCCACGGCTTCGACGCGTACGGCATCTGGGTGATTCCAGATCCGAAGAGCTGAAGGCGCCTCTCCTGCTCATGGCCGCTGCTCGGGGTCAACTCCACGTAGGTCAGAGACGCTGCTTCGCCCGCAATGACTGTCATGAGCCCTGTCAACGGCTCGAGCCAGCTAGAAACGATCGAGGCGAAGGGCAATCCGGTTGGCAGGTGGATCTCGCCGACCGGCGCGTAGCGGACGTACAGCTCATAGGGGTCGGCGGTTCTGGCTCGGGCGTCGAACCCGACACTGAGCTTGGCGCCGGACGCCCCTGCCCACTCGTGGTAGCGGGACGTGCGCTCGCGGACCCACCACTCGAGCGCCTCGCCGGGCTTTGGCTGAGGCAGCTTGGTCTCGGCAAGTGGCGCGTAGTCGATGACTCGGTCGAGGTGGATCGTCTGCAGCCGGATCTTGGAGAAGCTGTCCGCGAAGTCCGACTGGGGGAACCCGACGAGCGCCGCCCGGGCCGAGAAGCTCGACTGCTCCGGGAACAAGGTCGTAACAGAGACATCAAGCAGGACTAGCTCTTGATTGTTGCGCAACCTCCCGCGCAACACCGGATACGAGGATCGCTGCGGGAAGGTGGCGACTCCCGTCAGGACCTCGTGCGGGAGGTATCCGAAAAGGTTGCCGCGGGGCGGCCTGTTGCCGCCAACCAGTTCGACCTCTCCCGCAACCTCACGGGTCGAGCCGTCGTCGTCCGGCAGGTTGATCGTGCAGGCATAGTCGCCAGGCTCGAGAAGCAGTTTCAGCCCCAGTGACGTGTCGCCCGCCATCAGTAGTACTCCCGGACGTAGCCGAGCGCCTTCTCGAAGACGTCGTTGTCGCGGATCTTGAACTGGACGTACAGCGTCGACCGCAACGCCTTGCGGACTTCCTGATCTCCTCGGATCGTCGACTGCCAGCCCTCGAAGCGCACGCCACGGACAACCTCATCGATCCGGTCTACGACGTTCGCGACAATGATCGGAGTCTCGTCGCCCTTGAGCGCGTCGAAGAGCTCGGTGAGGGCCGCCCGTCCCTTTTCCTCTCGAGGTACCTCGTTGACGGCCTTCTCCGCCGCGACGGTGTCGCGCGCCAGCTCCAGCAACTCTCGGAGGAAGTCGAGGCTTGACTGCTGGATGTCGGCGTACCTCTCACGTAGGGTATTCAGCCGCTGCCCGAGCTCGACAAAAACCGGGTTGGTGAGATGGCGGGCGATCCGCGCGGTGATCTGCTTCTCGATCTCTTCGGGCGGCACGTCCGTGCGCTTGCCAAGCATCAGGTCCTCGATCGTCTGCGAATCCAGCACGATCGTCTCGTCGCCTTGGGGGATCTCCACCTGGACGTGCTCATTGATCAGGTCGATTGTCTTCGCGCCGAGCGCGTGCCACACCAGCCGGCCCACAATGTCGGCGGGCCGCACCGACTCGTAGACGTCGGTCAGCCATCGATAGTCATCGCGGTAGGGAGCCAGCATCGGGTCCGGGCTGAGGGCCTCCCATAGCTGGGACACGATGCTGTACGCCAAACCAAATGCATCCTTCGTCGCGTCGTCTGCGATCGCCGACTGCGCCTGCACGAGTCCCTCATAGCCGCCGACAGTCCGGTCCACGCCGGGGAAGAACGAGAGCGCGGACGCGATGGCCGGCGCGAGCTGCTGCTTGAGCTCCTCGATGTTGGAGATCACCTGCTGCACCGACTTCTCGTCGAACGCCAGCGACTTGGCGACATCGTCGAAGATGCCGAGGTAGTCGACGATCAGACCGTGGGTCTTGTTCGGCGGGTACACCCGGTTGGTGCGGGTGATCGCTTGCAGGAGCGTGTGCTCCTTGAGCGGCTTGTCGAGATACTGGCAGTAGAGGATCGGGGCATCGAAGCCCGTTAGCAGCTTAGCGGTGACGATGATGATCTTCAGTGGGTCGGCGGGGTCATTGAAGCGCGCGACGACCCGCTCCAGCTCGTCGGCACCCGGCGTCCACTGCGCCCAGTCTGCCGAGTCACCGCGCGACTTCGACATCACGATCGTGGACGCGTCAGGGCCGAGGTGCCGGTCGAGCTCTTCCTTGTAGGCAACGCACGATGCCTTGTCGTACACGACGACCTGTGCCTTGAAGCCTTCCGGCTCGACCTTGGCGCGGAAGTGGTCGGCGATGTCGGCGGCGATCTTCGCGATGCGCGACGGGGTCTTGATCAGGACCTCGATCGACGCCGCCTTCTTCGACAGGGTGATCTTCTCGTGCTCGGACAGGTCCCGGTCGACGGCCAGCTCCTCGAAGGCGGCGTCGATGGCGTCTTGGTCGATGTGGATCTCCGACAGGCGCGGTTCGAAGTGCAACGGCAGGGTGGCGCCGTCGCGGATCGAGTCCTGGAAGGAGTAGCGCGACAGGTAGCCGCCCTCGTCCTCCGGAGAGCCGAACCACATGAACGTGTTGCGATCACGTTTGTTGATCGGCGTGCCGGTCAGGCCGAACAGGAAGGCGTTGGGCATGGCCTCGCGCATCTTCTGTCCGTAGTCGCCCTCCTGGGACCGGTGGGCTTCGTCCACCATCGCGATGATGTTGTCGCGGGTGTCCAGCACGCCGGGCGCTTCGCCGAACTTGTGGATGGTGGTGATGATGACCTTCCGCGCACCTTGGCTCAGCAGCGTCTGCAACTGAGCGCGTGAGTCCGTCGACACCAGTCCGGGTACGTCGGAGGCGTTGAAGGTGCCGGTGATCTGCGTGTCGAGGTCAATGCGATCGACGACGATCAGGATTGTCGGGTTGGTCAGTTCGGCCATGGCTCGCAGCTTGAGCGCCGTGAAAACCATGAGCAGCGACTTGCCTGAGCCTTGGAAGTGCCAGATGAGGCCCTGCTTGATCTTGCCCAGCAGCACGCGCTCGACGATCAGATTGGTCGCCTGGAACTGTTGGAAGCGAGCGATGATCTTGATCTTGCGGTGCTTCTTGTCGGTGGCGTAGATCGTGAAGAACCGCAGGAACTCCAGCACTGCTGCGGGCTTCAGGACGCCCTCGACTGCCTCTTTGACGGCGACCAAGCCGATCGTGGCTGGAGCGTCGTCGTCGGTCGCTTCTTCACGCCAGGGACCCCACAGTTCGACGGGCATCCCGACGGTGCCGTAGCGGAGGTCCTTGCCTTCGGTGGCGAAGGAGAAGACGTTGGGTACGAAGAACTGCGGCACGCTCTGTTCGTAGTCGTCGTGCACCTGGGCAGCGCCGTCGATCCATGTGTACGCCGCCCGGATCGGCGTCTTCGCCTCCCCCACGACGAGCGGGAAGCCGTTGCACCACAGCACCAGATCGAAGCGCTTCTCGACCCGCCCCTGCTTGAAGGTGACCTCCGTCGAAATCACCCACTGGTTCGACGAGTCGTCCTCGAGGTCATCGAAGTTGATCAGGCGGACGGTCGTGTGCTCGCCGTTCGGTCCGAACGGCATCGACTTCTGTCCGGTCAGCCACGCCATGAACTCCTCGTTCGCGACCACCGGGTGCGGGCTGGTGCGCGCGGCGATGAGGAGCGCCCGGAGATTGTAGATGACTTCGTCGGCCTTGGCCGGGTCTGCCGCGATCTCCGGGTTCAACCGGATGAGCGCCGCCTTGACCAAGCCTTCAAGCATCACCTCATCGGTGCGCCGCGGGAGCTCGTTGCCTGCCAGAGACTGAACGTGGATCGACTTCACCAGGTCTCGGACGAAGTCCCGAACCGAGTTGGCCTCGTTGAACTGGGCCATCAGTTGCCTCCAAAAACGGTGGTCGAAATGGCTGAGCGAAGAGCGGCGAGAGTTCCACGCTCCGAATCGATACTTGTCATGACGTTCGAAAGCTCTCGCATCTCATTCACGATCGATCGCCGCAAAGCAGCATCCGTCGACCATGGGATTTGCTGCTCGTTAAGCCAGCGCACTGCAAGGTTGCCCAGGCCCACCGACCCAGACGCCGCTTCGCTCATCCGCTCTTGCATCGTCGGTTCGCTCAAGACCCAGTACAGGTACTCCCGATTCGCGGGATCCAGCGACCTCATGAGGAACTGAAACGCGGAGACAGCGTGCCCATGCGCCGCCACCGGCGGCAGGTACACGTTCCCGATCCGCTGCCTGTTCCCGTTCGTCCGGATTAGGACCAGACTTGAGCCGTCAATCTTGCCGACGCTGTCGGCGAGGCCCTTGACGTGACCGACTCCGCTTAGATCGATCGTGCCGTCCGGCTTGGTGTTGGGGATGCCGAGCACGGGCACCGATCCTTCAACGGGAACGTCATTGACAGCGGAGGCAGCGAACGATGGGCCCGACCGCGTAGTTGCGACCTCGCCAAGGCGGATGGTGGCCGGCATCTCCGACAGCCTGTGCCGAACGAAGTGTCCCAAGGTGGCCTGGACCGCGTCCCGCTCGGCGTTCATTGCTAAGAGATGGCGCTGCACACCCCAAAGGAGGTCGGCGAGGCGCTTCTGCTCGTTAAGGGGCGGGAGGTCGAACTCGAAGTTGGCGAGGTCGCGCCAGTTGGTGCGGGGCGAGAGCGACCCTGCCGACGTGTCGAGTGCGTGGTCGAAGAACTCGTTGGACTGGACCAGGAACGGCAGGAACTCGCCGAGCATCTGGGACTCGTCTGCCTCGAAGGTGTAGATGTCACCGGAGCAGATCGCCTCGAACTCGGCGTAGGCGACCTTGCGCTGATATGCGCGACGCTTCCCGAACAGCGTCTGGCCCGGCTTCACTCTGCGGGTGAAGGTGGTGCCATCCTCGGGCGATCCCCAGCGGCTGATCTTCAACTCGCCAGGGTCCATGTGCTCCATTGCGATAATCCGGTCGATTCCGGCGGCGTCGGCATCGCGCACTGTCTCGTTCACGTTGTCCACGACGTCTCCGAAGGAGACCCTCTTCCATGTGGACTTGTCTAGGTCGAGACTCATGTCGACACCTCCGTTTGCAGCATGGTCAGGACATCGGCGACGGCGGCCTCGGCCTGGGCGGCGGCCGCCCGCCAGTCAGCCAGCGCTTCGACTACGTCGATCTGCTCGGCGGCATCGGCTGCCTTCGCGCCTGCGACGTACAGCGGAATCGCCAGGCTAAAGCCCTTGCCGGCGATCTCGTCGAGCGTGGCGACTGCGGCGAACCGGTCGACGTGGGTGAAGCCCGTGTAGGCGTCGAGGATCTTCCTCTGGTGGGAGTCGCGTAGGAACGAGCTGGCCTGCTCACGGGCGACTTCGTTGATCGCGTTGATGAACAGCACCTTGCCCTTGCGCTCGGCAGGCTTGTTGGCGCGCAGCGTGATCACGACGGCTTCCATCGGCGAGTTGTAGAAGAGGCCGGCACCGAGCCCGAGGACGCACTCAACGAGGTCTGACCTCACCATTGCCTCCCGCAGTGCGGCCTCCTCGCGGCGGAAGAGCACACCGTGCGGAAACAGGATCGCTGCTCGTCCTGTCTTGGGGTCGAGGCTTTTGGCGATGTGCTGGAAGAAGGCGTAGTCGGCGCGGCCCTGGGGCGGGACGCCCCAGAGGTTGCGGCCGTACGGGTCGTTGGTGAACGCGTCTCGGTTCCACGCCTTGATGGAGTATGGCGGGTTGGCCAGCACGACGTCGAAGGTCTGAAGTCGCCCCTTCGCGTCGTGGAAGGCCGGCCGCGACAGGGTGTCGCCGTGGGCGATGTGGCCATCGGTAACACCGTGCAAGAACAGGTTCATACGAGCGATAGCCGAGGTCCCGTAGTTGAGCTCCTGGCCGTAGAGACGCAGATTGCGCCATTCCTTGCCTTGGCGCTTCAGCTCCGCAGCAGTCGAGATCAGCATGCCACCGGTGCCGCACGTCGGGTCGTAGACCGACTCCCCCGGCTGTGGTTCCAACATGAGCGTCATCAGGTGCACGAGCGTGCGGTTGGTGTAGAACTCCTGTGCCGTGTGGCCGGAGTCGTCGGCGAACTTCTTGATCAGGAACTCATACCCGTTGCCGAGCTCGTCTTCGGGCAGGTTCGCGAGCGACAGCGTCTTCGTGGAGAAGTGCTCGATCAGGTCGCTGAGCGTGGAATCGGGCAGGAGGTTCTTGTTGCCCCAGTCGCCGTCGCCGAACACGCCAGGCAGGGTGTCGGGGTTGGCGGACTCGATTGCGCGCATGGCCTTGAGGACTGTGCTGCCGATGTCGCTGGTGACGGAGCGGATGTCGTCCCAGTGGCAGCCGTCGGGGATGGCGAAGCGGTGGTTCTCGGGGAGGTCAGCGAGCTCCTCGTCGCCGTAGACCTCCATCGCTGCTGCGTGCTCCTCGTCGTAGACGTCGGAGATCCGCTTCAGGAAGACCAGCGGGAAGATGTACTGCTTGTAGTCGCCTGCGTCGATGAGTCCCCGGAGGACGACGGCGGCGCCCCACAGGTAGGCCTCCAGTTCGCGCTGCGTGATTCGCTTACTCATGCTGACAGCCCCCACTTAGCCAGTTCTGCTTCCAAGGCCGAGCGAGTCTCCGTGGCCCTCGCGTGGGCAACTTCGAGGTCGGCGAGTGCTTGATCCAGCGTTAGCCGCTCGCCGGTGTTGGCGGGCGCGACGTAGAGCGGGATGTTGAGGTTGTAGTCGTTGCCGGCGATCTCGTCGACGTCGACGACACGGGAAAGGCCGTCGATGTCGCCGAAGGTCTCGTAGGCGTCGACCAGCTGCTGGGAGTGCTCGGGCTCCAGGGTGTTCTGGTTGCGACCCCTCTTCATCAGGCGCTCGCCGTTGATGAAGAGGACCTTGCCCTTCTTGTCGGGCTGCTTCTGGTGTCGCAGGACCAGGACGCAGGCGGCCAGGCCTGTGCCGTAGAACAGGTTGGGTGCAAGGCCGATGACGGCATCGACGACGTCGGACTTGAGGATGTGGGTTCGGATCCTTGCCTCTGCACCCTGGCGGAAGAGCGCTCCCTGAGGCAGGACGACGGCGACGCGGCCGGTCTTGGACCGGGCGGACGTGAGCATGTGCTGCACCCACGCCCAGTCGGCGTAGCCCTTCGGCGGGACGCCGCCGAGACTGTTGCGGCCCCACTTGTCGGAACCCCATTCGGATTCGCCCCAGTTCTTCAAGGAGAAGGGCGGATTGGCGACGACGCAGTCGAACTGCGCGAGGCGGTTGCCGGTGAAGAACGCGGGGTCGCGAAGCGTGTCCTCACGGACGACCTTGAAGTCCTCAACGCCATGGAGCAGCAGGTTCATGCGAGCGATTGCAGAGGTGGCGAGCACCTTCTCCTGGCCGTAGAGCTTGCCCCACAAGGTCTTGGGGCTGCCGCCGGCGGCCTTCACGTGCTCGATGACCTCGATGAGCATGCCGCCGGTGCCGCAGGCCGGGTCGTAGACGCTTTCGCCGTCGACCGGGTCGAGGATGTTGATGAGCAGGCCGACGACCGAGCGGGGGGTGTAGTACTCGCCAGCCTTCTTGTTGGAAGCATCGGCGAAGCGCTTGATGAGGTACTCGTAGGCGTTGCCGAACACATCTGGGGCGACGTTGGCGTTTGAGAGCGTTTTGGTCGAGAAGTGCTCGATGAGGTCAGCGAGCTTGCGGTCGGGCAGCTTATCTTTGTTCGTCCAGTTCGCGTTGCCGAAGATGCCGTAGAGCGTCTCTGGGTTCGCCTTCTCGATCTCGCGGAACGCGGTCAGCAGAGCGCTGCCGATGTTCTCGGTGTGGTTGCGCACGTCGTCCCACAGGTTGCCAGCAGGGATGGCGAAGCGGTGGTTCTCGGCGAAGGCCGCGAACTCGTGATCACCGCCTGACTCCTCCAACGCTTCGGCAAACTCCTCGAGGTAGACGTCACTGATCCGCTTGAAGAACATCAGCGGGAAGATGTACGCCTTGAAGTCGGCCTGGTCGATGCTGCCGCGAAGCAGGTCCGCCGCCTTGGCGAGGTATTGCTCCAGCTCGGGCAGGGTGATGCGGTGAGTCACTTGGCTCCCTCTGAATCGACTGGGCCATCGTGGTCGGTCTGTCCGACAGAAAGGTCTGGATTGGCGAGATTTGCGTTGTACCGAACGGCGTCGAGGAGTGCCGATCCAACGGTGCTTGCCTCCCTGGCTAGGTGCGCCGAATGCTCGTGGAGCAACTGGATCGAGAGGACCGCTAGTTGAAGGTCACGCTGTTCCGCTAGGGGAACGAGCGGGACCTCGAGGTCCTTGATGGACGCACGCTGGATCGTGGTACCGCCCTGGAACCGCTCATTCCAACTGCCAGAGAGTGCGATGGCGAGATATCCCGGAGACAGCACGTCACGATCGCGTACTCGGAGTCGATAGACGCCGGTTGACGGTAGGTGGCCGCCCACATCATCGACTCGGGCTCTGATGGTGTTCATCGTCGTGACCAAGACGTCGCCCTCCGTCGTCAGTTCCGGGTAGTCGGCGTACTCGCCATCGATCCCCACCTCGCGCAGCGTGTCGTCGCGAACGTCCGCGGCCGTTGCGAGGCGCTCGCGAAGCTGTGCAGGCGCGTCCTGGTAGCGGTCCTTGGGACGCCCCATCCGCATGTCCAGTACTCCCTGATCGATGAGTTCGCCCACGGTCATGACCCGCGACTTGGAGAAGCTCGCAAAGTGCTCGAACGACTGGAGAACGTTCTGCAGCTTCGACACGGTTTCGGTGATCGCCGACCAACCGTGCTGGTAGGCGTAGGCAACGTCGCTCGGCTCTCGCTCGGTGCGGTCTACCCAACGTTGAGGGGTGAGGACTGACTCCGCAGCAAGAACGTCGGTTATCGCGACTTCCACCTGCGGGATGCCTTCACGCGCGCTCGCATCGGTCAGCCATACGGCGACCTCTTGCTCTGGTGCGACGGTCTCGGATGCATCGATGAAGAGGATGTGCTCGGTCGCAGACTCACGGACGGGGCGACGGAGCACCCACAGCGCCAACGGTATCGACGTGTGCGGCAGGAGCTTGCCGGGGAGGCCAACGATTGCCTCGACGCACCCGCGCTTGACGAGCTCAGTGCGGATTCTCCCCTCTTCACCACCGCGAAACAGGGTGCCTGCGGGACTCAGCACGTACGCCCGACCGTCGTCTGCGAGGTGGGCGACGGCGTGTTGCAGCCATGCGGTGTCCGCCGATGAACGTGGCGGCGCACCGAAGTCGAATCGAGCGTCGGTCAATCGGCGGGAAGCGTCTAGCCGAAGGCCAAAGGGGGGCTCAAGAACGACGACGTCGGCGCGCAAACCTGGATCGATGTCCTCAGCCAGAACGTCGGTAGGCGTGAGCTCCAGGTCGACGTCATGCAACGTCGCCCGCTGGGCAGCGACCTGAAGGGCGCGCCGGTCGATGTCGTGCCCAATCATGCGATCAGGGCGGGCCCCCAGCCGCACAGTCTCGAGAAGTGCCGCCGCAATCCCACATGCCGGGTCATACAGGACGCCGCCGGGCCGCGCTGCCGCGAGGTTCGCCAGGAGGGTAGTTGTGCGCGAACCAACGAAACCGGAGTTGGCGCCGAGCTTGCCCTGCGAACGGGCCAGGCGCTCAAGTGCGAAGTCGGCTGCGGCACCGAGGTCGGAGATCGCGATCCGTTCGACGGCCTGCTTCACCAGCGAAAGAGTCTTCTCATCGACGTTCGGCACCCCGGTCGGGGACTCGCTCTCATTCTTGCGTGCCACCGCGAGCGACAGTACGAGCTCGGCCGCATCGTCGGCACTCAACCGGTCACGGAGGAGATTGAGCGCGGACCAAACATCCATCTCGCCGCTCTCGCCGGCTCTCGGCCGAACCGATTCATTCTTGGTCTTGCTCGCGTGCCGCTCAAGCCACTCAGTTACCTCGCCGCGAGAGAACAGTGGCTTGCTCGGCGTGCCGGCCACGGGGGCAGGGAAGGTCTGAGTCCGCTTGCGCCAGTTGCTGACGGCGCCACGTGAGACGCCCGCGATGTCGGCGATGTCGCTCGGTGACACAAGGCCCTCGTCACGGTTGTGGATCACGCCGCACCCCCGAAGCCGACCGCCAGTCCGTCGAACAGCGAGGTGCGCGCGGCTGCGAAACTCAGGCGCTTCGAACAGCGGCCGGGATGCGCCACGACCGTGACGTCAACCCCTGCCGCGGCAAGCGCCGAGACGGTCTCCGCGAAGATGCCGTCGCCGGAGACGAGGACCACCTCGTCGAACCGTTCATGAATCCGTTCCTCGGTAAGGACGTCAAGCAAGGCGAGGTCTGCTCCATCCTGTCCGGAGCGGACGACCAAACGCGGGCCACGCCAACCGAGTCCGGTCGACATGACGCCCACGTGGCTCGTGCCGATCACGACCTGCTCGGACCCGTTCAACCCGGCGACCTGCTCGATAGCCAGGTGGGCACCTACAGCCTGCTCAGTCGTCACGACTGCTCCTCCGACCACGTTCTCGATGTCCACAACCACGAGGCGACGGCCCCGCAGCGAGCGCTTCTTCCGCGGGAGCGCAGCCGCTGTGTTTGTAAACACTACTCTACCTATCTGTCAATGTGAATCCGATTGTCGGCTTCCGTCTTCAAGGTAGGCGTAGCTCGCCCATCCTGTCAAGTGTCGATCCGATTCACACTAATTTCAGGACAGATCGTGTTAACCGATGCAACTATCGACCGAGTGCTCCGCTGACTCTGGAGATTGAGGACAGCCGCATCGCAGACCCGGATCGCTGCCTCAGCGCGGGCGAAGTCCAGCCGTTGCGCGTCGGTCGCAGGGTCGGGAGCCAGCGGCACCAGTGACGTGATCCGGTAGCGGTCGCGGTAGGCGGCAACCGTCACGACCGCGCGATGCCAACGGTCGCGATCACGTCGGTCGATCGGCGGTTCGCCGAGACGACGTTCCCACGCCGCCTTGGCGTCGATCGCTTCGTCGGCCAAGCGCCAGGCGCGCTGTTCGATGAGGTTGCGGCGGTCATTGAGGGCCTGGCGCATGTCGTCGGCCATCGGTCCGACCGCTTCGGGGATCAGCCCGACAATCAAGCGGTCCTGGCGCGCGCGACGGCCGGCCGGCGCGCGGGTCATCCGTCCGATGCGATGGCGCATCACCGAGGCGATGTCGTCGGCGTCGGCGAAACCGTGTCTCGCTACGGCAGCCGGCAGCACGACCTCGATCGCGTGGCCGTTGGCCTCAGCTCGACGCAATTCGGCCGTGAGCGGGCCGAAGCCATCGGATTCGATTGCGGACGCCGCTTGCTCGGTACTCAGCCCCGAAGCGCGAACAAGCTGCGCCCAGCGGTCGTGCTGGGCGGAAGCGGCGATCGTCTCGTACTCGGCGGCGAGTTGGCTGATGGATCCCCAGGTGTCCTGCTCCTTCGCGATCATCTCGTGGGCTGACGTCTCGGCTCCGACGTTGGCGAGCACCTTGAGTAGGACCTCGCGGGCGGTCGGCGCATCCAGTCCGCTGGCGTGGCCCTCGTCGGGGTGGTCGAGCTCGACGTACGCGATGTTGGACTCTCTGCCCCGGGTCATTGCGACGTAGAGGTTCTCCCGCGTGGTGGTCTCCCCCACGACGACATGGGCAGTGTCCACGGTCAGGCCGTGCGCCCTGTGCGCGGTCACGGCGTACCCGAGGTCGACGTACTCGGCGACGTAGGACGCTGGGAGCACAACAGCGCCGGCGAAGCGACGATCGGTCCGTCGGACCACGAGGGAGCCGTCTGTCCGCACGTCGGCGACGGTCCACCGGTCGCCGTTACGGACCCAGCCGCTCCTCAGCGTGCGGAGACGGCGGTCGTTGCGGCGAGTGATCACGACGTCACCGATGGATGCGCTGCCTCTGGATGCGAGTGCGACCTCGCGGCCGACCTGCGTCTCCCCGCGCATGAGACGGTCGAGCCGGGCCCTGTGGTTGAGGTCGCCGACGGCCTGGGCGCTGTCGGCAATGAGGACGCTGGACCTGCCTGCGGCGACGTCAGCAGCCCAGGCGTCGTACGCATCCCTCTGAGCTTCGTCGCCGCGGCTCGCCCGCACCCGGTCGTGAACGAGGTACGCATCGATCGCTTCTGCTCGTCCGTGGCGGAGATCGAGAGAGGTGGCCTTCTCCCATTCGTGAGTGAAGCGGTGGATGTCGAGGAGTTGTGCAGCGTCGTCGCGGGCCGCGGAGAGCATGGCGAACGCACCGCCGGCATCGACGGCGCTGAGCTGTGCCCAGTCGCCAACGAGCAACACCTTCGCGTCCGCGTTCGCGGCGTGGGCGGTGATGCGGTCCAAGGTCAGCGTCCCGGCGAGGGAGGCCTCGTCGATGATGACCAGCTGGTTCCGCGCGAATCGCGCCGTGCCGCGGTCGTGCTCGAAGAGCCACTTGGCGGTGTTCTCGCAAGCGATCCCAAGATCGTCAGCCAGCACCTGGGCAGCCGCTGCGCTCGGTGCGAGCCCCACCACGCTCCCGCGGCCGTGCTGCTGGGTCCACACGCGCTTGAGCGCGCGCATGGCGGTTGTCTTCCCTGCGCCGGCGGGGCCGATGAGCAGATCGAGCTGCCGGGCGCTGGATGCAATCCTGGCGATGGCGTCGACTTGCTCTTGGCTCAGTCGTTGGCCCTTGGTCGGGCGGGCGGCGACGGCGTCAACGAGGCCGATGTCGGCGGTCGGAGCAGTCCGCAGGTCCGCGAGAGCGAGCAACCGGTCTTCGGCGGCCAACAGGTGCTCGGACGAGAAGACCGTGGAGTGCTTCGGGCGGAAGACACTGGTGCCGTCACGCCGGGTGAAGATCGCCGGAACGGTGGCGAGCTCCGGGGGCGTGAGACGCAGCGATGCTTCCTCCGCGGCGTCGACGACCATCCCGGAGATCGCCTCGCGATCGGTGGTCGAGACGAATCGCCACGACATGGTCTGCCGCGCAGCCTCGGCGTACAGGTTCGCGCGCCGCCAGGTCGACCGCTTCTCCGCGACCCGCGCGAGCACGGAATGGGCCAGAGCGTCGACGACATCGAGCGGTACGTCGTCTGCACGGAGCACGCGAGGCGGGGTGCTGCTCGCAAGGCTGGTCGCCCAGCTCGTGGCGTCCTCGCCCAGATGGTCCGATGCCTGGCTGCGCCACATGTCGGTCAGCTCCGCGAGGGACCTCGATCGCTTGGGAGGGCGCGTCGCGAGACTGGCTTGGTTGCGGATCCTGTGGACGACGGCACGGCGGGGACGGTGGCCATGCTTGTCGACGTACTGCTGGATCAGATCGTCTGCCGCCGCGTCGATCGCGGCGGCACGGCTCGAGAACAGCTTCGCCAGTGATTGTGGGACGCCGACGACGGCCCAGTCGTGGTTGCGATCGCGGCCCCGGGACCGCGGTTCCCAGTCGACTCCGAGCGCGCGGGTGAGGTGGTCCGCGAAGACGGCCTGGTGGAGCTCGGACACTGACACCGCCCAGGCATACATCGCCTTGCTGTCGAGGGAGCGCCACTTGCGGTCGATCGCGGTGAGCGTCTTGTTGCTGATGACGACGTGGGTGTGCAGGTGCGGATCGCCCGCGCGGGAGTCCCAGTGGTCGTATGCGGTCGCGATGAACCCGGTCGTCTCGACCTGCGCGACGGCGCCATCACGCGTCCCGACGCCCATGCGGGTGGCAGCGAGCTCGCGCTCCATGAAGTCGAAGACGTCGCGGATCGCGTCGATGTGGGCATTGGCGATGATGTCCTGCGTGCCGGCGTCGGCGACGCCCCACAGGACGCTGGCCGACTTCGGGATCGAGAACGAGAAGTCGAAGCCGGCCACGGCCTTCTGCTTCCTGGTCCCGTAGAGCGGGTAGGCCCGGCCCAGCTTCTCGCCGGTCAGCGGGTGGCGGCCGTGGCCGATCAGCAACTCCAGTTGCGCCTGGGTGACCTCGCTCCCCTCCTTGAGCCCGAGGTCAGCTACACCCGAGCCGATCCACCGCCCCGGCGGCGTGCCGGTCTCCGCGTAGTAGCGCGTGAGCGGCGTCGAAAGATCGCGCTCCCCGTCGCCGACGACGACCGTCTTGAGCAGGTACTTGTAGCCGTGGCCGGCGGACATCTTGCGTAGCGACACCACCATCGTGCACACCTCCTTGCAGGAGGTAGGTGCGCGTGACGCGCCGGGGCCGAGGTGTCGGCGGGCGGACGTACCTTCGCGCAATGAGCTACCGAGCAGCGGCCCGACACGTTTCGGCCCCGCGAGCGCTCCACGTCCTTTACCCTCGGCCCACGATGGGTACCGACGCGGGCGACGTGACCAACAAGCAGAAGGAGTGGTTCAGCCGCTCCTTCCTCGTCGCCGTTGCGGCTGCAGCCAAGTTCCCGGTCGAGCTGACATTGAATGACGTCGACGGAGTCGATGCCACCGTGAGGGACGGCGGGATCACGACTGATTGGCAGCTGAAGGGGACTTCGTCGCCCCAGTACAGCGCTGACGGCGAGACGCTCTACTTCGACCTGGATGTCCGGACCTACAACCTCTTCATTGGCGAGCGGAACTCGAGCGGCTATCTCGGTGTCGTCGTCATGCCAGACGACGACACGCGCTGGGTATCGGTGACACCCTCCGAGTTGCGCTTGAGGCATCTGGGCTATTGGCAGAAGATCACCGGGCTACCGGCGACCGACGCGACTTCGAAGGTGCGGATTCATCTCCCGGTGTCACAGCAACTCGACATTCCGAGCCTCCGCGAGATCATGCGAGCCGAACGAGAGCGGATCTCGGCATGACACGCCAGCTGCCCTCCTCGATCTACGATCCGCTTCCGGAGGATGTCGCGAGCTGGCTTGCCGACCACGAGTGGCGCCGCGTGACTAGCGGCTCGGGCCGAGCGGCCTTGTGGACGTCAGGCGACGCCGAGCTACTTCAGCCGACTTTGCGGGAGGCTACGGACTACGACCTGCGCATCTCGCAGTTGCTCACGAGCCTCTCGGCCCTCACCGGGCAGGCGCCGGAGGCGCTGGCTGAGCAGATGGTGCACGAAGGCTCCGACGTCACAGAGTGGCGCGCCGCCGGGGCTGACGATCACGACTACAGCCTGCCACTGGAAGACGGGTTGACGCTCGTCCAATCGGTCCGGAACGCCTTTGTCGCGGCCGCCAATGCGTCCATCCAGCGTCGCGGGTACTTCGGCCACAGCACTCTAAAGGCAGCGCGGGATCATGCCCGCGCCGTGCGGATGGGTCAAACGCGCAGAGGAAGCTACATCGTCCCCATCATCAGCCGGATCCCCGGCGCAACCGAGTCGGGCGACGCTGGACAGGGACGACTCGACGTCGACGTAAGTGCCCAGCCGTTCGAGC
Source organism: Aeromicrobium halocynthiae (assembly GCF_039531385.1). NCBI lineage: Bacteria > Bacillati > Actinomycetota > Actinomycetes > Propionibacteriales > Nocardioidaceae > Aeromicrobium > Aeromicrobium halocynthiae. Next base: position 249,334 of record NZ_BAAAPY010000004.1, on the reverse strand, counting down.
GAAGGGTCATGGCTCAACTGGCAGAAGGGCTTGCAGCCGTCCGCCGACTCGGGGTGGACTCTGACCGCGAGCCATCTCAACGGGAACTCAACGAAGCGATCGGCCTCGGTGTCTCCCACGAACTGTGCGCTGCCTTGGCAAGCGCACTCGACGCCGAATCCTTCGGGGACGTTGACGTCAGCTTCTCCTGGGCGCGACGGGCCTCGAGCCACCCGAATGTCCGCGCCTTGAACTTCCCGAAGGCTGCACAGCCGGTGATTCACAACATGGCGGAAGCGCTCCGCGGCAGCGACGTCGTGGCTGAACAGGTCCTGTCTGGCACCATCTGGCAGACCAAGTACGAGCGGAAAGACGGAGCTGGTTCGATCAAGGTTCGCACACAGATCGGTCGAACAACGCGCACCGTCAGCGTCCCCCTCAACGATGCCCAGATGCACGCTGCATACGAGGCTGCGGCCGACGACGCGCCGGTCTTCATCCGGGGCCAGCTGGTGCGGGAACAAGGGCGCGCGTGGCACTTCGAGACAGTCTCGGAGTTTGGTGTCGCCCAGGCAGCTCCGCTGACGTGGGAGTCCGACCCCAGTGAGAACGCCTGAGGATCGTGCCGACGCCTTGATGCCTGTAGGCCCCGCGGACCGACCTCGATCTGCCAGAGGCGTAACAGCGAAGTGGTTGAGGAACCAGGGCGGACAGGGACGGCGGGTGACGAGCGGAGGTATTGATGGAGGAGGACGGGTGCGGAGGCGAGGGAGCAGGTCCGGCGGCGTGACGAGGGGTGACAGAGGCAGAAGCTCGAAGCGTGAAGAATGAGCGGGTGACCTCGCTGGCTGACGCCGTACTCCCGCTCATCCGAACTCGCTCGGACCTCTACCGCTACAGCGCGGCCAACGCGCACGGCCGGGACATGCACGAGGCGATCGACATCCTCGAAGCGGCTATCCCGACGACAGACCCCGCCGAGATCTACACGATCACGCACAAAGCCCTTGCCTCGTCGCTGAAGGTGATCGCGCGTGCGGATGACTCCGCGGGGATCATCGGCGATGCGTGCCGCCGGCTGCTCGACCTCCACCCGAAGGCGGCCGCCGCGGCCAGTCCGCCGGTCGGCAAGCTGATCGACTGGATGATGAAGTTCCAGTTCGAGGACGACGAGGTGGACTACTTCGAGCTCGATCCGGTGGCCTACGCGCCGGCGCTCGGTGACGTCGGCATGGCCGCCTACCGGAAGCGCCTGGCGGAGGTCGAGGCGACGCTCGGGCCGCGCCCATCGGACGACGAGCGATGGTCGTCAGGTCACTCGCACGCGTGGTTCACACTCGACTGGAACGCGCAACGGCTCGCCGTCCTCGATCACGACATCGACGCGATCATCCGCACCCATGCGAAGGACCGGAAGGTCGCGGCGTGGCTGCAGGACACTGCGGAGGCGTTCGAGGAGATCGGCGAGATCGATCGGGCCATCGACTGGGCGAAGCAAGCCACGGACTTCGACCGCGGGCACCAGTCGCGCAAGGCCGCGGACTACTGGTGCGGCCTGCTGGAGGCCAACCGGCCGGACGAAGCTCTGGAGGCCTGGCTCTCGGTGTTCCGCAAGTGGCCGTCCTCGACGTCGGCGGCACAGCTGCACAAGGCCGCCGGCAAGGCGTGGCCCGACTATCGGGACGAGGTGATGGCGACACTCGCCGCGAGCCCGAGCGACGCAGTGCTCTTCGCGCTCCTCACGCTGAAGGAGCCCGAGTTCGCCTGGAGCCTCGCGCACTCGCTCGCGCTCGACAGCGACCACACGTGGAGCGAGCTCGTAAAGGCCTACGAGAAGGTCGACCCGCTCGCCGTGCTGCCGATCCACCAACGCCTGGTCGAGAACGAACTGGTGGAGGCAGGGGCGCAGCATTACCGGCTGGCCGCTCGGCGGCTCGCAAGGATGCGGAAGCTCGCGGCGGGATCCGAGCGCGCCGAGGTGGTCGATGAGTTGGTCGCCGAGCTTCGAGAGACTCACCGACGGCGTCCGCGACTCCAGCAGGAGTTCGATCGAGCTGGGCTCCCGTGAGCCACAGCAGCATGGAGGCGGAGTCGTGACCGGACAGGACTCGGTCGATGTCGAGCGGCGCAGGCGAGCCGTCGAGGATGCTCGGCGGTCATCCGAGTTGGAAGGCTCCCGCAGCAGCGACGCCACCCGCGCGGACCAGGACGCATTCGTGCGCGGCGCGATCGACGTACAGCAACTGGGCGAGCGGGTGCGGGCTCGCCGTCGCCTGGTCTGATCAGAACAAGCCGAGCTGATCGAGGAGGCCTTGGGACGCGGTGATGATCGTCTGCGCGTTGTCCACCGCTTCGGCAGCCTCGTCGTGCGTGGCGTCGTCGCCGGGGCGCTCGGGATACTCGAGTTCGTTGCGACGTCGGCGTAGGGCGCCGAACTGCCGGAAGCCTGGGCCGAACTGCGCACGGACGGCACGCTCGACGGCGTAGTGCCCACCCTTCGTGGTCGGCCGCAGCCCTTGATGAGCGAGCAGGGCGGTCAGTGCCTGACGTGCGGCGTCGTAGGCCAGGACGAACGCGGAGTCGGGGTCGGTATCGACGGCGGAACGGGCGGTCGACAAGGTGACGGTCGCCTTCTCAAGGAGCCGCTCGCCGTTGGCAGCGGCACCGGTCAGCTTCTGCAACTCCCCCGCCGCGAGCAGCGCTTCGACGTCGGACTCGCCGCGCGTCCAGCGGGCCATCAGGAGTTCACCTGCTCTCGCGAGTCGAGGACGGTGATGTGCGCGGACTCCTTGATCTGGGCGACGAGCGCGTCCGCCGGATCAGCCCACTGCTGCGCCGTTCGCACGACCGGGTTGACCTCGATCCCCAGCCGGGCGTTCGCTCGGTCTGCCGCGTCGTAGAGGTCGGCACGATCGACGCTTCCCACCACGAGGACGTCGATGTCGTGCGGCGGCGGACCGGCCTGACCGTCGTACCGGGCAGCCCAAGAGCCGAAGATCACGACCTGCTCGGCGCCCTCGATCGCGAACTCCTCGGCGATCACGGCCCGAGGACCGAAGGTGATCTCCAGGAGTTGGGTCAGTGCCTGCGCCGCCGGGTGGTCGACGTTGGCGCGAATCAGCCGGTTCCGCCCCTGGGTGCGGCTCGTGAGGAGGCCCGCGTCATGGAGGCGGATCACCTCGCGATGCAGCGTGGAGAGAGGAACGCCAAGTCGCGCGGCCATCTCGGTCACGCCGTACTCCTGCTCAGGGTGCAGCAGCAGCCACATCAGCAGCTCGGCCTGATGCTGCGAACGGAACACAGGCATCAAGGCCGGCCCATCGCTACGCATAACCGGAATATATCTCCCGATTATAGGTAGCGTCAAGGGTTCCTCCTCCACCCTGACGCTCACCGGCCAACCTCACTCATCGTTGCCGACGAACTCGAAGTTCATCTTCACGGCGCAGGTTGGGCAGAGCGTCTTGTACCAGCCGCGCCCGCCTCGCCGCGCGAGGCGGCCTGGGTGCCCGCAGCACTCGCAGGTCTTGTAGGACTGGGCCTCGGCCTCGCGGATCAGGTCGTAGAACCGCTCTGAGGTCTCCGGGTCGACCTCGCCGGGATTGGCGTAGTAGCGCAGGCCGCCGAACTTCTCCTTGACCTGACTGACCTTGTAGTCCGGCGAGAGCGCCTTGAGCTTCACCTCCAGCTCGGCGATCAGGGAGGCCCAGCCGTCGTCGCACTCGAACCAGCTGCTCGACTCGTCGAGAGCCTCCTGGCTCTCCTCATTCCGGTCGTCCATCGTCATCCCTTCCCAAGCAGGTCGACCCGGTCCTGACCGTACGGACGGGGTCCGACATCGACGAACCGACTTAGTCGTCCTTGTGGGCGAACGCCTGGTCCAGGAGCTCGGCGGTCAGCGGGTTCACCTATTCGTTGCGGCGGATGTAGTGCTCGACGGTCACCTTCGGGTCGGTGTGGCCGAGCAGCTCGGAGGCGAGATTGAGGCTTGCATGCTCGTTCACGACGGTGGCGACAGTTCGGCGGAACATGTGCGGCGTGACGCCCTCGATCCCGGCGTCGCCAAGGACCTTGCGGAGCTGCCGGCGCACGTTCGCGGTCGTCAGCGGCGTGCCTTCGCGGCTGCAGAACACCAGGGCATCCAGCGAGTGGTCCCACATGATCGCCATCCGCCGGCGCAAGGCCTCGGCGGTGAAGCTCGGCAGCGCGATCACCCGGTTCGACCGGTCGGTCTTGGGATGCTCCTGGCGATAGGTCCCCTTGCCACGCTCGGAGATCACCGTGCCGCAGATCCGCAGCGTCGCCGGTGTCGTCGTCAGGTCCAGGTCGCGTCGGCGGATCGCGAGGACCTCGCCGATGCGCGCTGAGGTGCCGAGCATGACCTCGACGATCTGGCCGAGCTGGCCGTCGGGATTCGGCCCGGACGCTCCCCGGGTCAGCTCCCAGACCCTGATCACGGCCCGGATCGCGTTGACCTCGGCCGCGGTCAGGGCGGTGGGTGTGCGCTTTGGCTTGTGGAGGCGGGAGACGTTGTCGATCGGGTTGCGCGGGAGCACTTCGTGCCTGACCGCGAGGGCGAACGACTGCCGCAACACGGTCCGAGCGCGCTTGGCCGACGAGTACGAGCTGTTGCCGAGCTGCTTGAGCAGGGCATCGCAGCGGGCGACCCCGATCTCGCGCAGGGTGCAGCCCTGGAACGCCGGCAGGACCAGCCTGCGCATGTCGCGCTCGTAGTTGAATCGGGTCGCCGGCGCGATCCGGCCTTCGAGGTCGAGGTCGGCCAGCCAGTAGTCGACGAGCGCCGGGAACGGGCTGTCCGGCGTCAGTGTCGTGTCGACGGGCTGGAAGGCGCTGCGCTGCGTGAGCTTCTTCTTCAGCGCCACCTCGGCCGCCGGCCGTGACGACGCGGTCGCCTGGACGAGGCGCGTCCGGCCGTCCCAGTCCCGGAAACGCGTGCGCGCCTCGACCTTGCCCTTGCCGCGGGCGATGAACGCGATCTCGCCGTACCCGCCGATCGGGATCCGCGGCCTACTCATGGTCGGCCTCGTGGTGCTCCTCGAGCCACTGCTGCACGTCGCTGACCGCGAACCGCAGGTGCTTCCCGAGCTTGAACGCCCGCGGCGCCCGGCCGGACAGCCGCCAGTCGTAGATGGTCTGCACGGGGACACCGAGGTACTCGGCGAGCTCCTCGACCCCGATCAGGGGCTCGAGCCCCAGCTTCGTCGTACTCATGCCGAGTAGGTGGGCGAGCGCTGCCGAGCGAGCCCGAAGCGACCGGAACCAACGACGCTGCGGCCCGGCCGGGCGACGCTGCGCACCTGTCAATGTGATGGGTAAACGATGGGATCGCATCTCGCCCCCAAAGCAAAAGTCCAGGTCAACCTGTGGTTGACCTGGACTTTCTTCGTAGCGGGGACAGGATTTGAACCTGTGACCTCTGGGTTATGAGCCCAGCGAGCTACCGAACTGCTCCACCCCGCGTCGACTCCGTGAACTGTACGCGACCGCCACACGACGTTCAAATCCGACCCCTCCGGCGTCGGTGTGACCTGGGACACGCCGCGCCCGGCGTTTCAGGAGGCGATCGGCGACGACGTCCCTTAGCGTGACCCAGAGAAGGAGGCCGAACTGGTGATCGATCAACGGTACGTGCGCCGCGAGCAGATCGGCAGTGGCGGCATGTCGCGGGTCTGGCTCGGCCACGACACGCTCCTCGACCGCCCCGTCGCCCTCAAGGAGCTCGGCCATGCGCCGGGCGCCGCCGAGCCTGACACCGAGCGAGCCGAGCGCGAGGCCCAGCTCACCGCGACCGTCCGCCACCCCAACGTGGTCGTGGTCTACGACGTCGTCGAGCAGGACTCGCGGCTCTGGCTCGTCATGGAGCACGTCGACGGCGACACGCTCAGCCGGATGTGCCTGCCTCGCGGCCTGCCCACCGCCCGCGTCGCGCACCTGCTCGCCCCCGTCGCCGACGCCTTGGCCACCGCTCATGCCCAGGACGTCGTCCACCGCGACGTCAAGCCGTCCAACATCCTGGTCGGCACCGGCGACGTCGCCAAGCTCGGCGACTTCGGCGTCGCACGCCGCGGTGACGACGCCGTGCTGACCCGCACCGGTCTCATCTCCGGCTCCCCCGGCTACGTCGCCCCCGAGGTGGCGCTCGGCCGCCCGGCGAACGCGGCCAGCGACGTGTGGGCCTTCGGCGCCACGCTCTACCAGGCGTGCACGGGACGGACCGCGTTCGACATCACCGACGACCCCATCCAGTCGCTCGAGAACATCGTCCGCAACGCTCCCCCGTGCCTGCCCGACGCCCACCCGCTCGCCACGATCGTGGCGGACGCCCTGAACCGCGAGCCCGAGGACCGTCCCACCATGCGCATGGTCGCCGACCACCTCGAGCAGGTGCAGGCCGAACAGGTCGACACGGCACCCTCCGCCGAGGTCACCCCGATCATCGAGGCACCCCGCGTGCGCCGTCGCAAGGGCGGCGCGCACGCCGGCCCGCGACGCCCCAGCCCCGTCTGGCAGAGCGTCATCGCCCTGACCGGCACCCGCCGCGACGACGAGCCGACCCTCGTGGCCGCAAAGGCCCAGGACGGCGTCGCCGAGGGCGACGCCGCCACCCCCGCTTGAGTCACCCCTGGGTCGGGTCGGTTCCCGCGGCCTCGATCACCGAGTTCGCCCGGAACGAGACCGGGGCTCCACGCGTCGACGGACGCAGCAGGTCGAAGCCCGCCGTCAGCACCATCGCGGACGCCCGGCCGGCATCGACGAGCTGCTGACCGCACGCCTCGTGCACCGGCGGGAACCAGAACTCGGCGAAGCTCACCTCGACCGAGCTCCCGACGAACGCGATCGGCCGCGTCAGTGGCGTCGCGCAGACCCCGCAGATCCGACTCAGGGCGCACTGGATCGCACGCGGCTTCAGGACGACGTCGGCGCGTCCGGAGCCGTCCTCGTGACGACAGGCGAACGGCAGGCTCACGTCGCCTCCGACCGAGTGGTTGTCGACCGGGCCCGAGTCCATCGTTCCGCTCACTCCCTGGTGCCCTGAACCCCGAGCACTCAGACGGCCGTCTCGGTCGAGGACCAACGACCCAGCTCGCTGCGACGCCCGGGACGCTCGTCGTCGCGCAGCCGCCGGCTCTTGGGCGACGGCGCGGGAGCCTTGTCGTCCTTGGTGCGACGGTTCGGCAGCGACAGCTTCATGATGGTGCGCAGCGTCTGGCCGTACTGCTTGTACAGCGGCCCCGTGGTGTACGGGATGTCGTAGCGCTTGCAGATGTCCTTGACCTTCACGGAGATCTCCGCGTAGCGGTTGCTCGGCAGGTCCGGGAAGAGATGGTGCTCGATCTGGTAGCCGAGCTGACCGCTCATGATGTGCAGCCACTTGCCGCCCTCGAAGTTCGCCGAGCCGAGCATCTGGCGCAGGTACCACTCCGCGCGGGTCTCGTCCTCCAGCTCCTCCTCGGTGAAGTGCACCGCACCGTCGGGGAAGTGGCCGCAGAAGATGATCATGTACGCCCACAGGTTGCGCACGATGTTCGAGGTGAAGTTCGCCGTCAAGGTGTGGAAGAAGGCGGGACCGGTCAGCGCCGGGAAGACGAGGTAGTCCTTCAACCCCTGGCGGCCGATCTTCCCGCCGATCTGCTTGAGCTGCTTGCGCAGCACCTTCGGATCCTTCTCGCCCTTGCGGATGGCCTCGATGTCGAGGTCGTGCAACGCGACCCCGTACTCGAAGAACATCGCCAACAGGGCGTTGTAGACCGGCTGACCGAGGTTGTACGGGGTCCACTTCTGGTCCCGGCTCATGCGCAGGATGCCGTAGCCCACGTCGTTGTCGTGGCCGAGGACGTTGGTGAACTGGTGGTGGATGTAGTTGTGCGAGTGCTTCCACTGCTCGGCCGGCTGGGTGGTGTCCCACTCCCAGTTGCTGGAGTGGACCTCGGGGTCGTTCATCCAGTCCCACTGCCCGTGCATCGTGTTGTGGCCGATCTCCATGTTCTCGAGGATCTTGGCCGACGACAGCAGCGCCGTGCCCAGCAGCCAGGCCGGTGGGAACATGCTCGCGAACAGGGTGATGCGACCTGCTGCGGCGAGGCGGCGCTGGAGGGTGATGACGCGCAGCACGTAGTCCCGGTCGGCCTGGCCACGGGACTCCTCGACCTGCCGGCGGATCTCGTCGAGCTCGCGGCCGATCGCCTCGACCTCCTCGTCGCTCAGGTGGGTGTACTCGCGGACGTCGGCGTAGGCCATGGTCGCTCCTTCACTCGGGTGGACGGTCGTTCGGGACGGACGGTTCAGATGGACAGGGTGCAGTCGGTGGCGGCGACGCTGATGCAGGTCTGGACGTACTCACCGGCTGTCTCCTTCTCCTCACCGCTGCGCAGGTCCTTGACCCGGCCCTTCAGCAGCGGGACGTCGCACGTGTGGCAGATGCCCATGCGACAGCCGTAGAGCATGTTGACGCCGGCCTTCTCGCCGGCCTCGAGCAGCGTCGTGGCGCCGTCGACCTCGATGGTCTTGCCGGTGTCGCCGAAGGTGATCGTGCCGCCCTCGGCGTCGCCGCTGTTCAGGTCGAGCGAGAAGCGCTCGATGTGCAGGGAGTCGTCGAGACCCGCCTGCTCGTAGTGCTCGCTGAAGGCGTCGAGCATCGGCGCCGGACCACACGCCCACGCCTCACGCTCGCGCCAGTCGGGCACGACGTCGTCGAGCTGGTCGACGGTGAACATGCCCTCGGTGTCGGTGAAGCGCTCGACGAAGGTGAAGTCGCTGTACCGCAGGGCCAGCACCCGCAGCTCGTAGAGGAACATCATCTCCTCCTCACGGGCCGAGGAGTACACGAGCACGACGTCGGGAAGGTTGTCGCGACGATCCATCGTGCGCAGCATCGACATGACCGGCGTGATGCCGCTGCCACCGACGATGAAGAGCATCTTCGCAGGGGGCGGGTCCGGCAGTACGAAATCACCCTGCGGTGCGTCGAGCCGCACGATCGAGCCGGGCGCGAGACCGTTGACGAGGTGCTCGGACAAGAAGCCCTCGGGCATCGCCTTGACCGTGATGGACACGGTCCCCTCGGACTCCACGGGCGCCGAGGACAGGGAGTACGAGCGCCAGTGGAAGCGGCCGTCCAGCTCGACGCCGATGCCGATGTACTGACCCGGGCGGTAGTCGAAGCTCCAGCCCCAGCCAGGCTTGATGACGAGCGTCGCGGACTGGTCGGTCACCTTGTCGACCCGCTCGACGCGCCCACGGAGCTCGCGCGCCGACCACAGAGGGTTGATGAGCTTGAGGTAGTCGTCAGGTGCCAGCGGGGTGGTGAGCGCCTTGCCCGCCGCGCGCACCCGACTCAGGATCGTCGAACCATCGATGCGTGGTGCCATCGAACCTCCCCACGTAGTCATTCAACTGTGACACCGAGTTACACCCAGTGCAACCGATCGCGATGCACCTCTCATGTTCCCCACCGGCGAGACCTGCGCCACACCACCGGCGCTCCGGCGCCAGGTGTCGATCCGGTGAAGTAGCGACCCGGGTCTCTGGGGGTCTGGTCTTCTGTCGGTCCGCGGGGTCAGAATGCTCGGACATCGAATCTTCGTCCCACGGGGGGACGACCGGGTCCTGCCCGGACGTGGAGAGGAACGCACCACACATGCGCTTTCGTCGCACTCGCCTGCTCCGACACGGAGCAGCACCAGGCGTCGCCCTGGCGATGGCCGTCAGCCTGACCGCACCAGCATCGGCCGTCCCGGACGATGAACCGCGCGTCACCATCGAGAAGGCACCCGAGCCGCAGCCGCTCACCGAGGAGGCCAAGGAGGCACCCGACGGCGACAAGCTCGGCCAGAACGACCTCCAGCTGCTCGCCGAGGCGCGCCGCGAAGGCACGAAGCGGGTCACCGTGATGCTCGCGACCGACCGCAAGGCCACCGCCGAGGTCGTCGCGGAGCTGGAGAGGAACGGCGCCTGGGTCGGCCGGGTCGAGGACAAGCTCGGCTACGTCCGCGCCAGCGTCCCCACGGGGTCGGTCGAGAAGATCGCCGGGCTGTCGCGCGTCGAGGCCGTCGACCTCGACCAGACCGTCCCGATCGACGACCCCCAGCCCGGCAAGGCGTCCGGTGCCGGATCGTCGCCGTCCGCAGCGCCGGGTCCGAGGACACCCGACGCCAACCCCTACATGCCGACTCGTGAGATCGGCTCGGTCGACTTCAAGAAGAAGAACAAGGCCTACGACGGTCGCGGCGTGACGATCGGCATCGTGGACTCCGGCGTCGACCTCGACCACCCAGCCCTCGCCGAGACCACCACCGGCGAGACCAAGATCTCCGACTGGGTCACCGCCACCGACCCCGTCCTCGACGGTGACCTCACGTGGCGCCCCATGGTCACCGACGTCTCCGGTCCGAGCTTCTCCTACCAGGGCCGCACCTGGCAGGTACCCGGCGACGGCGCCTACAAGGTCAGCCTGTTCAGCGAGTCCGTCACCGCGGGCGGCGAGCCCGAGGGCGACGTCAACCGCGACGGCGACACGAACGACACGTTCGGCGTCCTCTACGACGAGAGCACCAACGACATCTGGGTCGACGCCGACCAGGACGGCACGTTCGCCGACGACGAGCTCATGCGCCCCTACGCCGAGAAGCAGCAGGTCGGCTTCTTTGGCACCGACGACCCGTCCACCGAGATCGTCGAGCGCACGCCGTTCGTGGTGGAGTTCCGCGAGGACGTGAGTCTTGCGCCGTACGGACTCCCCGGCACCGCGGACTTCGTCAACATCGGCCTGACCGCCGACGCCCACGGCACCCACGTCGCGGGCATCGCCGCCGCCAACTCGATGTTCGGCGGCGCGATGGACGGTCAGGCTCCGGGCGCGAAGATCGTCTCCTCGCGCGCCTGCGTCTTCGCCGGTGGCTGCACCGCCGCCGCGCTCACCGACGGCATGATCGACGTCGTCACCAAGCGCGGCGTCGACGTCGTCAACATGTCCATCGGTGGACTCCCCGCGCTGAACGACGCCAACAACGCCCGCGCGGTCCTGTACGACCGCCTCATCGCCGACTACGGCGTGCAGATGTTCATCTCGGCGGGCAACTCCGGCCCCGGCCTGAACACCATCGGCGACCCGTCGGTCGCCAGCACCGTCGTCAGCGTCGCGTCGTCCATCTCCAAGGAGACCTGGAAGTCCAACTACGGCTCGGTCGTGGCACGCGCCATGGACCTGCACCCGTTCTCCTCGCGGGGACCGTCGGAGTCCGGCGACGTCAAGCCCAACATCGCCGCCCCCGGCTCGGCCGTCTCCACCGTCCCGCGGTGGTACAAGCAGGCCGACCTCCCCGAGGCCGGCTACGAGCTGCCAATCGGGTACGCGATGTTCAACGGCACGTCGATGGCATCACCGCAGGCCACCGGTGCCGCCGCCCTGCTGCTCTCCGGCGCCTTCGACCGGGAGATCCCGGTGACGCCCAAGCGGTTGCGCGACGTCATCTACACCTCGGCCAGGCCCATCGACGGCGTCGCCGTCGCCGGGCAGGGCGCAGGACTGTTCGACGTCAACGGTGCGTGGAAGCTGCTCTCGGCCAAGAGGAAGGACGACGTCGCGCAGTACTCGACCGACGCGCCGGTCTGCACCCCACTGGCAGGCTTCCTGGCCCGTCCCGGTCGCGGCACCGGCGTCTACAACCGCTGCGCTGCCGACGACGGCGGTCACACGCTGAAGAAGGGGAAGACCTACGACGTCGAGATCACCCGCACCACCGGAGAGGCTCGCGCCACCAACCACCAGGTGAGGATCGTCGGCAACGACGGCACCTTCAAGGCGCCCAAGACCGTCCGCCTGGCCAAGGGCCAGACCACGACGGTCCCGGTCACCGCCACCACCAAGGCACAGGGGGCGAGCTCGGCGATCCTGGAGATCGACGACCCGCGGACCTCCGTGGTCGACCACCGCGTCATGCTGACCGTCGTGCAGAGCACGTCCTTGGGCGAGCCGGACTTCTCCTCGGTCGCCCGTGGCGAGGTGCAGCGCAACAACACGCGTTCGTACTTCGTGACGGTGCCCGAGGGCGCCAAGGCCCTGCAGGTCAACCTCTCGGGCATCGCGACACGGAGCCAGACGCGCTTCATCGCGATCAACCCGTACGGCGTCCCGTCCGAGACCACGGCCTCCACGGCGTGCTACACCAACTACAGCAGCACGTCGGGCTGCAACCCCGTCTCGCGCTCCTACGCCGACCCGCTGCCGGGCGTCTGGGAGATCGAGGTGGAGTCACGGCGCACCTCGCCGATCCTCGACAACCCGTTCTCGCTGACGGCCTCGGTCCAGGGCGTGACGGTCGACCCGGCCGAGCAGACGCTCGACTCGGTCGCCCCCGGGGAGGGTGCCGAGCTGGCCTGGACGGTCGAGAACGACTTCGGCACCGTCGAGATCGAGCCGACCGGTGGCCCCCTCGGCAGTGCGGTCGAGGCACGGCGCAGCATCAGCGACGGCGGCTCCGAGGAGTTCGAGGTCGACGTTCCCGAGGGCGCCACCACCTTGACCGCGCAGATCGGCTCGCCGTCCGATCCGTCGGCCGACCTCGACCTCGTGGTCGTCGGGCCGGACGGTGCCGTCGTCGGGGAGTCCCTCACCGGAGGATCGGAGGAGGTCGTCACGGTGGACGCGCCCGCTCCGGGCACGTACACCGTCATCGTCGACGCCTACGCCATCCCGGCCGGCTCGACCGAGTACGACTACCTCGACGTGTTCTACTCCCCCGGGCTCGGATCGCTCGAGGTCTCCGGGGGGACCGGCACGCTCGAGCGCGGAGCCTTTGTCGAGGTCACCGGCACGCTGACCGCGCAGGAGGCCCCCGCCGAGGGTCGCACCCTGTTCGGCCGGATGCAGGTGGTCTCCGCCGAGGGCGCCCTGCTCGGCGCCGGCACGGTCAGCGTGGCCGCCGTCGGACCCGCCGAGGCGGAGGAGCCGGAGGGCAGCCAGGAGTCCGCACCGCAGGGGAGCGCGGGCCCCGAGGAGCGGACGCAGCCGCAGCCGCTGGAGATCGAGCAGGACTGACCTCTCCACCGGTCACCGCGACGACGGGCCGCTCCCCTCACGGGAGCGGGCCGTCGCCGTGCACGGACGGGCACTCAGGACCGTTCCACGGACTCCACCCGGAAGATGGGGCCACGCTGGGCGGTGGTGTCGGCGTCCCGGTCAGGGCGACCCACCACCTTGACCCGCTCGCCGTCCGCGAGGGAACGGACCGGGCCGACCAGGACCCACGTGCGGGCCGGCTGCCCACTGCCGGCAGCGGCCTCGAGGGTCACGAGCCGGTCCTCCGGGCTCGTGCGGACCACACCGGACAGCTCGATCCGCGCTTCAGACGGCGCAGTCGTCGGGGCCGGCGGTGTCGCCTTCGGCTCGTCGGACGCCGACCCGCAGGCGGCGGCCGCGAGCACGCACGCGACCGCCGCGACCGCGCCCGGCCGACGCCCGACGCGCATCAGCGCCTCACTGGTCCCCGAGGGCGTCCTGTGCGTCCTCGACCGCAGCGTTCATCTGGTTGATCCGCTGCTGGTAGGTGGCGAGGTCGCCGTCGGCGAGGGCGGCCTGCGCCTGGCTGTAGAAGCGCGACGCGTCCTCGAGGTACTCCGCGACCGTCCGCGGCGTCCCCGCGTCGTCACCGGCGTCGTCGTCCGGCACCGCGGCACCGTCCGGATCCTCTGGCGGTGCCTCCTCGTCGATGTCCGGGACGCTGCCCTCCTCCAGGCCGAGTGCGACGTCCAGCGCCTCCTCGAGGGTCTGGCCGAAGCCCACCTCGTCGCCGAACGACGCCGCCACGAACTGCAGCAGCGGGTAGGAGCCGTCCTCGGCCGACCGCCGGATGTACACCGGCTGGACGTACAGGAGCGCGTCACCGACCGGCAGCGTCAGGAGGTTGCCGTTGAGCACCGTCGCGTCGGACTGGCGGAACTGCAGCAGTGCCTGCGTCACGCCGCGGTCGGCGCTGAAGGTGTTGGCGATCTGGCTCGGGCCCGGCACCTGCGTGTCGCTCGGCAGCTGCAGGATCTGGATCGTGCCGTACTCGTCGTCGGTCGACTCGGAGTTGACCGACATGAACGACGCCAGGTTCTGCCTGCTCTGCGGCGTGTACACGCTGGTCAGGGAGAACATCGGGTCCTCCTGGCCAGGCCGCGCCACCGTCAGGTAGTACGGCGGCTGGAAGGTGTCGTTGGAGTTCGCCGGGTCCTCCGGCACGCGCCAGCGCTCGCCGTCCTCGTAGAACGTGGCCGCGTCGGTGACGTGGTAGCGCGTCAGGACGTCGCGCTGGACCTTGAAGAGGTCGACCGGGTAGCGCAGGTGCTCCATCAGACCGTCGCTGATGGCGTCGCGCGGCTGCACCGTGTCGGGGAAGACCTTCATCCAGGTCTGCAGGATCGGGTCGTCCTTTTCCCACGCGTAGAGGTCGACGGTGCCGTCGTAAGCATCGACGACGGCCTTGACGGAGTTGCGCATGTAGTTGACCTGGTCCGACGGGAGCGCTGCCTGCGCGGGCCCGGTGGTCAGCGTGTCCGCGGTGGCCTCGCGCAGCGACCGCTTCTCCGAGTACGGGTAGTGGTTGCTGGTCGTGTAACCGTCCACGATCCACACGACCCGGCCGTCGACGACCGCCGGGAAGACGTCGCCGTCGACCGTCAGCCACGGGGCGACCTTCTCGACGCGGTCGCGGGGGTGGCGGTCGTAGAGGATCTTGGAGTTCTCGCCGACGCGCTCGGACAGCACGATGTTCGGCTCGGCGAAGCGGAAGGCGTACAGCACCTTGCGGAAGATGTTGTCGACCTCGACGCCGCCCTCGCCGTCGTACACGTTCTGCGTGACGTTGCCCTCGCCGTCACCGCCACCGGAACCGCCGCGCGGGATGTCGACCTCGATCGGGTCGGCACCGTCGGGGCGGCCCACGATGGAGTAGACCGGGGAGTTCTCGCCGAAGTAGATCCGCGGCGGGATCTCGGTGTCGATCTCACCGACCGGCGGGATGTCGCGCTGGACCCAGACGGGCTCGCCCTGGGGTCCGCGCTGGTTGCCTCGCGCGGCGATGATGCCGTACCCGTGGGTGTAGACCGTGTGGTCGTTGGCCCAGTTGCGCTGGTTCGGCTGGAGGCCGTCGAGGTTGACTTCGCGGGCGGCGATGATGACGTCCTGCGGCAGGTCCTCGCCGTCGAGGCGGTAGCGGCCGACGTCGAGCGTCTGCGGCACCGTGTAGTAGCCGCGCACCTGCTGGAGCTGCTGGAAGGCCGGCGAGATGAGCGTCGGGTCGAGCAGACGGGTGCTGACGCGCGACTCCGCTGACTCACGCACCTCCTCCGCCGAGAGGGTGGTCGCTGCGGAGTAGTCCTCCATCTCGACGCCCGAGACGCCGTACGCCTCGCGCGTGGCCTCGATGTTGCGCGCGATGAAGGGTCCCTCACGGTCCGGCTCGGAGGGCCGCACCTGGAAGGACTGCATGAGGTAGGGCCAGATGCCCGCGAGCAGGACCGACGTGAGCAGCAGCAGACCGAGACCGATCCCGGGCACCACCCACGACCGGATGAAGACCGTGGCGAAGAACAACAGCGCACAGACGACGGCGACGCCGATGAGGATGTTGTAGGCCGGGATGCGCGCGTTGGCGTCGGTGAAGCCGATGCCGTCGAACAGCGATCCGTCGGCGACCGCCAGCCCGTACCGGTCGAGCCAGTAGGTGAAGGCGCGCAGCAGGACGCCGAAGCCCACGAGCACCGCGAGGTGCACCTGGGCGGCCCGGGTGAACTTCGCTCCCCTGCCCTGGACCCGGAAGCCTCCGTAGACGTACATCACGAACGCCGCGCCGATCACCGACAGCACGATCGCAGCGAACGCGAAGGACGCCACGAAGCGGAACCAGGGGTAGTCGAAGACGAAGAAGGAGATGTCCCGGCCGAAGTGCGCGTCGGTCGTCCCGAAGGCCGTGCCGTTGAGCCACAGCTGGAACGTCTCCCACCGGGCGGCTGCGACGGACCCGGCGAAGATCGTCAGCAGCGCCATGGCGCCCAGGAAGGCCGGCTTGATGACCGGTGTCAGCGTCTGGCGGTAGCGGTAGGCGGGATCGGCCCGGGTCGGGGTGGGCACCTGGTCCGGACGGAACCGGTACGCGAGGAACAGGTTGAGTCCCACGACCAGCGCGAACACCAGCCCGAACCCGACGAAAAGACCCACACGCGTCAGGAGGACGGTGTTCCAGACCTGCGTGTAGTCGACCGAGCCGAACCAGAGCCGCTCGGTGTAGACGTTCATGAAGATCGAGCCGAGGAACAGCAGGACCGCGAGCGTCACGAGCGTCGGCACCAGCACCCGGCGGCGGCGGTCCACGGTCCCGGCGCCACCGCTCGGCCGCTCCGGTCGTTGGGGTGGGGTTCCGAAAATGTCGCTCACGGTGCTCCTGGCGGGGGATCGTCGGGGGGCTGGCTCGGGTGGGCGGGGTGCCCTAGAGCCTATGTCAGGGTCTGGTGGAGTGCTGCCAGCAGTCCGGGCACCAGATCGGGCCCTTCGAGTGGAGCGGTGTCGTCGTCCGAGCGTGCCCGGACGGTGCTGTGCCGGCTGCCGTCGCGCAGGACGGCGGCAGCGAGGCGCACCTCCCGGCGATCGGGGTGCTGGGCGACGGCGTCTCGCAGCTTCGCGGGGTCGTCGGGAAGGGTCTCCTCGGCCTCCGGCGGCAGCATGAGCCGCTCGATCACGACGGCGCAGCCGCTCACCGCCTCGGGCCACTCGATCGCGACGAGCAGCGACTCGAGGTCGCCGTCGGGCGGCAGCTCCTGCTCGATCGGGGTCAGGGCGTCCGGCGACCCGCCCGCCTCCAGGCCGAGCTGGTCGGCGAGCTCGGGCTCCTTGGCCAGCAGCTGGGCCGTCTCGACGAGCGCGAACAGCCGGGCCGGCTGGTCCCACCCCGCCGAGGTGACGTGCTCCTCGACCTCCAGCGTGGCCTCGCGCAGCGGCGTCGAGGGGTGCAGCTCGGAGAGGTCCGGCCCCGTCAGGTCCGGGTCGTTCAGCGACATGTGGGTACCTCTGCTCTCGGGTCGTCGGCGAGGGTCTCGAGGGCGTCGATGGCGTCGTCGAGGGTGCTGACCTCGACGAGGGTCATGCCGAAGGAGGAACCGTCAGCGGCCTCGGCGCAGTTGTCGGTCGGCACGAGGAAGATCGTCGCGCCGTCGGCGGCCGCTCCGGCCATCTTCTGGCGGATGCCGCCGATCCGACCGACCAGCCCGTCGCCGTCGATGGATCCGGTGCCGGCGATGCGCTGACCTCCGGTGAGCGAGTCCGGCGTGAGGCGGTCGTAGATCGCGAGCGCGAACATGATGCCGGCGCTCGGCCCACCGACCTGGTCACCGACGTTGTTCTCGATCTCGATCGGGAAGTCGTACGACGTGCCGACGGTGATGCCGACGAGGGGACGGTCCGGGTCGTCCGGTGCCGGCCAGGTGACGACCTCGACGTCCTCCTCCTGCCCCCCGCGCTCGATCGTCAGGACGACGGAGTCCCCCGGCGCGACCCTGCCGACGGCCTCGACGACGTCCGACGATGCTCTCACCGGCGCGTCGTCGACGGCGAGGATGAGGTCGTCGGGCTCGAGCAGACCACTCGCAGCCCCGTCGTCGATCACCCCCGCCACCTGCGGGGTCTCGGTCACCTCGTAGCCGGCAGCGCGCAGCGCGGCGGCGCGGGACGTGTCCTTGGAGCTGGTGAGCTGGGCGGCACCCTGCTCGCGCGACTGGTCGGTGGTCTCACCGTCGGGGTACACCGACTCACGCGGGACGACCATCACGTCGTCGTCGACGAAGCCGGCGATGGCGTCGAAGATCCGCACGGACCGGTCGGGGCTGGAGACCGAGACCGTCGTGAAGTCGAGGGCGCCGTCGGTCTCGTAGGTCGTGACGTCGTCGGCGAACGTGAACATCGGCGTCCCGTCGATCTCGCCGAGCGTGTTGAACGCCGGTCCGGGCCGCATCGTCACGTAGGGCACCGGCACCAGGTACGCGACGCACAGCAACGCGACGAAGCTCACCGCCGCCATGACGAGGGCGACGTAGTGACGACTCTGGCGTCGCTCGTCGACCCGGTCCGGAGTCGACGGGGAAGGCTCGGACACGGCTACAGCGTAGAGAATCGGCGCAACTTCGCCGGGGGCCCGGGCGCGGTACGCCTCAGGGGGACGAGGGATGGACCCACTCGGCGTCGCCGGCGGCGAACAGCTGGTGCTTCCACAGCGGCACCTCTGCCTTGGTCTCGTCGATGAGACGTCGCGCTGCGACGAACGCCGACTGCCGATGGCCCGCGGCGGCAGCGACGACGACGGCGAGGTCACCGACCCTCAGGTCGCCGACGCGGTGCACGGCGGCGACGGCCTCGACGTCCTCGGACGTCGCGATGCGCTCGGCGACCTCCCGCAGCCGATCCGCGGCGCTCGGGTGCGCGGAGTACTCCAGTGCCGTGACGTCGCGGTCCCCGTCGTGGTCGCGGACCACCCCGGTGAACAGGACGACCGCGCCGGCGGCCGGGTCGCGGACGGCGTCGAAGACCTCGTCGAGGCTCAACGGCGAGTCGCGGACGTCGGCAAGTCTGACGCGGGTCATGGCCGACACCCTACGGACAGCACCGGGACCCCGCGGGGCGAGCACCGGTGGTGCGATGGGACCGGTGGATAGTCTGGAGCCATGGCTGACGACCGCGACCCCCACCCCGACGACCCCCGGGAGAACCCGTTCGCCGGCACTCCCATGGAGCAGCTCTTCTCGGCGATGGGAGGCGCAGGCGGACAGGCCCCCGACCTCTCTGCGCTCTTCGGCCAGATGCAGCGTGCGTTCAGCGGCGCCCAGGACGGCGCGGTCAACTTCGAGGTCGTCCGCGACACGGCGCGTCGGGCCCTGTCCGCCGCAGGTCCGGACCCCAGTCCCACGAGCACGCAGGACGGTGCCGTGGCCGATGCCGTACGCCTGGCGGAGAGCTGGCTCGATCGCGCGACCGAGCTGCCCGCAGGTGCCGCCACGAGTGCGGCCTGGAGTCGTGCGGAGTGGGTCGAGGCCACGGCCGCGACCTGGCAGCAGCTCATCACCCCGATCGCGGAGTCGGTCGTCGGTGCCATGGGCGAGGCGCTGCCCGAGGAGGCCAAGGCCCTGGCCGGCCCGCTGATCGGCATGCTCAACCAGGCCGGGAGCGCGATGTTCGCCCAGCAGGTGGGCCAGGCACTGGCGGTGCTCGGCGGGGAGGTCGTCTCCTCCACCGACGTGGGCCTGCCGCTCACCGAGACCCCGGTCGCGGCCCTTCTCCCCGCGAACGTCGCGGCCTTCGGCGAGGGACTCGAGCACGGACCCGCCGACGTCATGCTCTACCTCGCCCTGCGCGAGTGCGCCCACCACCGCCTCTTCGCTCACGCGGGATGGCTCCGCTCGGCGCTCGTGGGCGCCGTCGAGGAGTTCGGTCGAGGCACCCGCATCGACCTGTCCGCGATCGAGTCACAGGTGCGCGACATCGACCCCACTCGTCCCGAGGCCATCGCCGAGGCCATGCAAGGCGGTCTGTTCGAGCCGGAGCGCACCCCCGAGCAGCAGGCCGCTCTCGACCGGCTGGAGACTCTCCTCGCGTTCATCGAGGGCTGGGTCGACGACGTCGTCGCCGAGGCCACCCGCGAGACGATGCCCTCGGCGGCAGCCCTCGCCGAGGCGATCCGTCGTCGGCGGGCCTCCGGTGGTCCCGCGGAGCAGACGTTCGCCTCCCTCGTCGGCCTCGAGCTGCGCCCCCGTCGGCTCCGCGAGGCCGCCACCTTGTGGGCCGCCGTTCGCGACCGGCGCGGTGCGCAGGCGCGCGACGCCGCCTGGAGCCACCCCGACTTGATGCCCACGCGTGCCGACCTCGACGACCCGATGGGCTTCGCCGCCGGCGATCCCGTGGTGCCCGAGGGTGACGACTTCGACGCCGCGCTCGACGCCCTCCTGAACGAGGGCGAGCAGGGCGACGACGGGTCCGACGCCGGCGACCGACGGTGAGCCTGCGTGAGGACGCCCAGCGGGTCCTCACGGCGTGGCAGGCGCCGAGCGCCGAGCAGGACGGACTCCGCCGGCTCTACCTGAGGCACCTCGAGCGCCACGAGGATGCCATGTGGCGCTCGTGCCACCCCGACCACCTGACGGCGAGCTCGCTGATCGTCGACGCCGACCGGGTGCTGCTCGTGCAGCACGCGAAGGTCGGCCGGTGGCTGCAGACCGGCGGGCACTGCGAGCCGACCGACACGACGCTCGCCGCGGCCGCCCTGCGCGAGGCGACGGAGGAGTCCGGCATCGACGGTCTCGTCATCGATCCCGAACCCGTCCGGCTGTCACGGCACCACGTGCCCCTGTGCGGGCCGATCCAACCGGCGCACCACCTGGACGTGCAGTTCCGCGTGCGCGCACCGTCCGCCGCACAGCCACGACGCGGGCCCGGTGAGGACCCCGTCGCGTGGTTCGTCGCCGACGACCTCCCCGAACCCGTCGACGACGAGCTCAGGGCCCTGGTGGACACTGCCAGGTGACGCCCTGCAGGAAGCCCTCGGCACGCTCGTGCTGGGGGTAGCGCTGCACGAGCTCCTGGAAGCGCGGGCCGTGGTCGGACTCGATGAGGTGCGCCAGCTCGTGCAGCAGCACCGCGTCGACCACCCATGACGGCATGCCCCGCAGCCGGTCGGACAGACGGATCGTGCCGGCCCCGGAGGTGCACGAGCCCCAGCGGTGCTGCTGGTTGGCGACCCAGCGGATCGAGGTGGGCCGGGCGCGGCCCTCGAGGTAGGTCTCGGACAGGCGTGCTGCTCGATCCATCAGCTCCTCGTCGCCGGGGTGCAGTCGTCGCTCGCGCGCGTCCAGCTTGGCCAGCAGCGAGGTGACGTGACGTTCCTCCTCCTCGACGCTGAGGCCGGCAGGCATGAGGATCACGGTGCGTCCGTCCTCGCGTCGCGCCGTGATGTTGCGCTTGCGACGGGCGCTGCGCCGGATCTCCACGTCCATGCGGCCAACCTAGTGCTCACCGGTGACACCCCGGGTCGTCCACCGGGTGTCCACACCTCGACGCGGCGATTCACACACCTTGTCCCCAACGTCGTCCACAGGAGTGGACAAACCTCCTTGGCGTCCTGGGTTTGACGGGCCCGTTGCCCTGCCCTAGCGTTTGGCCGCCGGGCTCCCGGCCGTGGTCCGCAGGGGAAGGCAGGCCTCGGTCCGGGGCCCGGTCTCGTCGACGGGTGTGGACGACCGCTCGCACGCGACCACCCTCGCGGCCCACCATCACTGCGTGAGTCCTCGCCCGCGACTGGTCGACGGTGCGGTGGTGGTGCGCCGCGACGCCCACCACCTCCTGGTCGGTACCGATCCCGGCGTCGTCGTGCCCGACCGACCCGGTCTCCTCGCGCTCCTGCGGTGCCTCGACGGCGTGCGTGACGTCGGTGTCCTGCAGGCGATGGCCGAGGAGTCCATCGCGGCCGACGTCCCGCAGGTGCTGCAGGAGCTGGCGGCCCGCGGCGTGCTCACCGTCGCCCCGGACCGCCCCGTCGCGCGCCTGACGGTCGTGCTCCGCGCGGGGCCGGGGTGCACCGCCCTCGAGGCGGTCCTGCGCCAGAGCCTCGACGACCTCCCGGTCGTCCCCGCCGGGCCGGACGGGCCGGGACTCGTCCTGCAGCTCAGCTCCCACGAGCCTCCGCGCAGCCTCCTCGACGCCCTGGTGCGCGACGGCCGGCCGCACCTGCTCGTCCGGCGGACCGGCCGGGGTTGGCGGGTCGGACCGTACGTGGCACCCGGTCACAGCCCCTGCGTGCGGTGTGCCGACCTCGCACGCATCGACGTCGACCCGCAGTGGGCCGCCGTCCTGCCGCAGCTGGAGGTCCCGCCCCTGCTCGCCGCGCGTGATCGCGCGGGCGACGCCGCCGCGTGGGAGACCGCGGCCCTCGTGGGACGCGAGGTGGTGCGCGCGGCGCTCGGGGTGCGCCCTCGTTCCGTCGGTGCCGTGCTGCGGCACGGCGAGGACGACGGGTGGCACGTGCACCAGCCGGTCGCGTTCCACCACCGGTGCGGTTGCTGGCTGCTCGGCGCCCGGTGAGCTCACGCGTTCGGACGTATCCTCGAGCCATGGCCGAGGAGACCGACAGACCGCGACGTCGCGAGGGTTCACTGCCGGGCTCGGCCTTCGCCCGCGGCGCGAAGCTCGCCTCGCTCCCCGTCGGCTTCGCCGGACGCACGGCGCTCGGCATGGGACGGCGCCTGGGCGGTGCCCCCGCCGACGCGGTGCTCACCGAGGTGCAGCGCCGCACCGCGGAGCAGATCTTCAGCGTCCTCGGCCAGCTCAAGGGCGGCGCCATGAAGTTCGGGCAGGCCATGAGCATCTTCGAGGCCGCGCTCCCCGACGAGATCGCCGGTCCCTACCGCGAGACCCTGACCAAGCTGCAGGATGCCGCGCCTCCGATGCCACCGTCCGTCGTGCACCGGGCGCTCGCCACCCACCTGGGCGACGACTGGCGCGAGCTGCTCGTCGAGATCGACGACGAGCCCGCCGCCGCCGCATCGATCGGCCAGGTACACCGCGGACGGTGGCACGACGGCCGCGAGGTGGCCGTCAAGATCCAGTACCCGGGAGCGGCCAAGGCACTGCGATCGGACCTCAAGCAGCTCGCCCGCCTGTCACGCATGTTCGGCGTCGTCGCCCCCGGGCTCGACGTCAAGCCCCTGATCGCCGAGCTCCAGGACCGGGTGAACGAGGAGCTCGACTACCAGCTCGAGGCGGCGTCGCAGCAGGCGTTCCACGAGGCGTACGCAGATGATCCCGTCGTCAGCGTCCCTGCCGTCGTCCACGCCAGCGACGCCGTCCTGGTCACCGAGTGGATGAACAGCAAGGGTTCCCTCGCCGGCATCATCAAGGACGGCACGAAGGACGAGCGCGACCACTACGGCGAGCTCTACGTCAGGTTCCTCCTGGAGGGTCCGCGCCGTGCCGGGTTGATGCACGCCGACCCGCATCCCGGCAACTTCCGCGTCCTGCCCGACGGACGGATGGGCGTCGTGGACTTCGGCGCCGTGGCCCAGCTCCCCGACGGGCTCCCCCCGGCCATCGGCCCCCTGCTCCGCTCGGCCATCGACGGGGACGCCGAGGCCGTCTCCGAGGGACTGCGGGACGAGGGCTTCCTGCGACCGGGCACGTCGATCGACGCCGACGTGCTGGCGGCCTACATCGGCCCGTTCGTCGAACCGGCCACCGTCGACCGGTTCACCTTCTCCCGTGAGTGGTTGCGCAGCCAGACCCAACGCCTCGGCACACCGGGGTCCGAAGGCTTCTCGACCTCGATGCGCATCAACCTCCCGCCCGAGTACCTGCTCATCCACCGCGTGTGGCTCGGCGGCGTCGGCGTGCTGTGCCAGCTCGGCGCCACCGCGCCGTTCACCGCGATCCTCGAGGAGAACATCCCGGGGTTCGCGGCCGCCGACGCCTGACGGTCCGACGGTCGCGCTCAGGCGCCACGGACGAGCATCGCCGCGACGGCGAGCATCATCAGCGCCACCGTCGCGTCGATCGCCCGCCACGCAGCGGGCCCGCGCAGCACCCCTCCGAGCGATCGCGCGCCGAGACCGAGCGCCGTGAACCAGACGATGCTCGCCGCCACGGCGCCGACCGCGAACCACCACCGGTCGTCGCCGTGCGTTGAGGCCACCGACCCCAGCAGGAGCACGGTGTCGACGTAGACGTGGGGGTTCAGCCAGGTCAGGGCCACGGTCGTCGCGACCACGCGCGAGCGCGACGCCGCCGTCATGACGACGACGGCTCGCGTCGAACCCTCCGGGAGCGGCGTCGTCGCAGACCCGCCGCTGGGCTCGAGCCCAGCTCCCTGCGGTCGCAGCGCCCGCCGAGCCGCGAGCGTGGCGTAGGCGAGCAGGAAGGTCACCGCCGCCCACCGCGCCGCCGGCTCGAACCAGGGGGCGACCTCGAGCAGGCGACCGAGCCCGGCCACGCCCGCGACCACGAGCAGCGCGTCGGAGATCGCGCAGACGAGCACGACGGGGACGACGTGCTCACGCCGCAGGCCCTGGCGCAGGACGAACGCGTTCTGGGCTCCGATCGCCACGATGAGGCCGAGGCCGGTCAGGAAGCCGGGAAGAGCACTGGTCATGCGGCCACGCTAGGCCGACCTCAGGTGAAGAGCCAGCGAAGATTCCTTGGCCTGCATTAGCATCACTTCATGTCATGGGATCCCGTGCTCGTCCGCACGCTCGCCGCCGTCGTCGACGCCGGCACGCTCGAGCAGGCCGCCCGCCGTCTGCACGTCACGCCGTCGGCCGTCAGCCAACGGGTCAAGCTGCTGGAGCAGCAGTCCGGGCACCGGCTGCTCGTGCGCTCCAAGCCGGTGCGGGCGACGACGGCTGGGAGGGCCGTGCTAAGGCACGCCCAGCGGCTCGCCGTCATCGAGCACGACCTCCGGGTCGAGCTCGGCGTGGACCCGGAGGGCCCGACCACCCTGCCGGTCGCCGTCAACGCCGACTCCCTCGCCACCTGGTTCCTCCCGCGCATCGCGGCCCTCACCGCCGACGAGGACGTCGTGCTCGACCTGCGGACCGCCGACGAGGAGCAGACCGCCCCGTTGCTGGAGGACGGGGTGGTGACGGCCGCCGTCACCGCGCGGCGCGATGCGGTGTCCGGCTGCCGGGTGCGCGCGATCGGCGCGATGGAGTACGTCGCCGTGGCGGCACCGAGCTGGCTCGAGCGGTGGGCGACGGCCTCCACGCAGGAGGCGGTGCACGTCGGTCCGCGCGTCGACTTCGACCGTCACGACGCCCTCCAGAGGAGGTGGCTGGCCGAGCGCTACGTCGGACGCCCCGTCGAGGGCCCCGTCCACCGGGTGCCGTCGTCCGGCGGCTTCGTCCGCGCCGTGGAGCTGGGTCTCGGGTGGGGGCTGCTGCCGCAGGTGCAGGCCGCCGCGCTGGTCGCGGACGGACGGGTGCAGCGTCTCGGCGACGACACGCTGCTCGTCGAGCTGTGGTGGCAGCACCCCACCGACAGCTCGGGACTCCTCGACCGCCTCACCGCCGCCGTGCTCGCCGACGACGGAGCCCTGGCCCCGGTCACGTCCCGGCGATGAGCTCCAGCACCTCCGCGCCGTACCGCTGGCGCTTCGTGGCGCCGACCCCGGGCACCACCGCGAGCGCGCGCTCGTCGCGAGGGCGGTGCTCGACCAGGGCCAGCAGGGTCGCGTCGGAGAAGACGACGTAGGCCGGCACCTTGGCGGCACCGGCGGTCTCGGTGCGCCACTGCTTGAGGCGCTCGAACAGGGCGCGGTCGGCCGGTTCCAGCTGCTCGAGGACCGCGGCGGTGCGCTTCCTGGCGCGGGCGGGCGGAGCGGCCGCCCCGCGGGACGGGTGGTCCGGCGGCAGCAGGGAGTCCAGGAAGCGGGTGGGGCCGCGGCCCTGGCGACCACCGGTCTTGCGCGCCCTCGCCCAGGAGATCGAGAGCCTACGGCGCGCACGCGTGACACCGACGTAGAACAGGCGCCTCTCCTCCTCCACGGCGGCGGGGGTGTCCGCGTGCACGCTCGGAACCATCCCCTCGTGCATGCCGACGCAGAAGACCGCGTCCCACTCCAGGCCCTTGGCCGAGTGGAGGGTGGCCAGCGTGACGCCGTCGGCCGTCGGGGCGTGCGCAGTAGCGGCGCGTCGGTCGAGGTCGGCGACGAGCTCGGTGAGACCCGCGGCAGAGTCCTCATCGGCGAGGTCGGAGGCCATCGAGACGATCGCGTGCAGGGACTCCCAACGGTTGCGCGTCTCGCCCGCCCCGGAGGGCGGGGTGTCGGTGTAGCCGATGCCCGAGAGCACCGCCCGGGTCTCCGCGACGACCGAGCCGTCGTGCTCCTGCAGGCCGCCGCGCGCCGCTCCACGCAGCAGGGTGACAGCCTGTCGGACCTCGCTCCGCTCGAAGAACCCCGTGACGCCACGCAGGGTGTAGGGGATGCCGCGCTCGCCGAGAGCCTCCTCGAAGGACTCCGACTGCGCGTTGATGCGGAACAGGATCGCCATCTCGCGGTAGGGGGTCCCCTCCCGGTGGAGTGCGGCGATGTCGTCGGCGACCGATGCGGCCTCAGCGGGCTCGTCGGGGTGGCCGAGGTAGCGCACGGGCTCGCCACTGGGGTTCTGCGCCTCCAGGGCCCGCCCCGGCGTGCCGCGACGGCCGAAGACGGCGTTGGCGACCGCCACGACCTGCGGCGTGGAGCGGTAGTTGCGGACGAGCTCGATCCTGGTGGCCTCGGGATGCCGGTCGGTGAAGTCACCGAGGATCATCGGCGAGGCACCGGCGAAGGAGTAGATCGTCTGCCGGGGGTCGCCGACGACGCAGACGTCGTCGCGGCCGCCGAGCCAGAGGTCCAGCAGCATCGACTGGAGCGGGTTGACGTCCTGGAACTCGTCGACGACGAACCAGCGGTACTGGCTGCGCACCCGCGCGGCGATGCGGTCGTCGTCGGCGAGGATCGCGGCGGTGACGAGGAGGATGTCCTCCATGTCGATCCGGTTGGCCTCGCGCTTGATGTCCTCGTAGGAGACCATCAGCCCGCTGATCTGCGACGCGGTGAGGTCGGCGACCTCACGCTGACGTCGCGGAGCGACGCGTGCGTAGTCCGCGGGCGCGATGTT
Source organism: Aeromicrobium halocynthiae (assembly GCF_039531385.1). Classification (NCBI taxonomy): domain Bacteria; kingdom Bacillati; phylum Actinomycetota; class Actinomycetes; order Propionibacteriales; family Nocardioidaceae; genus Aeromicrobium; species Aeromicrobium halocynthiae. The sequence continues at coordinate 222,670 of NZ_BAAAPY010000004.1, read as the reverse complement.
GCTCACCTTGGCCCACTCGATCTCCGCGGCCACGTCCCGCACGACGGCACGGTCGAGGCCGCGAAGGCCGTTGCGGCTCGCCGCGGTCTGTACGAGGCCGAACTTCGACGCGCTGATCTCGGGAAACTCGGTGCCGTAGACCGTGGGCCAGAAGTAGCGGGCCTGCCGCAGGGCCGCGGAGTGGAAGGTCCGTGCCTGCACGCCCCCGGCGCCGAGACGTCGAAGCCGCTCGCGCATCTCGCCCGCGGCCTTCGTGGTGAACGACAGCGCGAGGACCTCGGTGGGCTCGTACAGGCCCGTCGCGACGCCGTAGGCCATGCGGTGCGTGATGGCTCGCGTCTTGCCCGTGCCCGCACCCGCGACGATGCAGACGGGCCCACGCAGGGCCTCCGCGGCGGCCCGCTGCTCGGGATCGAGAGGCGTCAGCAGGGCCTCGGCGTCGGTCATCGTCCTCCTGGTTGGGCACGGCGTGGGAATCTGTGGGGGTGTCCCGGTGGTTGACCGGGACAAGCCTAGACGTCTGAGGAGACACTTCATGAGCGGCCAGTTCACCCTCTACTCCACTCCCTGGTGCGGCTACTGCCACCGCCTGAAGAGCCAGCTGAAGCGTGAGGGCATCGAGTTCGACGAGGTCGACATCGAGCAGGACCCGGCCTCGGCCACGATCGTCGAGAAGGCCAACGACGGCAACCAGACCGTCCCCACCCTGGTCTTCGCCGACGGCTCCGCCCTCACCAACCCCTCCGTCGCACAGGTGAAGGCCAAGCTCGACGCCTGAGGTCAGGACCAGCCACCGGGCAGGGGCCCACCGAACCACTGCTCGATCAACCAGCTCGAGATCGAGACCCCTCGCGGCGGAAGCAGCAGCGTGCCGGCAGCCGCCCCGGCGGCGAGCTCGTCGCGGGTGATCCAGCGGGCCTCCGCCAGCTCGTCGTCCTCGGTCGAGATGTCGGTACTGCTCGCCTGGGCGAAGAAGCCCAGCATGAGGCTCGCCGGGAACGGCCACGGCTGGCTGCCGGCGTACGTGACGTCGCCGACGAGGACGCCGGACTCCTCGATCACCTCTCGACGCACGGCGTCCTCCAACGTCTCCCCCGGCTCGACGAAGCCCGCGAGCGTCGAGAAGCGCTCCGCCGGCCACGACCGCTGACGACCCACGAGCGCACGGTCGGCGTCATCGGTGACCAGCATGATGACGGCCGGGTCCGTCCGAGGGAAGTGGTGCTTGCCGCACTGCGGGCACACCCGAAGGTGACCGGCGGACCGGATCTCGGTGAGGGCGCCGCACTGCGGGCAGAAGGGCGTGCTGCCCAACCAGCGCGCCATCGCCACGGCGTGCACGGCGAGGGAGAGCTGCTCGGGGTCGAGCAGCGGAGCAAGGACGCGCACGCTGGCCGGGTTCAGCTCCTGGGGGACCCGCTCGACGATGACGGCCGCGTGGTGCCGACCGGAGGCCTCCCCGAGATGGATCCACTCGCCGTCGGGAGCCTCGCTCATCGCGATCCACCCGAGGGCGGGGCCGTCGGCGGTGGCGACGTGCTCCCCGCCGATGACGAGCACCCGCGGATCGTTCTCGCGCCAGCGGTCGTCGCGGCGCTCGTGGGCTTGACGGTCGTGGCGGGCGCGGTCGAACGCGAAGGGTGGCACCCGATCAGCCTACGGTCGGCGTCCGGCGGGTCGAGAGCACGACGGCCTCGAGCGCCGGACGGTCGAGCAGCTCCTCGGGTGCGAACCGGTGGACCTCGCCGAGGCGGACGTAGGAGAAGGCCGCGCTGACGCGGGCCGGGTCGAGCTCGTTGAGCTCGGCCCACGCCAGCCGGTAGATGCTCAGCTGCAGCGGGTCGGCGTCGGCGCGACGACCCGTCTTCCAGTCGACGACCTCGAACCGCGGGTCGTCCGGGGTGCCGGTGCTGAAGACGGCGTCGATGCGACCGACGACCTGCCGCCCGCCCAGCAGCAGGGAGAACGGGGCCTCGATCGCGTGCGGGACGGCAGCTCCGTAGGGACCGGCCTCGAACATCGCGATCGCCTCCTCCAGCTCGGCGTCGTCCGCGAGGTCGACGTCGCCCTGACCCGGCAGGTCGGTGGGGTCCAGCAGGGGCCGCTGCCCGTAGTGGTCCTCGACCCAGGCGTGGAACCGCGTGCCGAAGCGCGCCGCGCCGGAGGGTCGCCGCGGCATGGGGCGGGCCTGTGACCGGGCGAAGGTCGCCTCGTCGGCGCTGAGGTCGACCACCTGCGTCGTCGAGAGCGTGGAGGGCAGCTCGACGGCGCGGATCCGTCCCGCGCGTCGGTCCTCCTCGGCGAGCAGCAGGTCGATCTCCTGGGAGATCTCCGCGACACGGTCCCCCGGCACCGGCAGCTCGGCCGCGGGGGGCCGTCCACGACCGGTCCCCGTGCGGGCCCGACGCACCTGCTCGGCAAGGAGCTCGCGACCCGTCAGCCGTGGCGCTGGGGCCGGCCACGCGATGCCCTCGAGGTCGACGAGGTGCGGATTGGTCTCGTCCTCGGTCGGCGGCTCGGTCCAGTGCACGGGCTCCACCCCGCGCTCGGCGAGCCACTCCCGGGTGCGCAGCAGGAAGCTCGACGGCCCGCGTGGCTTGAGCTGGGTGCGTCCCCACCAGTGGCCACTCACGACCACGCGCTCCTCAGCCCTCGTGTAGGCGACGTAGGCCAGGCGGACCTCCTCCAGCTGGTCCTGCTCCCGGCAGGCCGCCCTGTACTCCTTGCCCGCCGTCGGGGACCACTGCGAGAGCTCGGGAAGGCTGGCGGCGTCACCGCGCAGCGAGCTGGGCAGGGCGCTCGCGTTGCCGAGCCAGCTCGCGCGCCCTCGGGAGGAGGGGAAGACCGTCTCGGCGACGAACGGCACGAACACGCACGGCCACTCCAGGCCCTTGGCCCGGTGGATGGTCAGCAGCGTGACGGCGTCGGACTCGGCAGGCGTCGTGACCTCCATGCCCTCGTTGAAGTCCTGCTCGGCCCGCAGGTAGGCCACGAGACCTCCCAGCGAGGCATAGCGGTCGCTCGCGGCGTAGTCGGCCACGGCGTCGAGGAACGTGGCGAGGTTGTCCGACGCACCCTCGACCTCCCCCGCCTCGAGCTCGATGTCGAGGTCGAGCATCCGGACGGCACGGCGGGCGAGCTCCAGCAGCGGCTCCCCGGCGTGGCGTCGCATGGCGTGGATGACCCGGGAGAGCTCGGAGAAGCGCTCGAGCGCCTCCGGGTCGTAGCCGTCGGTGGCAGGGTCGTCGGTGCCGGATTCTCCAGGGCCGGGGTCGTCGAGAGCCTCAGCGAGGGAGACGACCTCGGTGGGGTCCGTGCCCTCGACGGCGCGCGCCAGCTCGTCGGCGAGCGTCGATGCCTCTGCCGGGGCGCCGCGTCCACTGAGCCGGGCGGCACGGCGGCCGAGCAGGGCGAGGTCACGAGGGCCGACGTTCCACCGGGGGCCGGTGAGCAGCCGCAGGACGGCCGGGTTGGCGGCGACGTCCTCGACGACCTCCAGCAGCGAGAGGGCGTCGACCACTTCCGGCTGGGCGAGCAGGCCACTCAGGCCGACGATCTGGAAGGGGACGTGCGCGTCGCGCATCGCCTTGACGATCTCGCCGTTCTCCCGCGCGATCCGCACCAGCACCGCCATGTCCGACCATGGACGTCCGCGCTCGTGCTCGGCGACGATCTCGGCGACCAGCGCGGAGATCTCGTCGTCGACCGTGCGGTGCAGGCTCACGTCGACGCGGCCCGCGGCGTCGGTGCGCGCCGACTCCAGGGGCCGGACGACCGACGAGGTGGCGTAGAACGGGGCGGCGACGTGGTTCGCGGCATCGATGACCGTCGGGGCGCACCGGCGGGTCTGGACGAGGGAGAAGCCTCGACCGCGCGTGCCGTCGGGGGCGGTGAAGTCGTCGAGGAAGTCCTCGAGGTTGCCGGTCGCCGCTCCACGCCAGCCGTAGATGCCTTGTGCGGGGTCGCCGACGGCGGTCACGGGCAGCCCGCCGAACAGCTGGACGAGGAGGTCCCGCTGGGCGACGGAGGTGTCCTGGTACTCGTCCAGCAGCACGACGTCGTACCGCTCGCGCGTCGCCGCCCGCACCTCCGGCAAGGCCGCCAGGCGCGCTCCCCCGGCCATCTGGTCGGAGAAGTCCATGACGCCGTCGCGCTCCTTGACCTCGCGGTACCGCTGCACCAGCAGACTCAGCTCCGTGCGACGCCGCGCGGTGGCGGCGGCGTCCCGGAGCAGGGCCGGCTTGCCGAGCGAGGCGAACTCGGCGACGACCGCGGCGTCCTCCTCGCGCAGCTGATCGGGGGTGACCAGGTGCTCGGACAGCTGACCGTCGAGGGCGACCACCTGACCGACGAGGGTGGGCACGTGGGTGCCGATGTGCTCCAGCGGACCGTCGTAGGACTCCACCACCCGCGCCACGCGCTGGAACCGGGACGCGTCGGTGACGACGCGCAGGTCCGGCTCGATGCCCAGGCGCAGGCCGTGCTCGGCGATGAGGGACCCGGCGAAGGCGTGGTAGGTGGAGGCCGTGGACTCCCCCCAGGGACGGTCGGGGTCGGTGGGCAGCAGCTCGAGCCCAGCACGGATCCGCTGTCCGAGCTCGGCGGCGGCCTTGGTGGTGAAGGTGAGACCGAGGATGCGCTCGGGGGCGACGCCGAGGTGCCCGACCAGCCACAGCACGCGCGCGGCCATGACGGTGGTCTTGCCCGATCCTGCGCCGGCGATGATCGCGCCGGGACGGTCGAGGTCGGCGGTGATGGCCTCGACCTGTGCCGGGGAGTAGGGGATGCCCGTGAGCTCGACGAGGTGCTCGACGTCGCGAACCTGTCTCATGCTCCCGCTCCCGGTGACGACGGATCCTTCTCCTCCGGCGGCCGGGCCCGCTCGCGCTGCCGCACGACGACACTCGTGCCCTCGTCGTGCGCCGGGCAGACGCGACGGAACTGGCACCAGCCGCACGCCCCGGTGGCCTCGACCGCCACGAGCTGTTCGGAGTCGACGAGCCGGACGCTGCGGCGCAGCTGCTCGAGGGCGAAGAACGGCTCGTCGGGACCGGCCGGAGCCTGCGCCTGCACCGTGGGGCGCTCACCGCCGGCGCGCAGCTGCACCAGCTCGGCCCCGGCGCACGGGGCGTCGCCGGCGACGTCCGACGCGGCGCCGTGGGCGACGGCCACCTGGTAGACGCCCAGCTGGGGATGCTCGGCGAGCTGTGCCGCCGTGGGCTTGGACTTGGAGGTCTTGAGGTCGACGACGTGGACCCCGTCGTCATCGACCTCCACGCGGTCCATCGAGCCGGTGAGCCGCACGTCGCGACCGTCGACGTCGACCACGACGTCGAAGGGGTGCTCCGCGGCGACCACTCGGCGGGGGTTCTCGGCGTGCCACGTCAGGAACCGACCCAGCGCCTCGACCGCGGCCTGCTTCTCGCGTCGGCCGACCCACGCCGGGTAGTCGAGCTGGTCCCAGACGTCGTCGAGGTGGCTGGAGAGCTCGGCCAGCTCCGGCGCCGCACCCGTGCGCACGACCTCGGCGGCGATGGCGTGGACCACTGACCCGAAGCCCTGCGCCCCGGTGGTGGCACGCTCGCCCTTGGCCTCGTGGTCGAGGAACCACTGCAGGGGACAGGTCATGAGGGCGGAGAGCTGGCTGCCGGACAGCCGCAGGGGTTCGGTCGCCGGTCGCAGCGGGGTCGAGGACGACGTGGGCGCGCGCAGTCCCCACCAGCGGTCGGGGTCGGCCGCGCGGGCCGCCGGGTGGTCGGCGAGGCGGGCGAGCTGCTCGGCCACGCGCCGGCGCACCGTGTCGTCACCGGTGTTCTCGCCGATGCGTCGCAGCTCGGCGACGGCAGAGCGCAGCGAGAGCGCGCGGCGTGGACGGTGCTCGGTCTCGGGCAGGCTGCGCCTGGACGGGTGCTCGGTGCCACCGAGGTGGGCGTGCAGCTCACCGACCAGGCGAGACGGCTGGTCGCCGTCGTCGGACCCGCTGGCCACGGCGGTGACGACGAGCCGTTCACGGGCTCGGCTGCACGCGACGTAGAAGAGCCGACGCTCCTCGGCCACCGCCGCGGCAGTCGTGGGCGCGGGTCCGGGGCCGGCGGGGGTGAGCCGTTCGGGCTGCAGGAGGCTGCTGCGCAGCCGGGTGTCGGGCCACTGTCCTTCCTGGACGCCGGCGACGACGACGAGATCCCACTCCAGGCCCTTGGAACGGTGCGCTGTCATCAGCCGGACGGCGCGGGTGTCCGCCGTGCCCTGCGCGAGGGTGTCGGCGGGGATCTGCTGGGCCTCGAGGGCCCGCACGACCTCGATGACCGAGCGGTGCGCCTCGCGCTCCTCCGCCCGCGCCGCCTCGGCGAAGAGCGCGCACAGCGCGTCGAGGTCGTGGTGGGCTCGAGCCGATCCCTCGCCACCGGACTCGGCCTCCTGGCGCAACCGGCGCGGCCAGTCGGTGCCGTCCCACAGGGTCCAGAGCACCTCCTCTGCCGAGGCGCCGGCGGTGAGCTGGTCCGCAGCGCGGGCGAGGAGCCGGGCGACGTCGGCCGCCGCTGCGACGGCCTCGCCCTCGGGACCGGGCCGGGCCCGGACCTCCAGGAAGGTGGGGTCGGTCAGTGCGTCGGCGAGGAGCCGGCTCGAGGGCCGGGGCCGTCCGTTCTCCTCGGCGTCGAGGCGACGCAGCAACCGGCCGAGGCGGCGCAGGCCACCGGCGTCGAGCCCGCCGAGCGGCCCGGTGAGCAGGGCCTGCGCGGCCGCGGGGTCGACGTCCTCGCCGGCGTGGAGGGCGTGGGCGACGTGCAGGGCGCCGATGAGGGTGCGCACGGCCGGCTCGATCGCGAGGGGCAGCTCGTCACCGGCGACGTCGATGGGCACCCCGGCCGCCTGCAGGGCTCGCTGCAGGCGGTCCAGGTGGGCCGAGGACCGCACCAGGACCGCCATGCGCTCCCAGGGCACGGGTGGCTCCTGCAGCAGGTGGGCCTCGCGCAGGAGCAGGGCGACGTGCTCGGCCTCGGCGGCCGCCGAGGAGAAGGTACGCACCTGCACCGACCCGCTCCGCGCGGGGTCGGTGCTGGGGGTGCGCAACGCCGCGAACCGGCGGCCGTCGACGGCGCCGAGGGCACCGCGTCCGTCGACGACCGAGCGGACGGCATCGGCGATGACGGCGCCGTACCGGTTGGTCCGCGCCAGGGTGATGCTCGCGGCGGGGCCGCCGTCGACGCGCCGGAAGGTCTCGCAGAACTCGACGATCCCGCCCACGTCGGCGCCGCGGAAGCCGTAGATCGACTGGTAGGGGTCGCCGACGACCACGACGTCGCGTCCGTCGCCGGCCAGGGCCTGCAGGAGCGCCACCTGCAGGGGGTCGGTGTCCTGGTACTCGTCGACCACGACCAGGGCGAAGCGTTCGCGCCAACGGCGCCGGGCGCCCGGGTCGTCGAGGGCGCGCACCGCCTGGAAGATCAGGTCGGTGTGGTCGATCGTGTTCTGGAAGGCCGCGACCGCGGTGGCGTCGTCGAAGAAGGCCGCGGCCGCCTCCCAGTCCGCTCGCCCACCGGATCGAGCGATCTCGAGCAGGTCGACGCTGTCGAGGCCCTGGGCGCGGGCACCGGCGAGCAGACGCTGGAGCTCGGTGGCCATGCCCCGGGTGCCGAGTGCCGGACGCAGCGCGGCCGGCCACTCGGCGGCGTCGACACCGGACAGCAGCTCGGTGAGCACGGCGTCCTGCTCGGGCGCGCTCAGCAGCCGGACCGGCCGGCCGAACTGCTCGGTGTCCTGCTCGGCCCGCAACAGCGCGTAGCAGAACCCGTGGAAGGTCATCGCGGTGCTGGTGGCCGTGGTGCGCGCGAGCCGGGTGGCGATGCGAGTGCGCAGCTCCTGGGCGGCCTGGCGGCTGAAGGTGAGCACCAGGATCTGCTCGAGACCGAGCGCACCGCTCTCGACGCGTTCCGCGACGAGCTCGACGACCGTCGTGGTCTTGCCCGACCCCGGCCCCGCGAGCACCTGCAGCGGACCACCGACGGTGCGCACGTGCTCCAGGACGGCGGCCTGCGACGGGTCCAGCCGGACGTCGACCCGCGGGACGGGGCGGGACGCGCTCAGGCGGTACTCGACGGACACGGGACCATCCCACCAGAGGGCTCGGACAGGCGGGGCGGACACCCGGGGCCGGCCGTCGGCGCCGAGCCCGTCAGGGTGCGGGTGTCTCGTCGACGGGCCACAGCGCCCGGGCGAGGTCGACACGGCCGCGACGGACCGGGGTGTCCTCCTCGTGCCAGTGCTGCTGGGCCTCGATCATCAGCGGCGGGGCCATCGTGCCGTCGGCACGGATGACCCGCCACCAGCAGACGGCGTGCCCGTACTGGGACATGATCCGCCCGACATAGCGCGGTCCGTACCCTGCGGCGAGGTGCTCGGCGACGGCGCCGTACGTGAGAACCCGTCCGCGCGGGATCGACTCGACCAGCGCGAGCACCCGTTCGACGTACGCCTCGTCCACGCGGTCATCATCGCGCACGTCGGCACGACGTGGTCGATCGCCGATCCTGGGTGGCGGCCGGTGACGCCGGTGACGCCGGCGCGCAGGCGCCCCGATCGGTGTCTCAGCAACCCCAAAGCAACTCATCCGGTTGCCCACACACCGATCACGGCACCCCCTGCCCGATTCGGTTGCCCAGGCACCGATCAGAGCCCGCCGGACGAGGCCTCGACGGTCAGTAGCTGGGCTGGCTCGGGTCGATCTGGTTGACCCACGCCACGACACCGCCACCGACGTGCACGGCGTCGGAGTAGCCCGCGCCCTTCAGGACCGCGAGCGCCTCGGCGGACCGGACGCCGGACTTGCAGTGCAGCACGACCTGCTTGTCGCTCGGCAGCTGCTCCAGGGCCGTGCCGTTGAGGAAGTCGCCCTTGGGGATGTGCACCGCGCCCGGGATCTGGTTGATGTCGCGCTCGACGGACTCGCGCACGTCGACCAGGACGAAGTCGCGGCCACCATCGGTGCGCTCCTTCAGCCAGCCGTCCAGCGTGCCGACCGAGATCGTCGAGTCGGCGGCGGCATCGGCGGCCTCGTCGGAGATCGCCCCGCAGAACGCCTCGTAGTCGTCCATCAGCTGTGTCGGCAGGGTGCCGTTGGGGTCGCGGCGGATCTTCAACGTCGTGTACCGCATCTCCAGCGCGTCGTAGACCATCAGCCGGCCGATCAGCGGGTCGCCGACGCCGGTGATGAGCTTGATCGCCTCGGTGACCATGATCGAGCCGATCGAGGCGCACAGGACACCCAGCACGCCGCCCTCGGCGCACGACGGCACCATGCCCGGCGGAGGCGGCTCGGGGTAGAGGTCGCGGTACTGCGGACCCTCCTGGGCCCAGAACACCGAGACCTGACCCTCGAACCGGTAGATCGAGCCCCACACGTACGGCTTGCCGAGGATCACGGCGGCGTCGTTGACGAGGTAGCGCGTGGCGAAGTTGTCGGTCCCGTCGACGATGAGGTCGTACTGGGAGAAGATGTCGAGCACGTTGTCGTTGTCGAGGCGCTCCTGGTGCACGATGGTGCGCACGTAGGGGTTGACCTCGGCCACGGACTCCGCCGCCGAGACCGCCTTCGGCCGGTCGATGTCGGACTGCCCGTGGATGACCTGGCGCTGCAGGTTCGACTCGTCGACGACGTCGTCGTCGATGATGCCGAGGGTGCCGACGCCTGCCGCGGCGAGGTACAGCAGCGCCGGGCTGCCGAGACCGCCGGCGCCGATGACCAGCACCTTGGCGTTCTTCATCCGCTTCTGGCCATCCATCCCGACGTCGGGGATGATCAGGTGACGGCTGTACCGACGCACCTCGTCGATGGTGAGCTCGTCGGCGGGTTCCACGATCGGCGCGACCACGGTGACTCCTTCGGGGGACGGGAGCCCGGACGGGGGCTAGGTCCGGACACAGGCCACAACAGCGGCTCGCGGCCCATTGTTCCTGGCCGTCCCACGACGTGAGCGCTGCTGCCCACCAGGTGGACACCGCCGCAGTCCCGTGCCGAAGCGGCGGACGCGCTCCCGGCGGATCGGGCCGCGACCACTACGCTGGCCCGGTGACCCAGCAGATCCCCGACGGCACCCGCGCCGGACGTCTCCCGCGCAGCGCCCGACGAGCCCAGCTCCTCGAGGTCGCGCTGCAGGTCTTCGTCGAGCAGGGCTACCACGCCGCGTCGATGGACGAGATCGCCGAACGAGCCGGCGTCTCCAAGCCCGTCGTCTACCAGCACTTCCCCGGCAAGCTCGACCTCTACCTCGCACTGCTCGAGTCCTCCCGCGACACCGTGATCGCCGGCGTCCGCGACGCGCTCGCCTCCACGAGCGACAACCGCAAGCGGGTGCGGGCGGTGATGGAGCTGTGGTTCACCTACGTCGCCGACGAGGGCGCCGCGTTCCGGCTCGTCTTCGAGTCCGACCTCACGAACGATCCCGACGTCCGCTCCCTCGTCGACCGCGTGATGATCGAGTCGGCCGAGGCGGTCGCCGACGTCATCGGCGAGGACACCTCGTTGCCCGAGGACGCCGCGAAGCTGCTCGCCCTGAGCCTCGTCGGCATGGGCCACGTGGCCGCGCGCACCTGGTTGTCCACCGAGTCCACACTGGACAAGGACGACGCCGTCCAGCTCCTCGGCCAGCTCGCCTGGCGGGGCATCGGCGGCTTCCCCCGAGACCGCAACGAAGGAGAAGAGTGACCATGGAGGTCAAGATCGGCGTGCAGAACGCCGCCCGTGAGCTGTCCGTCGAGACCGAGGACAGCCCCGACGCCGTGCTGCAGCAGCTCGAGGCGTCGCTGAAGGACGAGTCGGTCTTCAGCCTCACCGACGACAAGGGCCGCACCGTCGCGGTGCCGGCCGAGAAGGTCGCCTACCTGTACTTCACCGACGACGCGAAGCGCAAGGTCGGCTTCAACGCCTGAGCCTCAGGCCGAGAGGCCGAGACTCTCCATGCGTTGCGTGTGCGCCTCGGTGATCCGGGTGAGCATGCGGCCGATGGCGGCCAGGTCGAGGCCCGGGGTGTCGTCCCCGCCCACGAGCACGGCGCTGAGCGCGTCGCGCTCGGCGACGACCCGCTGCGCCTGGCTGAGCGCCTCGCCCATGAGCCGCCGGCCCCACAGGGCGAGCCGGCCCGCGACGCGTCGGTCGGCCTCGATGGCGGCGCGCACGTGGTCGACGACGAACTCCGAGCTGCCGGTGCCGCTCATCGTCTCCACCACGATCTCGCGGGTCTCGCCGTCGAGGTACGCGGCGACCTCGCGGTAGAAGTCCGAGGCGAGCCCGTCGCCGACGTAGGCCTTCACGAGACCTTCGAGGAAGTCCGACGGGCGCGTCTTGGCGTGGAAGGCGGTGAAGGTGGCCTCGAACGGCGCCATCGCCTCGAACGGGTCCTCGCCGAGCTCCTCGAGGCGCCCCCGCAGCTGCTCGAAGTGGCGGAACTCCGAGGCCGCCATCGTCGCGACGGCGACCTGCGAGCGCAGGTCCGGCGCCATCTGGGCGTCGGCCACCAGTCGCTCGCAGGCGCTGATCTCGCCGTAGGCGAGCAGGCCGAGCAGCTCGACGACGCCACGGCGGTAGCCCTCGTCGTCGAAGGCGGAGGAGCCGGGGCGGTCGCCACCGGGGCTGTCGTCGGGACGCTCCTGCTCGGACTTCTCCCGGGCGCGACTCCTCTTGCTGGCCATGTCGTGGAGCGTACCGGTCCCACGGCGCTACCGGGACACCTCTCGCGGCGCGTTACGATGGGCGGGAAACAGAAGAGTCCCGACGATTCGAGAGACCCCTGACTACCTTCAGAGATCTGGGCGTCATGCCCGAGATCGCCGACGCGCTCGACGCGGTCGGCATCAGCTCCCCGTTCCCCATCCAGGAGATGACGCTCTCGGTGGCCCTCATGGGCACCGACCTGATCGGCCAGGCCCGCACGGGCACCGGCAAGACGCTCGCGTTCTCCATCCCCGTCATCCAGCGCACCGTCGCGCCGCACGACACCGACTACGACCAGCTGGCCGCGCCCGGCAAGCCGCAGGCGCTCATCGTGTGCCCCACCCGCGAGCTGGCGATCCAGGTCGCGGGCGACGTCGCCACGGCATCGAAGATCCGCGGCACGCGCAACATCACCATCTACGGTGGCGTGCCCTACGAACCGCAGCTCGAGGCGCTGGAGGCCGGTGTCGACATCGTCGTCGGCACGCCCGGTCGCATCCTCGACCTCGCCAACCGTCGCGCCCTCGACCTCTCGCACGTCAAGGCGCTCGTCCTCGACGAGGCCGACGAGATGCTGGACCTCGGGTTCCTGCCCGACGTCGAGTCGATCCTGGCCAAGACGCCCGAGACCCGTCAGACGATGCTGTTCTCGGCCACCATGCCGGGCGCCATCGTCGGCCTGGCGCGCAAGCACATGCGTCACCCGATGAACATCCGCGCCGAGAGCGCCGAGGACACCCAGATGGTGCCCACCACGGCGCAGTTCGTCTGGCAGGCGCACGAGCTCGACAAGGCCGAGGTGCTCGCCCGCGTCCTGCAGGCCGACGACGTCGGCCGCGTCATCATCTTCACGCGCACCAAGCGCACTGCCCAGCGGGTCGCCGACGACCTCGCTGACCGAGGCTTCCCGGCCTCGCCGCTGCACGGCGACATGGCCCAGGGCGCCCGCGAGAAGGCGCTGCAGCGCTTCCGTGACGGCAAGATCAACACCCTGGTCGCCACCGACGTCGCCGCCCGCGGCATCGACGTCGCCGGCATCACCCACGTCATCAACTACAACTGCCCCGAGGACCACAAGACCTACGTGCACCGCATCGGTCGCACCGGTCGAGCGGGTGCCTCGGGCATCGCGGTCACGTTCGTCGACTGGGCCGACCTCACGCGCTGGAAGCTCATCAACGCCGAGCTGGGCCTGCCGTTCGACGAGCCGCAGGAGACGTACTCCACGTCCGACCACCTGTTCCACGACCTCGGCATCGCGCGCGACGTCAAGGGGCGCCTCAAGCCCCCGTCGCCGAAGGAGCCGCGCGAGCAGGGCGGACGCGGCGGCCAGGGTCGCGGCGGCCAGGGCGGTCGGCGCTCCGGTGGCAGTGGCCAGAACGGTCAGCGCGGCCAGGGTGGCGGCGACGGCGCCTCGCGCTCCCAGGGCGACAACCAGCCCGGCCCCAACGCCGAGCGCAATCGTCGGCGTCGTCAGCGTCGTCGCACGCGCAGCGGCGAGACGGTGGCCAAGACCTCCTCCGACTGAGGCGCACCGACGTCCCATGCCCTCGCTCCCTCCCGGGAGCGGGGGCGTTCGTCGTCCGCGGCCGTGGCAGGACGGGGCTGGTGAGACGGGGCTGACCCGAAGGTGCTCAGTCGGCGGTGACGACGACGGTAGTGCCGAGGTCGGCGAACGTCCACAGCGCGACGGCGTCGTCGCGCCACTGTCGCACGCAGCCGGCCGACAGCGCGGTGCCCAGCTCGTCCTTCGTCTGCACGAGGCGGCCGTCGTTGTCGACCGGGACGCTGTGGAAGCCGATGGGCGCGGTCCGGCCGGTGGCGAAGTCGACGAAGAACTCCATCGTCCCGGAGTAGTCGTAGGAGGTCGCGTGGCGCGAGCGGGACGTGACCTCGTACGTGCCCGGCGAGAGGTTGTCGTGCTTGCTGCCGGAGACAAGGTAGGTGCGCTCGACCTCGCCGGACTCACCGATGATCCACACGCGCTGCTGTCCCTGGGAGAACACGACGCGTCGACCTTCTCCCGACGTGGCCGGCGGTGGCGGGTCGGTGGGGGCGACCGCGTCGACGGTCTGCTCCGTGGCCGCGCCCTGCTCCGGCGTGGGCGTGGGGACGGTGACGTCCGGCACGACCGCGGAGAACAGGGCCGGGGCGCGCCCGTCGGCCACGACGGTGTCGGCGACCGCCGGGCCCGAGCGGAGCTGGGTCACGACGCCGGCCCCACCGATGACGAGGGTGAGGGACAGCGCGGCGACGACCGCCCCGATCCGGCCGTGCCGCAGACGCCGTGCACGGACGGCACGGTGACGGGCTCGACGGGCACTCACGGGGGGATCGTATCGCCGCATCGAACGGACCGCTGCGGTCTCAGCGCTCGACCAGGAACCGCGCCACCTCGCGGTAGGCCTCGGCTCCCTTGTGGCTGTGGTGGGTCGCGAGGATGGACCGGCCGATGGCGGGGGCCTCGGCGAACCGGATCGACTTGGGGATGGGCGGGTTCACGACGGGCAGGCCGTGGGTCTCCTCGATGGAGGAGATGACCGCACGGGCGTGGTTGGTGCGTCCGTCGAACATCGTCGGCAGCACGCCGATGATCTCGAGCTCGGTGTTGATGAACTGGCGGACGTCGTGGATCGTGTCGAGCAGCTGGCCGACGCCCCGGTGCGACAGCGTCTCGGCCTGCAGCGGGATCAGGACGCCCTGGGAGGCCGACAGCGCGCCCACGGTGAGGACACCGAGGGTGGGCGGACAGTCGATGAGGATCCAGTCGTAGTCGTCGGCCACCTTGTCGAGGGCGACGCGCAGGCGCTGCTCGCGCCCCGTGCGGCTGACGAGGGACTCCTCGGCCTGCGTCACGGTGATGTTCGACGGCAGCACGTGCAGGCCGTCCTCGGTGACGACGATCGCGTCCGCGGGCTTGGCCTTGCCGAGCAGCACCTCCCCGACGGTGACGTCGACGTCCTCGGGGTCGATGCCGAGGGAGAACGTCAGACCTCCCTGGGCGTCGAGGTCGACGAGCAGGACGCGCAGGTCGCGCTCGAGCAGCGCCGCCCCGAGCGAGGCCACGGTGGTCGTCTTGCCGACGCCGCCCTTCTGGTTCACCACGGAGATCGTCGTCGTCACAGGCGACATCATGCCACCGGGAGTCCGGCCGTGGGCGCATGGTCGGGCGTGGCATGCTGGCGAGCATGCCCCGCGCCCTCGTCACCGGTGCCACCGCCGGCATCGGACACGCCTTCGCCGACGCCCTCGCCGCCAGCGGCCACGACCTCGTGCTGGTGGCCCGCGACGAGCAGCGCCTCTCCTCCGTCGCGGAGACGCTGCGGGGTCGTGACGGCGTGCAGGTCGAGGTCCTGCGCGCCGACCTCACCGACGACGCCGACCTGCAGCGGGTCACCCAGGCGCTGACCAGCACGTCCGCCCCGGTGGACCTGCTGGTCAACAACGCCGGCTCGTCGCTGGCGCAGTGGTTCGGCACGACCGACATCGCCGACGAGGAGAAGCAGCTGGACCTGCTGGTGCGGGCGCCGATGCACCTCATGGACGCCGCGCTGAAGGCGATGAGCGGACGACGCGGGGGCGCCGTCATCAACGTCGCGAGCGTCGCGGCGTTCACCCCGCGCGGCACCTACTCCGCCCACAAGGCGTGGATCGTCAACCTCTCCCGGTGGGCGCACCTGCACTACGCCGACGTCGGGGTGCGGGTCCAGGCCCTGTGTCCCGGCTTCGTCCGGACCGAGTTCCACCAACGCATGGGCGTCGACCCGGGCACCGTGCCGCGGTGGATGTGGCTCAAGGCGCCGGCGGTGGTGAGGGCCTCCCTGAAGGACCTCGACCGTGGCAAGGCCGTCTCGATCCCGAGCCTGCGCTACAAGGTGCTCACCGCGTTGACGCGCGTGGTGCCGGCGGGCGTTGTGGCCAAGGTGGCCAAGCGCGGCCGATGAGCACGCCCCGTTCCCTCGACCTCCCGGCCGGCGTCGACGCGCAGCGGGTCGAGACGCCACGCGGTGCCTTCGCCGCGCACGTCGCCCGTCCGCACGACCCCACCGGGCACGTCCTGCTGGTGCCCGGGTGGACCGGGAGCAAGGAGGACTTCACGCCCTTGGTGGCGCTGCTCGGCGACGCGGGTCTCGCCGCGACCGCCTACGACCAGCGTGGCCAGCACGAGACGCCCGGCCGTCCCGACGACGACTACTCGCTGGAGGCGTTCGCCGAGGACGCCCTCGCGGTGGCCTCGAGCGTGCACGGCACCGCCTCCCACCTGCTCGGGCACTCGTTCGGCGGTCTCGTCGCCCAGGTCGCGGTCGCCGAGGGGCCGGCCGCGTGGCGGACGCTGAGCCTGCTGTGCACCGGTCCGGCCGCGCTGGGCGAGGCCGGCGACCGCGGTCTCACGCGCATGGTGGAGGCGATCGACGACCTCCCGCTCGAGCAGGTCCACGAGCTGCGTGAGCGGGAGCGCGCCGTCCCGACGCCGCCGGAGGTCGCCGAGTTCGTGCGTCGCCGCTTCACGAGCAACGCCGCCGCGTCGCTGCGGGCCATCACGGTGCACCTGCTCACCGCCCCTGACCGCGTCGACGACGTCGCGGCCACCGGCGTCCCTGTGTGGGTGGGGCGCGGGCTCGACGACGACGCGTGGCCGCACGAGCTCCAGGACGCGATGGCGGCCCGGCTCGGCACCCGGGTGCACGTCGTGCCCGGAGCCGCCCACTCCCCCGCCGTGGAGAATCCGGAGGGGCTCGTCGACGCGTGGCTGCCGTTCCTCGCCGACGCCGAGGAGGAGGCGCCGTGACCGAGCCGCCCGTGACGCGAGGGTTCGTCGGACGTCGCCGACCCGCCCGCCCGGACCGCCTGCCACCCGGCCAGTACGACGCCGGGGAGCAGTGGCCGGTCCTCGCCGCCGAGCCCACGCCGCTCGTCGCGACCGACCGCTGGAGCCTGACGGTCGACGGGCTGGTCGAGCACGAGCGCACCTGGGACTGGGCCGGGCTGCGCGCGGAGCCGCACGAGCGTCTCACCGTCGACCTGCACTGCGTCACCGCGTGGAGCCGCCTCGACACCGGGTTCACCGGGGTCCGGGTGGCCGACCTGCTGGCGGAGGCGGGTCCGCTCCCCGACGCCACCCACGTGCTCGCACACAGCAGCACCGGGTACACGGCCAACCTGCCGCTGGCCGACGTCCTGGACCACCCCGCCTGGGTCGTGTGGGAGGCGCAGGGCGCACCCCTGACGCCGGAGCACGGTGGCCCGGCTCGCCTGCTCGTGCCGCACCTGTACCTCTGGAAGTCGGTCAAGTGGGTGTCGCGTCTCGAGCTGATGGACCACGACGATCCGGGGTTCTGGGAGCGCGGCGGCTACCACGACCGCGGCGACCCGTGGCGTGAGCAGCGCTACCAGGGCGACCCGTGAGCCGGTGGCGCACGGCACGCATCGCGTCGCAGGAGCACCCCTCCACCGGTCTGGTCCGGCTCCGTCTCGACGTCGACGACTGGCCCGGGCACAGTCCCGGACAGCACGTCGTCGTCCGCCTGCGCGCCGAGGACGGCTACACCGCGCAGCGCTCGTACTCGATCGCCTCGGCACCGTCCGAGCCTGCGGTCGAGATGCTGGTAGAGCGGCTGCCCGACGGCGAGGTCTCGGGTCACCTGCACGACGAGGCACGCGTCGGCGACGTCGTCGAGGTGAACGGACCCGTGGGCCGCTGGTTCGTGTGGGACGGCGAGAGCCCTGCCATCGCGGTCGTCGGTGGGACCGGGGTGGTCCCGGCGGTCTCGATGCTGCGACACGCGCGCGACCGCGGGACGAGCGACGCCCTGCGCGTCGTCGCGGTCGCCAGGACGTGGGAGGCGCTGCCCTACGCCGACGAGCTGCTCGACGCCGGGGCGTTCGTCGCCCTGACCCGGGAGAACCTCGACGGTCGGGTGGCCGCTCCGCCCTACCCCGACGAGGTCGCGCCCCTGCTCGACGCCCTGGGGAACGACGTCCAGGCGTTCGTGTGCGGCTCGACCGGGTTCGTCGCCTGGGCCACGCGCACGCTGCGCGAGCAGGGGGTCCCCGAGAGCACGATCCGGGTGGAGCAGTTCGGCGTGACGGGCTGACCGACCCCGCTCGTCCGCCCGGACCACCGACCGGCCGGCCCCGCGCTCAGCCCAGCAGGCGCACGTACTGCTCGGGGTCGGTGAGGTTGGCACCGAGGTGGAACGCCTCGGACTTGCCGGTACCGTGGTAGTCGCTCGACCCCGTGACGACGAGGTCCAGCTCGCCGGCGATGTGGCGCAGCGTCTCGCGCGTGGCCGGGGTGTGGTCGACGTGGTCGACCTCGATCCCGTCGAGGCCGACCTCGACCAGCCGCTCGAACGCCTCCGACGTCAGCACGCGGTCGCTGCCGCGCGACCACGGGTGCGCCACGACCGCCTTGCCACCGGCGGCCTTGACCAGACCCACCGCCTCCAGCAGCGGCGCGGAGTATCGCTCGACGTGGGCCCGGCCGCGGGAGTTGAGCCATCCGTCGAAGGCTTCGTCACGGTGGGCGATGTACCCCTTGGTGACCATCGCGTCGGCGATGTGCGGACGGCCGGAGGCGGCCGCGTCGCCCGACTCGCGGGCGACGTCGTCGGCGGTGATGTCGATGCCGTGCTCGGCGAGCTTGGCCAGGATGCGCGGCAACCGGTCGTTGCGGCCGCCGAGCACCCGCTCGAGCTCGGCGACGAGCGGCCCGTGCGTGGGGTCGAAGCCGTAGCCGAGCAGGTGGACGCTCTCGCCCTCGTACGTCGTGGAGATCTCGATCCCCCGTACCAGCACGATGCCCACCTCGTCCGCGGCCTCCTGCGCCTCGTCCCAGCCGGCCGTCGAGTCGTGGTCGGTGATGGCGACGACGTCGAGCCGGGCCACCTGCGCGGCGTTGCGCACGAGCTCGCCCGGGGTGTCGGTGCCGTCCGAGCGCGTGGAGTGGGTGTGGAGGTCGATGCGCACGACGCCAGGCTATCGAGGGCCGCTGACCGGACGCCCACCCCAGGCCGGCGCCTAGGCCGACACGTTCCACCGCACGACAACACTCTGGCCGCGGTCGTCACCGAGGACGGAGAAGGTGGCGGTGTCGAGGTACAGGTGGCGACCCTCGGCGACCGGGAGGTCGAGCCAGCGTGCCGCCAGGACCCGCAGGGAGTGACCGTGGGCGAAGACCAGCGTCGCCCCGTCGGCCGCCCGCGCGCGCCGCACGACGCGGTCGAGCCGCTCCGCGACGTCGCCGGCGCTCTCGCCGCCGGGCACCGGGTGGGTCCAGATGGACCAGTCCGGCACCGACTCGCGGATCTCGGGCGTCGTGAGCCCCTCGTAGTCCCCGTAGTCCCACTCCGCGAGGTCCGGCTCGACCTCCGCGATCCCGAACCCCGCCAGCTCGGCCGTCCGTCGGGCCCGCAGGCGGGGACTGGTCAGGACGGTCGAGGGGCGGAGCTCGGCGAGCACCGGCGCGAGCCGCGCGGCAGTGGCCTCGCCGTCGTCGGTCAGGGGGAGGTCGGTGGTGCCGGTGTGCTTGCCCGCCCGGCTCCACTCGGTCTCACCGTGCCGGACGAGGTACAGCGTCGAGGTGACCACGTCAGCGCGGGACCAGGACCCACAGGTCGAGGTCGAGCAGCACGCCCGGGGCGTACTTCCCGTCGTCGCCGCGCAGCGTCATCGACTCGTCGCGCCCCTTCGTGGCCACGAGGCGCAGGCGCAGGGCTCCCACCCCGGGAGCGTCGAGCTCGGCGGTCTCCAGCACCTCCGACCAGGCGTAGACCGTGTCATCGGCGAAGGCCGGGGCCACGTGGGAGCCGGCGTTGATCGCCGCGACGAGCTGGGCGTTGGCCAGGCCGTTGAAGGACAGGGCCCGCGCGAGGGAGATGACGTGACCGCCGTAGACCAGCCGTCGGCCGTCGGGGCGCGCCTCGGTGTTGAAGTGCACCTTCGCGGTGTTCTGCCACAGCCGGGTGGCCATCATGTGCTCGGCCTCGCTGATCGTCACGCCGTCGACGTGATCGATCCTCTCCCCCACCGCGTAGTCGCCGAGCCGGTAGGGCGAGCCTGCGGCGACGTCGTCGTAGGCGGAGAAGTCGAGACCCGCCGGTACGACGAGGTCCGCTGCTGCCACGGCGTCGGCGACCTCCGGCACGACGGTTTCCGGCGCCGGCGCGTCAGGGTCGGCCTTGTGGACCATGACCCACCGCACCCAGTCGAGCGCCACCTCGTCGCGCTGGTTGGTCGCCGTCGACCGCACGTACACGACACCCGTGCGGCCGTTCGAGTTCTGCTTGAGCCCGATCACCTCCGACCGCGTCCGCAGCGTGTCCCCCGGGACGACCGGCCGGTGGAAGCGGCACTCGGCGTACCCGAGGTTCGCGACGGCGTTGAGCGAGACGTCCGGGACGGTCTTGCCGAAGGCGACGTGGAAGGCCACGAGGTCCTCCACCGGGTGGGGGTCGAGCCCGACGGACGCCGCGAACTGCGCCGACGACGGGATCGCGAACCGGGTCGGGTAGATGGCGCCGTACAGCGCCCGGTCACCCTCGGTGACCGTGCGCGGCGTCGCGTGCTCGATCACCTGGCCGACCGAGAAGTCCTCGAAGAAGTTGCCGGGGTTCGTCTTGCTCATGGGTCTCCTCGGGTCGACGGGCCCGCCCATCATCCCAACCGCCTCCGGAGTCGGCGCGGCGGGCTCGGACCCGCCAGCGACTACGATGTCGCGATGCCACCGCAGCCGGTCGTCGTCCGCCACGAGACGCCCCCGATCATCCGCACCCTGGACATCGGCGCCAAGGTCGGCCTCCTGCTGCTGCTGGCCCTGGCGATCACCCACCCCGACCTCGGGAACATGCGCGACAAGGCCGCAGGACTGCGAGCGGTCGCCTACCCCCTGCTGTCGTTCACGATCCCGATCGTCTGGTTCCTGTTCTGGCGACACCGGTCGTCGTTCCCGTGGCTGGCCGACCTGTTCGTCACCATCACCTGCTTCACCGACATCCTCGGCAACCGGATGGACCTCTACGACACCATCGTCTGGTTCGACGACTGGATGCACTTCATGAACACGGGCCTGCTCACCGCTGCCTTCGTCCTGCTGACCCTGCCCCGCACCGCCACGTTCGGTGCGACGCTCGAGCGCTCACTCTCGTTCGGCGTCACCGCGGCGCTCGCGTGGGAGATCGCCGAGTACTACGCCTTCTTGAGCAGCCACTCCGAGCGGACCGGCGCCTACCGCGACACGCTCGGCGACATGGGCCTCGGAGCGCTCGGTGCCGTGGTGGCCGCCGTGGTCATCCACGCCATGTGGCAGCGCGGGCGCCTGCTGCACACCGCGCCCCAGCTGGAGTCGCGCGAGCGCCCGCTCGAGCCGACCGGCTGAGCCGCTCGGTTCTCGGTCGTCCGGCTCGGCTCAGAGGTCGACGGGCCGACCGGGACGCTGCGCGAGCAGCTCCTGCCCCTGCGCCAGCAGGGAGTGCTCCACGAGCACCTCGTAGCGGGTGGCTACCGTCGAGGACACGGAGCTGAAGTCACGCTGACCACGGGTGCCGGCGTAGCCGATGAGGGCCCACACGAGGCCGAAGACGACACCCAGCGCGAGGCCGGTCAGGACCGAGCCGACCCACTGGCCGGGCTCGGCGAAGATCCCCACGAGCAGACCGATCAGCAGTCCGAGCCAGGCGCCCGACGCCGCGCCCATCGCGGCGACCCGACCCGTCGTCAGGCGGCCGGTCACCCGCTCGACGAGCCGCAGGTCCGTGCCGACGATGAGGATCTTCTGCACCGGGAACTCGTGGTCGGAGAGGTGGTCGACGGCGGCCTGCGCATCCGCGTAGTCGTCGAAGACGCCGAGGGACTTGGGGTAGTCGAGCTCGAAGATGCCGTGCGGTCGTGGGGCCATGCCCTCACGGTAGGACGCCGCTCCCCGCCGGGCGAACCCGGACCCGTGTGATTCAGCGGACAGGGCTCACGTCAGAGCTTGTAGTCCTTCAGCAGGGCACGGCCGATGATCATCTTC
The DNA here is from genome assembly GCF_039531385.1 of Aeromicrobium halocynthiae. Taxonomy (NCBI): domain Bacteria; kingdom Bacillati; phylum Actinomycetota; class Actinomycetes; order Propionibacteriales; family Nocardioidaceae; genus Aeromicrobium; species Aeromicrobium halocynthiae. The sequence continues at coordinate 200,951 of NZ_BAAAPY010000004.1, read as the reverse complement.
TGGATGTCGGACGTGCCCTCGCCGATGAGCATGAACTTGACCTCGCGCATGAGGCGCTCGATCTCGTACTCCTTGGAGTAGCCGTAGCCGCCGTGGATCCGGAAGGAGTCCTCGACGACCTCGTTGGCGTACTCGCTGGCGAGCATCTTGGCCATGCCGGCCTCGACGTCGAGCCGCTTGCCGGTGTCCTTCAGGCGCGCGGAGCGGACCATCATCGCGTGGGCGGTCTCGACCTTGGTGGCCATGTCGGCGAGGCGGAAGAGCACGGCTTGGTGGTCGGCGATCTGCTTGCCGAAGGTCTTGCGCTGCTGGGCATAGGCGATGGCGAGCTCGAAGCCACGGATGGCCAGTCCACAGGCGCGGGCGGCGACGTTCACGCGACCGACCTCGACGCCGTCCATCATCTGGAAGAAGCCCTTGCCCGGCTCGCCGCCGAGGATCTGGTCGGCGCCGATCTTGTGGTCCTCGAGGATCAGCTCGGTGGTTTCGACCCCCTTGTAGCCCATCTTCTCGAGCTTGCCGGGCACGGTGACGCCCTGGGCGGTCTCGCCGAAGCCCGGCTCCTTCTCGACGAGGAAGGTCGTCATGTTCTTGTAGACGGAATCGGCGCCCTCGTCGGTCTTGCACAGGACCGCGACGAGCGTCGAGGTGCCGCCGTTGGTGAGCCACATCTTCTGGCCGGTGATCGAGTAGGAGCCGTCGTCGGCCTTGGTGGCCTTGGTGGAGACCGCCGAGACGTCCGAGCCCAGGCCCGGCTCGGACATGCTGAACGCGCCCCGCACCTCGCCGGTGGCCATCTTCGGCAGGTACTTCTGCTTCTGCTCCTCCGTGCCGTGCTGCAGCAGCAGGTAGGCGACGATGAAGTGGGTGTTGATGACGCCGGAGACGCTCATCCACCCGCGGGCGATCTCCTCGACGACCAGCGCGTAGGTCAGCAGCGACTCACCGAGTCCGCCGTGCTCCTCGGGGATCATGAGACCGAAGACGCCGATCTCCTTCAGACCCTCGATGATCTCCGTGGGGTACTCGTCGGCGTGCTCGAGCTCCTGGGCGACCGGGATGATCTTCTCGTCGACGAAGTCGCGGATCGTCTCGAGGATCGCGGTCTGCTCCTCGGTGAGGCCTTCGGTGCTGGCGAGTCGTCCCATGAGCGTGCTCCTCTGTCCGGTGGGTCCGCGCTGACTTTACCGGCCGGTAACGCGGTGCGCGGGGCTGACCCTCGTGACCTGGACCTCATCCGGGCGGGTCGACGACCGCCTCCACCGCGCTGCGGCGCGACCGGACGACGACCGCCAGACCCGCGAGGATCAGCACCAGTCCGGCGTAGACGCCCCACCCGGGGGCCTGGCCGAGGAAGACGGCGGCGAGCAGCGCGGCACCGGGCACCTCGAGCAGGAGCAGCAAGGAGATGACAGTCGGACTCATGACGGCCAGCAGGTGGTTGAGCAGGGAGTGCCCGAGCAGTTGGGCGCTGACCGTCACGGCAGCGAGGAGCACCCACACGCGCGTGTCGAAGCCGGTGAGCGGGGCACCGGTCACGAGCGCCGCGACGGCCAGGACCAGGGCGCAGGAGCCGTAGCAGACGAAGGTGTAGGCCGTCGTCGACAGCCGGGTGCGGACCTCACGACCGCACACCAGGTAGCCCGCTGCACAGGCACCACCGACGACGGCCAGCAGGTCACCGACCACCGCTTCCGTCGACACGCGCAGATCGACCCCGGTCACGACCAGCACCCCCGCGAGGGCGAGCCCGCACCCGAGGAGCACCGCGCGCGGGACCCGTTGTCCGAGCAGCCGGTCGAGCACCACGACCCAGACGACCTGCGTCGAGACGAGCGCCGTCGCCGCTGCCACCGACGTCAGCTGCAGCGACGTCACCCATGCCGCGAAGTGACCCGCGAGCAGGACCCCGGCGGCGAGGGTCAGCGCCCAGTGGCGGGCGCCCAGCGCACCCAGCTCGGCTCGGCAGCGGACCGCGACCCACGGCGAGAGCAGGGCGGTCGCGGCGGCGTTGCGCCAGAACGCGATCGCGAGCGCGGGTGCCGCGATGGCAGCCATCAGTGGGCCGGAGGCGCTCACGGCCAGGATCGCCACGACCGCCAGGACAGCATTCACCCGCGCACGGTGCCACACCTGCCAACAGGATCGACGCGGACGGTCACGTCGACCCCACGCCTGCTCGAGCTCACCCAGCGACGTCTCGAGGTGCAACAGCAGTCGTTGGAGCGAGCTGCAACGATCAGCCCCACGCCTGCTCGAGCTCACCCAGCGAGGTCTCGAGGTGCAACAGCAGTCGTTGCAGGTGAGGGACGGAGCGCCGGCAGCCGATGATGCCGAAGTCCAGGTACTGGTCGCGGCTGCACAGCGTGATGTTGACGGCCTGGCCGTCCAGGACGATCGACGTCGGGTACATCCCGTCCAGACGGGCCCCGTTGAAGTACATCTGGCGGTCCGGGCCGGGCACGTTGGAGACGACGACGTTGAAGGGCGGGTGCGTGTACCGGACGAACCCCGGCACCGGCGAGGCCGCGAGCGGGAGCATCTGCAGCGCCGAGAGCGCGAGGATCTGCGTCGGGCTCAGGTCGCGCAGGATCTTCTTGGCCTTGCGCGAGGAGTAGGCGATCTCCTCCAGACGGGTGGGTCCGCTCTCGCGGTCCGTGGCCAGGTTCACCACGATCGCACCGGTCGCGTTGCCGGTCTTGGTGTCGTCGCCGGCGCGCAGGGACAGCGAGACGGGCACCATCGCCGTCATCGGGTCCTCCGGCAGGGCGTGCTGCTCGAGCAGGTAGGTGCGCAGCGCTCCCGAGACCATCGCCAGGACGACGTCGTTGACCGTCGTGGCCGACGACTTCGCGACCCGCTTGATCCGCTCGATCTCCCACGACTGCGCGGCGAACCGGCGTGCTCCGCCCACAGGCCCGTTGAGGATCGTCTTGGGCGCACGCGGGAGCGTGATGTCGCCGTCGCGCACGACGTCGCGCGCGATCTTCAGCGAGACCGGCAGCAGCCCTGCGACGTCACCGGCGACGGCCGCTCCACCGCGCACCAGGGACAACGGGTCGAGCCCCCCGGAGCGCTCGACGTCCGTCGAGCGGGGCCGCGGTGCGAGCGCCCACGGGGGCACGCAGTCGCGGTCGTCGGGGTCCTCGGACAGCGAACGACGCATCAGGCGGATCGCGGAGACACCGTCGACCATCGAGTGGTGGACCTTGCTGTAGACGGCGATCCGACCGTCCTGCAGACCCTCCACGAGGTGCGTCTCCCACAACGGGCGATGACGGTCCAGCAGCGAGCCGTGCCACCGCGAGGTCAGCTGCAGGAGCTCGCGGATCCGCCCCGGCTGGGGCACTGCGGAGTGTCGGATGTGGTAGTCCATGTCGACCGAGCCCTCGGTGGTCCACCAGGCGTTGCCGAGGACTCCGACCGGCTCCTTGGGTCGTCGTCGGAAGAGGTCGGACACCCCGCCGGACCGGAACTGCTCGATCGTCTCGCGCGTCCACTCCGGTCCGGCGCCCTCCGGGAGCTCGAACAGCTGCAGACCGCCGACGTGCATCGGGTGCTCCCGCGTCTCGGCGAGCAGGAACATCGAGTCGGTCGGGGGCATGAACGGCATGGAGGGGATCCTCTCGCGAAACACGATCGACCGACACGTACTCGCAGTACGCTAGCGTCCCGTGTGGCATGCGTCACGTCATGTGACATATTCGTGAACACCAGATCACGTCGAAAGGACGGGGCACCATGAGTCCACGTCTGACCCTGGCGGTCGAGCCCCGCTACTTCCGCGGCCAGAGCCTGCCGTCCAAGGTGCTGGGCACGACCCTGCGCCACACCGTCCGGCCCGTCCTCGGCGCCTGGTCCCGCCTCCCCTTCGACGTCTTCCCCCCGAACCTGATCGACCACGTCGCCCGCCTGCTGCCGGTGCCCGAGGGCACCAGCTGGCGCACGATCGACCTCGGCCCGTGCGGTGCCGAGATGGTGAGGGCACCGGGTGTGAGCGACCTGCACGGTGGCAACGACCGAGTGGTCCTGTACTTCCATGGAGGCGCCTTCCTGACCTGTGGCCTCAACACCCACCGCCGCCTCGTCGCCCGCATCTCCGGCGCGTCCGGGCAGCCGGTCCTCAACGTCGGCTACCGCCAGATGCCCTACGAGCCGATCACCGAGTCCGTCGCGGACGGGGTCGCCTCGTTCGCCTGGCTCGTCGAGCAGGGCTACGCGGCCGAGAACATCACCATCGCCGGCGACTCCGCCGGCGGTTACCTGGCCTTCAGCGTCGCCCGCGCCGTCATCGACGCCGGGCACGGACGCCCGGCCGGGGTCGTCGCCATCTCACCGCTGCTCGACGTCGACACCACCGCCAAGCGGGCCCACCGCAACGCGAACCGCTGCCAGGTCTTCCCGATCGAGGCACTCGAGCGCTTCACCGACCTCACCCTGCGGATGGACACCCGACGCGGCATCTCCGGACGTCGCGTCTGTCCGGTGAACATGCCGGTCGCCGACCTCCCGCCGGCCCTCATCCAGATCGGTTCGCGGGAGATCCTCATGGCCGACGCCGAGGTGATGGCCAACCGCCTCGTCTCCGCCGGCGTGCCGTGCGAGCTCCAGGTCTGGGAACGCCAGGTGCACGTCTTCCAGGCGGCGGCATCGTGGGTCCCGGAGGCACGCGCCGCCATCGAGGAGATCGGCGTGTTCATGGACGCGCTCGCCGCCGCACCTGCTGCCTCGCGGTCGACGGTCGGCACCGGGTCCGACACCGCCTCCACGTCCCGCCGACGCTCCTCGGCTCCCGCCGTCGCCACGACCGACGGAGCCGTCAGCAGCGTCTGACCTCGCCGGACGGCGCACCTGCCACCTCTCGCGTACGGTCGAGGCAGGAGGTAGGACATGGACGAGCAGAACCCGGTGGTCGAGGACTTCGGACGCCAGGACGAGTCCGATCTCAGCATCGGCGAGCCGAAGGACGCTGCCGCGGGGATCACGGGCGTGCGGGTCGCAATGCAGCGGTCCCTGTCCCACATGGGACCCAAGCGCACGGCCCAGACGCTGCTCAAGCTCAACCAGGCCGACGGCTTCGACTGCATGAGCTGCGCGTGGCCCGACCCGGACCCGGAGAACCGCCACACCGCGGAGTTCTGCGAGAACGGTGCCAAGGCGGTCGCCGAGGAGGCCACCAAGGCCCGGGCGACACCGGCATTCTTCGCCGATCACTCGATCGCCGAGCTCGACGCGCACGACGAGCTGTGGCTCGGGCAGCAGGGACGCATCACCCATCCCATGGTCAAGCGTCCCGGTGCCTCGCACTACGAACCGATCGACTGGGACGACGCCTTCGCGATGATCGGCGACCAGCTGCGCTCCCTCGACTCGCCCGACGAGGCCATCTTCTACACCTCCGGTCGCGCCTCCAACGAGGCCGCCTTCACCTACCAGACCTTCATCCGCGCCTTCGGCACGAACAACCTGCCGGACTGCTCGAACATGTGCCACGAGTCCACGAGCGTGGCCCTGGCGGAGTCGATCGGGATCGGCAAGGGCAGCGTCAGCCTGCGCGACATGTACGACGCCGACCTCATCATCATCGCCGGACAGAACCCCGGCACCAACCACCCCCGCATGCTGTCGGCGCTGGAGACCGCCAAGCGTCGCGGCGCCACCATCATCGACGTCAACCCGCTGCGCGAGGCCGGCCTCGTCAACTTCCGCAACCCGCAGAAGCCGCGCGGCGTCATCGGCGGGGGCACCGACCTCACCGACCTGCACCTGCCCGTCCGCATCAACGGCGACCTCGCCCTGTTCCAGGCCATCGGCTCGCTCCTGGTGGAGTGGGACGCGATCGACCACGCGTTCGTCACCGAGCACACGAACGGGTTCGAGGCGTGGGCCGAGCACGTGAGCGCCGTCGACTGGTCCGTCGTCGAGCACGCCACCGGCCTCGAGCGCGAGCTCATCGTGCGTGCCGCGGAGCTCATCCGCGACTCCTCGGCGACCATCTGGTGCTGGGCCATGGGCATCACCCAGCATCGCAACGGCGTCGCGACCATCAAGGAGATCGCCAACCTCGCTCTCGTGCGCGGCGACATCGGCAAGCGTGGCGCCGGCCTGTGTCCCGTGCGAGGGCACTCCAACGTCCAGGGCGACCGGACGATGGGCATCTGGGAGCGCTCCCCGGACTGGTTCCTCGACAACATGGAGCGCGAGTTCGGGTTCGAGGTCCCCCGCGAGCACGGCCTCGACACCGTCGACTCCATCCGTGCGATGCGCGACGGCAAGGCCTCCTTCTTCATGGGCCTGGGCGGCAACTTCCTGCACGCGGCGCCCGACACCTCCGTGACGGCCGACGCGATGCGTCGCACGGCGATGACGGTGCAGATCTCCACGAAGCTGAACCGATCCCACCTCGTCACCGGCGAGACCGCGCTCATCCTGCCCACCCTGGGACGGACCGAGAAGGATCGGCAGGCCTCCGGTGAGCAGTTCATCTCCGTCGAGGACTCCATGTCGGCCGTGCACGCCTCCCGCGGACCGTTGGAGCCCGCGAGCACGCACCTGCGCTCGGAGGTCGCGATCGTCACCGGCATCGCCGAGGCGACCCTGCAGGGACGTCACGGCATCGACTGGGCCGGCATGCGTGAGGACTACGACCGCATCCGCGAGCACATCTCGCGCGTCGTCCCCGGGTGTGAGGACTACACCGCCAAGGTCGATCGACCCGGTGGGTTCGTGCTGCCGCACCCGCCGCGCGACTCGCGCACGTTCACCACCGACAGCGGCAAGGCCGAGATCGCGGTCTCGCCGCTGGAGGTGATCGAGGTGCCCGAGGGCCACCTGCTCCTGCAGTCCTTGCGCAGCCACGACCAGTTCAACACGACGATCTACGGTCTCAGCGACCGGTACCGCGGCATCGAGGACGGTCGGCGCGTGGTCATGGTGCACCGGCGTGACATCAAGCGCCTCGGTCTTCGGCCCGATCAGATCGTGGACCTGGTCGGGTACTGGCCGGACGACGACGTCGAGCGGATCGCTCCCCGCTTCCGGGTCGTCGACTACGACACTCCCCTGGGCACGGCTGCCGCCTACTACCCGGAGACCAACCCGCTGGTCCCGCTCGACTCGACCGCCGAGCACAGCAACACGCCGACGTCGAAGGCCGTCATCGTGCGGCTCGTCCCCTCCGACGCGGTGCCGGACACCGCCGAGGGTGCCGATGGCAGCCAGGACCGCACCGGATCCGACGACTCCCACAAGGCGCACCCGGAGCCGAGCCAGCTCTCCTGAGAACGGGTCGTGCGGTTCGAGCACGCACGACGCTGCGCCGGATCACCACAGCGCGCCGGATCAGAACAGTGCGGAAGCCGTCCGCACGGTCTGGACGACGCCGTACAGCAACGGGACGCTGACGACCAGCCACGCGACCACGAGCAGCACCGAGGAGCCCGCCGTCACGTCCGCAGAGTCCCCGTCGGTCGCGGGTTGCTCGACGGCCGGGGAGTCATGAGCGGTCGGCTCACCCTTGACGTTCCCGTGCGGCTCGTGGAACCGCTCGGAGACGGGCCGGACCAGCAGGTTCGCCACGAAGCCGACGACGAGTACGCCGACCATCGTCAGCAACGCCGGCCGGTAGTCCGCCGCGGTCAGTGCGCCGGGTTCGCCACGAGCGTCGAGGAACCCGTTGATGATCAGCGGGCCGGCCACACCGGCGGCCGACCAGGCCATCAGCAGGCGACCGTGGATCGCGCCGACCTGGTAGGTGCCGAAGAGGTCCCGCAGGTACGCGGGGATGGTGGCGAAGCCGCCGCCGTAGAAGCTCAGGATGGCACCGGCCAGCACCACGAAGAGCACGACGGAGCCGGAGCCGCCGAGCGCGAGCGTGGCGTAGAGCAGCGCACCGAGGCCGAGGTAGAGGACGTAGATGTTCTTGCGGCCGATGCGGTCCGAGGCGGAGCTCCAGACGAAGCGGCCCGCCATGTTGCACAGCGACAGCAGACCGACGAAGCCCGCCGCCGCCGACCCCGCCACGGCGGTGGTCTCGCCCTCGCGGAAGAAGTCGGTGATCATCGGGCCGGCCTGCTCGAGGATGCCGATGCCGGCGGTCACGTTGCAGAACAGCACGATCCACAACAGCCAGAACTGAGGGGTGCGCACGGCGTTGTTGGCCGAGACGCTCTCCGTCGTGACCATCGCCTTCTGCTTCACGGTGCTGGGGTCGAACCCCGCGGGACGCCAGTCGTCGGCCGGGACCCGCACGAGCCAGGCCCCGAAGAGCATGACGACGAGGTAGACGACACCGAAGGTGAGGAAGAGCTGGCCGACCGCGTCGCCCGAGGCGGCCTCGTTCCCGTCGCGCGGGTCGAAGACCTGCAGGAGCCGCGTCGACAGCGGACTGGCCACCATCGCGCCGCCACCGAAGCCCATGATGGCCATCCCCGTCGCGAGGCCGGGCCGGTCCGGGAACCACTTGATGAGCGTGGAGACGGGCGAGATGTACCCGATCCCGAGTCCGATGCCGCCGATGACGCCGTATCCGAGGTAGACCAGCCAGAGCTGGTCGGTGAAGATGCCGGCCGCCCCGACGAAGAAGCCCGTCGACCAGCACACCGCCGAGGCCACCATGGCGCGACGAGGACCACCGGTGTCCACCCACGTGCCGAAGGTCGCCGCCGACAGGCCGAGCACGACGATCGCGATGGAGAAGATCAGACCGACGGCCGTGAGGCTGGAGTCGAAGTGCTCCACCAGCGAGGTCTTGTAGACGCTCGTGGCGTAGACCTGGCCGATGCACAGGTGCACCGCGAGCGCGGCCGGAGGGATGAGCCAGCGGTTGAAGCCCGGCGTGGCGATCGTCCGTTCACGATCCAGCAGTGACAACACCGACATGCGGTCCTCCGTGGTCGATCCCACCCCCGTGACCGAGGCTCGGACCAGCGTAGGTCCGCTCGGGCAGGGGTGCTCGCCGAGCGGACCGCGGCCTCCGAACCGGCAGAGGGCCTCGAGCACGGCGGTAGGGTCGCCTCGTGACCACGAGCTCGAGCCGCATCTTCTTGTCCCGCATCGTCGGGCAGGAGGTCTTCGACCCCGCGGGCGACCAGGTGGGCAAGCTGCGCGACGTCGTGGTGGCCATGCGTCGCGGTCGGCAGCGCCCACGGGTCGTCGGGCTGGTCGTCGAGGTCCTCGGTCGGCGTCGGGTCTTCCTGCCCATCGGTCGGGTCACCTCGCTCGACGCCGGTCAGATCATCACCACCGGCGTGCTCAACGTGCGCCGCTTCGAGAAGCGCGCGAGCGAGACGCTCGCGCTGCACGAGCTGTTCGACCGGACGGTGACCCTCGCCGACGCCCGCGCGGCCACGGTGTACGACCTCTCCATGGAGCAGGACGCGCGACGTGACTGGTACCTGGACTCGGTGGCCGTGCAGGAGGTCTCCAAGCGGTTCGGCCGGCGCGGACCGCGCCACGTCCTGCACTGGGACGAGGTCACCGGCCTCACCGAGCCTGAGGCGGGCCAGGGTGCCACGCACCTCATCGCCACGATGGACGACATGCGTCCGGCCGACCTCGCGAACGCCATCGTCGACCTGCCGCCCAAGCGGCGCAGCGAGGTCGTCGGCGAGCTGACCGACGACCGCCTGGCCGACGTCCTCGAGGAGCTCCCCGACGCCGTGCAGGTCGAGGTGCTCGGCGTCCTCGACCCCGACCGCGCCGCGGACGTCCTCGAGGAGATGGATCCCGACGACGCGGCCGACCTGCTCGGGGAGCTCCCGACCAGCACGTCGGACGAGCTCCTCGCTCTCATGGAGCCCGACGACGCCGAGGACGTGCGCCGGCTCCTGGTCTACGAGGACCGCACCGCCGGCGGCATGATGACCACCGAGCCCGTCATCCTGCCTGCCGACGCGACGGTCGCCGAGGCCCTCGCCCGCATCCGCGAGCAGGAGCTGCCCCCGGCGCTCGCCGCGACGGTCTACGTCTGTCGCCCGCCCCTGGAGACCCCCACGGGCCGCTTCATGGGCATCGTGCACTTCCAGGCACTGCTGCGCGAACCGCCGTCGACGCAGGTCGGTCACCTGGTGCTCAACGACATCGAGTGGCCGCGCGCGGAGGCGTCCCTCGAGGCGGTCTCGGGGCTGCTCGCCTCCTACGACATGGTGGCGCTGCCGGTGGTCGACGAGAACGCCCACCTCCTCGGCGTCGTCACGATCGACGACGTGCTCGACCACCTGCTGCCCGAGGGTTGGCGAGAGCGCGACACCCCGACGGAGGCGATGAGCCGTGGCTGACTCCCCCACCGAGCGTCGCGACCGGCTCGACCAGCCCCGCGACCCCCGCCGTGCCCTGCGGCCGGTGCGCCGGGTCGGGTACGACTCCGACCGCTTCGGGCGCTTCGCCGAGACCTTCGCGCGCTACATGGGAACGGCGCGGTTCCTCGCCTGGATGACGGGCTTCATCATCGTGTGGGTCGTGTGGAACGTGCCGTACGGGCCGGACCGTCCCCGCTGGGACGAGTACCCGTTCATCTTCTTGACCTTGATGCTGTCGTTGCAGGCCTCCTACGCGGCGCCCCTGATCCTTCTCGCGCAGAACCGCCAGGAGGCCCGCGACCGGGTGCAGCAGGAGCAGGACCGCAGGGCGGACGCGCAGTCGCACGCCGACATGGAGTTCCTCGCCCGTGAGGTCGCCAGCCTGCGGCTGGGGCTCGGCGAGGTCGCGACCCGCGACTTCATCCGCTCAGAGCTCCGCGACCTGACCCAGGACCTGCGGCAGGCGACGGCCGACGAGCAGGACTGACAGCTCCCGGACCCGAGGCGGCGGCGCCGGGGCCCGGCAGGGAACTCGTCAGGACAAGTCGGGGTCGCCGTCGGACTCCTCGGCGCGCCGGCGCACGAGCCCCATCCCGGGCACGCGGGAGACCATCGCGTTGAGGTCACGCGTGATCTCGAGCAGCTCGTGGATGTCCGGCGACATGGTGCCGAGGCTCTCGAGGATCGGCATGACGTCGTTCTTGACCGCGTCGACCGCGACGGGCAGCTGGTCGACGAGGGTGACGAGGGCCTGCACCTCGTCGGGTGAGGTCGTCGACGCGATGGTCTCGAGGGTCGGCTGCAGCTGCTCGAGCACGGGCGCCAGGCCGGTGAGCATCTGCTGCGCCTGCTCCAGCGTCGGTTCGGCGCTGGCGACCGTGCCGGCGGTCCGCACGATGAGTGCGTTCGCCGAGGTCGCCACCTCGTCGGTCCGACGGACGACGTCGTCGGCGTCGCTGCGGGTCTGCTCGATCCGGGCGATCAGCCCGTCGGCACGCTCCAGCAGCTGCTCGGCGGCCTCCAGGAGCGCGAGGCCGCGCGGCACGAGTCCGGCGAGGGCGTCCACGGTCTCGCGACCGCGGGCGAGCACGACGCTCGGGTGGATCGGCAGGGACGGCACCGGCTCACGGTAGTCCCGCCGCGTCGGATCGGCACCTCGGTCCGGCAGCCGCCACCAGCGGTGAGGTCACACTGGCTCACCGGCCCAGCAGCTCCCCCGTACCATGGAACCCATGGCTTCCGTCAGTGAGGACACCGTCCGCGAGGCGCTCTCGAGCGTCAACGACCCCGAGATCAAGCGACCCATCACCGAGCTCGGGATGGTCGACACGATCACCGTCGCCGAGGGGACGATCGCCGTGCGTCTGCTGCTCACCGTGGCTGGCTGCCCGCTGAAGGACACCCTCGATCGCGACATCAAGGCCGCGGTCGCCGAGGTCGCCCCCCAGCACGCGGTGACCGTCGAGATGGGCGTGATGAGCGACGACCAGCGCAAGAGCATGCAGGAGATGCTGCGTGGCGGCCGCGCGGAGAAGGAGATCCCCTTCGCCCAGCCCGGCTCGCTGACGAAGGTCTACGCGATCGCCTCCGGCAAGGGCGGCGTCGGCAAGTCGTCGGTCACCGTCAACCTGGCCGTCGCGATGGCACGACGCGGCTTGAAGGTCGGCATCGTCGACGCCGACATCTACGGCCACTCCATCCCCGACATGATGGGCGTCGGCGACCGTCGACCCACACAGGTCGAGGACATGATCATGCCGGTGCCCGCCCCCGTGGAGGACGCATCCGTCCCCGAGCACGAGCGCCGCTACCCCGACGTCAAGGTGATGAGCATCGGCATGCTCAAGCCCAAGAAGGACCAGGTCGTCGCGTGGCGCGGTCCCATGCTCGACCGTGCCCTCGTGCAGATGCTCAGCGACGTCTTCTGGGGCGACCTCGACGCCCTCCTGCTCGACCTCCCGCCCGGCACCGGTGACATGGCGATCAGCCTCGGGCAGCACCTGGCCAACGCCGAGGTGGTGGTCGTGACCACCCCGCAGCAGGCTGCCGCGCAGGTGGCCGAGCGCGCCGGCACGATGGCCTCGATGATGCACCAGCGCGTCGTCGGCGTCATCGAGAACATGTCGTGGCTGCAGACCCCCGCCGGCGAGCGCATGGAGGTCTTCGGCTCCGGCGGCGGTGCTGCGGTGGCCGAGACCTTGAGCAAGCGCCTGGGTCACGACGTCCGCCTGCTGGCGCAGGTGCCCCTGGAGGAGGGGCTGCGCGAGAGCGGCGATTCCGGCCGGCCGATCGTGGCTGCGAACCCTGACGCAGAGTCCGCCAAGGCGCTGCAGCAGGTCGCCGACGAGCTCTCGGGTCGTTCGCGCGGGCTCGCGGGCATGCAGCTGGGGCTGTCCCCTGCCGGACGTCTCTGAGGCCCGTTCGTGTTCGGCATGGGGTGGGCCGAGATCCTCGTGATCGGCGTCGTCGGCATGCTGGTGTTCGGGCCCGACAAGCTCCCCGGCATGGCCAAGCAGGCCGGTCAGTTCGTGCGGACCGTGAAGCAGATGGCCGAGAACGCCAAGAACGACCTGGGACGCGAGATGGGTCAGGACTTCTCCGACGTCGACCTGCGCAGCCTCGACCCGCGCGAGATCGTCCGGCGCAACCTCCTCGACTCCCCCGGCCCGGCACAGGCCCCCGCGGCGCCGGCGCCGACGGACCGGCTGCTGCGCCCCGGTGAGCGCCCGCCGTTCGACGTCGAGGCCACCTGAGCGAGACCACTCCGCGCGGCGGTCCCACGGAGCGTGCTCGCTCCGTGGGACCGCCGTGCCCGTGGCCCGCGCTCAGGGGGTCCGTGGCGGACGCGAGACGTTGCAGATCGCGTCCCGCAGGTTCAGCGTCAGCGGGATGCCGAGGATCTCGACCCGAGCCCGGAGTGCCGTGGCCGGCACGCACCGCACGATGCCGGTGCCGCTGCGACCCCGCAAGCCCGTCGGGACCCCCAGGACCGACGTCGTCTCCAGCACCGTCACCGCGTCGACGGCGGAGAACCCGTCGCCCGGGGTGAAGGTCAGCTCAGCGTTGCCGAGGTCGGAGACGATCCGCCCGCCACGCAGGGGGTACTCGCATCCGGCGAACCCGCACTCCTCGTCGAAGGAGGTCGTGTTGAGGTAGAGCGGCCCACCGTCGTCGCTGATGCTTCCGGTGAGGTCCATCCGGCGCAGCCGCAGGTTCTCCGCGGACAGCTCGCCGCTCGCGTCGCTCAGGTTCAGGGTCGTGTACTCGCTGCCCTCGAGGCTCATCGAGCCCAGGGACGGGTTGGCGATCCCCGCACCCGGCAGGCACGCCTCGTCGTCGGCGATGCAGATGTCGAGGGCGTCCGGCAGCGGACCGCCGATGGACCCGGTCAGCCCGGCCAGGCCGAAGCTCAGCCGCTCGGTCGACTCCGATGCGCGGTACGTCAGCGACGTCTCCCCGCCGACACCGTCGACGAGGGCGAGCCGCGTCTGCGGCACCAGCCGGTCGAGGGTGGCGGTGATGTCGTCGGCCGGGGTGTCCCCGGTCAGCACTACGGAGAACACCTGGCGGGCGACGGTGTCGAGGAACAGCTCGGGCGCGTCGCCGAGCTCGGCCTCGATCGCCCGCAGGCCGCTGATCCTCGCGGCGACGGCACTGCTGTCGCCGTCGAGGTCGAGGACGAGGCCGTCGCCTCCACCGGGGATCGTCAGCGGGGTGCCGGAGTGTGCGTCGAGCTCCAGCAGCCCGATGGGCTCGTCGTCGGTGCCGAAGGTGACGCCGTCGTCGCCGACAGCCACCTCGAGGCGCCGCGGCAGGTCCCGCAGCCGGACGTCGACCTGGCTCGCTCCCTGGAAGATCCCCTCCGGATCGGAGGTCGAGGCCGTCAGGTCGACGGACTCGATGGCGTCGGAGCCCTCGATGGTCACCCCGCCGGAGGACTCGATCGCCAGGGCGACCGTGCGCGGCGCGTCCTCGACGCGGCCCTCGACCGCGAGGTCCTCGAGGTCGGCGCGGACGGCCAGCGGGCCCGCCTTCTTCGTCAGGTCGATGCCGAGGTCGTCTCCGAGGCCGAGATCCATGCGCTCGAACTCGGGCAGCCGCACGGACAGGGAGCTGCGCTCGCCGGCCTGCAACAGACGCAGGAACGCCTCGTCCTCCAGGTCGAGGATGCGGCCCGCCGTGGCGAAGCCCGCCTCGAAGACGCCGATCGGTGCACTCGCCTCGAGGGTGCCGGCGCCGTCGGCCCCGAGACCGAAGCGAACGCTCGTCGGTACGTCCGTGAGCGCGAGCCGGACCTCGGTGTCGATGCGCCCGGACTCGAGCTGTCGTCCGTCGACGACCACGCGATCCATTCCCGTGACGCTCTCGATGGTGGCACCGACGCCCGCGCCCTCCGCACTGTCACCGCTCACGGCGATCGAGGCACGACCGTCCACGCTGTCGAGGGCGACGTCGGCGGTCGTGACCCGCTCGGCGCCGGAGTCGTCGACGAACGAGACGTCCACGCCGGTCGGCACCGAGGTCTGCAGGTCGGCGGCCACGTCGCTGCTGCCGTCCAGGCGAAGGCCCAGGCGGGCGGCCGGAGGCGCGGTGTCGAAGCCGATGGCGAACCGCTGCTCGCGTGGAGCCGGGGTCGCCGACTCGCCGCTCGCACCCTCCGGCACGATCGCCCCGGAGACGGTGAGGGCCGTGTCGCTGCGGGTGGCGAGCTCGACGCCGACCTCGTCCTCACCGAGGACCAGGTCGGCGAGGAAACCGGCGGGTGCCGATCCGTCGCGGGCGTCGTAGCCGAAGCGGAACTCGTCCCCGGACCCGGGGAGCTGCACGAGTGCCTGCAGGCTGAGCGGCAGGTCGTCGGGGGCTCCAGGGAGCCGTGCGACCTCCAGGCGCGGGACGATGGAGCGAGGGTCGGCACCGGTGTCGAGGTCCAGGCGCAGCGCCCCGTCGACGCCCGCGGTCTGCAAGGACAGGAAGTCGCTGGCGAGCGTGAGGTTGGCCAGCACGTCCGGGTGACCGTCGCCGGTCACGTCGAGGGGCTGCGGCACACCGATGGTCGCGCGGAACTCCCGCGCCCGTGGCAGGCCCTCCTGGTCGAGCACCGCGCGCCAGCGGAACCGCGTGACGTCCACCAGTGCGTCGAGGTCGGGGCCGAGGCTGGCGTTCTGCAGCAGGTCCTCGACGTGCCCGTCGGCGTCGTCGGCCAGGACGACCAGCGTGTCGGCGACGGTGGCAAGGGTGAGGTCGAGGATGGCCGTCACGTCGGCGAGGTCCCACACGGACCCCGTGCGCGGCGGCAGGCCGAGCAGCTCCACGAGGCGGTCGAGCGGGTCGAGGAGGAGGGAGTGCACCGGTTGCTGAGCGGCGGCTTGGTCGAGCAGGCCGGTCACGGGTGCGAGCAGCGAGCCGAGCAGCCCGTTGAGGCCTCGGACGACACCGCCGAGGAGGTCGTGCTCGTTCGCGGCCGGCTCCGCGGCCGCGTCGCCGACGTAGAAGACGATCTCGTCCTCGCTGGGACCGTGGACCTCGGTGCCGGCGAACGTCGCCGTGACGGGAGCCGTGCGGCTCGCGCCACGAACGATCACGTCGCGACGCGCGACGCCGTCCTGCGCGGTGGTGGCGGTCGCGGCGCTGTCCTCGAAGCGCAGGCTCACGTCCTGCCCGGCGACGGGGTCGCCCGCGCGGTCGCTGCCCGGGGTGGAGTCCACCAGACGGGCGGAGAGCTCGGCCTGTGCCCCTGGCTGGGCCCGCGTGTCGCCCACGTAGACGGTCGTGGTCGTGCGGTGCAGCAGCCGGGTGCTCGTCGTCGAGGAGAGACCGCGCAGGAGGGCGTCACTCACCACCTCAGCACGGATCTCCAGCATCCCGACCGGCAGGTCCGGGAGGTCGACGACCACGGAGCCGTTGCCGGCCGCGTCGGTCCGCACGGTCCGCTCGCCCACGTCGGGGACGGTCACGACGACGTCACGGTCCGCGGCGGCGACACCGCTGACGCCCGAGGCGTCGACCCGCGTGCTGACCTGCACGGTCAGCTCCTCGCCGGTGACGACGGTGGCCGGTGACGTCACGGTCACGGCGGCTCGGTTGTCGAGGGTCACGACGCGTTCGTCGATCAGGGTCTCCGCACGCGTCGTGCACCCCGTCCCCAACGTCCCCGAACGCACACTGTCGCGCGCGAAGGTGCGGATCCGGTAGTCACCGTTGGGACGACCGAGGCTGGACCAGGTCGTCGACCACCCTCCGGAGGAGTCGCGCGTCGCCTCGTGGACGCGGGTGCCGGTGGAGGACAGCACCTCGATGCGGGACCGGCTGTTGTCCCGCAACCGGCACGTGTTCGTCGAGCCGCGGTTCTCGGAGATCGTGACCGAGCCCGAGACGGTCGCCCCGGGCGCCGGGGCGGTGATCGCGGCAGAGGCGGGACTGGCCACCAGCACACCGGCGACGAGCAGGACCAGACCGAGCGCCCCGGGCAGCACCCAGCTCCACCTCCTGCCCGACGAGTGGTCCGGACGGGGCTGCGGGGATGACGGCACGGGGTCTCCTGACGGGGATGCTCGCAGTGGCACCCGTCACAACGCGGCCACCGTCGCCCTGTTACGGGCCATGTTCATGGCCCGGATGGGCCATGGTCCTGGTCATGGCGGATGGTGTACCGGCCGGTCGGACCGTTTCTCAGGGCGTCGCCCACGAGGTCATCCGCTCCAGACCGTCGCTCATCCGTCCGGCCGTGCCCCGGGGTTCACGAGGCTCCGGCAGCCTCGCGAGGGCCGCCGCGAGCCGTGAGACGTCGACGTCAGTGACGGCGACGAAGACCTTGCCGCGGGCGTCCCACGTCGCGACGGTCGGCTCGCCGGCGCGGATCCACACCGTCCGGTCCCCGACCGTCCCCCGCTCGAAGCCCACCAGGTCGGCCTCGTCCAACGTCCCGACCTTCTCGTAGAGACGCAGACGCTCGCGACCGTCGGTGTAGGTCAACGACACGACCCCGGCGGCACGATCGAGCCAACGGCCGTCGACCAGCCGGAGATCGGCACCCAGGCTCTCGAGGCACGACCACCCCTGGTCCCTCAGCTCGGTCAGGGACGCCATCGTCATGGTCCCCTCGGTCGTGCCGTACCCGTAGTGGAAGTCGTCGACGTAGGACGCGAAGGCCGGGTCGACGGGGTCCGCCAGCCGGTCCTCGGCGGATCCGGCGACGAAGGCGAGCACCGCGACGAGCAGCGAAGCCCCCATCAGCGCCGCTCCTGCACCGATCATCGGTGAACGACGCAGGCGCTCGAGACGAGTCTCCTCGCCGACGGTCACGGGCAGCGAGCTCAGGCTCGCCAGGAGCGTCGCCGGCGGTGCGGGCACGCCGCCCACGCTCACCCGGGACTTGACCAACCGCTGTTGTGCACACGCGGCCGAGCAGCGCGGACAGACCGCGACGTGGGCGTCGGCGGCCGCCGTGGCCACGGGCGAGAGCTGCCCGTCCACGTACGCCGCGACGTCCCGGTCGAGGTGTGCCATCAGGTCGTCGACGGTCCGAGGACGCGGGTGCGACCCAGCGAGGGCGTCCGGTGGGAGAGGGCGGCGCGCAGCTGGGTGCGGCCTCGGTGGATGCGTGAGCGCACGGTGCCGATCTTGACGCCCAGGACGTCGGAGATCTCCTCGTAGGAGAGTCCCTCGACGTCGCACAGCACGACGGCGACCCGGAACTCCTCGCTCAGCGAGGCCAGGGCGGACTCGATGTCGGAGTCGAACTCCGTGTCGTGCAGCATCGCCGCCGGGCCCGCCTCACCGCTCGCGAGGCGATCCTCGGCTCCCTCGGCGAACCCGTCCATCCGGATCCGCGCGCCGCGACGCACCCGGTCGAGGAAGAGGTTGGTGGTGATGCGGTGGATCCACCCGTTGAAGTTGCCCGCCTCGTAGGAGTCCAGTGAGCGGAAGACGCGGATGAACACGTCCTGCGTGAGGTCCTCGGCGTCGTGCCGGTTGCCCGTCAGACGGTAGGCGAGGCGGTAGACGCGGCCGGAGTGCTCGGCCACGATGTCCTCCCACGCCTGCGTCTGCATCGCCACGTCCTGGTTCGTCATGTCCGTATCGTGCTGCTCCTGCCTGAGAGAACGCCCAGAGCAGCCTGGGGGTTCCCCGCGAGACGTCGCCGCCCGCGTCGCCCGGCGGACCGGCACGGCGTGTCGCGTCGGTGCGGCCGCGCGGCACGGCCGCTCACTATGCTGGGGACACCACGCGAGAAGGGAACTCCCATCACCACCGCAGCCAGCCTCCAGTTCGCGGAGCGCTACCTCACCGAGGACGAGCACCTCCAGGATGCGCGTCGTCGCGCCGAGCAGGTGGGGATCAGTCCGGTCGGTCCCGGCACCGGAGCCGTCCTGCGGCTCCTCGCCTCCCTGCTCGAGGCCCGCGCGGTCGTCGAGATCGGCACCGGGACCGGCGTCTCGGGACTATGGCTGCAGCGAGGCATGGTCGACGACGGCGTCCTCACCTCCGTCGACCTCGAGGCCGAGCACCAGAGACACGCACGCGAGGTCTTCTCCGCCGCGGGGATCGCCGCCCGCCGCTTCCGGTTGATCGCCGGGGCCGCGCTGGACGTGCTGCCGAGACTCACCGACCGGGGCTACGACCTCGTGCTGATCGACGCCGACAAGGTGGAGTACACCGAGTACCTCGAGCAGGCGCTGCGTCTCGTCCGTCCCGGCGGGGCGATCGTGGTCGACAACAGCCTGTGGCACGACCGGGTGGCCGACCCGGCCGCCACCGATCCCGAGACCCAGGCGATCCGCGACCTGCTCGAGCAGGTCGGTGCGGACGAGCGGTTGGTGCCGGCTCTGCTGCCGGTGGGCGACGGCCTGCTGGTGGCCACTCGCCGCGACTGAGCGGTCCTGGCGCTCGCCCCTGCCGCGGGGCGGCGCTCACCCGTGGAAGCGTGGCGCGGACCGGAAGCCCGACGGGCCTCGGACGACGGCCAGCACCTCGTGGGCCTCCACGAGGACCGGTGGCGACCCGATCATCAGCGAACCGGGCGCCTCGGCGGCGGTTTGCTCGAACGCTTCCTGGAACCGGGCCCGCGCCTCGTCGCTGACGAAGACGTAGCTGCCCTCGAACCACTCCCCGGGTCGCGCGTGCCACGCCTTGTAGCGCAACCCCTCCAGACCCGCGAACCGCGAGAACGAGACGTCCTCGACGTACGTCGCCAGTGCCTCGAGTGCTCCGTCCGGGGCATCGGCGAGGGACCACCGGATGGTGAGCCCGTGCATCGAGTGGCTCAGACGGCCTTCAGGGCGTCGCCGAGCGTGGCGGCCTCGTCGTTGTTGAGCTCCACGACCAGCCGGCCGCCGCCCTCGAGCGGTACCCGCATGACGATGCACCGACCCTCCTTGGTGACCTCCATCGGTCCGTCACCGGTGCGAGGCTTCATCGCCGCCATGGGGTTCCCCTTCCGTCCTTCGCGTCCCGCTCGGGACACGCGCAGATCATTATCTCCCATCCCGTGACGCGTTTCACGGGTACCCCCGGGGACCGGTCACGCCAGGCGCCTCGACGCGTCACTCTCCTGCGCGGCGAGCAGCTCCGCGCGGGTCTGCAGCTCGGCTGCCTGACTCGCGGTGAGCGCGTCATGGGTGTGGCGCAGCTCGCGCCGCGTGCGCTCGAGGACCCGCTTGGTCTCGGACAGCTCGGCGGCGAGGTCGCGCTCGCGACGCACCGCCTCGGCGCAGGCGCGCTCGGCCTCGGCCAGGGCCGCAGCGGACGTGGCGAGGTCCCCCAGCAGCCGCTCGATCTCGACCCGGCCCGCCTTGACCCGCGAGGCCATGTGGTCGGCGAAGGCGATGTGCTCACGGGCCTTGGCCGTGGCGGCACGCGTCTGCTCGCGTGCGAGGCGGGCTCGTTCGCGCGCAGCGGCGCGTCGCAGCGCGACCGTCTCCTCGACGAGCAGGCCGGCACCGGAGGCGACGAGCACGACGGCGAGCGCGATCCCGAGCAGCCCGACGAGCGAGCCGATCCACACCGCCGCGACGGCGATCGGAAGGGCGAGGACGAGCAGGCCGAGGGCGAGGCGACGGCGTCCCGAAGGAGGCGCCGTGCGACGGGCGGAGGAGGAGCTGCGACGGGGGGAAGCCATGCGCTGATTCTAGGTCGCGCGGCGGTGACATCGACGGAGCCACACCACGAACGACAGGGAAAGATCGCGGGTCGGACCGAGGTTCAGGACGAGGCGACGGCGTCGAAGTAGCCGACCGCCTCGTCGACGTCGTCGGTCAGCAGCAGCAGGTCGAGGTCGCCCTGACCGATCTTGCCGTCCGGCAGCATGGTCGTCCGCAGCCAGTCGACCAGACCCCGCCAGTAGTCCGTCCCGAACAGCACGATCGGGAAGGTCGTGACCTTCCCGGTCTGGGACAGCGTGAGCGCCTCGAACAGCTCGTCGAGGGTCCCGAACCCGCCGGGCATCACGACGAATCCCTGGGAGTACTTGACGAACATCGTCTTGCGCACGAAGAAGTAGCGGAAGTTGATGCCGAGGTCGACCCACTCGTTCAGGCCCTGCTCGTGCGGCAGCTCGATGCCGAGTCCCACCGAGACGCCCCCGCACTCGCTCGCCCCGCGGTTCGCCGCCTCCATCGCACCCGGGCCTCCCCCCGTGATCACCGCGTAGCCGCGGTCGCACAGACGAGCGGCGATCTCGCGCGCCGTCTCGTAGAGCGGGTCGTCGGGCGAGGTTCGCGCGGAGCCGAAGACGGAGACCGCTGGTCCGAGCTCGGAGAGCGCGCCGAAGCCCTCGACGAACTCCGACTGGATCCGCAGGACCCGCCACGGGTCGGTGTGCACCCAGTCGGTCGGCCCCCGGGAGTCCAGCAGCCGCTGGTCGGTGGTGCTGGACGGGATGCGGCCGCGTCGCAGGCGCACCGGTCCCTTGTCGTACGACGTCATGGGCTCAGCCATCTCCTCAAAGCGTCCTCGACCGCCACCAGCTGGGCGACCGGGACGTGCTCGTCCTGCTTGTGGGCGTACACGGGGTCACCCGGTCCGTAGTTGACGGCGGGGATCCCGAGCTGGGTGAACTGGGCGACGTCGGTCCACCCGAACTTCGGCCGGGGCGGGGCGCCGATCGCCTCCACGAAGGCGGCGGCTGCGGGGCGGTCGAGCCCGGGCATGGCGCCCGGCGCCTCGTCGGTGACCTCGATCTCGAACCCGTCGAACAGTCCGCGGAGGTGGTCGAGCGCCTGCGCGACCGAGCGATCGGGAGCGAAGCGGTAGTTGATGCTGACCCGTGCCTCGTCGGGGACGACGTTGCCGGCCACGCCCCCGCTGATCCCGACGGCGTTCAGGCCCTCGCGGTACTCCAGGGAGTCGATGACGACACGGCGCGGCACGTAGTCGGCGAGGACCTGCAGGATCGGCGCCGCATCGTGGATCGCGTTGTGCCCGCGCCACGACCGCGCCGAGTGCGCGCGCTCGCCCCGCGTCACGACGTCGACGCGGACGGTGCCCTGGCAGCCCGCCTCGACCCCCGCGTCGGACGGCTCCATCAGGATCGCGAAGTCCGCGGCGAGGAGCTCGGGGCGCTCCCGCGCGAGCCGGCCGAGACCGTTGTGGACGGCCGCGACCTCCTCCGCCTCGTAGAAGACGTAGGTGACGTCGCGCACGGGCTCGGGCACGGTCGCGGCGAGCGCCAGGGCGACGGCGACCCCGCCCTTCATGTCGCAGGTCCCGAGGCCCCACAGCGTGTCACCCTCCAGCCGCGACGGGAAGTTGTCGTTCGCCGGCACGGTGTCGAGGTGGCCGGCGATGACGACGCGCTCGGGTCGACCGAGAGTGGTCCTCGCGACGATCGTGTGCCCGACGCGGGTGACCTCGAGGTGCGGCCGCTCGCGCAGCGCCGCCTCCACCGCGTCGGCGATCTCCGCTTCCTGGAAGCTCTCCGAGGCGATGTCGACGAGGTCGGCGGTGAGCCGGACGACGTCGCGCGTGGGGTCCAGGACGGCCATGGGCCCACTCTAGGGTGGCTCGCTCGCCTTGCGGCGCCGACCGGCGTCGGTACCGTCCTCGCATGGAGATCTCCGGGGCACGGGTGCTCGTCGTCGGTGCCACCGGCGCCCTCGGCGGGGCCATCGCCCGGACCGTGCACGACGCCGGGGCGCGCGTCGCGGTCACCGGCCGCGACGCCGACCGGTTGACTGCCGTCGGCGCCGAGCTGGACGCGCCGACCTTCGAGCTCGACGTCGTCGACCTCGAGCGGACGGCCCAGCGCGTGGCCGAGGCGGTCGAGGTCCTGGGCGGTCTCGACCTGCTCGTGGTGGCCACGGGAGTCCCGGCCTTCGGACCGGCGGTCGAGGCCGACCCGGCCGTCACCGAGGAGGTCTTCGCCGTCAACGCGCTCGGTGCGGCCGGCGTCGTGCGGGCCGCGTTGCCACACCTCGACGGCGGTGTCGCGGTGGTCCTGTCGGCCATCCTGGCCGACCTGCCCACGGCCGGCATGGCCGACTACTCCGCGGCCAAGGCCGCGCTCACCGCGTGGTTGACGGCGGTCCGACGGGAGAGCCGACGCCGGACCAGGATCGTCGACGTCCGACCACCGCACCTGGACACCGACCTGGCCGCCCACGCGCTGGCGGGCGAGCCTCCTCGCCTGCCCGAGCCGCTCGCGGCGTCCGAGGTGGTCGCTGCCGTGCTCGATGCCGTCCGGGACGACTCCGCGACGGAGGTCGCGTGGGACCGCAGGGAAGGACTGGTCGTCCGATGAGCGACGCGCGAACCACCATCGACGTGCTCCTCGACGGCTTCGGCCGGATCCGCGAGCTCGTGGAGGAGATCGCCGACGAGCTGGACGACAGGACGGCGACCCTCCAGGTCGACCGTGGCGCGAACACCCCGGCATGGCTGTTGTGGCACCTGACCCGCGTGCAGGACGACCACGTCGCCGCTCTCGCCGGCGTCGACCAGGCGTGGGACGCGTGGGCCGACCGGTTCGGTCTGCCGTTCGACCACCGCGACATCGGGTACGGCCACGGCGTCGAGCAGGTGCGCCAGGTACGCGCGTCCGGACGGCTGCTCGACGACTACCACCGTGACGTCGACGCCCTCACGCGGACCTACGTCGAGTCGCTCGACTCCACCGAGCTGTCGCGCGTGGTCGACGAGGACTGGGACCCGCCGGTGACGGTGGGCATGCGGCTGGTCAGCGTCCTCGGGGACGCCTGGCAGCACGCCGGCCAGGCCGCCTTCGTCCTCGGCGTGGCCCGCCGGACCGGCTGACCGGCACCGCGGAGCCAGCAGGGTCAGGGATCGAGCGACTCGTCGTGGGCTAGTCGTTGGAACAGGACGTGGTCCTGCCAGCGACCCTGGATCCGCAGGTAGCGCGGCGCGGTGCCGTACGGGCTGAACCCGCACCGGCGCAGCACCGCCCGGGACGCGGCGTTGTGGACCAGCGTGCCGGCCTGCAGCCGGTGCAGACCCATGACGTCGAAGGCGTGCGCGGCGAGCTCCTCGACCGCCCGGGTCATCAGCCCGCGTCCGGTCGCGTGCTCGGCCAGCCAGTAGCCGACGTGGCCGTTCTGGAACGGACCCCGCACGATGCCGTCGAGCGTGATCTCGCCGACAACCTCACCGTCGTCGAGGACCACGAACACGGCCGCGCACCCCTCGACCATCTGCACCAGCCTGCGCTCGATGAGCTCGAGCTGACCCTCGGCCGAGAGCCAGTGCTCGTCGCGCAGGGGGCTCCAGGGGGCGAGGTGGGCGCGGTTCTCCTTCTGCAGGCGGGAGAGGATCTCGGCGTCGCCGGGATCGACGACGCGCAGCACGCTCACGGCTCCTCGAAGACGCAGAACTCGTTGTCCTCGGGGTCGGCCATGACGGTCCAGGAGATCTCGTCGTCCGGAGCCCGAAGGACGCGCGCACCGACGGCCTCGAGGTCGGCCACCGTCGCGCCGGGGACCAGGGTGACGTCCCAGTGGACCCGGTTCTTGACGGTCTTGGGCTCGGGGACCGGCACGAAGGAGAAGGCGTCGAAGGGCATCCCCGGGGCGTCGTCGATCCAGCTGAAGCCCCTCGCGTCGTGCTCGAGCCGCCCACCCCACAGCGCCTGCCACCAGGCGCTCGTCCCGGCGTGGTCGGCGCAGTCGACGACCACCTCGTAGAGGCGGTACGTCGGCACCTCCTCGCGGACGAAGACGCAGAGCTCGTCGCCCTCGGGACCTGCCACGACCTGCCACGGGAACTGACCCGGTGCGCTGAGCGGCTCCGTGCCCTCCGGGACGGCGTCGGCCGCGTGGACGTCGAGGTGCACGCGATTCTTGACCGTCCTGGGCTCGGGGACCGCGCACGGCCACACCGTGTGGCGAGGCGTGGGCCCCTCCAGGTGGACCCCGGTCGGGTCGTCCTCGTCGGGGACGACGTCCAACCCGAGGACCGGCGCCCAGAAGTCGAGGCCTGCACCGAGGTCGTTCACGTCGATGCAGAGGTCCTTGTAGGCGACGAGGGGATGCGCGGCTCGGGGCATGACCTCACGCTACGCCCGGCCCCGGACGGACCGCGGGACGGACGTGAGATATGCCTCACGTCCGAAAGATGACGCCGACCCCGTCGACGCGGTTTCATGGGCGGATCGTTCGTCCCCGACCCCGGAAGATCATGCCCAGCATCGTTCGTCGCACCTTCGTCGCCGCTCCCGCCTCCCTCGTCTGGGAGCTCGCCCAGGACTTCGCCCGGTGGCACCCCCGCCTGAACATCTACAGCGGCGGGCCCGAGTCCTCCCCCGAGCTCGTCGTGACCGTCCTCGAGCAGGACGACGCCGAGCGTCGGCTGGCCTACACGATGCCCGAGCCGCCCTTCCCGATCACCGACCACCGGGCCACCGTGCGCGTGAGCGAGGACACCGACACCACGTGCTACGCCGAGTGGAGCGCGGAGTTCGAGACCGATCCGGGCATCATGCAGCTCCTCGAGGACCAGCTCGGCGACGACGTCTTCAAGCTCGCCCTCGACCGGCTCGCCTCGGCGGCCCAGGACGAGCACGCGGCTCGCGTGCTCAGTCGCTGACCCACTTCTCGAACCCGAGGACGATCAGGCGCATCTCGCGGCGCGCCTTGCGCTTGATGTCCTCCTCCAGGTCGGGCCGACCGTCGGGCGTGTGCACCACCTGCTCGGCGCGGTAGACCATGTTGCGCACGAAGATGCCGGCGGCGAGCTTGACGTCCTCGGCCGACCAGCGCTCCAGGTGCGGCAGGCGCGCCAGCACCACCGAGAGCTCGGAGATGAACAGCTCCAGCTCGCGCTGGATGGCTGCGCGCACGGCGTCGGAACCGCTCGCGCGCTCCCGGGCCACGAAGCCGAAGTGCGCCTTGTGCTGCTTGACCACCCGCACCAGGATCTCCGCCGAGGCATCGATGATGTCGGCGAAGGTGTCGGGGTCGCGCTGGGCGTCGCGGATCATCCGACGCAAGGTCTGGAACGACTGCTCGACGAGGGCGAGGCCGACGTCGTCCATCGAGGCGAAGTGGCGGTAGAACGCGGTGGGGACGATGCCCGCCTCGCGGGCCACCTGGCGCAGGCTCAACTGGGCGAACCCGTGCTCGCCGCTCAGCGCGAGCGCGGCGTCCAAGATGGCCTGCCGCGTCCGCTCCTTCTGCTCCTGTCGGGTCATGCCGACGACCTCCGTCACGCCAGCAGCCTAGCCGCCGGTCGTGACGATGAGGCGGTTCTCGGCCGCACGGGGCACTCTTTCGGTGAACACCCATTCACCACGTGAACGGGCTCACGGATGCCGGCCCTTGCGTCGCGGAGGGGAACGAGGCAGACTTTCGGTGTACAAACGTTCACCGAACTCCGAAGGGAGGCGCCATGGGTCTGGTCCGCACGGCACTCGGGTCGCGGCCGGTCCGCGCCCTGACCTCCCCGCGCACGGTCGACGACTACCTCGACCAGATCCACCCGATGCTCACGGTCGAGGCGGTCCGCGCCCGCGTCGTGGAGGTCCGCCGCGAGACCGGTGCCGCGAGCACCGTCGTGCTGCGTCCCAACGGCGCCTGGAAGGGCTTCGCCCCGGGCCAGCACGTCCAGTTCGGCATCGAGGTCGACGGCACCCGCAAGGTGCGCGTGTTCTCCGTCTCCAGCTCCGCCGCCACCGGTGACCGTCGCTTCACCGTCTCCGTCAAGGCACATCCCGACGGCTACGTCTCGCAGTTCCTGCACCGCGAGCTGCAGCCCGGCACCCTCGTGCACCTCTCCCAGGCCCAGGGCGAGTTCGTCCTGCCGGAGACCGTCCCCGACCACGTCCTGCTGCTCAGCGGCGGCTCCGGGATCACCCCGGTGATGTCGATGGCACGCACGCTGCGCGACCGCGGACACCACGGCCGGGTGACGTTCGTGCACTACGCCCGCTCCCGCGAGGACGAGATGTTCACCCCCGAGCTCGACCGGCTGGCCGCGGAGCTGCCCCAGGCGACCGTCGAGCGCGTCTACACGCGCGAGCCCCAGCCGGGCGCCCGCCTCGAGGGCCGGTTCCGCGCCGACCACCTGCGCACCCTCGGCGTCGACGCCGCCTCCACCCCGACCTGGGTCTGCGGCCCGGCCGGGCTCATCGCGACGGTCCGCGACGTCTACGCCGGCCTCGGCGCCGACGACCAGCTGCACTCGGAGTACTTCAAGGTCCCGACCGTGGACCCGGCGCTGCTGGAGCAGAACGCCGCCGCGGCCACCGGGACCCTGACCTTCGACGCCTCGGGCACGAGCGCCGACAACAGCGGCGCGACGATCCTCGAGCAGGCCGAGGCCGCCGGCCTGACGCCGGAGTACGGCTGCCGCATGGGTGTGTGCAACACCTGCGCCGTCAAGAAGCTCGGAGGCGCCGTGCGACACGTCGTCTCCGGCGAGATCAACGCCAGCACCGACGAGACCGTGAAGGTCTGCGTCACCGTCCCCGTCGGCGACGTCGCCGTCGCCCTGTGAGAGAGGGAGCCCCCATGTCCCGCAAGCGTCCCCCGATCGAGACCTTCGACGCCTCCGGCCACGACGCCGCGCCCGAGCCCCTGGTCGGTGCCGACCGCTCGAAGCGGTCGACCATCGGTCTGGAGTACATGTCCTACGAGGAGCTCGAGTCCTTCGGCGAGGAGCTCGACGCCCTGCGCCAGCGCACCCTCGACTCCCTGGGTCAGGCCGACGCCGACTACATCCGCCGGGTCATCAAGGTCCAGCGCGCGTGCGAGGTCGCCGGCCGCGTCGGCGTCCTCATGCCGTTCTTCTGGCCCGCCTTCGTCGCAGGCATCGTGCTGCTCGGCGTCTCCAAGATCCTCGAGAACATGGAGATCGGGCACAACGTCATGCACGGTCAGTACGACTGGATGAACGATCCGCTCGTCGACGGCAAGCGCTACGAGTGGGACAACGTCGCCCCCGCCCAGGACTGGAAGCACGGGCACAACTTCATCCACCACACCTACACCAACATCCACGGCAAGGACCGCGACATCGGCTACGGGCTGCTGCGCATCGACACCGACCAGCCCTGGTACCCCAGCCACCGGTTCAACCTGCCGGCCGCGTTCTTCCTGATGCTGTTCTTCGAGTGGGGCGTGATGTACCACGGCCTCGAGCTCGATGAGTACCTCGGCGGCAAGATGAGCAAGAAGGAGTTCCGCGACCGCAAGAGCCGCGCCGCTCGCAAGGCCCGCCGCCAGGTGCTCAAGGACTACGTCGCGTACCCGCTGCTCGGCCTCGCCCTCGTGCCGTTCGTCGGTTGGTGGGCACCCCTGGCGGTCCTCGGCGCGAACTTCGCCGCCAACCTCATCCGCAACATCTGGACCTTCCTCATCATCTTCTGCGGTCACTTCCCCGCCGAGGTGCAGTCGTTCGCCGAGGAGGACGCGGAGAACGAGACCCGCGGGCAGTGGTACCTGCGCCAGCTGCTCGGTTCGGCGAACATCAGCGGCCGGCCGTGGTTCCACGTCATGTCCGGCAACCTGAGCCACCAGATCGAGCACCACCTGTTCCCGGACATCCCGGCGCGCCGCTACCCCGAGATCGCCACGGAGATCCGCGAGATCTGCCGACGCCACGGCCTGCAGTACAACTCCGGTCGCCTGTCGCGCCAGCTCGCGAGCGTCGCCCGTCAGCTCGCGGCCTACTCGGCGAAGCCCGACGACCCGTACCTGCAGGGCAAGAGCCCGGAGTCGAAGGCACTGCGTCGGGCGCGCCGAGAGGCTGCACAGGCCGAGGCAGCGAGGCAGCCGGTCGACGCCTGAGCCCTGCCCGCCGGTCCGCGATCGCGCGGTCCTGGCCCCCGGCACCCGGACGGTGGGGTTGAATGGCATCGACCGACCGGGGCGGTGGCGGCCGTGCCCGCCACCGCTCGGCCCGATCGCCCGCGACCTCGTCGCGGGCGATCGGTCCGTTTGACCCATCCTCGACCCCCTCGAACGCGAACCCCTTCCATGACCGATTCCCCCTCGACCAGCGAGCGACCGTCCGTCGCCGTCGTCGGGTCCGGCATCTCCGGACTCACGGCGGCGTACGTCCTGCGCGAGACCCACGACGTCACGCTGTTCGAGGCCGACGACCGCTTCGGCGGCCACGCCCACACCCACACCCTGGAGCAGGACGGCGTGACCCACCGCGTCGACAGCGGGTTCATCGTGCACAACGACCGCACCTATCCCCTGCTGCGCCGGCTCTTCGCCGAGCTCGACGTCGCGGTGCACCCGACCGAGATGTCGATGAGCATCCACTGCGACGGGTGCGGCCTGGAGTACGCCGGTGGGCGCAGGCTGCCCGGCCTCTTCGCGCAGAAGCGGCGCCTGCTCGACCCGCGGTACCTGAGGCTGCTGCTCGGCGTGAAGCGGTTCCAGCGGCTCGCGCTCGCCCTGCTCGAGGCCGAGCCCGATGCCGCCGAGCCCCAGACCTACGGTGACTTCCTGCGACGCCACGGCTTCGAGGAGCACTTCGTCTCCCACTACGCCATCCCGGTCGTCTCGTGCGTCTGGTCCTCGGGCCACGACGTCGCCCTGCAGTACCCCGCGCGGTACCTGTTCACGTTCCTGCGCCACCACGGCTTCCTGTCGATCTCCGGGTCGCCCCAGTGGTTCACCGTCCAGGGCGGGTCGGGCACGTACGTCGCGAAGGTGGTCGAGCGGATCGGCGACGTCCGCAGCGGGACGGGGATCCGTTCGCTGCGGCGCACACCCTCCGGCGTCGTCCTGACCGACACCGACGGGACCGAGCACCATCGCGACAAGGTCGTGATCGCCACCCATGCCGACGACGCCCTGGGACTGCTGGAGGACCCGAGCGGCGACGAGAAGCGGGTGCTGGCGTCGTTCGACTACTCCGCCAACGAGACCGTCCTGCACACCGACGCCTCCCTGCTGCCCGACGCTCCCGGGGCACGGGCGTCGTGGAACTACCGGATGGACGCGTGCGGTCGTCGCGAGGAGTCGACCGCGGTCACGTACTGGATGAACCGGCTCCAGGGGATCGACAGTCCCCGGCCGTACGTCGTCAGTCTCAACTCCACGGACCGCATCGACCCGGAGACGGTGCTCGCCACCATGCACTACACCCACCCGGTGTACACCCCGGACTCCGTCGCTGCCCAGGCCGAGCTGGCCGGTCTCAACGACGGGCGGACCGCGTTCGCCGGGGCTTACCACGGCTGGGGCTTCCACGAGGACGGCTGCCGCTCCGGGGTCGAGGCAGCCCGCAGCCTCGGGGTGCCCTGGTGAGCCTGCCCGCGGTCCCTGCGCTCGTCGTCGGCAGCGTCGCCCACACCCGGCGCACGCCGCTGCGTCACCGCTTCTCCTACCGGGTCTACCAGTGGCTGGTCGACCTCGACGACCTCCCGCGGACCCGGTGGTGGCTACGCCCGTTCTCCACCTTCCGGGCGGCCGACCACATCGGTGCGGCCGACGCCACCATCCGGGCCAACATCGAGGCGTTCTGCGCCGCCGAGGGCCTCGACGTGTCGGATCGACGGATCCTCATGCTCGCCAACGCACGGACCTTCGGATACGTCTTCGATCCCTTGAGCGTGTTCTGGGTGCTCGACGGCGAGCGGGTCGAGGCGATCGTCGCGGAGGTGCACAACACCTACGGCGAGCGTCACGCCTACCTCCTGCGTCCCGACGACGCGGGGCGGACGGGCATGGACAAGGCGTTCTACGTCTCTCCCTTCTTCACCGTCGCCGGTCGCTACGACGTGCGCTTCCGCCTCGACGCGAGCCGCGTCTCGACCGACGTCGTGCTGCGCCAGGACTCGCCGACGGCACCCGAGGAGGCCGTCTTCACCGCGACCTTCCGAGGCGAACCCCGTCCGTTCACCGCGGGGCGCCTGGTCCGTCTACTCGTCACCATGCCGTTCATGACCCATCGGACGAGCCTGCTGATCCGAATCCACGGCGTGTGGCTGTGGCTGCGCCGCCTCCCGGTCGTCCCACGACCGGTCCATCGATCCCAGGAGAGCACCCGATGAGCGACGTCCTCTCGACCCCGTGGTCCGGTCTGGACCAGACTCCCCGGACGCCCTTCAAGGCGCGCGTCGCCCGAGCGATCCTGCGCCCGGCGGTCTCCCGCACTCCCGTGCGCGTGAGCTTCCCCGACGGTCGCCACTGGGGCGCGGGAGGGCCGGACGCGCCCGAGATGGTCGTGCGTCGTCCGGCCGCCTTCTTCAACCGTCTCGGCCAGGACTCCAAGATCGGGCTCGGCGAGGCCTTCATGGCCGGCGACTGGACCACCGGCGAGGGCACGGACCTCGCCGACCTGCTCTCCCCGTTCGCCGCGCAGATGGCGACCCTCGTGCCCCCGTCGCTGCAGAAGCTGCGCCGTCTGGTCGACCGTGATCTGCCGGAGGAGGAGCGCAACACCGTGTCGGGGTCGAGGTCGAACATCGAGCGTCACTACGACCTGTCCAACGATCTCTTCCTGCGGTTCCTGGACCCGTCGATGACGTACTCGGCGGCGTGGTTCGAGGACCTCGGATCTCGTCCCGGCTTCGACGAGCTCGAATGCGCCCAGCACCGCAAGATCGACGGACTGCTCGACCAGGCGGGCGTCACCGAGGGCACCCGCCTGCTGGAGATCGGCAGCGGCTGGGGGTCCCTGGCGATCCGTGCCGCGCAGCGCGGTGCCCGCGTCACGACCATCACGATCTCCACCGAGCAGGCCGAGCTCGCCCGCCGCCGCTTCGTCGAGGCCGGCGTCGACGACCGCATCGAGCTGCGCCTGCAGGACTACCGCGACGTCACGGGGCAGTACGACGCCGTCGTCAGCTGCGAGATGATCGAGGCCGTGGGTGAGGAGTACTGGCCCACGTACTTCGCCACCATCGACTCCGTGCTCGCACCAGGCGGGCGCGTCGCGATCCAGGCCATCACGATGCAGCACCACCGGTACCAGGCGACGCGTCGCTCCTACGGCTGGATCCAGAAGTACATCTTCCCGGGCGGGTTGATCCCGTCGCGTCGCGCGATCGACGAGACGCTCGCCGCGCACACCCGCGGTCTGCGCGTCACCGAGACCCGCTCCCTCGGGCTGCACTACGCGCGGACCCTGCGCCTGTGGCGCGAGCGCTTCGAGGACCACTGGCAGGACATCTCGGGGCACGGGTTCGACGAGACGTTCCGCCGCATGTGGACGTTCTACCTCGCGTACTGCGAGGCAGGGTTCGCCGTCGGGTACCTCGACGTGGAGCAGCTGCAGATGCAGCGCACCTGACCCATCCGGACCGGGGTCGGCACCGAATCCCTCACGAGCCGCGGCTCGCACCCCCAGGAGGATTCATGCCAGACACGAGCAGACTCCCCAAGCCCCTGCAGGAGTCCTACGAGTGGCAGTACCGCGCCGCCTGCCGCGGCGCCGATCCCGACGTGTTCTACTCCCCGATGGACGAGCGCGGACCGGTCCGACGCCGACGTGAGGCGGCGGCCAAGGCCTTCTGCGCCCGGTGCCCCGTCGTCCAGGAGTGTCTGGACCACGCGCTCGAGGTCCGTGAGCCGTACGGCGTGTGGGGTGGCCTGTCAGCGACCGAGCGCGGCCACCTGCTCGCGCAGACCGGCTGACCTCGGGTCAGCGCACGAGGCGACGTGCCTCGGAGTCGAGGGGGAACGGGTTCGCACGACAGCCCTGGAGGTCCTTCGACTGCTGCTGCATGACCGGAGCGGCCCGACCGCGACCCGAGCAGTCCTGGTGACCGAAACCGAGCCAGTGACCGGTCTCGTGGTTGACGACCATGTGCCGGTAGCTCGCGACGGACTTGCCGGCCTTGCGCCAGGCGCGGGTGCTCGAGCGCCAGCGGGACTCGTTGATGATCACGTGGCGACCGACGCGACAGCTCCACTTCGCGCTGCAGACGCTGGAGTACCGCGGCACCCGCTCGGCCTTGGCCAGCACGACGGTGAAGTCACCGCCGCGACTCACCTGACGGAACTTCACGGCGCCCTTGCGCCATCCCCGTGCGTCGGCGTAGATGGCGGCCACCTGCCGGCGGACGGAGGCCATGTCCAGCCTGCTGCCGTCGTTCACGACGCTGTACGTGACGGTGCGGCGCGGGTCGCGCAGGTGTCGCACGGTGCCGGTCCGCTGGGACATCAGGCCGGTTGCCGGCCGGTGACCCGCCTTGGAGGCCGTCACCCGCACGCTCAGTCGCTTGCCCACGTCCAGGTGGGTCAGCTCTCGGGTGCGCTTGGTGCTCCCCTTCCCGGTGATCGGCTTGCCGTCGCGGTACCAGCGGTAGCTGAACGTCAGGCCGGAGGCCTTCCACCGGCCGGGGGAGGCGGTGAGTGTCCTGCGGAACCGCGGCGTCCCGGTGATCGTCGCCGCGCTGCCCGGCGTGATCGAGGGAACCTCCGGAGCGGTCGTCGGCGACGGGGACGGCGTGGGCGTCGGTGTGGGCTCCGTCTCGTCGGCCCCGGCCGGTCCGGCGAGCAGCGCGATCGCCAGCGCCAGGGCGAGGGTCGCGGCCAGTCGTGCCGGACGAACGTTCATCGTCACTCCCAGAAGACTCTCTCGACGACGCTCCGTGCGTGGCGGGTGGCCCGCAGGTAGTCGTCGACCATGCGTTCGCTGTCGTCGACACCGTAGCCCAGGAGCGAGGCGACACCGGCCCGATCGTCGGATTGCTCGACCATCGAGTCGGCCGGCTTGGACCGCATGAGCACCACCGCGTTGCGGATGCGGGTCACCAGGCGCCACGCGACCTCGAGGTCACGGGCGTCCTCGTCGCTGAGGAGTCCGGCCTGCGACGCGGCCGTGAGCGCCTCGAGGGTGCTCGTCGTCCGCAGCCCCGGGATCTCGTGCGCGTGACGCATCTGGAGCAGCTGGACGGTCCACTCGACGTCGGCGAGGCCACCGCGGCCCAGCTTCAGGTGCGTGTTCGGGTTGGCGCCCCGAGGCAGCCGCTCCGACTCGACGCGTCCCTTGATCCGCCGGATCTCGCGGACCTGTGTCTCGTCGATCCCACCGTCGGGCCAGCGCAGCGGATCGATCAGCTCGGTGAACCGTTCGCACAGTCCTGCGTCGCCGACGGCGGCGCGGGCGCGCAGCAGAGCCTGCGCCTCCCACACCGCGGAGTACTTCTCGTAGTAGGACCGGTAGGCCGCGAACGAGCGCACGAGCGGGCCGTTGCGCCCGTCGGGTCGCAGCTCGGCGTCGACCTCCAGGGGCGGGTCGTCCCCGGCGGCCGAGAGCATCGTCCGCAGGCTGGTCGCGACGGCCGTCGCAGCCGAGGACGCCTCGCCGTCGTCGGCACCGTCGAGCGGCTCGTGCACGAACATCACGTCCGCGTCGGACCCGTACCCGGACTCACGTCCACCGAGCCGACCCATCAGCACGATCGCCATCCGCGTGGGCAGCGGTCCCCGCTCGGCCTCGACCCCCTTGACCGCCGCAGCCAACGCACCGGCGAGGGTCGCCTCCGTGACGTCGGACAGGGCGCGGATGGCGGTGGTCACCTCGTGGAAGTCCAGGACGTCCCCGATCCCGATCCGGGACAGCTCGCGGCGTCGGATGCGGCGGATCGCCTTGATGGCGGCCTTGGCGTCGTCGTGCCGCTGCGCGGCGGCCTCCATCTCCTTGGTGAGCCGCTCGAGCGGGCGGGGCACGAGCGCCTCGTCGTCGCCGAACAGCGCGACGGAGTCCGGAGCCCGCAGGATCAGGTCGGTGACGTAGCGGCTGGACCCCAGGACGACGGCCAGCTGGTGGGCGCCCTCGCCCTCGTCACGGAGCTTGCGCAGGTACCACGGCGACTCCCCGAGGCCCTCGGAGATCTTGCGGAACGCCAGCAGTCCGGCATCCGGTGAGGGGGCCTCGGCGAACCACTGCAGCATCGCCGGCAGCAGCGAGCGTTGGACGGTGGAGCGCCGCGCGACGCCGGAGGTGAGGGCCTTGATGTGGGCGAGGGCACCCTTGGGGTCGTTGAAGCCCAGCGCGAGGAGCCGGTCCTCGGCAGCGGCCGTCGTCAGACGCAGGCCCTCGGTGGGCAGGGACGTGACCGCCTCGAGCAGGGGCTGGAAGAAGAGCTTCTCGTGCAGGCGTCGGACGACCCGCTTGTGCGCCTGCCACTCCTTCTCGAGCGTCTCCCCCGCGTTGTGCACGAAGCCCATCGAGCGTCCCAGGCGTCGCAGGTCCTCCGGGTCGTCGGGCACGACGTGGTTGCGCTGCAGTCGGAACAGCTGGATCCGGTGCTCGAGCCGGCGGAGGAAGACGTAGGCACGCTCCATCGTCGCCCCGTCCTCGCGGCCGACGTAGCCGCCGGCGATCAACGAGCGCAGTGCGACGAGCGTCGTGGCGCTGCGCAGCGTCTCGTCGCCGCGCCCGTGCACGAGCTGCAGCAGCTGCACCGCGAACTCGACGTCGCGCAGGCCGCCCGGACCGAGCTTGAGCTGACGGTCCCGGTGGTGCGCCGGGATCGTGTCGATGACGCGCTTGCGCATCGCCCGGACGTCGGGCACGAAGTCCTTGCGCGTGCTGGCCTGCCACACCATCGGCCCGGTGGCCTCCAGGTACGCCTCGGCGAGGTCTTCGTCGCCCGCGGCGTAGCGCGCCTTCAGCAGGGCCTGGAACTCCCACGTGGAGGCCCAACGCTCGTAGTACGCGAGGTGGCTGGACAGCGTGCGCGACAGCGGCCCGTTCTTGCCCTCCGGGCGCAGGTTCGCGTCGACCTCCCAGATGGTGCCCTCGCCCGTGTGGTCCGAGCACAGCGCCATCGTGCGCGACGCGAGCCTCGTCGCCGCCCGCAGAGCGGTGTCGGGGTCGGCGTCGCCCATCGGCTCGTGCACGAAGACGACGTCGACGTCGCTGACGTAGTTCAGCTCCGCACCGCCGGTCTTGCCCATCGCGATGATCGCGAGTCGCACCGTGTCCGCGTTCGGCACCTCCTCGCGCGCGAGGTCGAGGGCAGCCCCGAGCGTGGCGACGGCGAGGTCGGCCAGCTCGGCCGAGACCTCCTCGAAGCTGGACAGACCGGAGAGGTCACGCGCCGTGACGTGCAGCAGCTTGCGACGGTAGGAGATCCGCAGGGCATCGGCGTCGTCGGCGCGGCCGAGCTGCTCGCGCATCCGATCGAGGGTCAGGGGCTCGCGGGCGAGGCGGTCGGCGCCGAGCTGCTCGACGTGCTCGGGATGACGTGCCAGGAAACCGCCGAGCGCGTCACTGGTACCGAGGATCCGCAGCAGCCGGTCCTGCAGCTCGGCGTCCTCGCGCAGGGCGGCCAGGAGACGCTCGGTCCCCCAGGAGTCGGCGATCCGGACGAGCGCGGCGAGTGCGGTGTCCGGGCTCGGCACCGCGGCGATCGCGCCGATCAGCTCGTCGTCGACGCCGTCGAGCAGGGCGAGGTTGGCCGCGGCGGACGTGCCGTCGCGGAAGCCGCGGCGGGCGAGGGCGAGCTCGGGGGTCTCGGAGGCGGGCACGTCTGCAGGCTACGCGCCCGCGAGCGGCGGCACCGCAGGCGTTCGCCGGGTGGGCGGTGCACCGGCGCGGGCGGGACCGTCAGAGCGTGGGCATCAGGCGGTCGAGCTCGAACTGCGTCACCTGCGAGCGGTAGTCCTGCCACTCCGCACGCTTGTTGCGCAGGAAGAAGTCGAAGACGTGCTCGCCGAGGGTCTCGGCCACGAGCTCAGAGCTCTCCATCGTGCGGATGGCCTCGTCGAGGTTGCGCGGCAGCGGCGCGATCCCCATCGCCCGACGCTCACCCTCGCTGAGGCTCCACACGTTGTCCTCGGCCTCGGGGGGCAGCTCGTAGCCTTCCTCAATGCCCTTGAGCCCGGCGGTCAGGACGAGTGCGAAGGCGAGGTAGGGGTTGCACCCGGCGTCGATGCCACGATGCTCGACGCGCGCCGAGCCGCTCTTGTGCGGCTTGTACATCGGCACCCGCACCAGCGCGGAACGGTTGTTGTGGCCCCAGCAGACGTAGTTGGGGGCTTCGCCGCCACCGGCGAGGCGCTTGTAGGAGTTGACCCACTGGTTCGTGACGGCCGTGATCTCGGCCGTGTGCTCCAGCACGCCGGCGATGAACTGGCGGCCTGTGCGGGACAGCTGGTACTCCGCCCCGGCCTCGTGGAACGCGTTCTCGTCACCTTCGAACAGCGAGACGTGGGTGTGCATCCCCGAGCCCGGGTGCTCGGTGAAGGGCTTGGGGATGAACGAGGCCCACTTGCCCTGGCTGAGCGCGACCTCCCGCACGACCGTGCGGAAGGTCATGATGTTGTCGGCCATGCTGAGCGCGTCGGCGTACCGCAGGTCGATCTCCTGCTGGCCCGGGCCGCCCTCGTGATGGCTGAACTCGACGCTGATGCCCATGTTCTCGAGCATCGTGATGACCTCGCGGCGAAAGTCCTGGCTGGCGCCCTGCGCGGTGTGGTCGAAGTAGCCGCTGTCGTCGACCGGCTCGGGACGCCCGCCTGCGGGCGGCTTGCCCTTGAAGAGGTAGAACTCGATCTCGGGGTGGGTGTAGTACGTGAACCCGGCGTCGGAGGCCTTGGTGAGCGCACGCTTGAGCACGTGCCGCGGGTCGGCGTAGGAGGCCGAGCCGTCGGGCATCGCGATGTCGCAGAACATGCGGGCCGTGGCAGGGGTCTCCCCTCGCCACGGGAGCAGCTGGAAGCTCGTGGGGTCGGGCTTGGCGAGCATGTCGGCCTCGTGCACCCGCGCGAACCCCTCGATCGCGGAGCCGTCGAAGCCGATGCCCTCGGCGAAGGCACCCTCGAGCTCTGCGGGAGCGATCGAGACGGACTTCAGCGACCCCAGGACGTCGGTGAACCAGAGGCGGACGAAGCGCACGTCGCGCTCCTCGATCGCCCGGAGGACGAAGTCTTCCTGCTTACCCATGGCGTCATCCTGCCACGGGTGAGGTTTCGTCCAGATGACGCGGGCCGCGGCCGAGAACGGTTCGCCCGAGCGGCATCAGTGCACGGCCTTCAGACCGATGACCCCGCCCACGATCATCGCGAGGAACAGCAGGCTGGACCACGAGAAGGGCTGCGTCCCCGTGAGCATCGCGTAGGCGACGGTCAAGGTGGCCCCGATGCCGACCCAGAC
This sequence comes from Aeromicrobium halocynthiae, assembly GCF_039531385.1. Classification (NCBI taxonomy): domain Bacteria; kingdom Bacillati; phylum Actinomycetota; class Actinomycetes; order Propionibacteriales; family Nocardioidaceae; genus Aeromicrobium; species Aeromicrobium halocynthiae. Next base: position 163,140 of record NZ_BAAAPY010000004.1, on the reverse strand, counting down.
GGCGTAGGCGGTCCCGACCGGCAGCTCGCGCATGGCCAGGCCCAGCCCCGCCATGCTGAGCACGATGGCGACGCCGAACACCGCCGTCGGCACGAGCCGGGTGAATCCCTCGGTGCGGCCGAGCGCCGTCGCCCACACCGCCTCGAGCACTCCGGAGACGACAAGGATCGCCCACGCCACGATGGCCTCCTGCGCGCCGTCTTGTCGCTGACCGGGTACGGCGCCCTCGTCCGGGAGTCGCCATCACGACTCTGTTCCCAGCATCCCACAACCCGCCCGACGCCCCGATCGGTGCTTGCGCAACCGACCCGCGTGGCCGACCGCTCGGGTCGGCCGATCGGTGCCTGCGCAACCGAATGGACCCCGGCGTGCCTGATCGGTGCCTGCGCAACCTGTTCACCACCCACAGGGTTGCCTGGACACCGATCCGCGCCGTTGGGCAAGCATCGATGAGGGCCCGGCCTCGCACTACGCTCGTGGCATGCCCCAGCTGCGCCTCGCCCTCGCCCAGGTCAACCCGCGCGTGGGTGACCTCGACGGCAACGTCGAGCTCGTGCTCGACGCCGCGCGGCAGGCTGCCGCCGATGGCGCCCACCTGCTCGTCATGCCCGAGATGGTGCTGAGCGGCTACCCGATCGAGGACCTCGCCTACCGGGCGTCCTTCATCGCCGCGAACCAGGAGCGCGTCCCGCGCCTCGCGGCACGCCTGGACGACGAGGGGCTCGGCGAGCTCGTGGTCGTCGTCGGGCACCTCGACTCCGCCAAGGAGCACGTCGACACCGACCGCCTCGGCGTGCCGAAGAACGCACCCACCAACTCCGCGTCGGTCCTGCACCGCGGCGCGGTGGTGACCCGCTACGACAAGCACCACCTGCCCAACTACGGCGTCTTCGACGAGTTCCGGCACTTCGTCGCCGGGGACGAGACACAGGTGGTCCAGGTCGGCGGGGTGGACGTCGCGATCGCGATCTGCGAGGACATCTGGCAGGACGGTCCGTCGGCCGCCGCCCATGCCGCCGAGGCCGGTCTGCTCGTGGTGCTGAACGGCTCGCCCTACGAGGCCGCCAAGGACGACTCGCGTCTCGAGCTCTGTGCGCGCCGGGCCCGCGAGGGCGACTGCGCCCTCGCGTACGTCAACCTCGTCGGGGGCCAGGACGAGCTGGTCTTCGACGGCGACTCGCTCGTCGTCGACGCCGCCGGCGAGCTGGTCGCACGGGCGGCGCAGTTCGAGCCCGAGCTGCTCGTGGTCGATCTCGACCTCCCTGCGGCCACGGCCGCCATGCCGGAGCCGGGCACGCGCTTCCACGGGCTGAGCGTGCACCGCACGGTGCTGTCGTCCGATCCGGTGGCCGCGTTCGAGACCCGTCCCTCGCGTGTCGCGGAGCGCTGGGACGACCTCGGGGAGCGCTACTGGGCGATCGTGCTCGGGCTGCGCGACTACGTCCGCAAGAACGGCGCGTCATCGGTGCTGCTCGGCCTGTCCGGCGGCATCGACTCCACCCTGGTGGGGGCGATCGCGGTCGACGCGCTCGGGGCGGAGAACGTCTTCGGGGTCTCCAACCCGTCGGCGTGGTCCAGCGAGCACTCCCGCTCCGACGCCGCCGAGCTCGCCCGACGCACCGGCCTGCGGCTCGACACCGTCGCCATCGCGCCGATCTTCGAGGCCTACCAGCAGGCCCTGCACCTCGACGGCCTCGCGGAGGAGAACCTGCAGGCCCGCATCCGGGCCGTCATCTGGATGGGCCTGTCGAACCAGCACGGCCACCTCGTGCTCGCGTGCGGCAACAAGTCCGAGCTGGCCACCGGCTACTCGACCATCTACGGCGACGCCGTCGGTGCCTACGCCCCGATCAAGGACCTGCCGAAGACCCTCGTGTGGGAGGTCTCCCGCTGGCGCAACGCGTGGGCGCAGTCGCACGGCGAGACGCCACCGATCCCCGAGAACGCCATCAGCAAGCCCCCGTCGGCCGAGCTGCGGCCCGGCCAGCTCGACTCCGACTCGCTGCCCGACTACGCCGACCTCGACGCCGTCCTCGACGCGTACGTCGAGCGTGACCTCGGCTCGGCCGAGGTGATCGCCGAGGGCCACGACGCCGCGCTCGTCGAGCGCGTGATCACGTTGGTCGACAGGGCCGAGTACAAGCGTCGCCAGTACCCTCCGGGCCCCAAGGTCAGCCGCCGGAACTTCGGCCGCGACCGCCGGGTCCCGATGACGAACGCCTGGCGCGAGTCCCTCTGACCCCACGGCGGAGCCGATCACGAACCGTGACCTGCAGCACACCCGGCGTGCGCTCCGATCCCCGTCTGGCACGCTTGGACCGTCCGTGGACCCCGGCCAGGGGCCGCGAGAAGGAGGCACACGATGTCCGAGTCCACCCCTGCCCAGGGAACGTCTCCCACCGGCCCCGAGGAGCCTGCCCCCTACGGGGCTGCGAGCGGCACCCCGGGCCCTGCCGCACCCGCCGCACCACCGACGGCCAACCCCACGACGTCCCACGACCTTCGACGGGTGCGCACCCACCACCTGAGGCAGTGGAAGCTCGAGGGACACAAGTGGGCCATGCTCACGACCTACGACCAGTACACCGCCGCGATCTTCGACCGGGCCGGGATCCCCGTCCTCTTCATCGGCGACTCCGCCGCGAACAACGTCTTCGGCTACGAGTCGTCGCTGCCGGTCACCGTCGACGAGCTCCTGCCGCTCGTCAAGGCGGTCTCCCGCACCGCTCGGCGAGCCCTCGTCCTGGCCGACCTGCCGTTCGGCTCCTACCAGCGCTCGCCGGAGCAGGCGTTCGACACGGCGGTGCGGTTCATGAAGGAGGGCGGCGCCCACGCCGTGAAGCTCGAGGGCGGCGTCGAGATGGCCCCCCACACCGCGCTCCTGACGGACTCCGGCATCCCCGTCATGGCCCACATCGGCTTCACCCCGCAGTCCGAGCACAGCCTCGGTGGGTACCGCGTCCAGGGGCGCGGCGACTCCGGGCAGGCGCTCATCGACGCCGCCCTCGCCCTGCAGGACGCGGGAGCGTTCGCGGTGGTCATGGAGATGGTGCCCGCCGCCGTCGCAGCCGAGATCACCCGTCGTCTGCACATCCCCACCATCGGCATCGGCGCCGGCGTCGAGTGCGATGCGCAGGTGCTGGTGTGGCAGGACGCGATGGGTCTGCGGGAGGGTCGCGCGCCCCGCTTCGTCAAGCGCTACGCCGACCTCGCCGGCATCATCGGCTCCGCTGCGACGCAGTTCGCCGACGAGGTCGCGTCCTCGACGTTCCCCGCCCCGGAGCACTCCTTCGAGGACTAGCGGGATCGACGTCCGGCGGAGCCTGCTCGGTGACGATCGGGCTCCCCGGTCCGACGTGCGGGCCTGCGGACCGCGTCGCACACTGACGACGCACCGTTCGTCCATCTCGAGGGGGACCCCCGCATGACCACGTTCGCCATCATCGGAGCCGGCCGCGGACTCGGCGCTGCCACGGCACGCCGCTTCGCCGCCGACGGCTTCGCCGTCGCGTTGATCTCCGCAGCGAGGAACGCATCGAGGCCCTCGCGCAGGACCTGAGGGCCGAGGGGATCGACGCCCGCGGGTACGTGGCCGACGTCCGCGACGTCGGCTCCGTCACCCACGCGCTCGAGCAGGCGACGGCACTGCAGGGTCCGATCGAGGTGCTGCAGTACAGCCCGCTGCCGGACAAGTCGTTCCTGCGGCCGGTGCTCGAGACGACCCCGTACGACGCGCGCGCAGCGGTGGAGTTCTCCGTCCTCGGCCCGATGGGCGCCGTCCACGCCGTGCTGCAGGGCATGCGCGTCATCGGTCGCGGCACCGTGCTGTTCATCAACGGGGGCACCGCGGTGCAGGCCAAGGTCGGGTTCGCCGGCACGTCGATCGCCTTCGCGGGGCAGTCGGCCTACGCCGAGATGATCCACGAGGCTCTCGCGCCCGACGGCATCCACGTGGGGCAGCTGATCATCCCCGGCTCGATCGAGGAGGGTCACCCGCAGAAGGACCCCGAGGTGCTGGCCGAGACGATCTGGACGATCCACAGCGAGCGCGGCGAGCTGCGGACGTTCGCCACGTCGATGGACGCCGAGGACTGAGCGGGCCGGACCTCAGGCACGCCAGCCGAAGAAGCTCACACCCATCGCGTTGACCGCGAACCAGGCCAGCAGCGCCAGCAGCGGCACGACCGGCGTCGATGCCGGGTGGCGCCGGACCCAGCGCACCAGCACCGGGATGAACCCGGCCAGCACCGCGAGGTGCAGCAGGACGCCCCACCACGGGGCGTAGAGCGTCGTGGAGATCACCAACCACAGCATCACCACGAGGCCGACGACCCCCACCCACGGCCCGGACCGCTCGGGCTTCACCGGCGACCGCTCACTCGTCGTCGGATTCGACGTCGTCGTTCCAGTCGGGATCGTTCTCCCACTCCTCGTTGCGCTCCTCGACCTTCTCCAGGGCGCGCTCGGCCTCGCCGTGAGTGGGGTAGGGACCGAGACGGTCCTTCGCGCGGCAGCCGTCCTTGCCCTCGACCGTCTTGTGCTTGAGGCAGAAGTAGAACTCGGTGTCGACCATGGCCTCATCCTGCCCGACCACGGGTCAGGACGCGCTCGCTAGCATCGCCGGGTGACTGCCCTGACCGCTGGTCGCGTCTCCCCCGAGCGTGCCGTCCCCTCCCACGTCGACCGTCCCGAGTACGTCGGGCAGCCGGCGCCCCTGCCCTACCGCGGACCTGCGGTGCGCGACGCAGCGACGATCGAGGCGATGCGGATCGCCGGTCGCGTCGCGGCACAGGCGCTCGACGCCGTCGAGGCAGCGATCGCCCCGGGGGTGACGACCGACGAGCTGGACCGCGTGGGGCACGAGTTCCTGCTCTCCCACGGGGCCTACCCGTCGACGCTCGGCTACCGCGGCTACCCGAAGTCGCTGTGCTCGAGCGTCAACGAGGTCATCTGCCACGGCATCCCCGACGACCGTCCGCTCGAGGACGGCGACATCGTCAACATCGACATCACGGCCTACACGGGCGGCGTGCACGGCGACACCAACAAGACCTACCTCGTGGGCGACGTCGACGAGGAGTCCCGGCTCCTCGTCGAGCGCACGCGGGAGGCCCTGTCGCGAGCGATCCGCGCGGTCAAGCCCGGACGGCAGGTCAACGTCATCGGTCGTGTCATCGAGGCGTACGCGGCCCGGTTCGGCTACGGGGTCGTGCGTGACTTCACCGGGCACGGCGTCGGGCCCGCCTTCCACGACGGCCTGGTGATCCCCCACTACGACGACCCGGACGCGACGACGGTGATCGAGCCCGGGATGACGTTCACGATCGAGCCGATGCTCACCCTCGGCGGCACCGAGTGGGACCTCTGGGACGACGGCTGGACCGCGACGACGGCCGACCGGTCCCGGACCGCGCAGTTCGAGCACACGCTGCTGGTCACCTCCGACGGCGCCGAGGTCCTCACCCTCCCCTGAGCCGATTGCGTGGACCACCCTATGATCGTCTCCGTGGACGACCCTGCGGAACCTCACAGTCCGGGCTCACGGACTGACCTTCCTGCCTCCTCACCCCTGCGGGTGACCCGGTGCTGACCGCGAGCCTCCTCCTGGTCCTCGGCGTCGTCGTGATCCTCGCGATCATCGCCGCCAACGGCTACTTCGTCGCCCAGGAGTTCGCCTACATGAGCGTCGACCGGTCCCGGCTGCGAGCTCGCGCCGCCGAGGGTGACAGCGCCGCACAGCGCGCGCTCGACGTGACCGACCGGACGAGCTTCATGCTCTCCGGAGCCCAGCTCGGCATCACCGTCACCGGCCTGCTCGTCGGCTACGTCGCCGAGCCCCTGGTCGGCGAGTCGTTGGGGGTGCTCCTCGGCGGTGTCGGCGTGCCCACCGCCGTCGGGATCGGCGTCGGCACGATCGCGGCACTCGTGGCCGCCACGGTCACGCAGATGATCTTCGGCGAGCTGTTCCCGAAGAACCTGGCCATCGCGAGCCCCGAGCCGCTCGCCCGGCGCCTCGCCCGCTCGACCCGCATCTACCTCGCCGTGTTCGGCTGGCTGATCACGTTCTTCGACAAGTCGGCCAACCTGCTGCTGAAGGCGGTCCGCATCGAGCCCGTGCACGACCTCGACACCTCCGCCACGGCACCTGAGCTCGAGCGCATCGTGGCGGACTCGACCACCAGCGGCGACCTCCCGCAGGACCTGTCGCTGCTGATCGACCGCATCCTCGACCTGCCCGACCACGACGTCGAGCACGCGATGATCCCGCGCTCGCGCGTCGGCACCGTCCCGGCCGACGCCACGGTCGGCCACGTCCGCGAGCGGATGGCCACCGAGCACACCCGGTACCCGGTGCTCGACGCCGAGGACAAGGTCGTCGGCGTCGTCGACCTGCTGCAGGTCCTCGACCCGACGCTGCCGGAGGACCGGGTCGTCGGCTCGATGGCGCGCGAACCGCTCGTCGTGCCCACGCTGATGAGCCTTCCCGACGCGCTGACCGAGCTCGCCGGAGCCAGCGCGGAGCTCGCGTGCGTCGTCGACGAGTACGGCGGCTTCGCCGGGGTGCTCACGATCGAGGACATCGCCGAGGAGCTCGTCGGCGAGATCACCGACGAGCACGACCTGCACAGCGACGACCTCGTCGAGCCCGACGGCGACGGAGCGTGGCGGATGTCCGGCGACACGCACCTGGACGAGATCGAGCGGGCGGTCGGCTACGACCTCGAGCCCCGCGAGGTCGAGACCGTCTCCGGACTCGTGATCGAGACGGTCGGCGCGCTTCCGGACGTCGGGGACGTCGTCCGCGTCGACCTCCTGGACGATCCGTCCGAGATCGTCGAGGACGACCGCAGGCGCCGCCACCTCGAGATCGAGGTCCTGGAGGTGGAGCGGTACGTGCCGCACCGGGTCCGCGTCCGCCTGCACGAGGAGGCCGTCGACGACGAGGACGCCGACGAGCACACGGTCGTCGACGGACGGGAGGAGGACCGATGAACGGATGGGTCGTCCTGGCCGCGACGGTCGGCCTGATCGTGCTGAGCGCGTTCTTCGTCGTCATCGAGTTCGCCCTGCTCGGGGCCCGCAGGTACCGCCTCGAGGAGCAGGCGGCGACCAGCGGTGCCGCGCGTGCGGCACTGCGCAGCATGAACGAGCTGACCATCATGCTCGCGGGCGCGCAGCTCGGCATCACGGCCTGCACGTTCGCCCTCGGAGCCGTGACCAAGCCGGCGGTCGACAGCGCGCTCGCACCCGTGCTCGACGATCTCGGGCTGGCGACCTGGCTGGCCGGTGGCGCCGCCTTCGGGTTCTCGCTGCTCGCGGTGACCTTCCTGCACCTGGTCGTCGGTGAGATGGCGCCGAAGTCCTGGGCCATCGCCCACCCGGAGCGGGCGGCGCTGATCGTCGGCCGGCCGGGGCGGGCGTTCGCGTGGTTCGTGCGGCCCCTGCTGCTGTGGGTCAACGAGATCGCGAACCGGCTGGTCGCGCGGACGGGGGTCGAGCCCGTCGACCAGGCGGCGGTCGGCGGCCAGGACGCCGAGACCATCCGCCAGCTCGTGGAGTACTCCGCGCGGGCCGGCTCGCTCGAGGCCGACCTCGAGCCGCAGATCCTGCAGGCGTTGGAGCTGCAGGACCTGCGCGTCCTCGACCTCGTCCGCACCGACAAGCCCCTCACGTCGGTCGCCCACGACGCGACCGTCGCCGACGTCCGCACGGCGGCGATGGAGTCCGGCCACCTCCGCATCTTGGTCACCCCCCGCGGCACGGGGCTGCCGCACGTGGTCCACGTCCGCGACACGCTCCTGGAGCCGGCGGAGCGACCGGTGAGCGAGCTGTGGCGCCAGCCGATGCGGCTGCGACCGGAGGAGCCGGTCCCCCACGCCCTGCAGCGCATGCGGTCGACGAGCACGCAGTTCGCCGTCGTCATGGACGGACCGGGCGTGGTCGGCGTGCTGACGATGGCCGATCTCGTGCGACGGCTCCTGCGCCGGGCCGACGCCATCGACGCGCGGGGCTGATCGGCTCGGCTCGACGACGGCGAACGGGGCCCGGTCCTGGACCGGGCCCCGCACACGCACCTCGCGACAGGGGATCACCCCCGGCGACTCACTGGATGCGGTAGTCCGAGACCGCCGAGCCGAGCCCGGTCGACGGGCCGGGCGTCAGGAACTGCTCGTACCGTGCGTCGTCGTCGACGTAGCGCTTCAACCACGCGAGCGTGTACGTCGCGATCGTCGTGTTGGAGGTGTTCGGCGCGAAGTGGCTCGCCCCCCGTAGCTCGAGGTAGGCGCGACGCTCGGCGTTCGTGAGCGAGCCGTAGAACGGGATGGCGTGTGAGCGCGGCGGGGCGACGGAGTCGTTCTGGGCGCCGATCTGCAGGGCGGCCGCCTGGACCTCCGGCCACGTCTTGTCGGTGTTCCAGGGGGTCAGCCCGACGGCCGCCTCGATGGCCGGTCGGGTCTTGGCCGCCTCGAGCGTGCCGCCGCCGCCCATGGAGTGGCCGACGACCGCCTGGCGTGACGGGTCGATGCGCGAACCGACGGTCGAGTCCCCGATCGCCTGGTCGATCGCCGCCAGCAGCTGGGTGCCGCGGGCACGCGGCTGGTCGTAGCGCGAGTTGGTGTCGAAGGTGATGACGACGAACCCGAAGGAGGCGAGGCGCGGGCCGAGCCACCGGATCGTGGACTCGCTCGCCGTGTAGCCGGGCGAGACGGCCACGACGCCGAACGTGCCGTCGGCCGCGCTCGTCGGGTAGTGGATCGTTCCCCCGCCGAAGCCTCGCGCGGCGAGCCGCGAGATCGACTTCGTGCTCACCGCGTACGGACCACGACTCGCCTCGATGCTGCTGTTCGTCGGGTCGGGTCCGCGCTCGTAGCCGTTCTCGGCTGCGGCCGAGGTCGCCGGCGCCAGCAGCCCGACGCCGAGTACGACGGCGGCGATCCCCGCGCCGATCGTCCTGATGATCTTCATGCTGTCCTCCGATCGTGGGGGGAGGATCCGTCGACGACGTCGACCACTGGCGCGGCGGTCCCCCCGATGGTCCGCTCGACGCCCCGACCGTGACCCCTGCCACGGCCCTCGGAGCGTAGGTCGGCACACCGCCGGAGCACCAGGGTCCGGTTCGAACGTGAGACGCCGTCTCAGCCGGTCGTGAGCTGCTCGAGGACGGCGCGCGCCGCCTGCTCGGTCACCGTGTCCCGCACCTCGCGACCTACGAAGACGTCCGCGAACATGCCGGACTCGACGACCCTCACGTACACGTGTGCCGCCTCGTGGAGACGTTCGGCCGGACCCAGGCCGGCCCGTTCGAGGATCCGTCGTTGGGCGGTGACGGCGCGCTGGTGGACACCGTCGGCGCCGAAGACGATGCGTGCCACCGTGTCCGGCTCGGCGCGGACGAAGGTGCCGTACGGCTCGAAGGTCGACAACGCGGCGGTGTAGCGACGCGTCACGTCGAGCACCCACTCCAGTCCGTCGCCGTGGGCGTCGTGGACGCATCGCTCCAGCAGGTCGCGGACGAGGGTCCAGGTGACCTCCGTCAGCACCCGGTCCCTGCTTCCCACCACGCGGTAGAGCGTCGCCCGACTCACGGCGAGCCGGGTCGCGAGCTCGTCCATGTCGAGTCCTCCCGTGCGCACCAGGATGCGGCGGGCCTGCACGACGGCGTCACCCAGCGTCACCACCCGAGCACTGCGCATGCCCTCGAGCATGGCGCGGACGTCGTCGAGGCGCCACCGGCGCGCCGCGGCCCTATCCTGTCAGGGTGGGAGCGATGGCCGACAAGGCGCAGGAGGCGGGTCGGCGCGCCGACCACAGCCAGGCGCTGGAGGCGGGCATCCGGTTCGGCCACGTCGTCTACGGCGTCGTGCACCTCACCTTCGCGTGGCTCGCCCTGCAGCTCGCGCTCGGGGACAGCTCGGGCGAGGCCAGCGGCAGCGGCGCGGTCCAGGAGCTGGCCGGCCAGCCGCTCGGCGAGATCGTCCTGTGGTCGATCGCCGTCGGCATGGCGTTGCTCGTCCTCTGGCGGTTGCTCGACGCTGTGCGCGGGCACTGGGGGGACGACGGTGCGACGCTGTGGCGCAAGCGTGCGGCGGACGTCGTCATGGCGGGCGTCTACGCGACCCTGGCGTACACGGCCGTCTCCACGGTGATCGGTGCGTCGTCCGGGTCCGGTGAGCAGACGTCGCGCTCGGTCACCGCTCGGGTCATGGAGCTTCCCGGTGGGCAGGTCCTGGTGGGTGCTGTCGGTGTCGTCGTCATCGCCCTCGCAGGCGCCCTGGCATGGCGAGGAGTCACCCGGTCCTTCATGGAGCGCTTCGACGCCGACGGGCGGCAGGGCCAGGACTCCCGTGCCTACCGGGTGCTCGGCACGGTGGGGTACGTGGCCAAGGGAGGGACCCTCGCGATCGTCGGCGCGCTCTTCGTCGTCTCGGCTGCACGCCACCAGCCGTCACAGACCGGAGGGACCGACACGGCCCTGCGAGAGCTCCTCGACCAGCCCTTCGGTCCGTACCTCCTCGGGGCGATGGCCGTCGGGATCGGTGCCTACGGTCTCTTCTGCTTCGCGCGGGCCCGGCACCTGTCGCGCTGACGTGGCGCCTCGACGCGGGGGCGAATGAGTCGGCCTGTAAGCCGGATTCTGTCCCACCCGCGTGGGGTGGGGGCGACCATCCATCTGGGACGCCCATCGCTGGACGCCTCTGTGCGACCCACCTGCCGACGTCGGACGAGCAGCCCGTCGGCATCTTGGTCTTGCTCCCGGTGGGGTTTACCGAGCCACCGCCGTCACCGGCGGCGCTGGTGAGCTCTTACCTCACCGTTTCACCCTTGCCCGCACCCGCGCGCGTGGCGCGGGCCGCTGGCGGTCTGTTCTCTGTGGCACTGTCCCGCACGTCACCGTGGGTGGCTGTTGGCCACCACCGTGCTCTACGGAGTCCGGACTTTCCTCGGCGGTGCGACCCGCCGCGGCCGCCCGGCCGACTCATTCGCCCACCCATCATGGAGGTCGGGGCACCGGTCCTGCAACCGAGGGGACCGACGGACCACCTGCGTGCCGGTCCGTGACGTCAGTACGATGCCGGTCATGGGCGAGCCGCACGGGACCAGCACGTCGCCCCCTGCGTCGTCGACGGAGTCACCTTCGGGGTCGCCCGTCGAGCCTGGCCTGCTCATGCTCCCGCGACCCGTGGTCTACGCGATCGTCAACCACGGCTTCGACGCCTCCCGCGCATTGGCGACCGTGAGCGAGGACGAGGGGCTCACCGTCGTCATGGAGCAGGACGTCGCCGACGACGACGGCCTCGTGTACGAGTTCGTCGGTGCGTGGATCACGATCGAGCAGCAGACAGCCCTCGACGCCGTCGGCATCACCGCCCGCCTGAGCACCCTCCTCGCCGACGCCGGGATCGCCTGCAACGTCCTCGCCGGCTTCCACCACGACCACCTCGTCGTCCCGTGGGACGAACGTCACGAGGCGATGCAGCGCCTGCGTGCGCTACAGTCGGCACCCGAAAGGGAGTAGTCCCCAACAGCTGCGTCGACACACTGATCCCTCGATCCGGTGCAGCGGGCCAGAGATCTCTGGCGGACGAGACTTTCGACCGCACTGTCATTGGACGTGTCCGGTCGAGGTCTCGGTAGGTACGCGCCCCTCGTCCGGACGGAACGAGGAGCCCCATCGTGTTGTCGGCCCTGGTGCTGAGCACCGTCGTCATCTTCGTCGCCGAGCTCGGCGACAAGAGCCAGCTGATGGCCATGACGTTCGCGACGCGGTACCGCGCGCGGGACGTCCTCATCGGCATCACGATCGCGACGGCCGTCGTCCACCTGCTCTCCGTCGGGATCGGCTTCTGGATCGGCGAGGCGTTCTCGCAGTACCAGGGCTGGATCACGCTCGTCGCCGGTGTGGCCTTCCTGGCCTTCGCGGCGTGGACGCTACGTGGCGACGAGCTGACCGAGGACGAGGCCGCCAAGGCCCGCCGCAGCAGCGGGCGTGCCCTGGTCGCGGTGACGGCCGCGTTCTTCCTGGCCGAGCTGGGCGACAAGACGATGCTCGCGACCATCACGCTCGCCACCCAGAACGACTGGGTCGGCGTCTGGATCGGCAGCACGATCGGCATGGTCGCGGCCGACGCGCTGGCGATCGTCGTGGGCGCCGTGATGGGCAAGCGTCTGCCCGAGAAGGTCATCCGGTACGGCGCGGCGGCGGCCTTCCTCGTCTTCGCGATCATCCTGATCGTCGAGGGCGCACTGATGATCTGAGGTCGTCCGCGGTCGATCGCGGACGACCGACGACCGTGGCCTAGTCTCGTGCGGTGCTTATCGTGCTGCCACCCTCGGAGGGCAAGACCGTGCCGACCTCGGGCGCCCCGCTCGACCTCGACGTCCTCGGCTCACCGGCGCTGAACCCGACGAGGAGGCAGCTCATCGGGGCCCTGCAGCGGGTCTGCCGTGGACGCACCGACCGTGCGATGGACAGGCTCGGGCTCGGGGCCACGCAGGCGGACGCCGTGGAACGCAACGCCACCCTCGAGGAGCAGCCGTGCGGCCGCGCCGACGAGGTCTACACCGGCGTCCTGTACGCCGCATGGGATCCGGCGCGGCGCAGCGAGGCCGCTCGGCAGCGGGCCGAGACCTCGGTGGCCGTCTGCTCGGCGCTGTTCGGGCTGGTCCGCCCGGGCGACCCGATCCCCGCCTACCGCCTGTCGGCGTCGGTGACGCTGCCCCGCCTCGGCACCATGGCCAGCCGCTGGCGGCCCGTGCTCGGACCCGAGCTGGAGCGCCGCGTCGGCGACGGGCTGCTCGTCGACCTCCGCTCCGGAGCCTACGTCGCCCTCCACAAGCCGACCGGTGACCTCGCCGCCCGGACGGCCACCGTTCGCGTGCTGTCAGAGCGCGACGGCACGCGCACCGTCGTCAGCCACTTCAACAAGGCGACGAAGGGGCACCTCGTCCGGGCCCTGCTGGAGGACGGCGCCGACCCGGCCTCGCCGGCCGAGCTGGCCACGGCCCTGCGCGACCTCGGGTGGACGGTCGAGCAGGACGGCACCCGACTCGACGTCGTCGTCACCGACGTCCCTCACGGCTGAGTCCCGGCGAGTCCGGCGCGCCCCGTCGTCAGGACGAGAAGCCGGCAGGTCCCTCGGGCACGACCGAGAAGCCCTGCAGCGACGGGACGTCGTCAGGCCACCAGGTGATGGTGGTCAGGCTCGCCGGAGCGAGCTCCATGGCGTGGATCGTCCGCATCGGAGCGCCAAGCGCCTCCCGCACGAGCATCTTGATCGGTGTCACGTGACTGACCAGCAGCACGGTGCGCCCTGCGTGCTCGCGCACGATCCGTCGGCGCGCCTCCACGGCACGGTCGTGGACGGCGTCGAACGTCTCACCGCCGGGAGGAGCGACGGACGTGGAGGCGAGCCACGCCTGCAGCTCGTCGGGCCAACGCTCCATGATCTCGGCGAACGAGTGCCCGTCCCACTGTCCGAAGGCCGTCTCGGCGATCCCGGGCTCGTGGCTCACCTCGAGGCCGAGCCGGTCGGCGACGATCCCGGCACTCTGGCGCGTCCGGGCCAACGGTGAGGCGATGACGACGTCGACGTCCTCGTTGCGCGCGATCCAGTCCGCCGCGCGCTCGGCCTGCCGCCGTCCCTCGTCGTTGAGGTCGGGATCGGCGCCTCCGGAGCCGCAGAAGAGCTTGCGGACGGTGCGATCGGTGACGCCATGGCGCAGCAGGACGAGCCGTGTGGGGTCACCGTGCTGCGGTCCGCGCCAGCCCAGGAGGGGGTTGGTGCCTGCCGACGACGTGAGCCCGGGCGCAGGCGCATCGGCAGGCTCGGGAACGCCCGACGTCACAGACCGGACTCGGGGGTGCGGACGAGGATGCGGCTGCACTCCGGGCAGCGCAGGACGGCATCCTCCGGTCGGGTCGCGATCTCGCGCAGGTCGGCGCTGTTCAGCTCGAGCCGGCACCCCTCGCACCGACGGGCCCGCAGGGCTGCGGCGCCGAGGCCGCCGTACTGGGCTCGCACCTTGTCGTAGAGGCTGACCAGCTCGTCGGGGACCCGCGCGAGCACGAGCTCTCGGTCGGCCCGTGCCGCCTCCACGTGCTCGTCGATCTCGGCGATCGCCGCGTCGCGAGCCTGCTCGACCTGGCTCAGCTCCTCGCGCAGGGCCTCGAGGTCGGCGGTGATGACGCGCAAGGCCGTCTGTGCCTCCTCGAGCTGCTCCATCACCTCGAGCTCCTCGTCCTCCAGGGTGCCGATGCGTCGCTCGAGGGCGACGAGCTCGTGCTGGAGGCTGGAGAGGTCCTTGGGGTTGCTGATGGCGCCGGAGTTCAACCGCTCCTCGTCACGCGCCCGGCGGGCCTTGACCTGCTCGACCTCCGCGTCCGCCTTCGACTGCGCCCGCTCGAGGTCCGAGACCACGGTCGCGGCCTCGACCCGGTTGCCGTTGACCTGGGTGATCTGCTCGGTGAGCTCGGCGATGCGCGCGTGCTCGGGCAGGGTCTTGTGGCGGTGCGCGAGCCGGGCGAGGACGGAGTCCTGCGCCTGCAGGTCGAGCAGGGCGTTCTGGGCGGCGGGGTCGGCGTTCAGGGGGTGCTCCTCAGTCGGCGGTGCTGATCAGTGGGCGATGAGGGCCATCGTCCACGGGTCGGTGACGATGGTCGAGACGCGGGTCTCCACCGTATCCCCCAGGGCGGCCGCGACCTCGCGGGCGGCGACCGGCAACCACGTCCACTCCGCGGCCCAGTGCGGCACGTCGACGACGGCGCACGCGCCGGGCCTCTCACGGTGCTCGCTGACGGGGTGGTGGCGCAGGTCGGACGTGACGTACACGTCGGCGCCGGCCGCGTCGGCGCGCGAGAGCAGGAAGTCCCCCGAACCGCCGCACAGGGCGACCGTGCGCACGGTCGAGGCGGGGTCGCCGGCGACCCGGGTGGCGCTGCGGTGGGCGGGCAGGGCTCGCACGACGTGGTCGGCGAAGTCCGCGAGGGTCATCGACTCGGCCAGCGTCCCGACGCGCCCGCTTCCGCGTCGACGACCTCCGGGATCGATCTCGACGACCTGGTGAGCCACCTCCTCGTACGGGTGGGCCGTGCGCATGGCGGCACGCACTCGCTCGCGGACCGCCCGGGCGGCCACCATCTCCACGCGGACCTCCGCGACCTCCTCGACCTGACCGACGGCACCGATCGCCGGCACGGCGCCCTCGCGGGGACGGAACGAGCCAGTTCCCTCGGAACGGAAGAACACGCGGTCGTAGTCGCCGATCGCGCCGGCGCCCGCGTCGTGCATCGCGGCGGCCACGGCGGTGGCCTCAGCGGTCGGGACGTAGACCACCCAGCCGTCGACGGCGTCGACGTCCGCCTCGAGCGGCGCCAGGTCCTGCAGGCCG
Source organism: Aeromicrobium halocynthiae (assembly GCF_039531385.1). Taxonomy (NCBI): domain Bacteria; kingdom Bacillati; phylum Actinomycetota; class Actinomycetes; order Propionibacteriales; family Nocardioidaceae; genus Aeromicrobium; species Aeromicrobium halocynthiae. The sequence goes on along the minus strand of NZ_BAAAPY010000004.1, from coordinate 147,750 downwards.
AGAGCCAGCGCCATGGACTCCGAGACACCGAGCGGCGGACTGTCGGCGTTGGTGTGGCAGGTGTGCAGGGCGATCCCGTGGCTGATGAGGTCGTGGACCACGCGTCCCTTGGGGGTGGTGGCCGCGACCGACGTGACGCCCTTGAGGTGCAGGGGGTGGTGGGTGACGACCAGGTCGGCACCCCACTCGATCGCCTCCTCGACGACGGCCCGCACCGGGTCGACGGCGAAGAGGATGCGCGAGACCGCGGCGTCCGGGTCCCCGGCGACCGTGCCGACGGCGTCCCAGTCGTCGGCCCACCGGGGGTCGTAGAGGCGATCCAGGACGGAGACGGTCTCACGCAGCGTGGGCATGCAGGCAGCCTAGATGTCCGCGGTGGCGCTCAGCCGACCGCTGCGAGCGCGAACGGCAGCACCGCGTCGGCTCCGTGGCGTCGCAGCTCTCGGGCCGCGACCGTGAGCGTCCAGCGGGAGTCGACGAGGTCGTCGACGAGCAGCACCGGGCCGGCCGTCGCGGCCAACGCCTCGCCGAGCCCGGCCCCGACGTCGAAGCGTCCCCAGACGGCGGCGAGGCGGAAGGCGCTGTTGCCGCCCGCCGTCTCCTCCGGAGCACCGGGGACGACGTCCAGGCTGCCGAGCAGGGGGAGCCGACCGAGCCGGGCGATGCCGGCGGCGAGCGAGCCGACGAGCTGCGGACGCCGCACGGACGGCACCTGCACGACGCCGGTGGGACGCTCGGCCCAGTCCCAGTCGCGCAGGACCCGCACGACCGCGCCCAGGAGCGCCTCGTCGACCTCGACGTCCTCGGCCCCGGTGGCGAAGACCTCACGGAGCCGGCCGCCCCACCCGAGGTCGGTGAGCCGAGCCACCACGCGTCCGGTCTCGAACCGCTCGGCAGGCGCGACCTTGCCGCGCACCTCCACGCCGAGCCGGTCCGCACCCGTGGGCCACATGCCCCGTGGCTCGATGGGCACGCCGACGGTGTCGAGCGCGCCGGACGCCTGCTGCGCGGCCTGGGCAGGGACGTCGGTCGGGTACCAGGGACCGGCGCACACGTCGCAGCGTCCGCAGGGCTGCGCCGAAGGGTCGTCGAGCTCACGCTGGAGCAGCTCCATGCGGCACGACTCCCCTCGTTCGTAGGCGAGCATCGCGTCGGCCTCGCGGCGACGCGCCTCGGCGATGCGCTCGTAGCGCTCGGCGTCGTAGGTCCAGGCCTCGCCGGTCGCGACCCAGCCGCCCTGGACTCGTCGCACGGCACCGTCGACGTCGAGGACCTTGAGCAGCAGCTCCAGCGGCGTGCGGCGCAGGTCGACGCGCGCCTCGAGCGCCGGCACGGACATCGGCTCGGGGCCGAGCACCGACAGCACGGTGTCGGCTCGATGCTGGCTCGGCATCGACGCCGTGGCGAAGTGGTGCCAGATGTCCGGGTCCTCGCGTCCGGGCAGCAGCAGCACGTCCGCGGACTCGGTGGCGCGCCCGGCGCGCCCGACCTGCTGGTAGTAGGCCACCGGTGAGGACGGTGCACCGAGGTGCACCACGAAGCCGAGGTTGGGCTTGTCGAACCCCATGCCGAGCGCACTGGTGGCGACGAGGGCCTTGAGCCGGTCGTCCTTGAGCGCCTGCTCGAGCTCGACGCGCTCGTCGGGGTCGGTGCGTCCGGTGTAGGGACGCACCGCGTAGCCCGCCCCGGTCAGGAACCGCGCGGTGTCCTCGGCCGCGGACACGGTGAGCGTGTAGATGATGCCGCTACCCTGCAGATCGCCCAGGTGCGCAGCGAGCCAGGCGAGACGCTGGCCCGTGGTGGGCAGCTCGAGACAGCCGAGCCGCAAGGACGAACGGGCGAGCGAGCCGCGCAGGGTGAGGACGTCCCCACCCCCGCTGCCGAGCTGCTCCGCCACGTCGGTGACGACGCGCTCGTTCGCGGTGGCGGTGGTGGCCAGCACCGGCACCCCGTCCGGCATCGACTCGATGAGGTGCGCGAGACGGCGGTAGTCGGGACGGAAGTCGTGCCCCCAGTCGGAGATGCAGTGCGCCTCGTCGACGACGAGCAGGCCGATGCGCTCGCGCAGGGCGGGCAGCTGCTCGTCGCGGAAGCGCGGGTTGGTGAGGCGCTCCGGCGAGACGAGCAGGACGTCGACGTCGTCCGCGTCGAGCCGGGCCAGCACCTCGCCCCACTCGTGGGCGTTGGCCGAGCTGATCGAGACGGCCTTGACGCCGGCACGCTCGGCGGCGGCCACCTGGTCGCGCATGAGCGCGATGAGGGGCGAGACCAGCAGCGTCGGTCCGGCACCGCGCTCGCGCAGCAGCGCGGTGGCGATGAAGTACACCGCCGACTTGCCCCACCCGGTGCGCTGGACGACGAGGGCGCGCCGGTGGTCGTCGACGAGGGCCGTGATGGCCTCCAGCTGACCGTCGTGGAACTGCACGTCCTCGCGCGCGGTCAGGCGGCGCAGCGCGTCGACGGCACGATCATCGGTGGTGGCGGCAACCATGCGTCCATCGTGGCAGTCCGCTCCGACACGCGATCCACGGTGCCGCGGGCTCGGCCCGACTCGGTCGGCGGGCGCTCCACGCCCGACGCCTCGGGGACGCGCGGGTCGAGACCGATGTCGGCCCCGGGACCAGATGGCGCGTCGGTGGGCGAAGAGGGGCTCGAACCCCCGACCTTTCGGGTGTAAACCGAACGCTCTGACCAGCTGAGCTATTCGCCCTGGGACGTCGGCACCCTACCGCAGCGACGGCACGGCGAGAGAAGCCACGGCCGCCAGGGTCTCGGGTCCCGGGCGGCCGCAGCACCTCCATGTAAGCGCACCGCGCCGTGCTCGCGCAGCCGATTCGCACAATCGACGTCACCGATCGCCGAGACGGTCCTCCAGACGCTCGACCTTGGCGGTGATCTGGCCCGTGTGACCGGGGCGGATGTCGGCCTTGAGGACGAGCGAGACCCGCGGCGAGGACGCCGCGACGACGTCGACGGCCCGCTTCAGCACCGCCATCACCTCGTCCCACTCCCCCTCGACGTTCGTGAACATCGCGTTCGTCTCGCACGCCAGGCCGGACTCGCGGACGACCCGGACCGCCTCGGCGACCGCGTCGGCGACACCGCCGTCCGCGTCCGCGACGGAGGGGGTGATGCTGAAGGCGACGAGCATCAGGCGAGGTCGGCGAGCGCCGCGCGGTAGGCCGCGAAGTCACGCGCCTCGCCGATGGGGTGCTCGACCTTCCACCGCACGACGCCCTCGGCGTCGATCAGGTACGTGCCCCGCTCGGGCGCACCGGCGTCCTCGTTGAAGATGCCGTAGGCCCGGGAGACCTCGCCGTGCGGCCAGAAGTCGCTCAGCACCGAGAAGGTGAGGCCCTCGGCGTCGGCGAACGCGCGGTTGGAGAAGAAGTGGTCGCAGGAGATCGCGAGCACCTCGACGTCACCGTCCGCGAAGGCCCCGATGTTGTCGCGGATCTCGCACAGCTCGCCAGTGCAGATGCCGCTGAAGGCGAAGGGGAAGAACACCAGGGCGACGTTGCGCCCCCGGAGCTCGCTGAGGACGACGTCCTCGCCGTGCTGGTTCTTCAGGGAGAAGTCTGGGGCCGGGCTACCGATCTCGATGCTCATGCGTCGAAGCGTAGAAGACCCCGGCGTGCGTCGCTGACGGGCGGCACCGGACAGCCGCCCGACGGGTCAGCGCTTGTGGGTGGACAGTCGGGTGGCCGACCAGCCGTCGGAGGCCGAGGACGTGGTGGTCGTGGAGAGGCCGGCGACCGGCGCCGCCTCGGCGATGTCGGCGCTCTGGACGTAGCCCTCGCGACCGACCTTCGGCGTCAGCACCCACACCGACCCGCCCTCGGCGAGGTCCTGCAGGGAGTCGAAGAGAGCGTCGACGAGGTCGCCGTCACCGTCGCGCCACCACATGATCACGCCGTCGACGACGTCGTCGGAGTCACCGTCGAGCAGCTCGCTGCCCGTGACCGCCTCGATCGCTCGCCTGAGCTCGTCGTCAACGTCGTCGTCCCAGCCCAGCTCCTGGATGACGGTGTCGGGCTCGAAGCCCAACCTGGCGGCGTCCAACTCGACTCCTCGGTTCTCGTGTACGTCGGTCCCGGTCTACCGCATGAGCGGTCCCGTGGCTACTCGAAAGTAGCGATTTTCCTACCGGTTCGTAGCCTTCGCAGGCACTTCCCCGGCTCACCCTAGCGAACCTCCCGTGGGAGGATGGGAGGGTCCACAAGACATCTCAGGAGCCGCCACCATGTCATCCGGATCGCACTCACCCGAGCGACCAGCCGTCATCCACGAGGGACTGCCCACCCAGCTCCCCGACATCGACCCCGCCGAGACCTCCGAGTGGGTCGACTCGTTGGACGCGATGATCGACGAGCGCGGACGCGCCCGCGCCCGCTACGTGATGCTGCGACTGCTGGAGCGGGCCCGTGAGCAGAACGTCGGCGTCCCCGCACTGCGCAGCACCGACTTCATCAACACGATCCCGCCCGAGCGCGAGCCGTGGTTCCCCGGCAACGAGGCCATCGAGCGGCGCATCCGCTCCTACATCCGGTGGAACGCGGCGGTGATGGTCTCGCGCGCGAACCGTCCCGGCCTGGGCGTGGGTGGGCACATCGCCACCTACCAGTCCGCGGCGAGCCTCTACGAGGTCGGCTTCAACCACTTCTTCCGTGGCCGCAACCACCCCGGCGGCGGTGACCAGGTGTACATCCAGGGCCACGCCGCGCCCGGGATCTATGCCCGCTCCTACCTCGAGGGTCGCCTCGACGAGGACCAGCTCGACCGCTTCCGCCAGGAGCACTCCCACGGCGCCGGCAAGGGTCTGTCGTCCTACCCCCACCCGCGGCTCATGCCGCAGTACTGGGAGCTGCCGACCGTCTCGATGGGACTCGCGGCGATCAACTCGATCTACCAGGCGCGCTTCAACCGCTACCTGCACCACCGGGGCATCAAGGACACCAGCCAGCAGCACGTCTGGACCTTCCTCGGTGACGGCGAGATGGGCGAGCCGGAGTCCCTCGGCGCGATCGGCGTGGCCGCCCGCGAGGAGCTCGACAACCTCACCTTCGTCGTCAACTGCAACCTCCAGCAGCTCGACGGTCCGGTGCGCGGCAACGGCAAGATCATCCAGGAGCTGGAGTCGACCTTCCGCGGTGCCGGCTGGAACGTCATCAAGGTCGTGTGGGGCCGTGAGTGGGACGACCTCCTCGCCCGTGACACCGACGGCGTCCTCGTCAACCAGATGAACAAGACCCCCGACGGCGAGTTCCAGACGCTGTCGGTGGAGTCCGGCGCCTACAACCGCGACGTCTTCTTCGGTGCCGACCCGCGCCTGAAGAAGATGGTCGAGCACCTGTCGGACGAGCAGATCGAGCGCCTGCCGCGCGGCGGCCACGACTACCGGAAGGTCTACGCCGCGTTCGAGGCGGCCCGCAACCACACCGGCCAGCCGACGGTGATCCTCGCCCACACCATCAAGGGCTGGCTGCTGGAGTCCTTCCAGGGCCGCAACGCCACCCACCAGATGAAGAAGCTCACCAAGGACGACCTCAAGGGCTTCCGCGACCGGCTCAACATCCCCATCTCCGACGAGCAGATCGACGCCGACGACCTCGCGCCGTTCTACCACCCGGGTGCCGACAGCGAGGAGATCCAGTACATGCTGGCCCGTCGCGAGGCACTCGGCGGCTCGCTCCCGCGACGCACCGTCGACCCGACGCCGCTGAAGCTGCCCGAGGAGAAGACCTACGCGGCACTGCGCAAGGGCTCGGGCAAGCAGGAGATCGCCACCACCATGGCGTTCGTGCGGTTGCTGCGCGACCTCATGAAGGACCCCGAGATCGGACAGCGCATCGTCCCGATCGCGCCGGACGAGTACCGCACCTTCGGCATGGACTCGATGTTCCCGTCGGCGAAGATCTACAGCCCGCACGGACAGACCTACCAGGCCGTCGACCGCAAGCTCCTGCTCGCGTACAAGGAGTCGACCTCCGGGCAGCTGCTGCACGAGGGGATCAGCGAGGCCGGCGCCGTCGCCTCGGCCACCGCCGCGGGCAGCGCCTTCTCGATGCACGGCGAGCCGATGATCCCGATGTACATCTTCTACTCGATGTTCGGGTTCCAGCGCACCGCCGACTCCATCTGGGCGATGGCCGACCAGCTGGCGCGCGGCTTCCTGATCGGGGCCACGGCCGGACGGACCACCCTGACCGGCGAGGGCCTGCAGCACGCCGACGGCCACTCCCCCCTGCTGGCCCAGACGAACCCGGCCGTCGTGCACTACGACCCGGCGTGGGGCTTCGAGATCGCGCACATCGTGCGCGAGGGCCTGCGCCGCATGTACGGCACCTCCGACGAGCACCCGCACGGCGAGGACGTCATCTACTACCTCACCGTCTACAACGAGCCCGTCGTGCAGCCCGGCGAGCCCGACGACCTCGACGTGGAGGGGCTGCTCAAGGGCGCCTACCCGTTCCGGGCCGCGCCGTCGGGGCAGCACCGCTCTCGTGTCATGGCCTCCGGCGTCGCCCTGCCGTGGGCGCTGAAGGCCCAGCAGATCCTGGCCGACGAGTACGACGTCGCCGTCGACGTGTGGTCGGTCACCTCCTGGAACGAGATGGCGCGCGACGCGGTCGACGTCGAGCGGTGGAACTTCAACCACCCGGGCGAGCAGCGGCGCACCCCGTGGGTCACCGAGCGCCTCGGTGCCGACGACGCCGCCGTGACCGTGGCGGTCAGCGACTACATGCGCGCCGTCCCCGACCAGATCTCCCGCTGGGTCCCGGGCCACTGGCAGTCCCTCGGCACCGACGGCTTCGGCTTTGCCGACACGCGGGCCGCGGCACGCCGGGTCTTCCAGGTCGACGCGGAGTCGATCGTCGTCGCGGTGCTGCAGTCCCTCGCCGAGCAGGGACTCCTCGACGCCTCCATCGCCCGCGACGCCTTCGACGGCCTGCGGGTCGACGACCCCACGGCCACGCTGGGCGTCAAGCAGGAGGGCGGCGACGCCTGAGCCCGTCCTCCCGGCGCGCGGTACGCCGTGGTGCCGGGAGGGCGAGGCGTCTCAGCGAACTCACAGTCCCTGGGTCCTAGGATGTCGGTCATGCTTCGCTGGCCCTACACGTTCGCCGTCGCGGTCACCGTCGCGATCACCGCGACCGCGATCGGCTCCGCGCTGTACCTGGACCTGCCGCTGAAGGACCCCGAGGGCTTCCTGGGGCCCGCCTACGTGCGCCTCCCGCTGCTGGCGCTGATGTTCTTCGCCGCCGGCATCGTCCCGGCGGCGATCCGACGGACGGGCATCAAGCGGTTGCCGGCCGGGATCTCCGAGGCGGTGCGCGAGGAGTGGTCCCTCAAGCGCGTCGGGTACATCGCCACCGGTCTGATCACGTTCTACGCCTGCTACGTCAGCTACCGCAACCTCAAGAGCTATCTGCCGGTCTTCCGCGACAACGTGCTCTACGACCACCTGCTGGTCGACATGGACTACTGGATGGCGTTCGGGCAGAACCCGGCCGTCCTCATGCACCGGTGGATGGGCACCGACGTCATGGCCGAGATCCTCTCCTTCGCCTACATCGCCTACCTGCCGCTGATCCCGATCACGCTCGGCGCCTTCCTCGTCCTGAACCGCGACCTCTCGATCGGCGCCTGGTACGCCACGGCGCTGAGCCTGAACTGGGTGCTCGGCACGCTGTCCTACTACGCCCTGCCCACCGTCGGCCCGGCCTTCTGGCAGCCACAGCTGTTCACCGACCTGAGCACGACCGACGTCACGGCGTTGCAACGCTCGCTGTTCCGCAACCGCGTCGACGTCCTCGCCGACCCGTGGGCCAGCGAGCGCATCCACGGCGTCGCCGGCTTCGCGTCGCTGCACACGTCGGTGACCTTCGCCGCAGCACTCTTCATGTCCCGCACCGGTCAGCGCCTGGTGATCCGGATCGCCGCCTGGGTCTTCTTCCTGCTCACCATCACCGCCACGATCTACTTCGGCTGGCACTACATCGCCGACGTCATCGGCGGCGTGGTCATCGGGTGGATGTCGGTCTCGCTCGGCGCGTGGGCCAGCGGCAACCGTGGACGACGACGGCGGTGGGGACTGACCCGCGCCGACAGCGACGTCGACGAGCCCGACGCTCAGCCCGCGACGGTGACCGTTGGCGAGTCCGCCGACGGGGCCGAGTCCAGGGCCGGCTGAGCCCCACGCCGCAGCATCGCGCGCCACGTGGCGCGGCGGTACGTCGCAGGCTCGTGGCTCGCGACGAACTCGAGCAGGATGCGCACGACGTCGTCGGGCCGGTCCCGGTGCGGGAAGTGTCCGGCCCCGGGCAGCACGTGCACGTCGGACCACTTCTGGTCGCGAGCGACCTGGGCGTGGCTGACGGGGATCACGAGGTCGTCCGCACCCCAGATGACCAGGACCGGGACGATCGTGGCGAGGTAGGTGCGGTCGGTCATGGTGATGTACTGCCCACGCCAGTCCATGACGTGGCCGGTCACGCGCTGCACGGCCCGCCGGGTGGCGGGGTCGGCCATGCTCTCGTAGATCCGCGCCACCTCGCCGAGGTCGCGCGTGGCGGTGAGCCGGCTGCGGGACAGGCCGCGCAGCCCGCCGGCCACGAGGCGGCGCCACGGACGCCGGGTGGCGAGCGAGATCGCCGAGCCGCTCCCCGGGACGGTCAGGAACCGGATCAGCGGGGTGACCTCGCGACCGAGGCCGCCGGCGGAGACGAGGACGATGCGCTCCGTGCGGTCGGGGAACTGGTAGGCGAACTGCATCGCGACGCCACCGCCGAGGCTGTGTCCGGCGACCGTCACCTTGTCGATCCCGAGGATCGTCAGCAGGTCGCGCATCCCGTTGGCGTAGCCGCCGAGGGAGTAGTCGGCGTCGGGCTTGGCGGAGGCCCCGTGCCCGAGGAGGTCCGGCGCGATGACCGTGAAGTGCTCGGCGAGCGGGGCGATCACCCGGTCCCAGGTCGAGGAGTCGCACCCGAGTCCGTGCAGCAGCAGCAGCGCCGGCCCCGACCCCGTCATCCGGTAGGCGCGACGGTACCCGTGCACCGTCACGTACTGGAGGTCGTCGCCGTCGCTCATCGGCCCAGCGTAGGCCGTCGTCGGGGCCATGGTGCGCGAACCGTCCCCTCGCGCGCGACCGTGTGGCTCACACCCCCGGCGGAGGGCGTCGCTGCGAGCCCCGGCGTCGGGCCGGACCGGTAGCATGTCGACGTGCCCACCGCCGCCCAGATCAGGGCCTCCCTGACCGACGTCCTCGTCGCCGTCGTCGACTGCGACGCCGAGGAGGTCGTCGACGAGGCGCTGCTCGTCGACCTCGGGGTGGACTCCATCGCGCTGGTCGAGGTCGCCGACGAGCTCGGCCGTCGGCACGACACCTACCTGCCGGACGACGTCGTGAACGAGCTGCGCACCGTGGCCGACGCGGTGGCCGCGGTCCTGGAACCGGGCTCTCGTCGTCCCGGGGCGGCGACGACGCTGCACCACCCTGCCCCCGAGCCTCGCGACCCCCATGCCGCCCAGCGCGCCAGTGCGATGAGCAAGTTGGCCGGCGTGTTCGTGGTGCTCGGGGCGCTCGTGGGGGTCCTGCTCGGGCTCGGCGGCGCCGCCCTCGTCGCGGCGACGGGCATCGGCGGCGTCGACCTCCCGCCCATCTCGGCACCGGCCGAGACCACGCCGACCCCCCCGCCCACCGAGCCGTCCCCGAGCCCGGAGCCCACCGAGGAGCCCGAGGACGAGGAGGACGACGAGCCCACGTTCGACGTCTCGAGCAACCAGGTCGCCCCCGGACAACGGTTCGAGCTGACCGGGCAGTTCCCCGGCCTCGCCCCCGGGGAGGTCCTGCAGGTCCAGGCACGCGAGGGCGACGCCGACTGGGAGGACTTCCCCGTCACCGCGGTCACCGGTCCCGACGGCACCTACCGGACCAACGTGTTCACGTCGAGGACCGGCCCACGGGACTTCCGCATGCTGCACCGGGCCTCCGACACCGCCACGGAGCCCCAGACCGTCACCATCGGCTGAGGCTCGCCCGTAGGCGCGGCGGCCGCCATCAGATGACCGCGATCAGATGACCTGGTGCAGCCAGCGCACCGCAGCGCCGTCGCCGGCGTGGCGGAACGGCTCCAGCTCGGCGTCCCACGCCACGCCCAGCAACCCGTCGAGCGCCTCGTCCATGGCGATCTCGCCACGCGCGCACTTGACCCTGAACGCCTTGATGCGGTCCTCCGGGATCAGGACGTCGCCGTGCAGACCGGTGAGGGCGTGGAAGATCCCCAGGCTGGGCGTGTAGGAGAAGCGGGCTCCCTCCGACGAGGCCGTCGGCTCCTCGGTGACCTCGAACCGCACGCGCTCCCACCCTCGCATCGCCGACGCGAGCGATGCGGCCGACCCTGCCGGCGCCTGCCACGACAGCTCGGCGCGGTAGGTCCCGGTCTCGACGGGCTGGCTGGACCACTCGAGGTCGACCGAGCCGCCGAGGACGTTGCTGATGGCCCACTCGATGTGCGGGCACACCGCAGAGGGCGCGGAGTGGACATACAGAACTCCACGGGTGGGGATGCTCATCGGTGCCTCCTTGGTCGAGAATCCGCCTTCCCCAGCGTCCTCGCGAGGCACGTACGAGCAGCGTGTGCGCCGTGCTGGCCCGAGTCTAGCCCCACGGACGTCCGCGAACCAGCATTCGGCCGTGAACGGTGTGACGATGGGTGGGTGACCCACGACATCCAGGACGTGCCCGAGGCCTCACGGTTCGAGATCCGTCTCGACGGCGAGCTCGCCGGGTGGGTGGACTACCGCGAGCACGACGGCGAGTACGCCCTCCCCCACACGCGGGTCCTCCCGCAGTTCGGGGGGCGAGGGGTCGGCAGCGAGCTCGTCGTCGCGGCGTTGCGCTCGATCGGCGAGCGGGGCGGCACCGTGCTGCCGTACTGCCCCTTCGTCCCGAAGGTCATGCGCGACCACCCCGAGCTGATCGACCTCGTCCCCGCGGACCGTCGAGGCGAGTTCGGCCTCTGATCGCCGCGGGTCCTCCTGCCGAGGTCAGCCGACCCGGACCACCTCGATGCCGCGACCGGCCCACAGCTCGGCGATCTCGTCGCGGTCCTCCCACGCCCGTTGCACCACGTACCCGTCGGCCTCGAGCCGATCGAGCATCTCGGCCTTCACCACGTGGTCGGGGCGGTAGTCCCCGACGACCCTCATGACCAGCTCGTCGTAGGCGACCTCGTGCGCGACCAGCCAGTCGAGGGTGAGGTCGCGCCAGACGAACTCGCGTGACGTCACCACAAGGACCGCGAGGCCCGACGCGTGCGCCTCCCGGACCGCCGTGAGCACCTCGGCGTCGGCCGGGGCGTCGGCCGACGCCGCATGGAAGGCCGCGTAGTCTTTCTCCGGTCCAGAGACGTGGTGCTCGATGTCGCGCACGTCGACGAGCGTCCCGTCGAGGTCGACGATCACGGCGCGGGTCATGGGACCAGTCTGGCGTGGCGGGCCCCTCGGCGCGAGGGTCGGGCGACACTCCGGCAACTCGGTGACGGAGAATGGACCAGCCGTCGGTCGCCCCGCCCCGCTCCGTACCGGCGCCGACACCCGCACGAGACGTCCACACGATCCACGAGGCAGCCGATGAGCACCTGGCGCAGGTCCCTCGCGACCACCGTCGAGTCCCGCACCGCACAGTTCGCCGTCATGGGCGTCATCGTCGTCAACGCGGTCGTCCTGGGCCTGCAGACCACCGACTGGGGCCGCCGTGACGCTCCCGCCACCTGGTTGGCGGCCGTCGACGTCGCGTGCCTCACCGTCTTCGTGGTCGAGCTCGCCCTCAAGATGGTCGCGCACGGACGAGGGTTCTTCCGATCGGGGTGGAACGTCTTCGACCTGGCGGTCGTCTCCATCGCCCTCGTGCCGGCCTCGGAGGGCCTCGCCGTCCTGCGAGCGCTGCGGGCACTACGGATCCTCCGGCTCATCTCTGCCGCACCCCAGCTGCGCTTCGTCGTCGGCGCGCTCGGCTCGGCGATCCCGGGCATGGCGTCCATCGGCGCTCTGCTGATGCTCATCTTCTACGTCGGGGCCGTCATGGCCACCACGATGTTCGGGGGCACGTTCCCGGAGTGGTTCGGCAGCCTCGGGGGCTCGGCCTACAGCCTGTTCCAGATCATGACGCTCGAGAGCTGGTCGATGGGCATCGTGCGGCCGGTCATGGAGGTCCACCCGTGGGCGTGGGCGTTCTTCGTGCCGTTCATCCTCGTGAGTGCCTTCACGGTGCTCAACCTGTTCATCGCGGTCATCGTCGACTCCATGACGCAGCTGCGGGCGCACGGCACGCAGGAGGAGCCGGTCGTCGAGGCGACGCTGAACGACGTGCAGGCCTCGGTCGCAGCCCTCGAGCGCCAGGTGGCCGAGCTGACTCGGGCGCTGCGGACCGAGCGTGAGTCCCGCCGCGAGGTCGACCTCGATCCCGACGGGGGACCGACGAGCTAGCCCCGACCCGCCGCGGTCGGCTCGAGCGCCTCGACCAGGGCGGCGAGCCCGTCGACGCCCACGACGTCGCGGCCGACGAGCGGCACCTCCTGCACGTCGCGGCCGGACAGCCCGTCGACCAGCACCGCCAGCTGGTCGCGCTCACGATCGCGGCGACGAGCGAGGACCTCCCCCGCGTCGGCGGGCGAGCGACGGTTGACGACGACGGCACCCAGCGGGATGGACAGGCGGTCGAGCGCCGCGACGAGCTCGAGCGTCTCGGCCACGGGGAGCCGCTCGGCCACCGTGACCGCGACGAAGGCGGTGAGGTCGGCGTCGGCGACGGTGTCGCGCAGCAGCGCGAACCGACGTCGTCGTCGGTGCAGCACGCGACGCAGCTCCGCGTCGCGGTCGACGTCCGCGTCACCGCCACCGAGACCCCGCACGGCTGCCCCGAAGCGGTCGGCCCGGTCACGGTTGGCCAGCAGGCCGTCCGCCCAGGAGGTGAGCTGCTCGGGCAGCGCCAGCAGGCGCAGCGTGTGCCCGGTGGGCGCCGTGTCGACGACGACGAGGTCGTACTCCGCCAGGCCGAGCTCGACGAGCTCGGCGAGCCGCTCCAGCACGGCCGACTCGTGCGTCCCGGGGGCCGTCCGCGCGTGCCGCAGGTGCTCGCGGGCAGGTCCGTGCATGCGTTCGGGCAGCATCGCGAGCATCGTGGCCTCCACCGCCGCGAGGTGCCGCTCGACCGTCTCCTCGGGGTCGATCTCGACGGCGTGGAGGCCTCCTTGGTCGAGGTCGACCACCGGCGTCGGCTCGGCACCGACGGGCTGGTCCCACAGGTGGGCGAGGTTGTGGGCCGGGTCGGAGGAGACCAGGAGGACGCGCGCCCCGCACCGGGCCCGGTGCAGTGCGACGGCCGAGGCGATGGACGTCTTGCCCACGCCGCCCTTGCCGCCGACGAGGAGGACCCGCCGGCGCGCGGCGAGTCTCAGCAGCATCCGACGTGCTCCAGCGGCGAGCGGTCCAGGCCCAGCCGTCGGTGCCAGGCGTGGAACTCCGGGTAGACGGCCGGCAGCAGCTCCAGGGAGTGGTAGGCGGCCGGGTCGGGCACGCCGAGTGCGTCGGCGAGCACGACCATCATGAAGTGGTCGTCCTCGTCGCGCTTGGCCCGCGCGAGCGTCCGGCGGTACGGGGCGTGGTAGAACTCCGACAGGCCGTCGACGAACGCCGACCAGCGCCGACACGGCTCGTCGCGCCGGCCCCGACCGTCAGGACCTGTCGACGAGCTCGGCATCCTCGCTCTCCCCTGCGCGCGCCGAGCGCATGCTCAGCACCGCCTCGAAGGCCACCCAGACGGCGGCGACGACGATGACCAGGTCGAGCCCGAGCAGCAGCCAGTCCTGCGCGTCGTACAGGTTGCCCAGCTGAACGATGGCCGCGTAGAACGCCATCGTGAAGACCAGGGCGAGCGGGACGAGCGCCGGCCATGCGTTGCGACCCTTGCGCATCAGCATGACGGCGACGATGGACAGCGTGAGCGACGCGAGCAGCTGGTTGGTGGTGCCGAACAACGGCCAGATGCGCATGCCGCCTTCGCCGCCGGCGCCCTGGCTGAAGGTGAGCCCGAGACCGAGGATCAGCACGATGGCCGTGGCGACGCTCTTGCTGACGTTCACCTTCAGCAGCTCGCCGCCCTCCTGGACGACGAAGCGCAGCAGACGCACCGCGGTGTCCATCGTGGTGGCGGCGAACAGCACGGCCATCGTGGCGAGGATCGTGGCGCTGAGCGAGGCCGGCAAGCCGAGCCCACCCTCGACGATCGCACCACCGCCGTCGACGAAGGCCCCGACGCCCCCGTTGCCGAAGGCGCTGTAGACCTCCTCCCACTCGGCGACGGTGCGGAAGCCGGCCGTGGCGGCGATGATCGCGCCGAGGGCGAGGAGTCCCTCGCCGACCGCGCCGAAGTAGCCAACGAAGCGTGCGTCGGTCTCCTTGTCGAGCTGCTTGGAGGACGTGCCCGAGGACACCATGCCGTGGAAGCCGGAGATCGCGCCGCACGCGATCGTCACGAACAACAGCGGCACCAGGCCGGGCGTGCCGTCGGGCACGTTGCCGTTGAAGGCGGGGGCGACGACGGTGGGGGCGCTGAACAGCACGGCCGCGTACAGGATGCCGAGCCCGATGAACAGCTGGACGCCGTTGATGTAGTCGCGCGGCTGCAGCAGCACCCACACCGGCAGGACGGAGGCGATGCCCGCGTACAGGAACAGCGCCACGATCCAGAACGTCGCCGGCGACATCCCGAGCGTGGACTCGGGGAGCTCGATCGGGTACCGGTCTCCGAGCAGGATCAGCGAGTAGAGTGCCGTGACGCCGATGACCGTGGTGAGCAGCAGGTTCATCCGCCAGCGGTAGATCATCTGCCCGACCACGGCGGCAACGGCGATCGCGCCCCAGGCCGGGATCACCGACGACGGCGTCCCGATCAGCAGGTCCGTGATGACCACGGCGAAGGCCGCGATGACCATGAGCAGCAGCAGGAAGATGACCACGAGGAAGAGGTTGCGCCCGCGCGGCCCGATGTATCGACCCGAGAGCGTGCCGATCGACTGTCCACGGTTGCGCGCGGAGGCCCACAGTGCGCCGAGGTCGTGCATGCCGGCGAAGAACACGGTGCCGACGGTGACCCACAGGAAGGCAGGCAGCCAGCCCCAGATGACGGCGATGCCCGGCCCGACGATGGGCGCGGCGCCGGCCACCGAGGTGAAGTGGTGGCCCCACAGCACGAACTTGTTGGTGGGGACGTAGTCGACCCCGTCGCTGAGCTCGTGCGCGGGCGTCGTGTGCGCCGCGTCGAGCTGGTAGACCCGCTCGGAGAGGTACTTGGAGTAGACCAGGTACCCGGCGGTGAAGATGGCCAGTCCGATGACCAGCAGGACGAGCGAGTTCATGGCAGCCCCTTGCCCCTCGGTGTCGTGGAACGCAGTCGCCCCTCTCGTGAAGAGGCGGGTTCCAGTATGCCTCGTCCTGTGAGCGCAGTCACACCCTGGGTGCTAGACGGATGCGACGAGTGGGGCGGGTGGGGCTCGATCCCCCAAGCACTGCGCTGCGCTCCGTGCAGGGGGTACCCCCACCCAAGGGGTTCTCGCGCTCAGCACACGGTCCCGCTGGACACCCCTCGTCCCTCGGGGCGCCCAGCACGACCGTGGGGCGGGTGGGGCTCGAACCCACGACCCAAGGATTATGAGTCCTCTGCTCTGACCGGCTGAGCTACCGCCCCGGACCGGGTCAGACTACTGCTCGCCGGCTCGCTGCTCGGCGCGGTACCAGGCGACGAGGGCGTTCGCGTGGCCGTGGCCCAGGCCGTGGTCCGACTTCAGCCGGGCTACTGCCTGGCCGTGCGCATCCTCGGGGTGCTCGGCGATGACGTCGAGCCAGTGCTGGATCGGCTGACCGTAGGTGCGCTCGATCGACGGAAAGTACGACGCCGGTCCCTTCGCGGGCCACGATCGCTCCTCCATGCGTGCAGCCTAGGCCCATGACGGATGTCATGGGTGACTCATGACGATCGGCGATGGCGCGCGGGACGGACGCGCATCGACGATGAGGACATGAGCACCGCGACGACCGCTGCCCTCGAGCTCCGAGACCTCACCAAGACCTTCTCCACCCGGGAGCGCGATTCGGTCCGCGCCGTCGACGGCATCGACCTGCTGGTGCAGCCGGGCGAGATCGTCGCGCTCCTCGGACCGAACGGCGCAGGCAAGACCACGACCCTCGACATGGTCCTCGGCCTGACCGAGCCGACCGGTGGCTCGGTGCGTGTCCACGGCCAGGCTCCGCGCAGGGCGATCGCGGACGGTCGCGTCTCCGCCGTCCTGCAGACCGGAGGCCTGCTCCGCGACCTCACGGTGGCCGAGACGGTCCGCATGATCGCCTCGACCTACGCGACCCACCGCGGGGTGCAGGGGGTGCTCGCCCAGGCCGACCTCGCCACCGTGGCCGACCGACGCGTCGCGAAGTGCTCCGGCGGGGAGCAGCAACGGCTCCGCTACGCCCTCGCGCTGCTGCCGGATCCTGACCTCATCGTCCTCGACGAGCCCACCGCCGGCATGGACGTCACCTCGCGCCGGTCGTTCTGGAGCACGATGCGCGCCGACGCCGACGCCGGCCGCACCGTCGTGTTCGCCACCCACTACCTCGAGGAGGCCGACGCCTTCGCCCAGCGCATCGTGATGATGGCCGGTGGACGAGTCGTCGCCGACGGCACCACCCACGACATCCGGGCCCAGGCGAGCGGACGGGTCGTGAGCGCAACCTGCGACGACCCCGTCACGACGGCGAGACGGGTGCGGGCGCACCCGGCCGCCCTCGACGTCGGGCTGGAGGGAGACCGCATCACCGTGCACTCCAGCGATTCCGACAGCGTCGCCCGGCTGCTCCTGACCGAGCTCGACGCGAGAGACCTCGAGATCTCCTCCGGATCGCTGGAGTCGGCCTTCCTGCAGATCACCGCAGCCCCGGAGCAGGAGGACGGCCGATGAACACCACCTACGCCCGGCTGGAGCTCCTGCGGACCCTGCGCGACTACGTCAGCCTGCTGTTCATCGTCGCGCTGCCCGCCTTCTTCTACCTGATCTTCGGCGCGGCCCAGGACTTCGGCGACGCACGCCTGGGCGACGGCAACGTGACGATGTACATCATGATCTCCATGGCGAGCTACGGCGCCGTCGTGGCCACCTCGGGACTGGGCGGGATGTCCGCGGTCGAACGCATGCAGGGTTGGGGCCGCCAGCTCGGCCTCACCCCGATGTCGGACGGGCAGTACGTCGCCGTCAAGGCGGTCGTCGCCGTCTCGATCGCGACGGCGCCCGTCGCCGTCATCTACGTCCTCGGCGCGGCGACCGGGGCGGAGGCGACTGCTGCGGGCTGGGTCCTGAGTGCCGTGGTGGTCATCGTCGGGTCCACACTCTTCGCCCTGTGGGGCCTCGCCTTCGGGCTGGCGTTCCGCTCCGAGGCCGCGGTCAGCGCCGCGAGCGGATCGATCGTCGCCCTCGGGTTCTTCGGCAACCTGTTCGTGCCGCTGTCCGGGACGCTCCTGGAGATCGCCCGCTTCACACCCCTCTACGGGTACGCCGGGCTGGCGCGCTACCCGGTCACCGGTGGCGAGGTCGCGAACACGTCGGGCGGGCCGCCCGGGCACGACGCGCTGTGGACACTGGCCCTTAACGTGGGGGCGTGGACACTGATCATGGCGGTCGTCACGGTGCTCCTCGTGCGGCGGGGACGGGGTCGCCAGTGACCGCCGCATCCCTGGAGACCCAGGCCGCGGTCGAGCCCGGGCCGGCCTCGGTCACCGCGTCCGACGCCGGCGCACGGGACCCGTGGGAGCGCTGGGGCTGGGTCATGGGCGCCATCTGGCTCGTCTTCCTCGGCTTTCCCCTCCGCGAGGTCGCCCAGGTCGCGGCACCCGGTCCGGTGAAGGCGGCTGCGGCCACCGCGATCGTCGTGTTCGCTGCCGTCTACGTCGCCGGACTGTGGGGCATGGACCGTCGCTCGGGCCCGGCCGACGTCCACCGGTTCTCCACCCGCGTGCTCGTGCTCCTGCTGCTGATCGCCGTGGTCCCCGCGTGGGTCATCGGCGTCGAGGCGCTCGGACTGATGGCGTTCGTGGTGTCCTTCGCGATGTTCGGGCTGTCCCTGCGTGCCGCCGCGGCCGTCAGCGCCCTGGCGCTGCTCGTCACCGCCCTGACTCCCGTCGTGGCTGGGTCCGCAGAGGAACACTGGTTCTTCACGGTCATCGTCGGCCTAGTGCTCGTCTCCACCGCCATGGTCAGGGTCCTGGAAGAGCGGGGCGCCGAGCACCGGGCCATGGCTCGGCACGTCGACCTCGTCTCCGAGCGCGAGCGCGTGGCTCGCGACGTCCACGACGTCCTCGGGCACAGCCTCACCGTCATCACGGTCAAGTCCGAGCTGGCGCAGCGGCTCGTCGAGGACGACCCTGCGCGCGCGAAGGCGGAGCTCGACGACATCCGCCGGCTCACCCGCACGGCGCTCGCCGAGATTCGCGCGACGGTGGCGGGCCTGCGCGTGGCGCGGCTCGACGAGGAGCTGACGGCGGCATCGGTCGCCCTCCACGGGGCCGGGCTCGCCGCCGACCTCCCCGAGGATCCCGAGGTGGCCGACCCCCGCCACCGGATCCTGCTCGCCTGGGTCCTGCGCGAGGCCGTCACGAACGTCGTCCGACACAGCGGGGCGCGACACTGCGTGATCCACCTCGGGTCCACCTCGCTCGTCGTGACCGACGACGGGGCCGGGCTCGGCGACGCGAGTGAGGGCAACGGACTAAGAGGCATCCGCGAGCGGGTCGCCGCCGCGGGCGGCCGGCTCGTCGTCGGCCCGGGTGATCTGGTCGAGGGCGCGCGCGGCGTCGGCACACGGGTGGAGGTGACGCTGTGACGATCCGGCTGCTGCTCGCCGACGACCAGGCGCTGGTCCGCGGTGCACTCGCGGCACTGCTCGCCCTCGAGGACGACCTCGAGGTCGTGGCGCAGGTCGGCCGGGGCGACGAGGTCGTCGAGGCTGCGCGGACGTCTCGCGCCGATGTCTGTCTTCTCGACATCGAGATGCCAGGGCTCGACGGGCTCGCCGTCGCCGCCTCGCTGCACGAGGCAGGCATCGGATGTCGCTCGTTGATCGTCACCACCTTCGGCCGACCCGGCTACCTGCGCAAGGCACTGGAGTCCGGTGCCAGCGGCTTCGTCGTCAAGGACACACCGGCCACCGAGCTGGCCGACGCCGTGCGGCGGGTCCACGCCGGGTTGCGGGTGGTCGACCCGGCCCTGGCTGCGGAGTCGCTCGCCGGAGCCGCGAACCCCCTGACCGACCGCGAGCGCGACGTCCTGCGAGAGGCCCTGGGCGGGGCGTCGGTGAGCGACATCGCCGCCCGGGTCCACCTGTCGGGAGGCACGGTCCGCAACCATCTCTCCTCGGCGATGGGCAAGCTGGGCGGGTCCACCCGGGTGGAAGCGGCGCATGCAGCGGAGCGCCAAGGCTGGCTCTGACCCCGAGTCGCACGTCACACGTGCGGGTCGTCACACCGCGAAACGATGGTCAGAGCCTCGGAAGACCTCTATGGTCGTCCAGGCTTCAACCAAGAGAAGCCCAGCCGGTCGCGCCGAGTCCACCCCCGACCGTGCCCCTCCTCGAGACAGGGTGGAACGGGACAGCCGAGCAGCACGTGTCCAGGTCGACGACCTGGCACTCGGGGCGAACCACCACGCGTGGCGTGCATCTTTCAGCACGAGCCCGACAGGTCACGTCTCGCAGGCGGTGAAGGAATCACCATGCGACCTACTCGTCGTGCACTCGCGTGCGCCGCCGTCCTGATCGTCTCGCTGCTCGGCCCCGTCGCCGTCGCCGCACCCGCCAACGCTCTGACTGAGGGAGAGAAGACCCGCGTCCTCGCGATCGCGAAGGACCTTAAGGGCACGCCCTACCGCTACGGCGGCACCTCGCCGCGTTCCGGCTTCGACTGCTCGGGCTTCACTCAGTACGTGTTCAAGAAGGCCAAGGCAGGCAACCTCAAGCGCACCGCCGGCGACCAGATGCGGCAGGGCAAGAGCATCAGGAAGAACCGCAAGCGCAAGGGCGACCTCGTCTTCTTCCTCAACGGCGGCAAGGCGTACCACGTCGGCATCTACCACTCCAAGGGCCGGATCTGGCACTCGCCGCGCACCGGCCAGAGCGTCAAGCTCGAGAAGATCTGGAGCAGCAACTACGTCGTGCGACGCATTCCCTGACCCCTGCGGTCTACGGATCGAGAGGGGCGCGGTCCGGCTGGACCACGTCCCCTCGCCGCGCTGCGGTGCGGCCTCGGTGGCCGACGATCAGGGGTGCGCGTCACCCGCCGACCCCTCGGGGATGGGAGGCTAGGGTCCGATGCACCCGACTGACGACGTCACGCCCCCGACCGAACCCGGCCCGCCGGAGCTGCCCGCGCCATGGCAGGCACGACCTCCTGGCTACGGCGACGTCGAGGCCCTCGTGGCGCTGCGACACCTCGACGAGCTGCAGGGCACCGGCGAGGCGCACGTCGATCCGGAGGGCATCGAGAACGAGGTCGCGGGACAGGCGTCGTGGACGCGTCGCCAGCTCGTCGCCGTCGGCCCCGACGACGTGCCGCGCGCCTGGATCACCGTCCACGACCGCGCGGCCGGACGCGCTCTGGTGTGGGGCTACTTCGACCGGGACGTCGCCGAGATCGACGAGATCGCCCGACGGTTCTACGCCTGGGCGGAGGAGGCCGCGCTGCTGATGGCGCGCGTGCGGACCGTCGAGCAGACGCGTCTCGACGAGAGTCCGTTCGCCGGCGACGAGCGACAGGCGCGTTGGCTCCACGAGGCGGGGTACCGCAAGCGGCGGACGTGGCTGCACATGGAGCGGCCCGTGCAGGACGGTGACGCCGACCTGCGACCCCGCGAGGGCGTCTACGTCCGCACCGTCGAGAAGCACGAGAACGGCCAGCCAGTGGCCGCCGACCTGCAGGTCGTGCACCACATGCTGGAGACGTCCTTCGAGGACCACTTCAACAACTACCGCGAGTCGTTCCCGGAGTTCGTGCAACGGATGCGCGAGGAGCCCGGGCATCGGTGGGACCAGTGGTGGCTGGCGTACGTCACGGACGACGCCGGCGAGTGGGTCCCGGCCGGGACGGTCGTCTGCTCGGTCCTGCCCGGCAAGGACGACGGCCCCGAGGGCACGTACGTCGAGTACATCGGCGTGAACCGCCACGCACGCGGACGCGGGGTGGCGAAGTCGCTGCTGGGCACCGTGATCGCCGACGCCGCCCAGCGCGGACGCAACCGCGTCGGTCTCGAGGTCGACGCCGACTCCCCCACCGGCGCCGACCAGCTCTACCGCTCGCTGGGGTGGGAGACCGACTACGTGACGGACTCCTGGTTCAAGGACCTCGTCGTCGACTGAGACGCCCTGCGCCGTCCCGCGGCGACGCATCGGGCCCTGCCGACCACCATCGGTGGTCGACCGGGCCCGGTCGCGCTCCCCCATCTGGACTCGAACCAGAAACCCTTCGATTAACAGTCGAATGCTCTGCCAATTGAGCTATGGGGGATCGACTCCCGTTGGCGGGGAGCACGGTCGCCAACTGTACCAACACCACGCCGCAGACGTGACATCGCCCGTGCCTCGACGCGACGTGCGGTCGACGCGCTCAGACCGACGCGCATCCCCACCTCGTCCCAGGTGCAGGGACCGGCTCGCTCCCCCAGGCCGTGGCGAGCGCACACGACCGATCGCTCCAGGGGCGACAACGTCGACAGCAGCGCGTCCACGGCCAGGCGTGGGACCGCTGAAGGGGCGGGGTCACGACGCTCGGGAAGCTCCTCCGGCGCGCACGGGACCATACGCGTGTCGCGCTCGCGCCACCTCAGCAGCGCACCACCGATCCGCGGCCAGGCGAACGTCGCCAGACGGGCTCCCCGGTCGGGGTCGAACCGCCCCACGGCGGCGAGAAGTGCCACGACGCCCTCCTGGAGCGCGTCGTCGGTCTCGGCCGGCGTGAACCCGAGGGCCCGGACCCGCATCGCGACGAGCCTCAGGCTCCGTCGGACCAGCTCTCGTCGGGCTGCGACGTCACCGTCGCGACTGGCGCGGGCGAGCCTCCTCTCGACGTCGGCCGGGAGGCTCGGTTCGGCGAGGAGGTCGCGCAGCACGTGGCTCATGGAGCGAGCCTGCCGATGTCGGAGCACCGCGGCCACGAGCCGCCGTCGCGCCTGTGGACGACGGGTCCGGCGTCTCGGGCCTGTGGACCCGGCCCGTCCGGGCGTCAGTCGCCGAGCGACCGCTCGCGCATCTCCCGCTTCTGCTGCTCCAGGGCGATCAGCTCACCGAACATCCGGTTGTACGCGTCCGCCTGCTCGACAGGGTTGGTGCGCTGCAGCTTCGACTTCAGGTCGGTGATGGCGCGCTCGAGCGTGAGCAGCTGCAGCGCCACGATGGTGGAGGCGACGACGGCCCCGGTGGCTGCCTCGCTGGTGGCCAGCGGTTCGACGGCCGCGACGGCCAGCACGCGACGCAGGTCGTCGGAGGCCAGTCCGTCGGACAACCTCGGCACCCACCCGGCGTCAGGAGCAGCGGGCACGCCCTCGGCGGCGATCCGACGCCACAGCTCCTGCGCCACCGGGTGGGTGAAGTCGTTCTCGTGCACGTCCGCGAGGTGCGCCTTGGCGAGGTGCGGGAACTGCACGACCGCCTTGAGCGCCTCGCGCTCGGGCGCGAACTGCGGCGCCCCGAAGCTGACGAACGGTGCCGCGGGTGCCTCCGGCGCCGGCTCCGCCGACGCCGCTGCCGTCGAGGGCGACGTCCTGGCCGCCGCCGGTCTGTGCCGACGCAGCTCGGATCGGACGACGTCGACCTCGACCCCCACTCGCGAGGCGATCTCCCGCAGGAACTCCTCGACCTTGCTGCGGTCACGGATCGCGGACGTGAGTCCGACGGCCTCCCGGACGGCGTCGATGCGCTGGTCGGCGCGGTCGAGGTCGTAGCGCTCGAGGAGGTTCTCCAGCACGAAGCGGTACAGCGGCACCCGCGACGCGACGAGGTCGCGCACGGCCGCGTCCCCGTCGGCGAGGCGGAGGTCGCACGGGTCCATGCCGCGGGGCTCGACGGCGACGTAGGTCTGGGCCTGGAACGCCTGGTCCCCCTCGAACGCCTTCATCGCCGCGCGCTGGCCGGCCTCGTCACCGTCGAAGGTGAAGATGACCTCCCCGTGCAGGGTGCCGTGGTCGAGCAGGATGCGGCGCAGGATCTTGGCGTGGTCGACGCCGAACGCCGTGCCGCACGTCGCGACGGCCGTGAGGACGCCGGCCTGGTGGCAGGCCATGACGTCGGTGTAGCCCTCCACGACGACCGCCTGGCTGGTGCTGGAGATCTGCCGGCGGGCGAGGTCGATGCCGTACAGCACCTGGCTCTTCTTGTAGATGGGCGTCTCGGAGGTGTTGACGTACTTGCCCTTCATGAAGTCGTCGTCGAACATCCGACGCCCACCGAACCCGATGATCTCCCCCGTCATCTCCCGGATGGGCCACAGCAGCCGTCCCTGGAAGACGTCGTTGAGCCCCCTCTGGGACCGTCGGGCCAGACCCCCGACGACGAGCTCGTCGTCGCTGAAGCCCTTGCCTCGAAGGTGCGCCACGAGCGCCTCGCCCGACCGGGGCGCCCACCCCATGCCGAACAGGCGGGCCGCGGCCTGGTCGAAGCCACGGTCGGTGACGAACTGACGTCCGATCGAGGCCTCCGGGGCCGACCCGAGGGTCTCGGCGTAGAACTCCCCGGCCAGCCGATGGGCCTCGAGCAGCCGCTGGCGCTGGCGTGGGTCACGCCTGGGGCCAGGCGCCTGGCCCTCCTCGTACCGCAGCTGGATGCCGTACTTGGCGGCGAGGCGCTCGACCGACTCCACGAACCCGAGGCCCTCGATCTCGCGCAGGAAGGTGAAGACGTCGCCCGAGGCGCCGCACCCGAAGCAGTGGTAGAAGCCCTGCGCGGTCCGGACGTTGAAGGACGGCGACTTCTCGTCGTGGAACGGGCACAGCCCCACCTGGGCCGAACCGCTGCGACGCAGCGTCACGTACTGCTCGATGACCTCGTCGATGCGCGCGCGTTCGCGGACGAGCTGGATGTCCTCGTCCTTGATGCGTCCCGCCACGTGCCGATCCTAGGCCGGACGTCAACCGAGCAGGCGGCGCGCCCACACGACCGCCGAGACGTCGGTGAGACTCGCCACCTGGTCGATGACGACACGGCGGGCGGCGGCGTCGTCGGCGGCCGCGGCGAGGTCGGTGGCGAACTCCGGCTCGAGGTGCTCGTCGCCGGTCTCCACCAGGCAGGCGACGAGTGACTCGACGAGCGAGCGCTGCTCGGCCAGCTCGACGGCGCGGTCCTCGGACAGCATGACGTAACGTGCCGCCACCGACTTCAGGAGCACGATCTCGTCGAGCGTCCCCTGCGGGACCTCCAGGTCGGCGCGATGGCGCGTCAGGGGACCGGCGCCCCACGTGGCGACGGTCGCGTGCTGGGCGGCCGTCGCGAACCGACCGATGAGGGCGCTGGTCAGGCTCTTGAGCACCGCGTGGGACCGGCGACCGCCGTCGAAGGGTGCCCGCGGCCACTCGGGCATCGCCTGCAACCGCGCGAGGGCGGCGTCGAGCCGGTCGTCGGTGACCGCGGAGTCGTACCAGGCGCGGGCGACGTCGTGCACGGCGGCGAGGTCGAGCGACCCCGGGACCAGCGAGAACCAGCCTCCGACCACGCCGTCCTCGACGTCATGCACCGAGTAGGCGATGTCGTCGGCGAGGTCCATCACCTGCGCCTCGATCGGCCGGCGACGATCAGGTGCTCCGTGGCGCACCCACTCGAAGACCCGGAGGTCGTCGTCGTAGGCACCGAACTTCGGTCCCCCGCGCGGGTCGTCGCCTCGTCGCCACGGGTACTTCACGCACGCCGCCAGGGTGGCCCGGGTGAGGTTGAGGCCGACGCTGCGACCGTCGTCGGCGAAGGTCTTCGACTCCAGGCGCGTCAGGATGCGCAGCGTCTGGGCATTGCCCTCGAACCCACCGCACTCCTGGGCGAGCGCGTCGAGCGCCACCTCGCCGTTGTGGCCGAACGGTGGGTGCCCGAGGTCGTGGGAGAGAGCCGCGGAGTCGACGACGTCGGGGTCGCACCCCAGGGACTGACCGAGCTCGCGTGCCACCTGCGCGACCTCCAGGGAGTGGGTGAGCCGGTTGCGGACGAAGTCGTCGGTGCCGGGCCCCATCACCTGGGTCTTGGCCGAGAGCCGCCGCAGCGCAGCGCTGTGCACGACGCGTGCCCGGTCGCGCTCGAACGCCGTCCGGCCCGCCCGCTTGGGAGGTTCGGCCACGATCCGTGCCCGCGCCTCGATCCCGTACGGACTTTCCACGCCTCGCACGCTACCGCGAGAGTCCCTCGGGCGATCTCGCTCCCCGACCGCGGGCCGCGCGCAGCAAGGTCAGCCGATCCCGACGCAGGCGTGAGCACTGTCCAGACCGATCGCACGGAACCACAGGCCGAGCGGAGCGAGGCGGGCCGGCCCCGACGCGAGCTCTGCGAGTGGCGGGGAACGAGCGCGAAGCGGAGCGAGCGCGCCCGGCCCTCACCAGCGCCCGTTGCGGGGGCGCGGCTGGCACCGCGGACAGGTGAAGGACGAACGATTCATGAAGGCGTCGCGGCGGATCGGGGTCCCGCAGCGTGGGCAGGGGCGTCCCTCCTGGCCGTACGCCGAGAGGGAGCGGTCGAAGTACCCGCTCTGGCCGTTGACGTTGACGTACAACGCGTCGAAGGACGTCCCGCCCTGCGCCAGCGCCTCGGTCATGACGTCGGTGACGTGTCCGACGAGGGACTCGATCTCGCGCAGACGGAGGTGGCGGGTGTTGCGGGCGTAGTGCAGGCGCGAGCGCCACAGGGCCTCGTCGGCGTAGATGTTGCCGACCCCGGAGACCAGGGTCTGGTCGAGCAGGGCGCGCTTGACGCCCGTCTGCCGCCGACGCAGCGACGTCGCGAACCCGCCCGGGTCGAAGGCGACGTCGAGGGGGTCGCGGGCGATGTGCGTGATCTCCGGTGGCAGCACCGCGCCGTCCTCGCTGATGGCGAGCCCACCGAAGATCCGCTGGTCGCAGAAGCGCAGCTCGCGACCGTCGTCGAGGCGCAGGCGGACCCGCAGGTGCCGAGGGTCGGGGGCGTCGGCGTCGCTGATGAGCATCTGGCCGCTCATGCCGAGGTGGCACAGCACCGCGTCGCCGTGGACGTCGTCGTCGAGCGCGAGCCACAGGTACTTGCCGCGACGGCGGGCGGCCACGATCGTGCGCGCCCGGAGGCGGGCCACGAAGTCCGCCGGACCCGGCAGGTGACGTCGCAGGGAGCGGGGCTCGAGCACGTCGACGGCGGTGATCGTGCGACCCACGACGTGGTCCTCGAGACCGCGGCGGACGACCTCGACCTCGGGGAGCTCAGGCATCGACGGCGTCG
The DNA here is from genome assembly GCF_039531385.1 of Aeromicrobium halocynthiae. Classification (NCBI taxonomy): domain Bacteria; kingdom Bacillati; phylum Actinomycetota; class Actinomycetes; order Propionibacteriales; family Nocardioidaceae; genus Aeromicrobium; species Aeromicrobium halocynthiae. Next base: position 121,221 of record NZ_BAAAPY010000004.1, on the reverse strand, counting down.
GCCGGCTCGAGCTCGGCCTGCAACGAGCGCCAGGCGATCTCCGCGACCTTCTGCTCGGCCTCCTTCTTGGAGCGGCCGACGCCCTCGCCGTAGACGCGGACCCGCAGGTGGACCCGGGCGCTGAAGGTGCGGTCGTGGTCGGGGCCGGTGCTGGTGATGGCGTACTCCGGGACCCCGAGTCCGTGGTCGGCGGCGATCTCCTGCAGCGACGTCTTCCAGTCCAGCCCGGCGCCGAGGTCGGCGGCGCGCGCGAGGAAGGGGTCGAAGACCCGGTGGATGACCTCCGCCGACCGCTCGATCCCGAACTGCACGTAGATCGCGCCGAGGACGGCCTCGACCGTGTCGGACAGGATCGAGGGCTTGCGACGTCCCCCGGTGGTCTCCTCGCCGCGACCGAGCCGCAGGTGCTCGCCCAGGCCGAGGACCTCGGCCACCTCGGCGAGGGCCTTGGCGCTGACGACGGCCGAGCGCAGCTTCGCGAGGCGGCCCTCCGGCAGCTCGGGATGGGTGGTGAAGAGCGCGTCGGTGATGACCAGCCCGAGCACGGAGTCACCGAGGAACTCGAGGCGCTCGTTGTGCGCCACGCCGTCGTGCTCGTAGGCGTAGGAGCGGTGCGTCAGCGCATGCGTGAGCAGCTCGGTGTCCAGGTCGGGGACACCGAGCACGTCACGCAACGCGTCCAGGGACGCGGACACCGTCAGGTCAGAGGACCTGGCGACGCTCGCCGCGGGCGCCGTACTGGCCGCACTCGCCGCAGGCGCGGTGCGGGAGCACCTTCGCCCCGCACGAGGGGTTGGCGCAGTTCGCCAGCTGCGGCGCGGTGGTCTTCCACTGCGACCGACGGTGACGCGTGTTGCTGCGCGAGAGTTTGCGCTTCGGGACCGCCACGATTACTCCTTGGGACTGTCCGGGCTGGTGCCCGGCTCGTTCATCTCTGTCTTGAGCTGGCTCAGGCTCGCCCACCGGGGGTCGACGGCCTCGCCGTGTGTGTGTCCTGGGTCGTCCGCGAGCCGTGCTCCGCAGTCGGGGCACAGTCCCGGGCAGTCCGGGCCACACAACGGGTTCAACGGTAGCGCCAGCACCACCGCGTCCCGCAGGACGGGTTCGAGGTCGAGCAGGTCGTCCTCGAGGGCCATCTCGTCGTCGGCGTCCTCACCGGTCGCGACCGGCTCGTAGACGCACAGCTCCTGGAAGTCCACGACGAGGGGTTCGTCGATCTCCGCCAGGCACCGAACGCACTCACCGACCGTCCGTGCCGAGGCGGTGCCGGTGACCAGCACCCCGTCCATGACCGCCTCGAGCCGGAACGCGAGGTCGATCGTGGAACCCTCGGGCACGCCGATGACGTCGTGACCCAGATCCGCTGGTGCCTCGACGGTCTTCTCATAGGCCCGTTCGGTCCCCGGTCGACGCCCCAGCACGTGGGTGTCGACGACGAGTGGTCCGGCAAGCACGTCTGATCCGTCCGTCGAGAGCACAGCACATCGTGGCCTGCGAGCAGGCCGTCGTCCATGCTACCTCGGCCCAGCCCGTCGACACCAATCCGCTGGCGGACGCGCGGCACCGGCTCCTCGCGCGCTCGCACGTCGCGGGTCGCTGTCGGAGCACGGTGGGAGCATGGCGACGTGACGGCGACGAGTGCGGGGCGCGAGGGGACGGTCCTGCACGCCGACCTCGACTCCTTCTTCGCCTCCGTCGAGCAGCGTGACGATCCCACCCTCCGCGGGCGCCCCGTCATCGTCGGCGGTGGCGTCGTCATGGCCGCCTCCTACGAGGCCCGCGCCCACGGGGTGCGTGGCGGGATGGGTGGACGCCAGGCGCTGCGGTTGTGTCCGCACGCCGTCGTCGTGCGACCGCGCATGGGCGCCTACGCGGCGGCGAGCAAGGAGGTCTTCGCGGTCTTCGCCGACACCACTCCGCTCGTCGAGGGCGTCTCCATCGACGAGGCGTTCCTCGAGGTCGGCGGCCTGCGCCGGATCAGGGGCCTGCCGTCGTCGATCGCGGCCGGCCTGCGCCGTGACGTGCGCGAGCGGGTCGGCCTGCCCATCTCCGTCGGGGTGGCGCGCACCACGTACCTCGCCAAGGTCGCCAGTGCCATGGCCAAGCCCGACGGACTGCTGGTCGTCCCCCTCGACGACGAGCGACGCTTCCTGCACGCCCTGCCCGTCGAGGCGCTCTGGGGCGTCGGGCCCAAGACCACCGAGCGTCTGCACGCGGTCCGGCTGCGCACCATCGCCGACGTCGCGCGCCTCGAGCACGCCGAGCTGGCGACCCTCGTCGGCCCGGCGGCGGCGAGTCACCTGCTCACGCTCGCCTCCGGCGAGGACCCGCGGCGCGTCCAGACGCGGGCCCGCCGACGCTCCATGGGAGCCCAGCACGCGCTCGGCCCGACCGAACGATCCTCCGAGGACGTCCGCGCGGTGCTCGGGGCGCTCGTCGACCGGGTCTGCGGCCGGGTGCGCGACGCCGGCCGCACCGCCTCCACCGTCGTGCTGCGGGTGCGGTTCGCGGACTTCACGTCGTCCACGGCCTCGCGCACGCTCACCCGGCCCACCGCCCACACCCACGTCGTGCTCGAGACGGCGCTGGGCCTGCTCGACGCGCGTGACCAGGAGATCCGCGAGCGCGGCATCACGCTGGTGGGGGTGCAGCTCAGCGGCCTCGACGACCACGGCGAGCAGCTCGCCCTGCCGCTCGGGGAGTCCGACACGCGTCCTCTCGACGACGTCCTCGACGCCGTGCGCGACCGCTACGGCTCGCAGGCGGTGCGGCGCGCGGCCCAGGTCGGGAGACGCCGTCCGACGGCGATGCCCACCCTGCCGGACTGAGGCGGCGTCAGTCCTGCTCGAAGGCCTCGGTCATCCGCTCCAGCACGAAGTCCGGGACGAGCCCGCTGACGTCTCCCCCGCCCTTGGCGACCTCCTTGACGAGGCTCGAGGCCAGGAAGGAGTACTCGGGGCTGGTGGGGATGAAGACGGTGTCGACGTCGGTCAGGCTGCCGTTCATCTGCGCCATCTGCAGCTCGTAGTCGAAGTCGGAGACCGCGCGCAGCCCCTTCACGATCGCCGAGATGCCGTGCTCGGTGCAGAAGTCGACGAGCAGACCCTGGAAGGAGTCGACGGTGACGTTCGGCAGGTGGGACGTCGCCCGGCGCAACATGTCGATCCGCTCCTCGAGCGAGAACAGGCTCTGCTTGCTCCGGTTGACCAGCACGGCCACCACCACCTCGTCGAACAGGCGGGAGGCACGGCCCACGATGTCGAGGTGTCCGTTCGTGACGGGATCGAACGAGCCGGGGCAGACGACCTTGGTCACGGGGCGCTCCTGGGTCCGGAAGGGGCGGTCTGGAGGACGGGCCGACCGTACCAAAGCGTCGTCTCGCCGTACGCCTTGTCCTTGACCGGCTCGTACCCCTGCGGCCAGGCGAACGGCGTCCGGGTGGACCGCTCGACGACGAGCACGGCGCCACCCAGCAGGTTGTCGTCCGCTGCCAGCATCGCGAGCAGGTCGTGGACGCGCTCGGTCGCCATGGCGTACGGAGGGTCCAGGAAGACCAGCCCCCAGTCGCCGAGCGATCGGCCGGTCAGGAAGCGCTGGGCCGTCGTGCGGTGCAGACGCGACTCGGCGCCGAGGTCGGCGATGTTCGCGGCGACGACCGCCGCGGCTCGCCGGTCGCTCTCGACGAGGTCGCCGATGCCACCCCTCGACTCCGCCTCCAGCCCGAGCGCCCCGGACCCGGCGAACAGGTCGAGGAACGGGACGGTCTCCAGCCCGCCCAGCATCGACTCCAGCGTCTGGAACATCGACTCGCGCACGCGGTCCGACGTCGGCCGGGTCCCGTCGCCGGGCGGCGTGCGAAGCCGGCGTCCGCCCCACTCCCCGGCGATGATCCGCGTCACGTGCGCTCCAGGTACTCGGCCTGCCGGGTCTCCTCGAGCCGGGCGACGGCGGCGCGCAGCGCGGGGAGCGAGTCCAGGGCGGGGTCGGCCTCGACCACGACGGTGGCCGCCTCGCGGGCGTCGGCGATGACGGACTCGTCCTTCACGACGGACAGCAGGCGCAGGCTCGAGCGCAGGCCCGACTGGCTCGCCCCGAGCACGTCGCCCTCGCGACGCAGCGCGGCGTCCAGGTGCGACAGCTCGAACCCGTCGAGCGTGCCGGCGACGGCCACGAGGCGCTCGGCCGCCGGGGAGGCGGCGTCGGCCTCGGTCACGAGCAGGCAGAGCCCGGGCTCGCTGCCCCGACCGACCCGGCCGCGCAGCTGGTGCAGCTGGCTCATGCCGAAGCGGTCGGCGTCGAGGACGACCATGACGGTGGCGTTGGGGACGTCGACACCGACCTCGACCACGGTGGTGGCCACCAGGACGTCGATCTCGCCGGCGGCGAAGGCCGCCATGACTGCGTCCTTCTCATCGGGCGCGAGCCGCCCGTGCAGCACGCCGAGGCGCAGCTCGCTCAGCGGCCCCGAGGCGAGCTCGGCGTGGACGTCGACGAGCGAGCGCGTGGGCGCCACTCCCTCGGCACGGTCCGTCCCGTCGCGGTCCTCGTCGGCCGCACCGATCCGCGAGACCACGACGTACGCCTGGCGTCCCTTGCGCACCTCCTCGACCACCCGCTCCCACGCCCGGTCGAGCCAGGCGGGCTTGTCGGCGATCGGCACGACGTTGGTCTGGATGGGCTGACGTCCTGCGGGGAGCTCTCGGAGCGTGGACGTCTCGAGGTCGCCGAAGACGGTCATCGCGATCGTCCGCGGGATCGGTGTGGCGGTCATGACGAGGACGTGCGGGGTGACGGCGGACCGGTCGACGAGGGCCGAGCGTTGCTCGACCCCGAAGCGGTGCTGCTCGTCGACCACGAGCAGCCCGAGGTCGGCCAGCTGCACCGAGTCCTGGATGAGGGCGTGGGTGCCGATGACGATCCCTGCCGCCCCGGACGCCGCGTCGAGCAGAGCCTCGCGCTTGGCGGCTGCGGACATCGAGCCGGTCAGCAGGCGCACGCGGGTCGAGTGCTCGGCGCCGCCGAGCATCCCACCGGCGGCGAGATCACCCAGCATCGCGGTGATGCCGCGGTGGTGCTGCGCTGCGAGCACCTCCGTCGGTGCCAGCAGGGCGGCCTGGCCGCCGGCGTCGACGACCTGCAGCATCGCCATGAGCGCGACGATCGTCTTGCCCGAGCCGACCTCTCCCTGCAGGAGGCGGTGCATCGGTCGTGCGGCGGCGAGGTCGGACGCGATCTCCTCGACGACGCTGCGCTGTCCGTCGGTCAGGGTGAACGGCAGACGCTCGGTGAAGGCGTCGAGGATCCCCCCTGCGCGGCGGGGGCGGGCCGCGGCGACGTCGAGCGCGGCGGAGTGCCGTCGCTGGGCGAAGACCGTCTGGATGACGAACGCCTCCTCGAACCGGAACCGTTCGCGGGCCCTGCGCCACTGCTCCGGACGACGCGGACGGTGGATCCACTCCAGTGCCTGCTCGATGCCGGGCAGGTCGCGCGCGGCCCGGACGTCGTCGGGCAGCGGGTCCTCGACGTCGGTGACCGCCAGCACCTGAGCGACGGCCTTCTCGAGGGCGAAGGAGTCGACCCCCTTGCTCGCGGGGTAGATGGGGACGATGCCGCGAGCGACCCGACCGTCGGGGTCGGGCACGCCGTCGTCGTCCTGCACCGGGTCGAACATCGGGTGGGTGAGCTGCAGCTGGTTGCGGAACCGCCCGACGACTCCGGCGAACAACCCCACCGTGCCCGGGGCGAGCTGCGCGCGACGCCACTTCTGCTGGAAGAAGGTGAGGGTCAGCGACGCGGTGCCGTCCGTGACGACGACCTCGGTGCGGACCTTGCGACCACCCGGCCCGAAGGTCTTGTTGACCGACTCCACGACCCGCGCCATGACCGTGGCGTACTGACCCACCTGCAGGTCGGAGAGGTCGCTGAGCTCGCCGAGGGCGACGTAGCGCCGCGGGTAGTGCCGCAGGAGGTCGTCGACGATCTCCATCCCGAAGGCCTTGGCCAGAGGCGTTGCGGTCCTGTCTCCGACGACCGAGCGCAGCCGGCTGGCCGGTGTGACGCCCACGCTCACTCCACCGCGATGAACAGCGGGTAGTTCTCCTGGCCGCCGTCGTAGACCATCACGTCGACGTCGACGCGCTCGGCGTGCAGGTGCTGCTCGAGCTGCTCGGCGAGGGCACGATCGGCTCCGTCACCTAGCACGAGGGTGACGAGCTCGACCGAGGGCGAGAGCAGACGGTCCAGCACCTGGGTGGCGACCGTGGCGAGGTCCTGGCCGACGAACGCGAAGTCACCGTCGACGACGCCCAGCGCGTCCCCGGCCTGGCACGGTCCGGCCATGGTCATGCCGGGCTCGGAGGCGACCGTGACGGCACCGTGGCCGGTGGCGGCCGCGGCGCTCGACATCGCGACGACGTCCTCGTCGAACCCACGTCCGGGATCGTGGACCGCGAGCGCCGCGAGCGCCTGCACCTGGGCGTGGGTCGGGATGACCGCGACCCGGATCCCCTGCTCGCGCGCCTCGCGGGCCGCGGCCTCGAACAGGCCGACGTAGCGCTGGTTGTTGGGCAGCACGACCACCTCGTCGGCACCGGCCTCGCGCAGCGCCGCCTCGACGCGGGCGAGGCCGAGCGGCGCGGAGCGGGAGAACTCGAGCACGTCGGCGCCGGACTCGCGGCAGAGCGTGGCGAGTCCGTCGCCGGTGGTGGCCACGACGACCGCTCGACCCCGCTCACGGCGCGTGGTGGCCTGCTTCGCGATCTGCTCGGCGAAGTGCGTGACGGCGATCCGGTAGGGACGCCCCGCCACCATCCCCGCCTCGATGGCGGCGCCGACGTCGTCGACGTGGACGTGGACGTTCCACAGGCGATCACCACCGACGACGACGAGGGAGTCCCCGAGGGGCTGCAGCGCGGCACGCAGGTCGGGGACGGCGTCGTCGTCGGCCTCGAGCAGGTACATGACCTCGTAGGCGGGACCACCCTCGACGAGGTCGTCACCAGTGGCCTCGACCGGGACGGGCACGTGCGTGCGGACCGCGCGCGGTGCTCGACCGGTGAGCGCCTGCTCGGTCGCGTCCAGCACCACCACGAGCGCCCGGCCTCCGGCGTCGACCACCCCGGCACGCGCCAGGCGCTCCATCTGCTGCGGCGTGCGCTGCAGGGCCTCCCGCGCCGCCTCGGCGGCGCGCGCGAAGGCCTCGCGACCGCCGACACCCTCCTGGGCTGCGGCGCGGGCTCCCTCGGCGGCCGCACGGGCGACGGAGAGGATCGTGCCCTCGACCGGCTCTCCCACGGCCGCGTCGGAGGCCGCCGACGCCGCCTCGAACGCGGCAGCGACGTCCTCGGCCTCCAGTGGCGCGTCGAGGTCGAAGGCGCGGAACGTCGCCCGCGCCAGCTGCGACAAGATGACCCCGGAGTTGCCCTTCGCGCCGGTCAGGAGGCCCCTGGTGTAGGTCGGGACGAGCTCGTCCAGGCCGGCGTCGTCGTCCAGGGCGGCGATCGCCTCGACCCCGGCGACCATGGTCAGGTAAGAGTTGGTGCCGGTGTCGCTGTCGGGTACCGGGAACACGTTGAGGGCGTCGATCTCTGCTCGCGCGGCGGAGAGGGACTGCGCACAGAGCTGGGCCCAGACGCGGAAGGCGTCGGGGCGCAACCTCAGGACCATGGCCGAAGGGTAGCGTCCGGGACCCGCACCGGGACGCGTGCCGGGCGGGCGATTCGCTCCCCGGCGGCCTCATCGGCTATTCTGATGCGGTTGTCCGCGATGTGCGTCGTCGATGCGTGTCGCCGGACTCCCCCAACGTTCCTCACGAGCTTTCAGGAGTGGTCACCGTGGCAGCGGTCTGTGACGTCTGCAGCAAGGGACCGGGCTTCGGCCACAACGTCTCGCACTCGCACCGACGCACCAAGCGTCGTTTCGACCCCAACATCCAGCGCGTCCGCGCTGTCGTGGACGGCACGCCCAAGCGCGTCAACGTCTGCACGTCGTGCCTCAAGGCCGGCAAGGTCTCGCGCTGACGCCCTGAGGCCGAGCACATGAGCCCCCGCGTCCACGTCTTCGGCGACGATGCTCTCGGCGACCTCGACGCTGTCGGGGTCGCCGAGGCCGTTCGTGGCGGCACCGTGTCCGCGACCGAGGTCGTGGAGGCGGCGATCGCCCGCGCCGGGGCCGTGGACCCGTTCCTCGACGCGCTCGTCGTCACCGACTACGAGCGGGCCCGCGCCGCAGCGGCCGCGCCCCCCGAGGGCCTCCTCGCCGGGGTGCCCGGCCTCGTCAAGGACAACACCGACGTCGCCGGCCTGCCCACCCGGCACGGCTCGCTGGCGGTGCCCGCGACACCCGTCGTCGCGGACGCCCCCTTCACGCGCCAGCTCAAGGCCACCGGCACCGTCGTCGTCGCCAAGTCCACGCTGCCGGAGTTCGGGTTCAACGCCACCACCGAGTTCGAGCACCTGCCGCCGACCCGCAACCCGTGGGACCCCGAGTTCTCGTGCGGCGCGTCCTCGGGCGGGTCGGCCGCCCTCGTCGCCGCCGGTGTCGTGCCCATCGGCCACGCCAACGACGGCGGTGGGTCCATCCGCATCCCGGCAGCGGCGTGCGGACTCGTGGGGCTCAAGCCCACCCGGGGCCGGCTCGCGCCCGACGACCACGCCGCGAGCATGCCCGTCGACATCGTCTGCAACGGCGTCGTCACCCGCTCCGTGCGTGACACCGCAGCCTTCCTCGCCGCCGCGGAGCGCCATCGGCCAGCGCCCGGGCTGCCGCACGTCGGCCACGTGCAGGGCCCTTCCAGCCGTCGCCTGCGGGTCGGTGTCATCGTCGAGTCGCTGACCGGCCCACCGGACGCCGAGACGGCCCAGGCGGTCCAGGACACCGCGGCACTGCTGGAGGATCTCGGTCACGAGGTCGTCGACATCCCCCTGCCCGTCGCACCCCAGTTCAAGGACGCCTTCGCGCACTACTGGTCGCTGCTGGCCTTCTCCACCCAGCGCTTCGGCGCGCGCATCTTCCACCCCGAGTTCGACGCCTCCGCCACCGATCCCCTCACCCAGTTCCTGGCCGGACGGTTCCTGCGCAACGCGTGGCGCACGCCCGGGGCGGTGTACCAGCTCCGACGCTCGGAGCACCTGTACCGGGAGCGCTTCGCCGAGGCCGGCATCGACGTCGCCCTCTCCCCCGTCCTGGGGCACACCACCCCGCGGCTGGGGCACATCGCTCCCACGGTCCCGTTCCCGGAGATGTTCGAACGTCTCCTTCGCTACGTCTCCTACACCCCGCTGCACAACGCGTGCGGAGCTCCGGGGCTGTCGCTGCCGTTGGCCACGACACAGGACGGACTCCCCCTCGGCGTGCACTTCTCGGCCTTCCACGGCGACGAGCGGACGCTGCTCGAGCTGGCCTACGAGCTCGAGGCCGCCCGACCGTTCGCCCGCATCCAGGACTGAGACGCCGGCGCTCGCGGCCCGAGCGGCACGGTCGTCGCACCTCACGGTCGCGGCCGCCCAGCCGAGACTCGTCCGCGGTGACGTCGCCGCGACGGCGGAGCACCACGCGCGTCTCGTCGCGACCTCGTCGGCGCGACTGGTGGTCTACCCCGAGCTCTCGCTCACCGGCTACCACCTCGACGTCGACCCTCTCGAGCCCGCCGACCATCGTCTGCGGCCGCTGGTCGAGGCCTGCGGTCGTGCCGGGTCGACCGCGCTCGCCGGTGCCGTCGTCCACGACGGCGCCCGACGCATCGCGGTCCTCGAGGTGACCGGTGCCGGGGCTCAGGTGTGTCCCAGCGACCCGACGTCTACAGCGCGGGACTCGTCCACCGGACCGACGAGCACGCCGAGCTCGAGGAGCGGGCCCTGCGCATCGCCGCCGAGCACGACGTGCCGGTGGTGCTCTCCAGCCACGCCGGCGAGGCGGGGCACGGCAACGGTCGGACCGCCGGCGGATCGGGCGTGTGGGACGCGACCGGTCGCCTGCTCGCACGTGCCGACGACGAACCGGGCGTGGTGATCCGAGCGACGCTGGTCGCTGCTGCTCAGCCCCAGTGACGGTGTCCGGGCTCGACCGGAGGCTCCTCACCGTCCACGAGCACGCCCGGCGCACGGCTCGAGGCCTCCAGCACCTCGCCGATGCGGCGCCACCCGCTCGGCAGCTCGCTGTGCCGACCGAACGTGGCCACGAGGGCGAAGTCCTCCCCGCCGCCCAGCACGAAGTCCATGGGTTCGCGTCCGAGCGCGCCGGCCACCGTGCGTACCGGTTCGTCGGCCTCCAGGGCACCCGAGTCGAGGTCGACGAGCACCCCGCCGGCCAGCGCGACGTGCCCGACGTCGGCGAGCAGCCCGTCGCTCACGTCGATCATGGCGGTCGCGCCGGCCGCCGCGGCCGCGGGCCCGGCCTCGTACGGGGGCTGCGGGACGAGGTGGGCCTCGACGACGCTGCGCGGCGAGCGGAAGCCGCGGCTCAGCGCGGCGAGGCCCGCGGCCGACCACCCGAGGCGCCCTGCCACGGCGACGACGTCACCGGGCGCCGCCCCGTGTCGCCTGACCGGGACACTCGTCTCCCCGATGACGGTGACGGCGATGACCACCTGGTCCGCCGCCGTCATGTCACCACCGATCACGTGTGCCCCGACGCGCTCGCACTCGGCGGCCAGGCCTCGGGCGAGGTCGACCACCCAGGCCGCCGGGAGGTCGTCCGGCAGGGCCAGGCCGACGGTCACGGCGGTCGCCCGTCCGCCCATCGCATTGATGTCGGAGAGGTTGCTGGCCGCCGCCCGACGACCGATCTGCTCCGCGCTCGCCCAGTCGCGCCGGAAGTGCCGGTTCTCGACGAGGACGTCGGTGGAGACCAGGACCCGGCCGGTGTCGGTGTCGAGGTGGGCGGCGTCGTCCCCCGGCCCCACGATGACCCGCGACCCCGACCCGAGCTCGGCGCGGACCAGGTCGATCAGCCCGAACTCCCCGACGTCTCTGACACGGGCCTCGGCGGGACGGTCGTCGCTGGTGGTCATCGGTCCATTCTCCCCGAGCCGGTGCGGGTCCCGGCGGCTCGTCCGGTAGCGTGTCCCGAGGTTCACGAGCAGGAGGTCCGATGACGGTCCAGGCATACATCCTCGTCCAGACCGAGGTGGGCAAGGCCGCCGAGGTCGCCGAGCAGATCGCGGCGATCAGCGGCGTCACCCAGTCCGAGGACGTCACCGGACCCTACGACGTGATCGCCCGGGCCGAGGGGCCCAGCATGGACGAGCTCGGCACCCTCGTCGTCTCCTCCATCCAGAAGGTCCCCGGCATCACGCGCACGCTCACCTGCCCCATCGTCCGGATCTGAGCCGTGCGGGCCCTTCCCGCCGCGCTCGCGTCCATTGCCCTCGTCGTGTCGGGCTGCAGCTCCGGAGTGCTCGTCGACTCCTACGCCCGCGAGCCCGGGACGGCGGACCTGTGCGACGCGCTCGTCGCCGACCTGCCGGCCGAGGTGGCCGGGCAGGACCGTCGCGAGGTCGCGCAGGACGTCCCCGCCGGCGCCTGGGGCGAGGTGCCGGTCGTCCTGCGCTGTGGCGTGCCCGATCCGGACGCCCTCGAGCCGACGTCCCCGTGCTACGAGGTCGAGGGCGTCGGATGGTTCGAGGAGCGGGGCGCCGACGGTCGGGTCTTCACGACGATCGGACGTGCGGCCAACGTGAGCGTCGAGGTGCCCGCCCCCGTGCAGCCCGCCGCCGACGTCCTGGTCGACCTCGCCGACGTGGTGACCGGGAACGTGCCGGTCGAGCAACCCTGCGTCTGAGCTCCCTGGGTCTGAGCTCCCTGGGTCTGAGCTCCCTGGGAAAGGGGCCGACGTCGGGCCGGGTCGTCCACCGGGCGAGCCCGGCACGGGGTCAGCGCAGACCCACCGGCCGCTCCAACGCGAGGTCCAGCAGTCGCCCGACGAGCTCGGCGTAGTCGACGCCCGTCGCCTGCCACAGCACCGGGAACATCGACGTGGAGGTGAAGCCCGGCATCGTGTTGATCTCGTTGATCACCAGACCGTCGTCGGTGAGGAAGAAGTCGACCCGCGCGAGACCCTCGCAACCGAGAGCGGCGAACGCCTGCACGGCGTAGGTGCGGACCTGCTCGGCCACCGAGTCCGGGACGTCGGCAGGCACCACGTTGCTGCTCGTCCCGTCGAGGTACTTGGCCTCGAAGTCGTAGAACGCGTGCTGGGAGTCCGGTGCCTGGACGACCTCCCCGACGACGCTCGCCCACGGTGTCCCGTCGGGTCGCTGGATGACGCCGACCTCGAGCTCGCGCTTGCCACGGGCGGCAGCCTCCACGACGACCTTCGGGTCGAACGCTCGAGCCGACTCGACGGCCGCCTCGAGGTCGTCGGCGTGGTCGACCTTGGTGACCCCCGAGCTGGACCCGGCGCGCGACGGCTTGACGAAGACGGGCATGCCGAGAGCCCGCACCCGGTCGAGGACGCGCTCGCGCCCGGCCGGGTCGGCCCACTGCTGCGGCAGGACGGTGACGTGGGGCACCTGCGGCAGGCCACCGGCGCTGAACAACGACTTGGTGAACGGCTTGTCCATGCCGGCAGCGCTGGCGAGGACGCCGGCACCGACGTACCGCACGCCAGCCATCTCGAGCAGGCCCTGGATCGTGCCGTCCTCCCCCCACGGCCCGTGCAGGAGCGGGAAGACGACGTCGACGTCGCGCAGGTCGTCCCAGGAGAAGGGCGGCAGGTCCGGGGCGACCGACGGGAGCGTGCCCGCCTCGAGGCCGTCCCAGTCCATCGGGTCGCGGACCCAGGCCCCGTCGGTCGTGATGCCGACGGTGAGGACGTCGAAGGCCTCCCGGTCGACCACCGCGACGACGTTGCGGGCCGTCAGGCACGACACCTCGTGCTCGCTGGATCGCCCGCCGAACACGACGGCGAGTCGGGGCCGGTCTGCGGTTCCACGCGAGGAGGGGCTCATCGCCGAGCACTGTATCGGCCCCGGCACAATGAACGCATGCGCGGATCGAAGCTGTCACCCTCGACCATCGCCGTCGGTGCGGGACGGCCTTCGCGCACCCCCGGCGCTCCGCTCAACGCGCCCCTCACGCTGGCCACGGCCTACGTCCCCGGAGACGGTCCGGACTACGCCCGCCAGGCGAACCCGGCGTGGGAACCGTTCGAGGAGGTGCTCGGGGCCCTGGAGGGTGGCCGGGCCCTCGCGTTCGCGTCCGGCATGGGAGCCATCACCGCCCTGCTCGACCTGGTGCCGGTCGGGGGCACCGTCGTGGCGCCGAAGCACGCCTACTCCGGGACGCTCGACGCCCTGCAGCAGCGCGCCAAGCGCTCGATGATCCAGCTGCGGCTCGTCGACGTCGCCGACACCACCGGTGTGCTCTCGGCTGCCGAGGACGCCAGCCTGGTCTGGCTGGAGTCGCCCACCAACCCGCTGCTGGAGACCGCGGACGTCTCCGCGATCGCGAAGGTCTCGGCGCGACGCGGGACGGCCGTGGCGGTCGACAACACCTTCGCCACCCCGCTGCGCCAGCGACCCCTGGAGCTCGGTGCGGACTTCGTCGTGCACTCGGCGTCCAAGCTCATCGGCGGCCACAGCGACCTCCTGCTCGGAGCGGTGGTGACGAACCAGGACCGGGGGTACAAGGCCGTCGAGAAGCGGCGCACGTCCGGCGGGGCCACGCCGGGTGCGATGGAGTGCTGGCTGGCGACGCGCGGGCTGCGCACCCTGCACGTCCGGCTGGACCGTGCCGAGGCCAACGCCACCGAGCTCGCGGAGCGCCTCGCCGACCTGTCCGGCATCAGTGGCGTCCGCTTCCCCGGCTGGGGGACGATCGTCTCCTTCGAGGTCGACGCCGGACCCGAGGCTGCCACGCGGCTGACCGAGAAGAGCGACGTCATCGCCCACGCCACGAGCCTCGGTGGCGTGGAGTCGACGTGGGAGCGTCGCCGTCGCCACGCCCTGGAGCCCAAGCCGGTGCCCAAGAACCTCGTGCGGCTGTCGGTCGGGATCGAGGACGTCGAGGACCTCTGGACCGACATCACCCGGTCGTTGAAGGCGGTCTGAGCGACGCCCGGTCGCTCGCTACTCGGGGCGGGCCTGGCGCGAGATGAGCGCCTTCACGAGCTGCTCGGGCGTCATGTCTCCGGCGATCAGGGCCGCGACGTGGTCGACGATCGGCATCTCGACGCCGTGCAGTGCCGCCAGCTCGGCCACCGACTGGCAGGACTTGACGCCCTCGGCGACCTGCCGTGTCTGCGCAGCGACCTCCTCGACGCTGAGCCCCTGGCCCAGCTTCTCGCCGAAGGTGCGGTTGCGAGACAGCGGCGAGGAGCAGGTGGCCACGAGGTCGCCCATGCCGGCGAGCCCGGCGAACGTCATCGGGTCCGCACCGATGGCGTGGCCGAGGCGTGCGGTCTCGGCCAGTCCGCGGGTGATGACCGACGCCTTCGTGTTGTCGCCGAAGCCGAGCCCCTGGCAGACGCCGACCGCGAGGCCGATGATGTTCTTGGTGGTGCCGCCGAGCTCGGCGCCGATCACGTCGGTGATCGTGTAGGGACGGAACGCCTCGGAGTGGCACAGCCGCTGCAGGTGCTCGGCGACGGCGGGATCCTCGCACGCGACGACGCTCGCCGCGGGCTCTCGTCGCGCGATCTCCTTGGCGAGGTTCGGTCCGGACACGACGGCGATGCGCTCGGGACCCGCGCCGGTGAGCTCGGCGATGACCTCGCTCATCCGCTTGTGCGTGCCGAGCTCGACGCCCTTCATGAGGCTCACCATGACCGCCCGCTCCCCGATGTGCGCACCCCACTCGGTGAGGTTGGCGCGCAGCTGTTGGGACGGGACGGCCAGCACCACGACGTCGGCGCCGGCGAGCGCCTCGGCGGGGTCGGACGTGGCGGTGATGCGGTCCGGCAGGTCGATCCCCGGCAGGTAGTCCGGGTTCTGGCCCGTCGCGTTGATCGCCTCGCACAGCTCGGGGCGTCGACCCCAGATGCGGACGTCGTTGCCGGCGTCGGCGAGCACGAGGGCGAAGGCGGTGCCCCAGGACCCCGCGCCCATCACGGCGGCGGTGGTCGTGGCGGGAGTGGTCATGTCTGCTCCGTCTCGTCGTGACTGGTGCGGGGCTTGGCGAGGGTGTGCACGTCGATCCTGGGCCGCGTGGGCAGCTCGCCGCGGATGTCGGCCACCATCGCCGTGAGGGTGTCCATGAGCCGGTCGGTGGCGGCGACGATCTCCTGCTCCGTCGCCTCACGTCCGCGCAGGTCGGAGAGGTCGAACGGCTCCCCGACGCGCATGTGGATGGTCTTGCGCGGCAGGAGCCGCGGCCGCTTGCTGTAGGGCCACAGGACGTCCTGCGCCCCCCACTGGGCGACCGGGACCAGCGGCGCGCCGGTCTCGAGCGCCACGCGGACGGCACCTGTGCGACCCGACATCGGCCACGCGTCGGGGTCGCGGGTGATGGTCCCCTCGGGATAGATCGTGACGACCTTGCCCTCCCGCACCGCCTCGACGGCGGCCCTGAGCGAGTCGACGGCGCTGGAGGTGGAGCGGTAGACGGGGATCATCTCGGCGCCCTTCAGGATCGAGCCGATCACCCTGACCCGGAAGAGGGGGTCCTTGGTCAGGAACCGCGGCACGACGCCGTTGTCGACCATGAAGTGCGAGAGCACGAAGGGGTCGAGGTGGGAGAGATGGTTCGCGGCGACGACGAACCCGCCCTCGGGGAAGTTCTCGACGCCCCGCCAGTCGCGGCGGGTGAAGACCATGAGTGGAGGCCGGACGATCCTGACCACCCAGCGCGATGCCCGCGGGAGAAACGACCACCGACCCATGCCCGCACCCTAGTACGTCGCCCGGCCACCCGACGGCCCCGCCGGCTCGCGGTTTACCACGGTCCCACGGCAAGGCTGTTCTCCCCGCGGCAGATCCGCCGCGGGGAGAACGGCCTTGCCGTGGGAGGTGGGACGTCGCGGGAGGCGGTCAGCCAGGGAACCAGGCAGCGAGGCGACGGTGCCGGTGGGCGAACAACGCCGCCACGACGCGGCGGTGCGCCGATGCCGCCAGTCGGCCGGGAACGCGCGGGACGAAGGTGAGCCGGTCGCGCACGACGGTGTGTCCGGTGGGGACGACGTCGAGGCGACGCTCGTGCCGCCACCGTTGGGCCGACAGCATGGTCGACTCCTCGCGAAAGAACCTCCCCGGCTCCCGCTCGACGATCACGAGGTCGTCGTAGTCGACCGGCACGAGGCCGAACAGACGGATCCACGAGCGACCCAGGGGGGCCCCGATCGTCACGGTGTCGACCGTCAGCGTGGCGGCACCACTGGGCATGCTCATCTGCAGCCACGGACCGAGCTCGTGGTTGATGCCGTCCGGCGAGACGACGCGTGCCCAGACCTGCTGGACCGGTGCGGCGACCACCGACTCCTGCACGACCACGACCTCGGGCACATGCTCGAGCCTAGGGCCCCGGTCACCGCACCGGAAGAGTCGCCGTCGTGACCGACGTCTTCCGTGGTCCCCCGGCAAGCCTGTTCTCCCCGCGGCAGATCTGCCGCGGGGAGAACAGGCTTGCCCTGGGACCGTGGTAAACCGCGAGCCGGGTCAGGGAGTGGTGGCGGGCTTGAACCCCGGACGCCGCGACTCGTAGTCGGCGATGTCGTCGGCGTGGGAGAGGGTGATGGCGACGTCGTCGAGGCCTTCGAGGAGGCGCCAGCGGGTGTAGTCGTCGATCTCGAAGGAGTCCTCGATCGCGTCCGGTCCCTCGCCCGCACGCACCGTGCGCGACTCGAGGTCGACCGTGACGGTCGCGCCGGGGTCGGCGTCGAGGTGGTCCCACAGCCGCTGCACGACCTTCTCGTCGACCTGCGCGGCCAGCAGCCCGGCCTTGCCCGAGTTGCCGCGGAAGATGTCGCCGAAGCGCGAGCTGATCACGGCCTTGAAGCCGTAGTTCTGCAGCGCCCACACGGCGTGCTCACGGGAGGAGCCCGTGCCGAAGTCCGGCCCGGCGACGAGCACCGTCGCGTTCGTGTACGCGTCGCGGTTGAGCACGAACTCGGGGTCACTGCGCCAGGCGGCGAACAGCCCGTCCTCGAAGCCCGTGCGGGTCACGCGCTTGAGGTAGACGGCGGGGATGATCTGGTCGGTATCGACGTTGCTGCGGCGCAGCGGCGCGCCCACACCCGTGTGCGAGGTGAACTTCTCCATGGCTCAGACTCCTGCGATCTCGTGGACGGGCTCGAGGTCGGCGGGGCTCGCCAGGTGTCCGAGCACGGCGGTGGCGACGGCGACGTCGGGCGAGACGAGGTGCGTGCGCCCGCCCTTGCCCTGGCGACCCTCGAAGTTGCGGTTGGACGTCGACGCACTGCGCTCGCCGGGGGTCAGCTGGTCGGGGTTCATGCCGAGGCACATCGAGCACCCGGCCCCGCGCCACTCGGCGCCAGCGGCGGTGAAGACCTTGTCCAGGCCCTCCTCCTGCGCCTGCAGGCGTACGCGGACCGAGCCGGGCACGACGAGCATCCGGGTGCCGTCGGCGACCTTGCGCCCCTCGATCAGCTCGGCGGCACGACGCAGGTCGGAGATGCGTCCGTTGGTGCACGAGCCGACGAACACGGTGTCGACGGTGATGTCGCGCAGCGGGGTGCCGGCCTCCAGGCCCATGTAGGCGAGGGCGTTGGCGGCGGCCTCGCGCTCGATCGGGTCCTCGAAGCTCTCCGGGTCCGGGACCGAGGCCGAGAGCGGAGCGCCCTGGCCCGGGTTGGTGCCCCACGTGACGAACGGCGTCACCTCGGAGGCGTCGATGCGCACGACCTTGTCGAAGTGGGCGTCGTCGTCGGTGACGAGGCTGCGCCAGTACGCGACTGCCTCGTCCCACGCCTCGCCCTGGGGCGCGTGGGGGCGGCCCTGGATGTACTCGAACGTGGTCTCGTCGGGAGCGATGAGACCGGCCTTCGCACCCCACTCGATGCTCATGTTGCAGATGGTCATGCGCTCCTCCATCGAGAGCGCGCGGATCGCCTCGCCGCGGTACTCCACGATGTAGCCCTGACCGCCGCCGGTGGTCTCCTGCGTGATGAGCGCGAGGATGAGGTCCTTGGCGGTGGAGCCCTCGGGCAAGGTGCCGTCGACCTCGACGGCCATCATCTTGGGCCTGGCCTGCGAGAGCGACTGCGTGGCGAGGACGTGCTCGACCTCGCTCGTGCCGATGCCGAAGGCGATCGAGCCGAACGCCCCGTGCGTCGAGGTGTGGGAGTCGCCGCAGACGATCGTCATGCCCGGCTGCGTCAGGCCGAGCTGAGGGCCGACGACGTGGACGATGCCCTGGTCGAGGTCGCCCATCGGGTAGAGCCGGACGCCGAACTCCTCGGCGTTGCGCCGCAGTGTCTCGACCTGCGTGCGGGAGACGGGGTCGGCGATCGGCTTGTCGAGGTCCGTCGTCGGGATGTTGTGGTCCTCGGTCGCGAGGGTGAGGTCGGGGCGACGGACGCTCCGCCCGGACAGGCGCAGCCCGTCGAAGGCCTGAGGGCTCGTGACCTCGTGGATGAGGTGCAGGTCGATGTAGAGCAGGTCCGGCTCCCCCTGCGCGCTGCGGACGACGTGGTCGTCCCAGATCTTCTCCGCGAGCGTCTTGCCCATGGTGCTCTCCTTCGCCGGTCCTGTGACCGCTCTCTCGTGACGACTCGACTGTACCACTTGCGTCTCACTATGCGGTACGGCAGTATCAAGGCATGGACAACTCTAGCGGAGTCGGCGTCCTCGACAAGGCCGCCCTCGTGCTGGCCGCCCTCGAGCCCGGCCCGGCCACCCTCGCCGGTCTGGTCAGCGCCACCGGCCTGGCCCGGCCGACGGCGCACCGCCTCGCCGTCGCGCTCGAGCACCACCGCCTCGTCGCGCGCGACATGCAGGGTCGGTTCGTGCTCGGGCCGCGCCTCGGCGAGCTCGCGGCCGCGGCCGGTGAGGACCGACTCCTCGCTGCCGCCGGCCCGGTCCTCGCCCGCCTGCGCGACATCACCGGCGAGTCGGCCCAGCTGTACCGGCGCCAGGGTGACCACCGCGTGTGCGTCGCCGCTGCCGACCGACCCACGGGGCTGCGCGACTCCATCCCGGTCGGCAGCCAGCTGACGATGAGCGCCGGTTCCGCCGCGCAGGTGCTGCTCGCCTGGGAGGATCCCGAGCGCATGAACAAGGGCCTGCTGAAGGCGACGTTCTCCGCCGCCGAGCTGTCGGCCGTGCGCCGCCGCGGGTGGGCACAGAGCATCGGCGAGCGCGAGTCGGGCGTCGGCTCGGTCTCGGCGCCGGTGCGTGCACCGTCGGGGAAGGTCGTGGCCGCGGTCTCGGTGTCCGGTCCGCTGGAGCGCCTCACCCGGCAGCCCGGTCGCATGCACGCCCCGGCGGTGGCTGCGGCCGCCGAGCGCCTGTCGCAGAGCCTGCGCCGCGGCGCGTGAGGGGAGCCGTCCTCAGTCATCCGGTGGCGTGACGGGTACGTCGCCGTCCTCGCTGGGCCGAGGTGACGTCGCGCGACGCAGGGCCGCCTCGAGCTTCGCGGCGCGGGTGCGCTCGGACTTCGCCGCGCTCTTCCACTTCGCGCTCTTGGCCTGCTGCTTCTCGAGCTTGGTCTCCAGCCGGTCGACCGTCGCCCGGAGCCGCTCGACGTCCCTCGTCAGCGCGCGGACCCGCTCCTCGGGACGCTCCCGACTCCCTGCCTCGACACCGTCGTCCTCGGCCACGTGGATCTCGACCATGGCGCCGATGATGACACGTCCGGGTGAACGCCTCCGGTGCCGCTCAGCCGGTCACGGCGGGCAGCTCGGCTGAGCGCACCACCTGGCCGTCGTCGGTGGTGATGACGAGCTCGCGCACGTCCTCGCGCAGGACGGCCGCGTTCACGCGGCAGTCGATCGGCACGGCCGACCCGAGGAAGGCCCCGGCGCTGCGTCGACGACCTTCGTCGTCGAGGAAGATCACCTCGTAGGAGGCTCCCTCCACCAGCCCCTCTACCTCGAGGACCGCCTCGGTCCCCCAGGTGTGGGCCACCACCTCCGCCCCGACGCGCGCCTCGTCCGCAGGCGCGTCGAACGTCACCGGTTCGTAGGCACCGAGGGTGCCCGGCGGCCCCTCGGGCGGCCCGCCCGTGAGCGCGTCGACGGCGATGGTGCCTGCGGATCCAGCAGCGACCAGCGCCGCAGCAGCCACGGCGAGACGCACGCGCGAGCGCCGTGCCCGTGAGCGTGCACCTCTGCCGGTGGCCGCGACCACGACGTCCTCGAGGTCGGCGGGTGGGTCCTCGCGACGCCACCACGAGGAGTCGACGAGAGCCGCCGCCTCGAGCGTGGCTCGTCGTTCACGCGCCACCGCCGGGTCGGCGGCGGCCCACGCGTCGAGCTCGGCGGTCTCGGCGTCGGTCAGCTCGCCCGCCGCCGCTGCCCCCAACAGCTCGGCCAGGCGGTCCTGGTCCTCTCCCATGCTCATGCCTCCTCCCCCAGTATCTCCCTCAACCGCCGCAGGGCGTGGTACATCCTCGTGCGCAGCGTCGCGACCGGCACACCGTCACGACGACTCAGGTCCTCGTAGGCGAGTCCCTCCAGGCGTACCGCCACGACCACCCGCCGGTGCGCCTCGCTGAGCTGGGCGAGCGCCCACACGAGGGTCACGTGCGCCACCATCCGGTCGTGGTCGCCGACGGGGTCCTGCCGGTGCTCGAGACGGGACTCGGCGTCGGCGACCGGCCTGCGAGCTCTGGCGCGCAGCTCGTCGATGACGACGTTGCGGGCGATGGCGAACAACCAGGTGCGCATCGAGCCGCGCTCGGGGTCGAAGCGCCGCCGCGACTGCCAGGCCCGAACGAAGGTCTCCTGGACGCAGTCGTCGGCGAGGGCACGATCGCCGCAGGCGTTCAACGCGAACCCGAACAGCTCGGGACCGTGAGCCCTGACCGTCCGGCGGACGTCGAAGCCGACCTCGTCGTCGCTCAAGCGTCGGCTCCTCGTCGTCACGGCGCGATTGGCGCTCACGGTACCGTCCCGGACCGGTCGCAGCAGACCGATCGGCACGCCGCCGACCGACACCGTGGCCGGGGCGAGCGGCAGCGTGGTCATGACAGGGGGTACGTCCGGTGGACCCGCACCGTTCACCGGGGAGGCCCCGCGGCCTGCGCGCGTCGGTCGTCACGAAAAGTCGGGTCGGGCGATGAACGCATCCCGGTCCTGGCTCGTACCTCCTCCGAGTGGCGCCACCGGTGCGCCGTCGACCGAAGGGAACTTCATGACCGTCTCGCGCACGTCCCGCAGGAGCGCCACGGCCATCGCGGCTGCCGCCTCAGCCCTCGCACTCGGCTCGATCGCCGGGCCCGCGATGGCCGACACCGCCCCTGGGGCGAACGACCCGGCCAACGACGTCGACCCCCCGTCGTCCTTCACCGGCGCCTACATCGTCAACGCGACTCCCGACACCATCATCAACAACGACGGCGACTCGGTCCCGGGCAAGGAGGGCGCCGAGGGCACCTTCCTGTTCTTCACGAGCTCGACGGAGAACATCATCTGCTGGGACATCAGCGTCACCGGTCTCGAGGACATCTACGAGAGCCCCGCGAAGACCGCCACCCACATCCACGAGGCCGACGCCGGCGAGCCCGGACCTCCGCGCATCGCCTTCCCCGACCCGGAGCCGGCCGACAGCACCGACCCGGCCGTCGAGCGCACCAGCAGCGGTTGTGCCGAGGGGCCGTTCACGACGGGCCTCGCCCCTGAGGGCACCGACACCGGCGACGGCTTCACCCTCGACCAGATCGAGGCCAACCCGGCCGGCTTCTCCGCCGACACCCACACCGCAGACGCCGTCGCCGGAGCCGTGCGCGGCCAGCTGGTCTTCAGCCAGGAGCTCCTGGACCAGGCCAACGCGTCCCTCGACGAGGACGATGACGCCGACGACGAGCGTCAGACCCCCGTCGGCGGCGTCCGCACCGGCGAGGGGGGCTCGGCGACGAGTCTTCCGCTGGGCCTGATGGCGGCCTTCACGGTCGCCGCGGCCGGCGCCGGTGCCGTCGCGCTGCGTCGTCGCCAGAGTGCCTGAGGCCTCTCGGATCGCGCCCCTCGCCCTGCTCGCCGCCCTCCTCGTGGGGTGCGGCGGGCAGGGCGCGGACGCGCCTGCACCCACGACGACGCCGAGCGCCCAACCGTCGGTCGACGTCCCCGACTTCGCCTTCTCGCGGTCGAGCAGCGAACCGGCTCGCCTCCTCATCCAGGACATCGGCATCGACGAGGAGCTGATCGATCTCGGCATCGACGAGTCCAACGGCGAGCTGGAGGTGCCCGAGGACCCCGACCGCGTGGGATGGTTCACCGGAGGCGGCAAGCCCGGCGAGGAGTACCCGGTCGTCATGGCCGGTCACGTCGACTCCAGGACGGGACCGGCGGTCTTCGCCCGCCTTCTCGAGCTGCAGCCCGGGCAGGAGTTCACCGTCGAGACCGAGGACGGCGAGAGGCACACGTACCGCATCGACGAGGTGCGCGACGTGCCGCAGAACGCCGACTTCCCGACCGAGGACGTCTACGGCAGGACCGAGACGTCCCAGATCAGGTTGATCACCTGCACCGGCGACTACGACCGGTCCGTCGGTCGCTACACCGAGAACCGCGTGGTCTTCGCCTCACTGGTCTGAGCCCCGACGGGCGGCCCGGGTTCAGAAGAGCCCGGGCCGCTCGAGCTCCAGCAGGATGCGCTTGCGGTCCGGGCCGCCGGCGTACCCGGTCAGGGAGCCGTCGGAGCCCACCACGCGATGGCACGGCACGACGACCGGGAGCGGGTTCGCACCGTTGGCGGCCCCGACGGCGCGGGAGATGCCCGGCTCGTACCCGAGGCGTCGGGCGATGTCGCCGTAGGAGGCGGTCTCGCCGTACGGGATGCGCCGCACCTCGGACCAGACCTTGCGCTGGAACTCGGTGCCGTCGGAGGCGAGGGGCAGGTCGAACTCGCGACGCACGCCGGCGAAGTACTCCTGCAGCTGCTGCTCGGCGGCGTCCAGCACCGCGTCCTCGGCCCGGTCGCCGCTCGGCTCCGCGCCGAACTCGACGCGGGTCAGCAGGCCCGCGTGCGCGTGCAGGCGCAGGCCGCCGATCGGGGAGTCCGTCCAGCGGGTGCTGCTCATCGATGGTCCTCTCCGCGGGCGAGGGCCGGCACGTCGGCCAGCCACAGATGCATCCCAGCGTAGGACCGCCACGGACTCCACCGTGCGGTGGCCGCCGGTGCGAGACCGCGGCGCTCGAGCCCGCGACGCAGGACGAGATCCGTCGTCAGCAGGACGTCGGGGTCGCCCGTGCCCCGCATGAGCACGTAGTCGGCCGTCCACGGACCGACTCCATGCAGCGCGAGGAGGTCACGCCGGACGTCGGCACGGTCCTCGCGCGGTCCGAGCCGGACCCGTCCGTCGGCGAGGGCGGCGGCGAGCCCGACCACGGTGCGGCCGCGCGAGCGGGGCATGGGCAGGGTCTCGGGGTCGACCTCTGCCAGGGTCTCGGCGCTCGGGAACAGCCGGTCGAGCCCGGCCTGCCGGGCCAGGGGAAGGCCGCACCGCTGCCCGTGCTCGGCGGCCATGCGCCCGAGCACGGTCGCCGCTCCCGTGACGGAGATCTGCTGCCCCACGACCGTGCGGACGGCGGTGGCCCCGACGTCGAGCGTGCCCGGGACGCGCAGACCCGGGCGCTGCTCGACGAGTGGCGCGAGGAGCGGGTCGGTCGACAGCGCGGTGTCGATCGCGACGGGGTCGACGTGCAGGTCCAGCAGCTCCTCCACGCGGGCGAGGAGCCACAGCCCGTCGACGGCGTCGGTGGCCTCCCAGCGCACGTCGACGTGACGGTCGGCGACGTCCATCCGCACGACGGCGGGTCCGCCCGGCGCGGCGACCGTCGACGTGACGACGGTGCCGGCCACGTCCTCGACCCCCGGGACGACGTGCGCGGCGAGGAACGTCAGCAGCTCGCCCGCCGCGAACGGCTGCGGCACCGGCAGCCGGGTCTGCGACCGGGGGCCCGTCACGTCAGCGACGACGCTTCTTGCGCTTCAGCAGGACGTGCTTCTGCTCGCGCTGGACCTCGAAGAGGTCGATCGCCTCGACGAGGGCGCTGAGCTTGGCGTAGCCGTAGTTGCTCGGCTCGAACGACGACTGGTTGCGGATCTGGTCGCTGACGCGCGAGAGCTGCGCCCACCCGTCGTCGTCGGCCGCCTCGTCGACGGCGGTCCGCAGCATCCGCACGAGCCGGTTGTCTCGGCGCAGCTCCGCGCCGTCGAGCCGCTTGCGCGGACGCTTGGCGCCGGTCTCCGCAGCGTCCGGGGCGGCGTCCGTCTCGGCGTCGTCGACGTCGGTGTCCTCGTCCTCGTCGTCCTCGCGCAGCACCTCCAGGAAGTGGAAGCTCGAGCACGCGTTCTGGAAGGCGTCGGGAGCCTTCTGGGCACCGAAGCCGAGCACCTCGGCACCGGACTGGCGAAGCCGCATCACCAGGGGCGTGAAGTCGGCGTCGCTGGAGACGATCGCGAACCCGTCGGCCACGCCCGCGTGCAGGAGGTCCATCGCATCGATGACCATCGCGATGTCGGAGGCGTTCTTGCCCTTGGTGTACGCGAACTGCTGCATCGGCGCGATCGCGAACTCCTGCAGCTTCGCCTCCCAGCCCTTCATGTGCGGGCTCTTCCAGTTGCCGTACGCACGGCGCACGTGCGCGTTCCCGGACTTGGCCACCTGCGACAGGATCGCGCCGATCTTGGACGCCGGGGCGTTGTCGGCGTCGATGAGCACGGCGATGCGTGGGGTGACCATGTCCCGACCCTAGCGTCGCCGCGCCGGCGAACGTCTCCTCACCCATCAGGAACGACGAACACCCCCTCACTGGCCGCGACGCTCTGCGCCGTGCGGGAGGGGGTGTTCGTCGTAGCGTAGCCCCGACGGGATTCGATCCCCCAAGCTCTCCGCTGCGCTCCGAGCAGGGGGCGCCCCCACCGCGCCAGCGAACGTCTCCTCACCCATCAGGAACGACGAACAGCGACGCCCCCCACCGCTGCCGCAGAAACTCTCGTCTGCTTGAGGTGGGGGGCGTCGCTGTTCGTAGCCCCGACGGGATTCGATCCCCCAAGCTCTCCGCAAGCTCCGAGCAGGGGGTACCCCCACCGCGCCAGCGAACGTCTCCTCACCCGTGCAGCACCACGCAACGACGAACACCCCCTCACTAGCCGCGACGCTCTGCGCCGTGCGGGAGGGGGTGTTCGTCGTAGCGTAGCCCCGACGGGATTCGAACCCGCGCTACCGCCTTGAGAGGGCGGCGTGCTAGGCCGCTACACAACGGGGCCGACGGGTCCGGACAGACCCGAGGGCTCCACCGAGGTGGAGCCCTGTACCCCGTACCGGATTCGAACCGGCGATCTCCGCCTTGAGAGGGCGGCGTCATAACCGCTAGACCAACGGGGCTTGGCTGGGGTACCAGGACTCGAACCTAGAATGGCGGTACCAGAAACCGCTGTGTTGCCAATTACACCATACCCCACAGGCTCCGGGACGAGCCCGAACCGAGATCAAACACTACCGGACGTCCCACCGCCGACCCAAACCGGGGCACCCCTGCGCGCGGCGGCGACCGCTCAGAGCACGGCCCGCAGACGAGCCAGCGTCCGCGAGCGCCCGAGCAGCTCCAGCGACTCGAACAACGGCGGGGAGATGCGGCTGCCGGTCACGGCGACGCGCACCGGCCCGAACGCCAGGCGTGGCTTGAGACCGAGCTCGTCGACCAGTGCCACCCGCAGCGCCCCCTCGATCGTCGGACACGACCACTCCGTGGTCTCCCCGATCGACTCGAGGGCACCGACGGCCGCGCGCACGACGTCGAGGCCTGCCTCGTCGAGCTGCTTGGCGCGGTCCTTCTCGTCGATCGTGAAGTGCTCCTCGTCGATGAACAGGAAGCGCAGCATGTCGACCGCCTCGCCGAGCACGCCCACCCGCTCGTGGACGAGAGGCGTGGCTGCGCTCAGCATCGCGTGCTCCTGCGCCGTCACCGGGTCGGCCACGAGACCCGCCGCCTGCAGGTAGGGCACCAGCCGCTCGCACACGTCGGTGGCGTCGAGCAGGCGCACGTGGTCGCCGTTGATGGCCTCGCACTTCTTCAGGTCGAAGCGCGCCGGGTTCGGGTTGACGCGCGTCACGTCGAAGGCCCGGACCATCTCCTCGAGCGTGAAGACGTCGCGCTCCTGGCCGTCGACGGCCGGCAGCGACCACCCGAGCAGCGCCAGGTAGTTGAGCAGCCCCTCGGGCAGGAAGCCCTGCTCGCGGTAGCCGAGCAGGTTCGACTCGGGGTCGCGCTTGGAGAGCTTCTTGTTGCCCTGGCCGAGCACGTACGGCAGGTGGCCGAACCGTGGGATGAGACCCTGCCCGACGCCGACCTGCGCGAACGCCTCGTACAGGGCGATCTGCCGTGGCGTCGAGGAGAGGATGTCCTCCCCGCGCAGGACGTGGGTGATGCCCATCAGGGCGTCGTCGGTGGGGTTCGTGAGCGTGTAGAGCGGCTGGCCGTTGGCCCGCACGATGACGAAGTCCTGGACGTTCTCGGCGCCGAACGTGATGGGGCCGCGGACGAGGTCGTCGAAGGTCCAGTCCTTCGCGGGCATCCGGAAGCGGATGACCGGCTTGCGGCCCTCCGCCTCGTAGGCGGCGCGCTGCTCGTCGGTGAGGTCGCGGTGCAGGCCGTCGTAGCCGCTCGGGCGACCCTCGGCGCGGGCCTTCTCGCGGCGCTCCTCGAGCTCCTCGGCGGTGTCGTAGGCCTTGTACGCGTAGCCGGCGTCGAGCAGGCGCTGGACGACGTCGGCGTAGACGTCGGACCGCTCGCTCTGGCGGTACGGACCATTGGGGCCGCCCACCTCGACGCCCTCGTCCCAGTCGAGCCCGAGCCAGCGCATGACGTCGACCAGCAGGTCGTAGGACTCCTGCGAGTCGCGGCTCGCGTCGGTGTCCTCGATGCGGAAGACGAACCGGCCGCCGTGATGGCGGGCGAACGCCCAGCTGAACAGCGCCGTGCGAGCCATGCCGACGTGCGGGTTGCCGGTGGGCGACGGGCAGAAGCGTGCCACGACGGGCACGTCGTCACCGACGGTCGGGACGGTGCCCGTGATGGCCTCGCTGGGCCCGGGCGCGGGGGTGTCAGTCATGGCCGACCACCTGGTTCGTGAGCGTGCCGATGCCCTCCACGGTGACGCTGACCCGGTCGCCCGGGCGCATCGGACCGACGCCCTCGGGCGTGCCGGTCAGGATGAGGTCGCCGGGGAGCAGGGTCATGAAGCTGGAGACGTGGGCGATGATCTCGGCCACGGAGAAGACCATGTCGGACGTGCGGCCGTCCTGGACGAGCTCTTCCTCCGTCCCGGCGCCGCCCTTCCTCGTGGTGACGCGCAGGTCGGCCGGGTCGAGGTTCGTCTCGATCCACGGCCCGATGGGGCAGAACGTGTCGAACCCCTTGGCGCGGGCCCACTGGTCGTCGCGCCGCTGCAGGTCGCGCGCGGTGACGTCGTTGGCGACGGTGTAGCCGAAGATCACCTTCTCGGCGTCGTCGACCGGCACGTCCTTGCAGATCCGACCGATGACGACGGCCAGCTCGCCCTCGTAGTGGACGTCCTCGCTCTGGACGGGGTGCACGATCGGCTCGCCCGGGCCGACGACGCTCGTGTTGGGCTTGAGGAAGATCAGCGGCTCGGAGGGCACGTCGTTGCCGAGCTCGGCGGCGTGACGGGCGTAGTTGCGGCCCACCCCGACGACCTTGCTGCGCGGGATGACCGGCGCGAGCAGCCGGACGTCGTCGAGCGGCACCTTCTGCCCCGTCAGCTCGTAGCCCGCGTACAGCGGGTCGCCCTTCAGGACGGCGATCGTGGGGACGCCGTCCTCTTCCCCGACGACCCCGAAGCGGGGGTCGTCCTCTCCGGTGAACCTGGCAACTCGCACCCCGCGAGCCTATCGAGCCCGCCCGCGCGTCAGGAGGCCGGACGGACCGCCTCGATGACGAACGGCTCCGCGGGGGCACCCTCGGGTCCGCCGGAATCGGTGCCGCCGGCAGCGACCTGCTCCAGCACCGCCACGCCCTCCGGCGCGATCGTGCCGAACAGCGTGTAGTCGGGGCTGAACTCGGAGTCGGCGTAGTTGAGGAAGAACTGCGAGCCGTTGGTGTCCGGCCCGGAGTTGGCCATCGCGATGGTGCCCTCGGCGTACTGCTCGTCGCCGGTGAGCTCGTCGGCGAAGGTGTAGCCCGGTCCGGTCGTGCCGGTGCCGGACGGGTCGCCGCACTGCAGGATGCCGTAGGGGAGCTCGTCTGAGGCGACGATCATGCGGTGGCACTCGGTCTCGTCGAAGTAGCCCTGCTCGGCCAGCCAGGTGAACGACGTGGCGGCGCACGGGGCCTCGGTGTTCAGCTCGATGGGGATGTCACCGGCGTTGGTCTCGATGACGAGGGCGTCGGCCGGCTCGGCGTCGGGCGCCGGCGGATCGACCTCGCGTCCCGCTGCTGCCGGTGAGGGCACCCACTCGCAGTCACCGGTGGCGGCGACCTCGGCGCCACCGTCCTGCGGCGTCGCCTCGGTGGCGTCGGGGGTCTCGGCCGTGTCGTCGCCGCAGGCGGCGAGCAGGGAGAGGCAGACGACGGCGGGGGCGATCAGGCGCAGTGGGGTGGAAGCCATGCGGCCGATCCTAGGCGGGACTCACACACGAGCCATGACGAGGCGGTACCGCGTGACGGCCGGGTCGTTGGGGTCGGGGCCGACCTCGCGGGTCACCTCGGCCAGGCCGGGCAGCGCGACGTCGTGGCCCTCGACCCCGATGACGACCATGAGGCCACCGTCGGCGAGCGCTGCAGCCAGGGCCGCAGCCGGCTCGGGGTCGAAGGTCACGACGAGCGCGAACCGCTCGTGCCACGGGGCAGGCAGCTCCGAGGCCGGGACGTCCACGTGGTGCACGCGGGAGAGATCGTCACCGGCGGCGAGGACGAACACCTCGTAGCCGAGGGTGGCCAGGTGAATGCCCTCGGGCGTGACGCCCTCGCCCGCGACGAGCGCGAGCAGGCCGTCGCCGGCCACGCCGGCGGAGGTGGTCCAGTCGGTGAGGAGGCGACGAGGAGCGTCGCCCGGGCGGCGGGTGCGGCTCATGCGGACCCGAACCGTCGCTGGCGGGTGGCGTATTCCTCGACGGCAGCCCACAGGGCCAGCCTGTCGACGTCGGGCCAGGCCACGTCGGTGAAGACCAGCTCGGCGTAGGCGGACTGCCAGGGCAGGAAGTTGCTCGTGCGGTGCTCGCCGGAGGTGCGCCAGAACATGTCGACGTCGGGCAGGTCGGGCTCGTCGAGGTAGCGCGCGAAGGTGCGCTCGGTGATGCGCTCGGGATCGACGCGCCCTGCCTTGACGTCGCGAGCGAGGGCCTTGGCGGCGTCGGCGATCTCGGCCCGGCCGCCGTAGTTGACACACATCGTGAGGCTCAGGACGTCGTTGCCCTTCGTGAGTCGCTCCGCGTACTCGAGCTCGTCGATCACGCTGCGCCACAACCGCCGGGGACGACCGGCCCAGCGGACGCGGACGCCGAGGTCGTGCATCTCGTCGCGACGACGGTGGACGACGTCGCGGTTGAAGCCCATCAGGAAGCGCACCTCGTCGGGCGATCGCTTCCAGTTCTCGGTGGAGAACGCGTAGACGCTGACGGCCTCGATGCCCAGCTCGATGGCCCCCTTGACGACGTCGAGCAGCGCGAACTCGCCCATCTTGTGACCCTCGGTGCGGGGCAGCCCCCGCGCCTTGGCCCAACGACCGTTGCCGTCCATGACGACGGCGACGTGCCGCGGGACCTGCTCGGGCTCGAGCACCGGCGGGCGGGTGCCGGAGGGATGCGGTTCGGGGACCCGCGGCTCGCGGGGTCGCAGGGGTGGTGGGGGGCGGCGGGGCATCAGCGATCCACGTGACTCAGGGAGCGCAGTCCGCGCTCGAGGTGCCAGGACAGGTAGGTGGCGACGAGACCGGTGGCCTCGCGCCGGGAGCGGTCGTCGGCGCCGGTGACGACCGGCCAGTCGCCGCCGAGCAGCGCTGCGAGCAGGGTGACCGTCCCCGCGGCGGGAGCGGCCGAACCGGGCATGCGGCACGTGTCGCAGAGCATGCCGCCCGAGGGAGCGTGGAAGTGCCGGTGCGGTCCCTCCAGGCCGCAGCGGGCGCAGCCGTCGAAGCTCGGCGCGTAGCCGGCGACGGCGAGGGCGCGCAGCTGGTAGGAGTCCAGCACCCACGCCGGCGACAGCTCGCCTCCGGTCAGGGCGCGCAGCGCGCCCACGAGCAGCTGGTACTGCTGCACCGCCGGCTCGCCGTCGTCGTGGACGAGACGTTCGGCGGTCTCGAGCATCGCGGTACCGGCGGTGTAGCGGGGGTAGTCGGCACCGAGGTCGCGAGCGAACGGC
Organism: Aeromicrobium halocynthiae; assembly: GCF_039531385.1. Lineage (NCBI taxonomy): Bacteria > Bacillati > Actinomycetota > Actinomycetes > Propionibacteriales > Nocardioidaceae > Aeromicrobium > Aeromicrobium halocynthiae. Next base: position 90,789 of record NZ_BAAAPY010000004.1, on the reverse strand, counting down.
GAGAGGGTGACGACCTGGGTGATCACGTCGAGCGTGCGGCCCTCGGCGAGCTGGAGGTCGACGTGCATGAACGGCTCGAGCCGTCCGCCGAACTTCGACGACGTCTTGCGCACCCCGCGACCGACGGCCCGTACGAGACCGCGGCCGCGCGTGAGGACGGTGATGATGCGATCGGCCTCGCCGAGCTTGTGCGTGCGCAGCACGACACCCTGCTCCCGGTAGAGGCTCACCGGTCCATTGTGCCGCCTCCCACCGACCGGACACCGGTGGACACCCTGGGGAGGTCGATGGACGCCGCCCCGCCCACTCAGGGACGAGCGTCCTGCGTCCCGGCGCTGCGCTGGACGTCATAGAGCGCGTAGGGGTCGTGCAGCGGTCGCTCGAGGGCGTCCTGCAGCCAGTGCGCGTCGCGGACGCTGGCGCGGGCGGAGGAATCCGTGGCTCCGTCGCTCGTCAGGTTGGAGGCGAAGATGCCGGCCGCGGACTTGGGCAGGAAGTCCTCGTAGACGATCGGGCGGAGCGCTCCGTCGTCGTCGCGCGAGTAGTACGCGAGGTCCTGTGCGTCGAGCTCGGCCTCGGTGGTGGGCAGAGCGGCGACCCCGCGCTCGTCGTAGAGCGCGCGGCCCCGAGGCGTCAGCGCGACCCCGCGTGCCTCCACCTCACCGAACCTCACGCGCAGGTGACCGGTCGTGACGCTGCCGTCGGGCTCGGCGAAGCGTCGTGGCTCGTCGAGCGCCCGGAAGGAAGTCTGACGCAGCAGGACGTCGACGGGGGCGGGCGGCGGGCCCTGGATCCGGTCGATCATCGTGATGCCCTGGTCCTGCATGCGGCGGTACAGCTCGTCGATGTCGAGGACGCGCGGGGTGAGGTGGTTGATGTGGGTGGAGCCGACGCCTCCGATGTCGGCCGCGACGCTCGAGATCGACTCCAGGTGCTCGTACCACTGACGGTCGACGGGCTCGTCGGAGAGCGCGAGGGACGCCGTGGCCAGCTCGAGGAAGCGGTCGGCCTCGGCGGCGGGGAGCGAACCGCGGGTCTCCATCCGGTCGGCGAGGTCGAGCAGCTCGGCAGGGAACAGCGACCGCCCGTCGAGGAACTCCCGCAGGCGTGCCTGCGTGCGCTCGTCGAAGAAGCGACGGTCGTCGACCACGAGCACCGACGTGAAGACGCGGAACGGGTTGGCGGCCAGCTCGGCGGCGTCGATCGGGCGGAACGCGGTGGAGACGACCGGGATGGCCGGAGTGGCCTCACGCAGGTCGTAGAAGCCGACCGGGTGCATGCCGCAGGCCCCGAAGACACGCGCCACCTGACCCATCTCTGCTGGCGTGCCGACACGGACGGCGCCGTGGCGCTCGGCCGTGACGCGCTCGATGCTGCCGAGCCGCTCCGCCTGCTCGCCCGACCTCTCCAGGACCTCGGCGTTGATCTCCTCGCACGTGCGCACGAGCGTCGTGTAGGCCGGGACCTCCGTCCCGTAGAGCCTCGAGAGCGCCGCGGCCAGTCGGGTGCGGAGGGCGGTCGGGGTGACGGGATCGGTGACGGGGGCCCCGATCGGTGCCTGAGCACCCTTGTCAGCACTCATGCGGTTGCTCCGCCACCGATCCGAGGGTCCGCCGGGCACTCGGTTGCGCAGGCACCGATCAGGGGCGTCACAGGAACTCGACGCCCTGGGCGAGGGGCAGCTCGGTGGAGTAGTTCACGGTGTTGGTGGCGCGGCGCATGTAGGCGCGCCAGGCGTCGGAGCCGGACTCCCGGCCCCCACCGGTCTCCTTCTCGCCACCGAACGCTCCCCCGATCTCCGCGCCCGAGGGGCCGATGTTGACGTTCGCGATGCCGCAGTCCGAGCCCACCGCCGAGAGGAAGGTCTCCGCCTCGCGGACGTCGAGGGTGAAGATCGAGGACGACAGGCCCTGCGCGACACCGTTGTGCAGCGCGATCGCCTCCTCGAGCGTGTCGTAGCGCAGCACGTACAGCAGGGGCGCGAAGGTCTCCGTCCGCACCACCTCGGTCTGCTCGGGCATCTCGACGATCGCAGGACGCACGTACGTCCCACCCTCGACCGCGTCGACCCGCTCGCCGCCGGTCACGACCGTGCCACCGTCGGCGCGAGCCTGCTCGACGGCGGCGACGAACGCGTCGGCCGCCGCCTCGTCGACGAGGGGGCCGACGAGCGTGGACGCCTCCAACGGCGACCCGATCGGCAAGGTCTCGTAGGCCGCGGTGAGGCGCTGCACCAGGTCGTCGGCGAGGCTCTCGTGCACGATCACGCGACGCAGGGACGTGCACCGCTGCCCGGCCGTGCCGACTGCCGAGAACACGATGCCCCGCACGGTGAGGTCGAGATCGGCGCTCGGAGCCACGATCGCGGCGTTGTTGCCACCGAGCTCGAGCAGGCTCCGGCCCAGGCGTGCCGCCACCCGTGGGGCGACCTCCTTGCCCATGCGCGTGGAGCCGGTTGCCGAGACCAGCGGCACGCGGGCGTCGTCGACGAGCGCCTCGCCGACCTCCCGCTCTCCCAGCACCAGCTGCACGACACCCTCGGGAGCACCAGCGCGTCGAGCCGCCTCGCGTGCGATCGCGTGACACGCGATGGCGGTCAGTGGCGTCTTCTCCGACGGCTTCCAGACGACGGCGTCGCCGCACACGAGCGCCAGTGCCGCGTTCCAGGACCACACCGCGACCGGGAAGTTGAACGCGCTGATCACCGCGACGACCCCGAGCGGGTGCCACTGCTCCATCATCCGGTGCCCTGGACGCTCGGTGGCGATCGTCAGGCCGTGCAGCTGGCGGGACAGACCGACGGCGAGGTCGCAGATGTCGATCATCTCCTGCACCTCGCCGAGACCCTCGGAGGTGATCTTGCCGGCCTCGATGCTCACCAGGGCCCCGAGGTCGTCCTTGTGCTCGCGCAGCAGCTCGCCGAGCTCGCGGACCATCTGCCCGCGAACCGGCGCCGGGACGCTTCGCCACTGCAGGAACGCCTCGTGCGCGGCGCCGACGGCTGCCTCGACGTCGCCGGCGGAGTGGGGCGTGAGACGTCCGATCGTCGACCCGTCGATCGGTGACCGGGCGTGCAGGGCTCCGTCGCCGGTGAACGGGTCGCCCGCTCCGACACGCTGGAGGATCTCCCTGGCTCGGGTGCTGATGTCGCTCATGCGGTGACTCCTTGGTTCTGGGTGACCTGGTCCTGGGCGAAGAGCCGGCCCGACGTCGTCGAGTACAGGTCGGCGAGGCGGATGTCCTCCTGGGCGACGAAGCCCGTGTGCGGCAGCACCCCGTCGGCCACGAGCTCGACGACGCTCGCCGCCGAGGCTGCCGTGGTCCAGCTGATGGCGCGCCACGTGCGGCCGTCGATGTCGATCGGCAGGTAGCCGCGGACGTGGTTCTCTCGGAACGGCTGGCCGTCCTTGACCCCCTCGACGGCGGCGTGGAGGTAGACGACGTCGTCGTTGACCGGCGGCTTGGCGTCCACGAGGATGCGGCCGACCTCCTCGCGGCGGTCCCGCAGGTTCAGCTCGTCGAACAGGAAGTGCATCTGGCGGAAGTGGCCCGGGTAGCGCAGGGTCTTGTAGTCCAGGCGGTGGACCCGGCCCTCGTAGGTCTGGCACATCGTGCCGAGGCCGCCGGAGGTGAGGGCCGCCTCCAGCTCGATGCCGCCGATGAAGACCCGTTCCTTCTCGGTCATCGCCGGCACCATCTGGCGTCGGCCGGACCGCAGCACCTCGCAGTCGTTGAGGTACTCGTTGACGACGCCCTCGGCGGACCAGTTGAAGGCGTAGCCGAGCAGGCCCGTGGGGTTCTGCGGGAGGGCACCGACCTTGAGCTCGATCGAGCGGATGGTCTCGAACCCGGCCGCCAGGGACGCCCCCACGATGCCGATGAGACCCGGCGCCAGTCCGCACTGGGGCACGAACGCCGACTCCGGTCGCGCCGCGCTGAGCTCGATGACCCGATTGGTGGTGGGGACGTCCTCGGTGAGGTCGAAGTAGTGCACACCGGCGTCGTAGGCGGCCTCCGCGACGGCGATGTTGAGGTGGTACGGCAGGCACGAGACCACCGCGTCGACCTCGGTGAGCGCCTTGCGCACCGCGACGCCGTCGCTCACGTCGACCGCCTGCGACGGGACGTCGAGCCCGGGGCGGGGGGCCGCGTCGAACCCGACGACGGCGAAGTCGGCACGGTCGAGCAGGCTCGCGACGAGCTCGCCCACCTTGCCGAGGCCGACGACGGCCACACGGTTGATCGAACGGGACACGGGTCCTCCTCGGGCCTGGCGACGGGTCACGCCGCTGCGACACGACGCCCGGGGTGGTGGGCGTCACGTCGATGCTAGACCGCGAAGGGGGTCATTGTCTGTACCGTCCGGACGGTTCACTCACCGACTGGCGCACACGCGCCACCGAATGGCGCGAAGTCTTCCGCGAGTGGCGCAATCTGGGGCGACACGCCGTCTCGAAAGACCCAGTTCGCGCCACTCGCGGGTGACTGTGCGCCACTCGCGGGTGACTGTGCGCCACTCGCGGGTGACTGTGCCCCCTCGGTGTCAGGCGGTGGGGATCGTGGTGGCCTCGGCGCGGTTCGCGGCGGAGACCACGGCGCGCAGGGAGGCCATCACGATGTTCGCGTGGATGCCGACGCCCCACACGATCTCACCGGCGATCTCGCACTCGACGTACGCCGCAGCGAGCGCGTCGCCACCGGAGGACAACGCGTGCTCGGAGTAGTCCAGGACGCGGATGTCCGCGCCCGCCTGGCGCATCCCGTCGACGAAGGCGTCGACGGGACCGTTGCCCTCACCCTTGAACGAGCGCTGCTCGCCGCGGACGACGAGGTCCACGACCTGCTCGTCGCGACCGTCGGCCGACGTCGTCGAGCTGAACGTCACCAACGAGTACGGGTCCTCGCGGTCGAGGTACTCGTTCGTGAACGCCGCCCAGATGCCGGCCGGGGAGATCTCGCCCGCCTCGCCCTCGGTCAGCTCCTGCACCACCCGGCTGAACTCGATCTGCAGCCGACGCGGCAGGTCCAGCTGGTGCTCCGAGCGCAGCAGGTACGCGACGCCACCCTTGCCCGACTGGCTGTTGACGCGGATGACGGCCTCGTAGGTACGGCCGACGTCGTGCGGGTCGATCGGCAGGTACGGCGCCTCCCACGCGATCTCCGAGACGTCGATCCCCTGCTCGACAGCACGCCGCTCGAGGTCCTCCAGACCCTTCTTGATGGCGTCCTGGTGGGAGCCGGAGAAGGCCGTGTAGACGAGGTCACCGGCGTACGGGTGCCGCGGGTGGACCGGCAGGTTGGTGCAGTACTCGACCGTGCGACGGACCTCGTCGATGCCGACACCGCCGGCGGTGAAGTCGATCTGGGGGTCGATGCCCTGGCTGAAGAGGTTCATGCCGACGGTGACGAGGTCGACGTTGCCGGTGCGCTCGCCGTGCCCGAACAGGCAGCCCTCGACCCGGTCGGCACCGGCCATCAGCGCCAGCTCGGTGGCCGCGACGGCCGTGCCCCGGTCGTTGTGCGGGTGCAGGCTGATCGCGACGTTCTCACGGTGGTCGACGTTGCGGGAGAACCACTCGATCTGGTCCGCGTACGTGTTCGGGGTGGCCATCTCGACCGTGGCCGGCAGGTTGAGGATGATCTCGCGACCGTCCTCGGGCTGCCACACGTCCATCACGGCGTTGCAGACGTCGACGCTGAACTCCAGCTCGGCGCCGGTGAAGATCTCCGGGCTGTACTGGAAGCCGAACGCCGTGGTCGCCATGTTGAGCTCGGCGTGCTTCATGACCAGCTCGGTGCCGTGCGTGGCGATCGCCCGCACCTCGTCCTTGGAGGCGTTGAACACGACCCGCCGGAACAAGGGTGCGACCGCGTTGTAGAGGTGGATGTTGGCCCGGCGTGCGCCGGCCAGCGACTGCGTGGTCCGCTCGATGAGGTCCTCACGCGCCTGGGTGAGGACGGAGATGGTGACGTCCTCGGGGATGACGTCGTCCTCGATCAGCGAACGCACGAACGCGAAGTCCGTCTCGCTCGCCGACGGGAAGCCGACCTCGATCTCCTGGTAGCCCATCCGGACGAGCAGGTCGAACATGCGGCGCTTGCGGGCCGGCGTCATCGGGTCGATGAGGGCCTGGTTGCCGTCGCGCAGGTCGGTGGACAACCAGCGGGGCGCCGCGGTGATGGTCGCCGCGGGCCACGTGCGGTCCGGCAGGTCGATCGGCTCGAAGGCGCGGTACCGCCCGAAGGGCATGGGCGACGGCTTCTGCGGCGAGACGGGGTTGTTCTGCATGGTTCGGGTCTTCCTCGGGTCGTCGGTGGCGGGCCCGCCACTCGGGGGCGGTCGGTCATGCCGGACTCCGCGCCGAGGGATCCGACCTAGCGAACCTCGACGCGGCGACGAAGGAGAAGCCGCGCAGAACTCATGGCGTCCAGCGTAGCAGCACCGGGCGATGCCGTACCGCTCGCTCGACGACGGCCCCACCGCCCCGCACGGCGACGGCATCGACGCCCGCGCACCGAGCGGGTGTGCTGCCCCGCCGATACGCTCGATCCCATGAGCGACGAGCACTCCACCGCCGGGTCCTACGTGCACGAGGGCGAGGAGTTCGAGCGGGACATGGACTACATCCCCGACCGCCTCACCCGCGCAGGTGGCGAACCGGTCGACCACCGCGCGGGCACCGGCAAGGAGAGCCCGGCCGACGCTCCCCGCTGGCCCGTCGAGGCCGGCCGCTACCGACTCGCCGCCGCCAAGGCGTGCCCGTGGGCCAACCGCGCGATCATCGTGCGTCGTCTGCTCGGCCTCGAGGACGCCATCGGTCTCGGGCTCGCCGGACCCACGCACGACGCCCGCTCCTGGACCTTCGACCTCGATCCCGGCGGCAAGGACCCGGTGCTCGGGATCGAGCGGCTCCAGGAGGCGTACTTCGCGCGCTACCCCGACTACCCGAAGGGCATCACCGTCCCGGCGATCGTCGAGGTCGAGAGCGGGCAGGTCGTCACGAACGACTTCCCGTGGATCACCCACGACTTCTTCTTCGAGTGGACCGACCACCATCGCGACGGCGCCCCCAACCTCTGGCCCGAGAAGACGCGCGACGAGATGGAGGACGTCATGAAGCGCGTCTTCACCGAGGTCAACAACGGCGTCTACCGCTGCGGGTTCGCCGGGTCGCAGGAGGCGTACGAGTCCGCCTACGACCGGTTGTGGACGGCGCTGGACTGGCTCGAGGAGCGCCTCTCCACGCGGCGCTACCTGATGGGCGAGACCATCACCGAGGCCGACGTGCGTCTGTTCACGACCCTCGCGCGCTTCGACCCCGTCTACCACGGTCACTTCAAGTGCAACCGCGCCAAGCTCACCGAGATGCCGGCGCTGTGGGGCTACGCCCGCGACCTGTTCCAGACCCCCGGCTTCGGGGACACCACCGACTTCGAGCAGATCAAGCGGCACTACTACTACGTCCACATCGACATCAATCCGACGCAGATCGTCCCGACCGGACCGGACGTGTCGGTGTGGAGCACGCCCCACCACCGCGAGGAGCTGGGCGGCTCGCCGTTCGGCGACGGGACCCCGCCGGCCTGAGCCCCGGCGGCGCGTCAGCGCCGCACGTCGACGTTCCACAGCGACCGCGGCAGGAGCTCGGCTGCGAGACGGTCGCGTCGCGACCCCTGGGAGCGCAGGCTCCTCACCACCTGCTGCGCGTGGCGCGGGTCGGTGGCCACGAGAGTCTCGGTTCGCGCGTAGCGGCTCACCTCGACACCCTCCAGCAGGTGGTCGAGCGCGTCGGTGTCGGCGCCGAGAGCCCTGAGTCCGTCGGCCACGCGGCGCGGCGTGTCGGAGGATCGCACCTCCAGGCCACGGTCGAGACCGGTCGCGACGACCTCCGTCCACCACGCCTCGGGCCGGTCGGCGGCGAGACGACGTCGCCTCACCAGCTGTCGGAGGGCCCACGGCGCGAGGACCAGACCGGTCGTGGCGGCCAGCGCGACCATGAGCGAGCGACGCCCCGAGGGCGCGTCGTCGTCCACGACGGGGGCCGCCGCGTCCGCGCTCTGCCCCGGCGCCTCGGGCACGTCCTGCGGGACGCTCGGCACCTCGCCGACCGGAGCACCGGGACCCTGCGGCTCCTCGAAGGCGGTGGTCGTGCCGACCGACGGCGTCGGCTCGAACCCGACCCAGCCGACACCCTCGAAGAACAGCTCGGGCCAGGCGTGGAGGTCGTCGGACGTCACCTCGAAGACCTGCTGCTCGTCGTCGTCGAACCCGACCGCCCGGCCCGGCGCGTAGCCGACGACGACGCGCGAGGGGATGTCGAGCGAGCGGGCCATGACGGCCATGGCCGAGGAGAAGTGCACGCAGTACCCGGACCTCTCCTCGAGGAAGGTCTGCAGGACGTCGATGCCGTTGCCGTCGTAGTCGCCGGCGACGGGCGCGGTCTCGGAGTACTGGTACCGGGACCGGAAGTGCTCCTGCAGCGCGAGGGCGCGGTCGTAGTCGGTGTCGGCGTCAGCCGTCACCTGGGCGGCGGTCTCGCTGATGATCGGTGGCACCGCCGGCAACGAGAGGTAGTCCTGCAGGCCACCGCGGAACGGCTCGCCGAGCCCGCGCATCTGCTCGGCGGTCGGCTGCACCTCCAGGCTCGTGACCTCGTACTCCTGCCCCTCGCTGTTCGCGGTCCGCGAGCCGAGCGTCTGTCCGACGCGGTTCCACGACCACTCCTCGGACAGGCCGGACACGCGGGTCGCGGGGTACGGCACCGGCAGCATCGTGCTGCGCAGCCCCACCACGGAGATGGAGGTGGTCTGCGGCTCCGCAGGGATGTCCTCCCGCAGGACGAGGGCTCCCTCGGCCCGGCCGAGGGCGTCGCGACCCACCGGTCGCCACGTGCGTCCGTTGAAGTCGCGCAGCGTCGCGACGCGCAGGTAGGGGGTCTCCTCCAGCGTGGTCGTGTACGTCGCCGCCACGCTGGTCTCGCCGCGCCGCAGGTTCTGTCCCAGCTGCAGCATCGGGTTGATGCCGTCGCCGAACACCGTGGGGGGTGGCGCCCCCCAGTCACGCGCGACCGCGGTGACGTCGGGCAGGGCCGGTGGCACCACGACGGCGGCGAGCAGTCCCGTCGCCGCCGCGACGGCCGCCGGCACCATCGGGGCCCGCAGCGGCTCCGAGCGGGCCCACAGCACGACGAGCCACGCTGCGGCCGGCACCAGGAAGGCGCTCGCAGCCGGGGGACGTCCGGAGATCATCGACGGGACCACGAGCACCGCCAGCAGGAGCACACCCAGGAACCACACCCCCCGGCGCAGCCGCAGGAGGGCGAGGCCCGCGACCGTCAGCGCCAGGAAGGCCAGGGTCAGCACGAGCACGACCGGTCCGGCCGCCGGGGCGGGAGCGGCTTCCTCCATGATGAGCACGCGGGCACGGGCGAGCAGCTCGCGCAGCGCCTCCAGGGAGCCCGCCGTGGGGACCAGGCCGGCCACGAGGGTCTGAGGGACGAAGACGACGAGGACCGCGGTCGCACCCACCACGGCTCCGACGGCCTCGCCCGCCGGCACCCGCAGGGAACGGAGCACCAGGCTCGCGAGCACCGTCAGGCCGATCACGAGCGCGACCGTCAGCTGCCACGACCCCGCCTGGACCACCGTCGCGTAGCCGCGCAGCGACGCGACGAGCGCCACGAGGACGGCAGCGTGGCCCAGCCACAGGCTCGACGGTTCGTGCCGTCGGCGCACGGGGCGGGCCCGCGGGTCAGGTCGCAGCACGACGACCTCCGGACGGCAGTCCGCCCCACACGTCGGCCACGCCGTCACCGGATCCGTAGGTCCGTACCGACCACCCTGCCGCGTCGAGGACGGTCAGAGCCTCCGGCCGGCTGCTGCGGGCGGCCAGCACGACGACGTCCGCGTCCTCCAGCGAGCCCACCCAGTCACGGGCCCGGTCGGGCTCGATACTGCCCAGCAGGAGGACGACCGACGTCCCGGGACCGACCCCTCCCCGCGTGGGGTCGACGAGCTCCGGCGCCACCTGAGGCTCGAGGACGGCCAGGTCGACGAGCACGTCCTCGACCTGGTCCCCCTGCTCGCCGAGACGGCGCTCGAAGCCGTCGAGCGCCGTCACGGTGAGGTCGTGCCCGCGGTGCGCGAGGTGGTTCGTCAGCGACGCCGCGGCACACACGAGCCACTCGAGGTCCGTCGAGACCTCCCACCGACCGTGGCCGTCGCGCGCCGTGCCGAGCGAGAAGGCGTCGGTGTCGAGCACGACGGTGACGTGGCTGTCACTCTCCTGCTCCTCCTGGCGGACCATCAGCTCACCTCGGTGCGCGGTGGCCTTCCAGTGCACCCGCTTGAGGGCGTCACCCGGTTGGTAGGTGCGGGCGACGACGTCGTCGGGTCCCACGCCGGCCGGTCGAGGGTCCGGTCGGACGGCACCCTCGCGCTCGGGGACCGGGGGCCCTCCGTCGTGCAGGTCGACCACGCGCGGCAGCACCGTCACCTCGCTCGGCTCACCGACGGTGCGCCGCCGGACCACCAGGCCGAACGGGTCCTCGACCTCCAGGAGGAGCGGGCCGATGGCGTGGCGGCCGCGACGGACCCCGTGCACGACGTGCTCGACCTCCACCTCGTCTCCCCCACCGATGCCCGGCAGCCTCCCCTCGGCGTCGCCCACGACGGCGGACGGCAGCGCGTCGCGCCACCGGGCCGACGCCGAGGGGAGGCGGCCGAGGTTGCGCAGCACCACCGTGACGCGCGAGGGAGTCCCGGGCCGCAGCGACGGCGGGCTGACGACGCGACGCACGTGCGTGCGGGGCTGGGTCGCGAGCACGAAGGCGACGGCGAGCACGAGCAGCCCGGTCATCAGGCCGGTGACCCGCTGGAGCACGGGGAGCGACGCCGCCGGCGCGGCGACGAAGGCGACCCCGGCCACCACCAGGAAGCCGGTTCCTCGTCGGGTCAGTCGCAGCGACCTCACCGCGACCCGGACGCTCCCGCGGGGACGGGGGTCGAGGCCACGATCCGTCGGACGGTGTCCTCGACGCCCGCCGAGCCCCGCATGGGGACGAGGCGGTGGGCGAAGACCGCAGGGACGAGGGCCGCGACGTCGTCGGGCAGGACGTAGTCGCGTCCGTAGACGTGGGCTCGCGCCTTCGCGGCGCGCACGAGCTGCAGGGTGGCCCGCGGGCTGGCGCCGAGTCGCACGTCGGTGTCGACGCGGGTGGCGCGGGCGAGGTCGACGCAGTACCGCTCGACGGCGGCCGACACGTGGACGGCGCGGCACGCGGCGATCATCGCGCGGAGGTCGTCGATGCCGAGGACGGGCCGCAGCCGGTCGAGCGGGTTGGAGGCGTCGCGGTCGCGCACCATCTCCAGCTCGGCATCGACGTCGGGGTACCCCATCGAGATGCGGGCGGTGAAGCGGTCGCGCTGGGCCTCGGGCAGCGCGTACGTCCCCTCCATCTCGTAGGGGTTCTGCGTCGCGATGACGGTGAACGGCCGCTCCAGCGGACGGGTGACGCCGTCCACGGTCACCTGACGCTCCTCCATCGCCTCGAGCAGCGCCGACTGGGTCTTCGGCGACGCACGGTTGATCTCGTCACCGATGACGATGTTGGCGAAGACGGCGCCGGGCTTGAAGTCGAACGAGCCGGACGCCTGGTGGTAGACCGAGACGCCGGTGACGTCCGACGGCAGCAGGTCCGGCGTGAACTGGATGCGTCGCACCGTGCAGTCCACCGATCGTGCCAGCGCACGGGCGAGCATCGTCTTGCCCACGCCCGGCACGTCCTCGATCAGCAGGTGGCCCTCCGCCAGCAGCACCACGAACGCGGTCTCGACCGCCTCGGACTTGCCGTCGACGACGGACTCGACGTTCTCCAGGACCCGTCTCGCCGTGCTCATCGGACTCCCTCCGCCGCGGCCGAATGACCCCCATCATGACGGGCGGGCCCCGACGGCGCAGACGAACCGCGCGCTAGCGTCGAGGCATGGCCCGTCTGCTCCTCGTCCGACACAGCCCGACCGAGAACACCCGAGCGCTGGCCGAGGCGGTCGAGGCGGGGGCCCGCGACGACGCCATCGACGGTGTGGACGTGCAGTCGTCGTCACCCGACGGCGTCGACGCGGCGGCCGTGAACGCCGCCGACGGCGTCATCGTGCTGACGCCGGCGAACTTCGGCTACATGGCGGGCCTGGTGAAGGACCTCTTCGACCGCACCTTCCTCGACATCGGGGGCGCGTTGGCTGATGACGGGTCGGGCTCCGACGCGGCGGGGGCGAGCGGCCGCACGCCGTGGGCGCTCGTCGTGCACGGCCGCTACGACACCGAGGGCGCCGTCCGGTCGGTGGAGTCGATCGTCCAGGCGCTGCCGTGGCGTCGCGTCGCCGAGCCGCTGGAGGTGCTCGGTGACGTCACGGAGGCCGACCGTGAGGCCGCCTACGAGCTCGGCGCGACCGTGGCAGCCGTCATCAGCAGCTGACGTGCGCTCGCCCTGCTGGTGCAGGGTGGCACTGCGGCCGTCCCCGAGGGACGATGGGGGACATGGACCTGCGCCACAGCCTGCCCAGCCTGACCGCCGGCGCCCACGACGCCGACAGCGGCGAGGCCTGCGTCATGGAGTACGTCTCGGTGCTCGCCGGCGAGCCGTGGAGCGACCGGCCCGAGTGCACCCACCCCATCCTCGCGCACGAGGCGCGCACCGCCAACGACATGCTCGACGACGCCGACCGTCCGCGACTGGTCCCGCTGGTCGGTCGCCTCTTCGGCACGGCCGACGACTCGGCCGAGCTGCGGTCCCGCCTCCGGCTGACGCAGGTGCACCAGGTGTTGCGTCTGATCGCCGTCGGGGACCGCGCACCCGCCCTGACGGTGGCCGAGCGTGCCGAGGACGCGCTGCGACGTCCGGCCGCGCTCGACGAGAGCGCCGACGTGTCCGAGGCCGTGGCCCTCGCCCATGCGCTGCCGGTGCGGACCGGCGACCTCGACCTCGTGCACGCCCAGCACCACGTCGCCGCGTCCCGTGTCATGGCCTTCGCGCTGAACCCTGAGATGGGTGCGGCCGAGGCCTGGTCGCTCGCGGCGCTCGTCGCAGCGCACCGTCTCGCCGCAGGCGAGTGCCGCGCGGACTGCGGGTCCGAACGCTCTCGTGCGCTGCGGATGGTCCGCGACCTCGGCGAGCTGCTCGACACCTACGACGCGGTCACCGGTCGCGAGACCACGCCCGTCACCGACGGTGCCGCGCGACGGCTCGCCGCCGCGCTCTGAGATCTCCGGCCGCCCTCAGGTCGTGGCGTCGTCCCTCGTCCACGCGAGCAGCTCGTCGACCGGCCAGGTGTTGACGATCCGATCGATCGGGATGCCCAGGGCCGCCGCCCGGGCGCACCCGTGGTCCAGGAAGGCGAGCTGTCCGGGGGCGTGGGCGTCGGAGTCGATGCTGAACAGGCAGCCGGCCGCCAGGGCCACGGCCACGAGCTCCTCGGGCGGGTCCTGACGCTCGGGTCGGGCGTTGACCTCGACGGCCACGGCGCGCTCGGCACAGGCGGCGAACACGCGCTCGGCGTCGAAGCGGCTCGGCGGACGGGTGCCACGCCGTCCCTCCACGAGCCGACCGGTGCAGTGGCCGAGCACGTCGGTCGCGGGGTGCTCGACGGCGGCGAGCATGCGCCGCGTCATCGTCGCAGCGTCCGCGCGCAGGTCGGAGTGGACGCTAGCGACGACGACGTCGAGCTCGCGAAGCAGCCAGTCCTGCTGGTCCAGCGAGCCTTCGGCGAGGATGTCGACCTCGATGCCGGTGAGCAGCCGGAGGCCGCCGAGCTCCTCCTCCAGCCGGCCCACCTCCTCGACCTGGCGCACGAGGCGTTCGGCACTCAGCCCGTTGGCGACCCGCAGGCGGGGAGAGTGGTCCGTGACGGCGAGGTACTCGTGGCCGAGCCGTGCCGCCGTGTGGGCCATCGTCGCGAGCGGGGAACCTCCGTCCGAGGCGTCGGTGTGGGTGTGGAGGTCGCCGCGCAGGGCGGCACGCACCGCCTCCCCACCGGGGACCAGCGGACCCTCTCCCCGCGAGCGGAGCTCGGCGAGGTAGCCAGGCACCTCGCCCGCGACGGCCTGCTCGACGACCTCGGCCGTGCGCGGACCGACTCCCTCGACGGAGCGGAGTCGCCGGGTCTCGACCAGTGCCTCGACCTCACCGTGGGCGGCGAGTGCCGCCGCCGCACGGCGGAACGCCTCCACCCGATAGGTCGACGCGCGTTCGCGCTCGAGCCAGAACGCGATCTCCTCCAGCGCCTCGACAGGGTCCATGCATCCATCGTGCCCGCATTCCCCGTCGCCCGTACCTCGAGTCCTGAGCCCTGGGCCCTGAGCCCGTCGCTACCGTGGACCGCATGATTCGCCGCCGCGTCGTCGTCCACGGACAGGTGCAGGGTGTCTTCTTCCGGGCCTCCTGCGTGCAGGAGGCCCGACGCGTCGGTGCCGCCGGGTGGGTCGCGAACCGCCCGGACGGGACGGTCGAGGCGGTCGTCGAGGGTGACGAGGCGACGGTCGAGCACATGCTCGCGTGGTGCCAGGAGGGGCCGACGAGAGCGCGGGTGAGCCAGGTCGACGTCGCCGAGGAGCCAGCCGAGGGGCTCAGCGGCTTCGAGCAGCGCTGACGCACACCGGCGAGGTGTCAGAAGCCGAGCCGGCGCAGCTGCTTGGGATCGCGCTGCCAGTCCTTGGCGACCTTGACGTGCAGGTCGAGGTGGACCGGGGTGCCGAGGATGCGTTGGATCTGACCGCGCGACGTGGTGCCGATCTCCTTGAGACGCGCGCCCTTGCGGCCGATGATGATGCCCTTCTGGCTGTCGCGCTCCACGAACACGTGCGCCCGGACGTCGAGGAGGGGACGGTCCTCCGGACGGTCCTCGCGCGGGACGATCTCGTCGACCACCACCGCGAGGGAGTGGGGAAGCTCGTCGCGCACCCCTTCGAGCGCCGCCTCGCGGATCACCTCGGCCACGAGGGTCTCGGTGGGTTCGTCCGTGAGCTGGCCCTCCGGGTACAGCGGCGGCCCCTCGGGGAGGGTCTCCACGACGAGGTCGGTCAGCAGGGCCACCTGGTCGCCGGCGACGGCCGAGACGGGCACGATCTCGCGCCAGGGCAACCCGGCCTCCCGGCCGGCGGCGTCGATGGCCATGAGGTGCTCGCCGACGCGTTCGGGGCTCACGAGGTCGGTCTTGGTGGCGACCGCGATGACGGGCTTGCGGCGCAGTGCCGCGACCTCGCCGATGAGGTGGCGGTCGCCCGGCCCGATCCGCTGGTCCGCCGGGAAGCACATCATGACGGTGTCGACCTCGGCCCAGGTGGTGCGCACGAGGTCGTTGAGGCGCTCGCCGAGAGTGGTGCGGGGGCGGTGCAGCCCCGGCGTGTCCACGACGATCAGCTGGGCGTCGTCGCGGTGCACGAGACCACGGATCGCGTGCCGCGTGGTCTGCGGCTTGGAGGAGGTGATGGCGACCTTCTCCCCGACGAGCGCGTTCGTGAGGGTGGACTTGCCGGCGTTCGGTCGCCCGACGAAGCACGCGAAGCCTGACCGGAAGCCGCTCACGTGGTGACCGTCCGCTGGGGGGTTCCGGCGGCGTCGGCGACGACGACGTCCACGCCCGGCCCGGCGACGTCACGCACCGCGCCCACGGAGGGGTCCGCTGCCTCCCCGACGACCGCGCCCGCCTCCAGACCCGTGGCCCCGGAGGAGACCGCCATGGCCACGGCGAGATCGAGCGCTGTCATCTCGAGGGACGGCAACGCCACGGTCGCGGCCGCGTAGGTGCGCCCGTCCCGGTCGCGCACGGCCGCCCCCTCGGCGGCACCGGTGCGGGCCCGGGAGGCGCGCGCGAGCGTCACGAGCTTGGCGTCCTCGGGGGTCAGCTGCATGTCAGGCTCCTTCTCCGACGCTCTCGTCGGCACCGATGGCGAGGGTGGGCTCGGCGCGCCACACGCGGACGCGACCGATGCGGTTGCGGCGGCCCGACGGCGCCTCGGCGCGCAGGACGAGACCCTCGACCTCGACCTCGCTGCCGGGGATCGGGACCTTGCCCAGGTGCTTGGCGAGCAGGCCGCCGACGGACTCGACGTCGTCCTCCTCGAGCTCGACGTCGAACAGCTCGGCGAGGTCGTCGATGTCGAAGCGGGCGCTCACCCGGACGGCGCCGCCCGACAGGTGCTCGAGGCCGTCCGGCTCGGAGTCGTACTCGTCGGTGATCTCCCCGACGATCTCCTCGAGGATGTCCTCGATCGTGACCATGCCGGCCACGCCGCCGAACTCGTCGACGACGACCGCGACGTGCGTCCGTTGAGCCTGCATCTCCTTGAGCAGCGCCGCGGCGAACTTGGTGTCCGGCACGAAGTACGCGGTCCGCATGATCGACTCGACCCGCTCGGTCGTCTCAGCCTGGTGGTTGTCGAAGACCCGACGGGTGAGGTCCTTGAGGTAGGCCATGCCGACGACGTCGTCCAGGTTCTCACCGACCACGGGCACGCGCGAGTACCCCGAGCGCAGGCACAGCGACATGGCCTGGCGCAGCGTCTTTCCGGCCTCGATGTAGACGAGGTCGGGCCGGGGCACCATCACCTCGCGCACGAGGGTGTCGCCGAGGTCGAAGACGGACTGGATCATCTTGGACTCGTCGGACTCGATGACGCTGGAGGCCGCCGCGATGTCGACGAGCTCGCGCACCTCGACCTCCGAGGCGAACGGTCCCTCGGCGAAGCCGCGACCCGGTGTGAGCGCGTTGCCCAGGACGATGAGCAGCTTGGGCAAGGGTCCGAGCAGGGTCGTCAGCAGCACGACCGGTCCGGCCGAGGCGAGCGCGATGGCCTCGGCCCGTTGCCGTCCCAGGGTGCGGGGGCCGACGCCGATCAGCACGTAGGAGACGACGGTCATGGTGCCCCCGACGACGGCCAGCTGCGCGAGGACACCGTCGATCCGGTCGGCGACGACGATCGCGACGAGCACGATGCTGGCGGTCTCGCACAGCACGCGCAGCAGGAGCACGGAGTTGACGACCGGGGCGGGGTCGTCGAGCACCGTCACGAGGCGCAGCGCTCCCCCGCGACCGTCGCGCACGAGCTCCTCGGCCCGCGCCCTGGAGAACGAGGTCAGCGCCGCCTCGATGCTCGCGAGGAGTCCGGCGAGGACGGCGAGGACCACCGAAGCGACGATCGCCTCGGTCACTGCAGCGTTCCCTCGGACTCGACGTCGACGCCGCTCTCGACCTGGTGCCACTCGAGCAGGAGCCGACCCTGGAGGCCGAACATCTCGGCGTGCTCGGTGGCCGTGGCGTGGTCGTAGCCCAGCAGGTGCAAGATGCCGTGCGTGGTCAGCAGCGCGATCTCGTCCTCGGTGCCGTGACCGGCGGCGGGCGCCTGCTGCGCCGCCACCTGGGGGCACAGGGCGATGTCGCCGAGGTAGCCCTCGTCCTGGTCGTCCCAGGAGCCGGCGGCGGAACCCTCCTGGCCGGGCTCGACGCGGCCCGGGGAGAGCTCGTCCATGGGGAAGGACAGGACGTCGGTCGGGCCCTTCTTGCCCATCCACTGCTCGTTCAGCACGGCGATGGTGGCCGGGTCGACCAGACGGAGCGTCATCTCCGTGCCCGGGTGCAGCCGCATGCGTCGCATGACGAAGCGGCACAGCCGGGTCAGCGTGACGACGTCGACGCCGGTGCCCGACTCATCGAGGACGTCGACGTTCATGCTCCCCCTGCCGCGCGGCCGATCCGGGCCCGTTCTCGAAGGCGTCGTAGGCGGCGACGATGCGACCGACGAGCTTGTGCCGGACGACGTCGTTGGAGGTGAGCGTCGCGAAGTGGATGTCCTTGACCTCGGACAGGATGTCGCGCACGACGCGCAGTCCGCTCTTCTGGCCCGAGGGCAGGTCGACCTGGCTGACGTCGCCGGTCACGACGATCCGCGAGCCGAAGCCGAGGCGGGTGAGGAACATCTTCATCTGCTCGGGCGTGGTGTTCTGCGCCTCGTCGAGGATGATGAAGGCGTCCTGGAGCGTGCGACCACGCATGTAGGCCAAGGGGGCGATCTCGATGACGCCCGACGTCAGCAGCTTCGGGATCGTCTCGGGGTCGAGCATGTCGTGCAGCGCGTCGTAGAGCGGGCGGAGGTAGGGATCGATCTTCTCGCTCAGCGTGCCGGGGAGGTAGCCGAGGCGCTCGCCCGCCTCGACCGCGGGACGGGTGAGGATGATCCGATTGATCTCCTTGGCCTGGAGGGCCTGCACCGCCTTGGCCATCGCCAGGTACGTCTTGCCGGTGCCCGCCGGCCCGATCCCGAAGACGATCGTGTGCTTGTCGATGGCGTCGACGTACTTCTTCTGGTTCAACGTCTTCGGCCGGATGGTGCGACCACGGTTGGACAAGATGTTGAGGCTGAGCACGTCCGCCGGACGTTCCTGCGTCTCGGTGCGCAGGATCTGCAGCGACCGCTCGACCGTCTCGCGGGTCAGGCTCTGCCCGGTGCGCACGATGGCGACGAGCTCGTCGAGGAGTCGCTCGACGATCGCCGCCTCGGCCGGAGGTCCGGTGACCGTCACGACGTTGCCGCGGGCGTGGATGTCGGCCTCGAAGGACTCCTCGACGAGACGGAGGAACTCGTCCCCGGGTCCGAAGAGTGCGACGGCGTCGATGCTGGTGGGCACCGTGAAGGTGTGGGGCACGGAGCCCTCTGTGGTGGGGTCTTCTGTCATGGGTACTCGCAGTTTACGCCCGGGACCCGACAGGTGTCGAAGGCGAGGAGCCCGCTCACCCGGGCGGCCAGCCGAGGGAGCGGCCCGCGAGGACGTGGGCGTGGCAGTGGAAGACGCTCTGGTGGGCGTCCGCACCGGTGTTGAAGACGAGGCGGTACGACCCTCCGACCTCGTCGGCGACCTGCTTGGCCAGGCCCAGCACGGCGACGGCTGCGTCGGGATCGGCCTCGACGAGGCTCCCGACGTCCGGCTCGTGCCGGCGCGGGATCACCAGCACGTGCGTCGGCGCCTGGGGCGAGACGTCACGGAAGGCGTACGCGTGGTCGTTCGACGCGACCTCGTCGGAGGGCACCTCACCGTCCAGGATCTTGCAGAAGAGGCAGTCGCTCATGGTCCCTTCCTACCGCGTGTCGGCGGTGAGGGCGAGCGGCGACGAGCCCCCGGGACG
This sequence comes from Aeromicrobium halocynthiae, assembly GCF_039531385.1. Lineage (NCBI taxonomy): Bacteria > Bacillati > Actinomycetota > Actinomycetes > Propionibacteriales > Nocardioidaceae > Aeromicrobium > Aeromicrobium halocynthiae. Next base: position 71,613 of record NZ_BAAAPY010000004.1, on the reverse strand, counting down.
TCGACCGTGACGCGACGTCCCGGCCCGGCCGTCAGCGGAACGCGCCCCTGATCCGGTCGAACACGCCGTTGCGGTGGCTCTCGCTCACCTCGGCGAGCGGCTTCTGCTCGTCGCGCAGCTCCGCCAGGCGCGCGAGGAGCTCGCGCTGCTCGTCGTCGAGGTGCGTGGGCGTCTCGACGACGACCTCGACGACGAGGTCGCCGCGTCCCACGCCGCGCAGTCGCGGGACGCCCTGGCCCTTGACCGTGAGCAGCTCACCGGACTGCGTCCCGGCGGAGATGTCGAGCCCGAAGACTGCGGCGGCGGGGTCGTCGGTGACGTCGGCCTCCAGCGTGGGCAGCTCGACGTGGACCCCGAGCGCGGCGGCCGTCATCGGGACGGTGACCTGGCAGCGCAGCTGGTCGCCCTTGCGGACGAAGACCGGGTGCCGCGCGACGTTGATCTCCAGGTAGAGGTCGCCCGGGGGGCCACCACCGGGGCCGACCTCACCCTCGCCGGCCATCTGGATGCGGGTGCCTTGGTCGACGCCGGCGGGGACGGAGACGCTGACGGTGCGGCGCGAGCGGACGCGGCCGTCGCCGTTGCACTCGTCGCAGGGGTCCGGGATGACGGTGCCGAAGCCGTGGCACGTGGGGCACGGACGCGACGTGCGGACCTGACCGAGCGGGGTGCGCTGGACGTGCTGCACGTCGCCGTGGCCGTGGCACGTGGAGCACGTGACCGGCTCGCTGCCCTCGGCCCCGCCGCTGCCCTGGCACGTCTCGCAGCGCACCGCGGTGTCGACCTTGATCTCGCGCGTGACGCCGAAGGCCGCCTCGGCGAGGTCGACGGAGAGCCGCAGGAGCGCGTCCTGCCCGCGCTGGACGCGCGAGCGTGGCCCACCACGGCTCCCGCCGCCCTGGCCGAAGAACGCATCCATGATGTCGTCGAAGCTGAAGCCCTGGCCGAACCCGCCGCCCGCTCCGCCGGCGGCCATGGGGTCGCCGCCGCGGTCGTAGACCGAGCGCTTCTGCGGGTCCGAGAGCACCTCGTACGCGCTCGTGACCTCCTTGAAGCGGTCGGCGGCGTCGGGGGCGTCGTTGACGTCGGGGTGCAGCTGGCGGGCGAGCTTGCGGTACGCCTTCTTCAGCTCGTCGTTGCTCGCGTCGCGGCCGACACCGAGCAGGGCGTAGTAGTCCTGTGCCATGGGTCGTGGGTTCCTCTCAGCCGTCGGCCAGGATGCGGCCGACGTAGCGGGCGACGGCACCGACGGCCGCCATCGTCGCGGGGTAGTCCATCCGCGTGGGGCCGAGGGTGCCGAGGGTGGCGAGCACCTGGTCCTGTGAACCGTACGCCGAGGAGACGACGGCGGCACCAGTGAGGCTGTCGTTGCCCGTCTCGGTGCCGATGCGGACAGTGGGGTCGATGGTGGCCTCACCGAGCAGCTTCAGCAGCACGACGTGCTCCTCCAGCGCCTCGAGCACGGGTCGGATGGCGCCGTCGAAGTCGCCGCCGAAGCGGGCGAGGTTGGCCGTCCCCCCGACGGCCACGCGCTCGTCGGAGCGCTCGTTGGAGAAGACGTGGGTGAGGGTGGTGACGACCGAGGTGACGATGGGTCGGTCCGCGGGCGCGAAGGTGTCGATGACCTCGGCGAGGCGCAGCGAGGCCTCCGGGATCCGCCGACCGACGGTGGCGCCGACGAGGCGTCCACGCAGGTCCGAGAGCAGGTCGTCGCCGAGGGTGCGCTCGATCTCGACGATGCGCTGCTCGACCCGGCCGCTGGAGGTGATGACGACCAGCAGCACGCGGGCGTTCTCCAGTGCCACCACCTCGACGTGGCGGACCGTGGACCGGGTGAGGGAGGGGTACTGCACGATCGCGACCTGGTTGGTCAGCTGGGCCAGCACCTTGACGCTGCGCTGCACGACGTCGTCGACGTCCACCGCTCCGGTGAGGAAGGTCTCGATGGCGCGGCGCTCGGGGCCGGAGAGCGCCTTGACGGAGGAGAGCCGGTCGACGAAGAGGCGGTAGCCCTTGTCCGTCGGGACCCGGCCGGCACTGGTGTGGGGCTGGGCGATGAGACCGTCGTCCTCCAGTGCGGCCATGTCGTTGCGGATCGTGGCGGACGAGACGCCCAGCTGGTGCCGCTCGACGAGCGCTCGTGAACCGACCGGCTCCTGCGTCGCCACGTAGTCCTCGACGATGGCTCGAAGGACGTCGAGGCGTCGTTCCTCGGCGCTCATCGCTCTCCTCTCCGCGCGTCGTCTGGCACTCCCCTGCACCAAGTGCCAGTCTAGCGAGGTGCCCGAGATCTCCCTCGTCGACGACGTCGTGACCGTCGTCGGACGCGAGCGCACGCTCACCCACCGCCCCCGGGAGGTCCGTCTGGACGACGGCACCGTGGTCGCGCACGAGTCCGTCGGCGGCACCCTGAGCTCGGCGTGGGCCACCGACCTCGGCGACCTCTTCGTCGAGGTGGTCCACCTCGGCGACGGGCCGCGCGGCGCAGAGCTCGTGCTCGTGGTGACCGAGCACGACGTCGTCTCGCTCGGCGACCTCTACGTCCACGACGTCCCGGCTGCGGTCCCTGCCACCTGGCCCGTGGCGATCGACCTGGCCCTCGGGCTGCTCACCGACGACACCCGCGTGCTCACCCCCTCCGGGGAGGTCACCCGCGCCGACGTCGAGGCTCTGCACCAGCGCCTGCTCGGGGTGCTGCATGGCTGACCGCTACGGGTCCGACGTGCTCGGCACCGACTGGCGTCGCCCACCGCGTGGCCGGACCACCGAGCAGACCGCTGACCTCGGGCTCGTGCTCGAGGACGCGACCAGTGGCTTCTGCGGGGAGGTCGTGGCCGTCGAGCGCGACCTCGGCACCGTCGTGCTGGAGGACCGCCACCTGAAGCGACGCACGTTCCCGCTCGGTCCTGGCTTCCTGCTCGACGGTGCGCCCGTCTCGCTGGTCGCCCCCACGCCTGCTGCACCGGCCGCGCCGACGCGCTCAGCCTCCGGCTCCCGCCTCGTCCGCGACCACCGGGCCAGGGTGGCCCTGCCGAGCCGGATCCTCGTCGAGGGCAAGCACGACGCCGAGCTCGTCGAGAAGGTCTGGGGCCACGACCTCCGGGTGGAGGGCGTCGCCGTCGAGATGTTGCACGGAGTCGACGACCTCGTCGCCGTCGTCGACGACTTCGCTCCGTCCGCCGGGCGTCGCCTGGGCATCCTCGTGGACCACCTGGTGCCGGGCTCGAAGGAGTCACGCATCGCCGAGCGCCTCGACGATCGGGACCACGTCCTGGTCGTCGGCCATCCCTACGTCGACGTCTGGCAGGCGGTCAAGCCCGCCCGTCTCGGCGCGCAGACGTGGCCGAGCGTGCCACGCGCCGTCGAGTGGAAGCGCGGTGTCTGCGCCGCGTTCGGGTGGCCACACGAGAGCCAGGCCGACGTCGCCCGCGCCTGGCAGCACATCCTGTCGAGGGTGAATTCCTGGACCGACCTCGAGCCGGCCTTCCTCGGCCGGGTCGAGGAGCTCATCGACTTCGTGACCAGTCCCTGAGCACCGCGAGGCCCGGCCGACTCAGAAGGTCACGACCGTGCTGCCGAGCAGGGCGTCGGCACCAGCGGTCCCGGCGGTGTTGAGCCCGTAGAGGTACACGCGGTGCTGGCCGGTCACCTCGCTCGGGCGCCACCATCGGAACACGAAGTACGCGGTGCTGAACTCGAACTGCTCCATCGGCTCGGACTCACGGGGAGCCCCGATCGTGACGAGGTAGCGGACGGGCCGGCCGGGGCGGTCCGGCTCGCTCGCCGAGCCCTCGATCGTCACGACGCCGTCCCGTGCCGAGGCGGCGTCCAGGCGGCCCGAGACGGACCCGTCCGAGCGCGGGTACCGGATGAAGACCTGCGGATAGTGCGCGCCCTTCGGGATCCTGCGCCACGCGAACGTCCGGTCCATGTTGTCCTCGGAGACGACGACGGTGCCGTTGCGCAGCACCTTCTCGACGTAGGCGACATGCCCAAGCTTGCCCGAGGCGCCTCGGTGGGCACCCCACCACGCGATGTCACCGCGGCGCGGCGTCCTGACCACCGGCACCCCGGTCCGTCTCGCCGCCGCAGCCCAGGTGATGGCGGACCCGGTTCCCGGCGGCCGTGCCGTCAGACGCTTGGCCGTCAACCGGTAGGCGGCATAGTTCGTGCAGTTCGTGCCCGGCGACATGTTCCAGTGCGAGACCTTCTGGCGGACGCGGTACCCCGCGTGTCCGTAGCCGCGCTTCTCGCACTGGCTGAATCCCTTGCACAACGACGTGCTGGCGGCCTCCGCCGAGGCCGGCAGCCCGAAGACGGCCGTTCCGATGATCATGACGATCACAGTCGGCCAATGCGCGTAGCGCATCGCTCCCTCGCCAACTCCCTCGAGCTGTTGAATTGTTCTCCCGCGGGAAGCGTACTGCGAGCTCAGGACCTGTGTGAGGTGAATCACGGGAAGAAGACCCCGCTGACATGGTCCATCCGAACCAGGTCCGCCTCCTCACCCTGGGGGCGGAGCCGGTGTCACGTCAGGTCGCGGACGACGGCGTCCGCCAGGAGTCGTCCCTCGAGCGTCAGGACCACCCGGTCGAGGTCGACGTCGACGAGACCACGGCGCTCGAGGTCGGCGAGCGCCGAGCCGCGCGACGCGACGAGGGAGGTCGGCACTCCCTCCCGAAGCCGCGACCGCAGCATCACCTGCTCCATCCGCTGCGTGGCGTCGTCGACCACCTCGGCGTCGAGCTCCGGCGAGCGTCCGGCGGCGAGACGCCCGGCGTACGCCGCAGGATGCTTGACGTTCCACCACCGCCGGCCGGCGACGTGGGAGTGGGCCCCCGGCCCGATGCCCCACCAGTCGTCGCTGCGCCAGTACAGGAGGTTGTGCCGGCAGTGCGCCGACTCGTCCCGTGCCCAGTTGGAGAGCTCGTACCACCCGAGCCCTGCGGCACCGAGCCGCTCGTCGGCCAGCAGGTACTTCTCGGCCGTCTCGTCGTCGTCGGGCATGGTCACCTCGCCGCGGCGGACCTTCCGGGCGAACGCGGTGCCGTCCTCCACGATCAGCGCGTAGGCGCTGACGTGGTCGGGCTCGAGGGCGACGGCCTGGTCGAGGGTGTGCTCCCAGTCCTGCAGCGACTCCCCGGGCGTGCCGTAGATGAGGTCGATGCTGAGCTGGTCGAACCCGGCCTCCCGCGCCCAGCGGACCGCCTGCGGCACGCGCTCGGGATCGTGGGTGCGCTCGAGGGTGGCGAGGACGTGCCGGACCGCCGACTGGACACCGAAGGAGATCCGCGTGAAGCCGCCCTCCCGCAGGATCCGCAGCCCGGTGGCATCCACGCTGTCGGGGTTCGCCTCGGTCGTGACCTCTGCACCCGGCGCGAGGCCGAGGGTGTCGTCGACGGCACCCAGGATGCGCACCAGGTCCTCTGCCGGCAGCTGGGTGGGGGTGCCGCCACCGAAGAACACCGTCTCCACCGGACGTGGACCGACGGCCTCGGCCATCCGGTGCACCTCGGCGATCGCCGTGTCGGCGAAGCTGGCTCGGGTGGCGCCCTCGCCGAGCTCGTCCGCGGTGTAGGTGTTGAAGTCGCAGTAGCCGCAGCGCACCGAGCAGAACGGGACGTGGACGTAGACACCGAACGGGTCGTCCGCCGCAGAGCCGTCGATGCGGCCGTCCGCCGCTGTGCCGTCGATGCGGCCGTCCGCCGCTGTGCCGTCGATGCGGCCGTCCGCCGCTGTGCCGTCGATGCGGCCGTCCGCCGCTGTGCCGTCGATGCGGCCGTCCGCCGCGGGCACGACGAGGGGCCGGACGCTCGATGCGTCCGGCCCCTCGTCGTTGCTCACTCAGCCAGCGTAGAAGGAGTCCAGCAGCTCCTTGTTGTTGGCCTCCACGACGTTGCGCTTGACCTTCATGCTCGGCGTGATCTCACCGGACTCGATCGACAGGTCGTGGTCGAGGACCGCCCACTTCTTGATCGTCTCCCAGCGGTTGAGGCGGGAGTTGAGCTCCTCGATCTGACCGCCGATGATCTCCTGGATCTTGTCGGACTTCACGACCTCGGAGTAGGACTTGCCGCTCATGCCGTTGTTCTCGGCCCACTCGGCGACGGCGTCGGGATCGAGGGTGATCAGCGCGGAGCAGAAGTTCCGCTCGGCGCCGTGCACCAGGATCTGGCTCGTCAGCGGGCTCAGGCCCTTGAAGATGCCCTCGATGTGCGGCGGCGCGACGTACTTGCCGCCGGAGGTCTTGAACAGCTCCTTCTTGCGACCGGTGATGTAGAGGAAGCCGTCGTCGTCGAAGCGGCCCTCGTCGCCGGTGTGCAGCCAGCCGTCGTCGGAGACCGTGGTGGCGCTCTCGGCCTCGAGGTTGTGGTACCCGCCCATGACGCCCGGGCCCTTGATGAGGATCTCGCCGTCCTCGGCGATCCGGCCCTCGGTGCCCGGCATCGGCATGCCGACCGAACCGATCTTGAAGTTGTCCGGGTGGTTGACGAAGGAGCCCGCGGAGGTCTCGGTCAGACCGTAGCCCTCGAGGATCAGGACGCCGGCGCCGTGGAACCACTCGGCGATGTCGGAGGACAGGGCCGCCGCGCCGGAGATGAAGAAGCGCACACGACCGCCGAAGCGGTCTCGGACCTTGGAGAAGACCAGCTTGTCGGCCAGGCCGTGCTTGATCTTCAGGCCCGTGCCGATCGGACGACCCTCGCGCTGCGCGCGGGAGTACTCGCGACCGACACCCTCGGCCCACTTGAAGATCTTGAGCTTGGCGCCGCCCTCCTCCTCGACCATGCCGACGATGCGGCCGTAGGCCTTCTCGAAGATGCGCGGTGCGGCACCCATGAAGGTGGGCTTGACGATGGCGAGGTTCTCCACGATCTTCGGCACCCGGCCGTCGATGGCGGCGGGGAAGCCGACCTGGAGCTGGGTGGTGAGCAGCACCTTGCCGAACGAGTGGGCCATCGGCAGCCAGCGGAACTCGAGGTCGTCGATGCTGAGGAAGCCGCCGGCGGCGATCGCGGCGCCCTCGTAGGTCCACCCGTCGTGGCTCAGGCGGACGCCCTTGGGGCGACCGGTGGTGCCGGAGGTGTAGATGAGCGTGGCGAGGTGGCCGGGCTCGATCGTGGCGACGCGGTCCTGCACCGCCGTCGGGTTGGCGGCGAGGTGCTCCTTGCCGAGCGCTTCGAAGTCCGACAGCGAGATGATCCAGTCACCGTCGTTGAGGGTGCTCTCGAAGGTCACGACCTTGATGACGTCGGGCAGCTCCGAGCGCTTCTCGAGCAGCTTCTTGACCTGCTCGTCGTCCTCGGCGAAGACGACGCGGCTCGAGGAGTCCGACAGGATGTACGCCTCGTCGTCGACGGTCGTGGTCGGGTAGACCGTCGTCGTCGCGCCGCCGGCGGCGTTGATCGCGAGGTCGGCGAAGATCCACTCGTACCGGGTGTTGGAGACGATCGCGACGCGCTCCTCGGACTGCAGCCCGAGGGCGAGCAGTCCGGCAGCCAGCGTGGTGACCTCGTCGCCGGTCTCGGACCAGGTCAGCGAGTGCCACGTGTCGTTCTCGTCGGGGAAGCGGTAGGCCTCGCGGTTCGGCGACTCGGCGACACGGTCGAAGAACATCTGCGCGACGTTCTTGGCACGGTTCTCGACGAACTGGAGCTGCTCGGGGGTGGCGGTGGTCGGCATGACTTCCTTCACATGTCGGGCGCTGAGGGGGGTGTGGTGCGCCTCACCTTAACCTACTCACCGGTCACCTCGGGAGGGCTGTGGGACCTCGTCTCGCGGACGGTTGTGCCCTGCAATCAAGCACGCTGACGGCTCTGGGCCCTCCGGCGGATCTTGGTGGAGATCCGAGGCTCCGCAAGCAGGTCAGGGAGCAGGTGGCGCTCCATCGTCTGCGCTCGGAACGCCACGGCGACGGTCAGGTCGTGCGGTCGGCGCTCGAGGACCTCGACCCGGTCCCCCGCCGCGACGGTTCCCGGCTCGACGACGCGGAGGTAGGCCCCGGGCACCCCGCGCGCCACGAAGCGTCGCACCCACTGTGGCTCGTCGAGGAAGCCCTGGAAGACCGAGCACGGGATGCGGACGTCGCACACCTCCAGCACCGCGGTCCCGACCCGCCACCGCTCCCCCAGCCGGCTGTCCTGGACGTCGAGCCCAGTCGTGGTGAGGTTCTCGCCGAACTGTCCGGGGACCAGCTCGCGCCCCAGCTCCTCGGCCCACGCCTGCAGGTCCTCCGCGGCGTAGACGTACACGGCCTGGTCGACGCCGCCGTGGTGCACGGTGTCGGCGATGTCGTCGCCCTCCAGGCCGAGGGGTCCGATCGCGACGGACCCGTCGACGGGACGCTTGTCGATGGCCGAGCGCTTCAACGTCCCCCACGGGACGTCGCGCGTGGGGCCGACGTTCACCGATGCCACGTGAGCCACGGCCCGAACCTAGCGGTCCGCGGTCCCACATCGGTAGATTCCCGCCAGGAGCTCCGGGGAGGACGACATGGCAGGACCGCTCGAGCATTACCCGGTAGACCCCGAGAATGTCGACGAGGCGGGGCAGGAGCTCAATGCCGCGGCCAACCCGCTCTTCGACGTCGCGTACGGCGGCCACCGGCACGAGTCGGGCACGCGAGCACGTCGACGGCGACCTGCTCGCGCTGTTCATGCCGATGCATCGCGACCTGCTTGCTCCTCAAGGGATCGAGCCTGCGGACCGCCTCGGCCTTCGCCGGCGGCATCGTCAGGACCTGGGCGGTCGCGATCACGGTCTTCAACGCCGAGGTCGACGCCCTCAACGAGGAGTATCGGCAGGCCAGGGCCACCGGCTTCGGTGTCGCCGGCCCCGATCTGCGCGTCGGCATGACGTCGCAGGAGCGCGACAGCGCGATCGAGCGCCACGACGACCTCGTCCGAGACGCGGACGGCGCGAAGCTCGCCGAGCTCCGGCGACGTCGCACGGAGCTGCTGGAGGAGCTGCGGGAGACGGGCGACGACCTCGCCGGGCGGCTGGAGCGAGGTCCGCAGGACGAGGACTGGGTCGCCTTCGAGCAGCTGGGAGTCCTGCCGCACGCGTTCCGCGACCACCTCCCAGACCCCGGGCCACGGGCCACGGCCACAGATGCCCGACGAGGACGCCTGGTACGAGACGGCCTTCAAGACGCTGGTCTTCGACTGGGACCAGTTCGGCGAGGGCGGGAGCTTCTGGGGCGGCGCGATCGAGATCGCCGGGATCATCCCGGTGGGCAAGATCCTCAAGGGTGGCAAGCTGATCGACGCCGCAGCCGACGGTGCGTCGGGGTCGAGACGGGTCGACAACGTCCAGGACGCCCGGGCCGCCCCGCGGGCCTACCACACACCGATCGAATGGGACCTCGACTGATGAAGCCCTACTGGGAGCACCCCGTCCTCCGTCAGGCCGTCCTCGACGAGAGCTGGATCGCGACGGTGATCGCGACCCCCGGGTCCTTGACGGTCATGATCGACGCCGCTCTCCCGGAGAACAGTCCTTTGTGGCGCGAGCCGCTGCCCGGCGAGGTCGGGTCGTGGCGCAAGGCGGTCCTTCGGTTCCTGCAGGTCGAGGAGCTGCGATGGATTGATCCAGGGACGCCCCAGGCGGAGAACGACGGATCCCTCACCTACAACACCTTCCATGTCGTGGAGTTCGACGGAAATCGATACCACCTCGACTCGGACGCCGGCGAGATCCACCTCACCGTCGAGGACGTCGCGATCGAGTTCGAACCCGAAGCGAGCGGCTCGTGACGAGGGCGACCCCGACCACCACCGACCCAAGATGAGCGAGCGATGAAGCCGTACACCGAGCTCGAACCGCTGCGGGACGTCGTGCTGGAGGCGAGCTGGATCCGATCCGTGATCGCCTCGCCGGGTCGATTGCTGGTGATGCTGGAGGCCGTGATCGCGAAGGACAGCCCCCGTCTGGAGCAGCCGCGACCGGGCGAGCAGCACTTCTGGCTGCCGGGAGTCCTGCAGTTCGACGGAGTCACGGAGCTCCGGTGGACAGGTCAGCCGGTCTCGCCGAACCAGGACGCCGACGGCTCCACCGACTACGGGAACCTCGACCAGCTGTCCTTCGACGGGGACCACTTCCACCTCGAGTCCGAGGCCGGGGTGATCGACGTCGTCGCGTCCGGCATCACGCTGGATCTCGGCGAACGATGAGCACCGGCACCGACCACGCCGGCCGGGACCGGTCGACGCGGCTGATGCCCGACGGCGTCAGGACTTCGCCGAGGACTCCCCGGTGGACAGGGCCGCGATGAACGCCTCCTGGGGCACCTCGACGCGGCCGACCATCTTCATCCGCTTCTTGCCCTCCTTCTGCTTCTCCAGCAGTTTGCGCTTGCGGCTGATGTCGCCGCCGTAGCACTTGGCGAGGACGTCCTTGCGGATCGCGCGGATGTTCTCGCGGGCGATGATGCGCGCACCGATGGCGGCCTGGATGGGCACCTCGAACTGCTGGCGCGGGATGAGCTCCTTGAGCTTGCCGGCCAGGGCGACGCCGTAGGAGTAGGCGGAGTCGCGGTGGACGATCGCGCTGAAGGCGTCGACCACCTCGCCCTGCAGCATGATGTCGACCTTGACCAGGTCGGCGCTCTGCTCGCCGGACAGCTCGTAGTTCAGTGACGCGTACCCCTTCGTGCGGCTCTTCAGGGCGTCGAAGAAGTCGAACATGATCTCGCCCATGGGCAGGGTGTAGCGGATCTCGACGCGGTCCTCGGAGAGGTAGTCCATGCCGCCGAGCTGGCCGCGGCGCGCCTGGCACAGCTCCATGATCGTGCCGATGTAGTCCGACGGTGCCAGCACCGTGGCCGAGACGACCGGCTCGAAGACCTTCGCGATCTTGCCCGACGTCGGGTACTCGCTCGGGTTGGTGACGACGTGCTCGCTGCCGTCCTCCATCTCGACGCGGTACACGACGTTGGGAGCCGTGCTGATGAGGTCGAGGTTGAACTCGCGCTCGAGCCGCTCGCGCACGATCTCCAGGTGCAGCAGGCCGAGGAAGCCGATGCGGAACCCGAAGCCGAGCGCCCCGGAGGACTCCGGCTCGTAGACCAGGGCGGCGTCGTTGAGCTGCAGCTTCTCCAGGGCGTCACGCAGGGTCGAGAAGTCGTCGCCGTCGATCGGGTACAGGCCGGAGAACACCATCGGGTTGGGGTGGCGGTAGCCGCCGAGCGGCTCGGGCGCCGGCTTCTGGAAGGACGTGACGGTGTCGCCGACGCGGCTCTGCCGCACCTCCTTCACGCCGGTGATGAGGTAGCCGACCTCGCCGACGCCGAGGTGGTCGGCCTTGACCGGCTCGGGACTGATGATCCCGACCTCGAGCATCTCGTGCTGGGCGTTGGTGGACATCATCTTGATCTTGTCGCGGTGGCTCAGCTTGCCGTCGACCACGCGCACGTAGGTGACGACGCCGCGGTAGGTGTCGTAGACGGAGTCGAAGATCAGCGCGCGAGGAGGCCCGTCGGCGTCACCGGTCGGCGGGGGCACCTCGTCGACGATGAGGTCCAGCAGGGCGTCGACGCCCTCGCCGGTCTTGGCCGAGACCCGCAGGACGTCGTCCGGGTCACCGCCGAGGATCCCGGCGAGCTCCTCGGCGTACTTCTCCGGCTGCGCTCCGGGCAGGTCGATCTTGTTCAGCACCGGGATGATGTGGAGGTCGGCCTCCAACGCGAGGTACAGGTTGGCCAGCGTCTGGGCCTCGATGCCCTGCGCGGCGTCGACGAGCAGGATCGCGCCCTCGCACGCCTCGAGCGAACGACTCACCTCGTAGGTGAAGTCGACGTGCCCCGGGGTGTCGATCATGTTGAGGACGTAGTGCGTCCCGGCGTCGTCGCCGGTGGCCTTCGTGTACGGCATGCGCACGGCCTGGCTCTTGATCGTGATGCCACGCTCGCGCTCGATGTCCATCCGGTCGAGGTACTGCGCCCGCGCGGCACGTTCGTCGACGACGCCGGTGATCTGCAGCATGCGGTCGGCCAGCGTCGACTTGCCGTGGTCGATGTGGGCGATGATGCAGAAGTTCCGCAAGACCTGCGGGGGGGTCGAGCCGGGCTGGGGAGCAGAGGTCATGGTGACCCCATCCTCCCATCCGGTGGCGGACCGATCAGGTCCAGGTGTAGGCGAGCACGACGTTCACGACGACGAGTGCCGCCACCACGTGGGCGAGCGGGTTCGGCGCGCCTCGCTTGCGCGTGCTGTGCGCCAGCCCGAGCGCGACGAGGGTGACGACGAGCTTGACGCCGGCGCGGGCGTTGTTCGGGTCGTTCACCGCGTCGCTGGCCGACGCGATGCCCACGAGGGCGATCCCGAGCACGAACGCCACCGTGAGGCCGTGTGCCATCCACAGGTTGATGGCGGGTCCGCGAACGTCCTTGAGGTAACCGAGCAGGACGACCACCCAGGCGGCGATGTGCAACCACGTCAGGATCTCGTAGAGCGTCTCCATGACGCGGAGTCTACGACGACTCGTCGTAGGTCGCGGACGGGGTCGGAGAGCGGGCGGCGATTTGGGACCACCGGCACGGCGCTGCTATCGTTGGCGGTCGCGTGCTCACGCATGCCCACACTCTCCTACCGGCTCCGGTCGGGACCATCCAGCAGCACAGATCAGAGAAACAGGATTCCCGTGGCGAACATCAAGTCGCAGATCAAGCGCAACCGTCAGAACGAGGCCGCCCGCGAGCGCAACAAGTCGGTCCGTTCGGCCCTGCGCACCTCGGTGCGTCGCTTCAACGAGGCCGTCGACGCCGGCGAGACCGATCGCGCCAAGGAGCTGGCTGGCGAGGCCACCAAGCGTCTGGACAAGGCTGCCTCCAAGGGCGTCATCCACAAGAACCAGGCGGCCAACCGCAAGTCCTCGATCGCCAAGAAGGCCGCTGCCCTCTGATCGTGGCCTGACGCCGCTGCACGACCTCTCGAACGCCTCCCGCTGGTGCGGGGGGCGTTCGTCGTTCCCGGCTGAGTGGCGGTCAGTGACCCCGTGCGGCAGCGACCTGCAGCACCATGCGCTCGACCGCGAAGGCGGGGTCGGAGGCACCGCCCTTGACGTCGAGGTCGGCGCGGGCGACCGCGTCCAGCGCGCGAGCGAGGTTCTGCGGGGTCCAGGCGTTCAGCTGACGCCGCATGACCGACAGCTTGAAGGGCGGCACGCCGACGTGGCGCGCGAGGTCTCCCTGGGCGAGGCCGGGTGGCGCGTCGGCCAGGCGCGCGAGCGAGCGCAGGCCGCTGGCGACCGCGCTGGTGACCAGGACCGGAGCGACCTTGGCGGTCTCGGCCCAACGGGTCTGCTCCAGCGCGAGCGCGAGGCGGCCGTCGATCGCGGCGTCGGCGATCTCGTAGCCGCGCACGTCGGCTCGGCCCCCGAAGTAGCGGCGCACCACCTCCACGGTGATGGTCTCACCCTCCTCGACGCTGGCGACCAGCTGGCTGGAGGCGCCGGCGAGGGCCCGCAGGTCCTGACCCACCGCCGCGACCAGGAGCGTGGCCGCCTGCTCGTCGATGCGCGCACCGTGGTCGCGCAGCTCGGTGGCGACCCAGCGGGCGAAGTCGCGTTCGTACTTGGGCGCCTCGTGCTTGACCTCGTGCACCGAGGGCAGCGCTCGCAGGGCGTCCAGGAGCCGCTTGCCCTTCTGGCCGCCGGCGTGGACCAGGATGAGCGCGGTGTCCGGGGAGGGGTCGCGGGCGTAGGCGAGCAGCTCGTCCTGCGCGGCGTCCGGGAGGTCCTGCAGCTCGGTGAGGACGACGGCACTGGAGGTGCTGAACAGCGACGGGCTGGTGAGCCCGGCGAGCTCACCGGCGCCCAGGCCGCCGGCGGTGGCGGTGGCGACGTCGCACTCGATGTCCTCGGCGGCGATCGCGGCGACGGCTCGCGTGCGGGTGCGCTCGGCGAGGAACTCCGCATTGCCGGTGATGAGCAGGATCTTGCCGAACGCCGTCGCCATGACCGTCACGATATCGCCGCCCGAGGACAGTTCCGTCGGCCGTGGCGGGTCATTCGTAGGTCATGTCGGTCGCGCAGAGGGAGTAGAAGTCCTCGCCGTCCCGCCGCATCGCCTCCGGCACGCTCAACCACCCGAGGTCGTCACCGAACCAGTACTCCCCCGGATGATCGACCGACCCCTCGGTCACCGGCTCCAGAGACGTCTGCTGACTACCGCTCACCGTCACGGTGACCGTCTCGAACTCGCGGACGTCGAGCGCCTCAGGCCACCGCTCGGAAACCTCCAGACCCTCCGGAGGATCCTCCTGCAGCTCCATGGCCGAGAAGGGGCCGAGGTCTCCCCCCTGGCTCAGAGCCCTCCAGACGCAGTTCGGCCAACCGGCGAGGATCGTCGGTCGACACCAAGATCGAGACGTACCGCAGCCCCTCACATCGCTCGCCCGGCCAGATCGACAGGTCGTCACCGTCGACGCGCAGGCCGGCGATGATCGGAGCGTCGATCTCCCGCTGCTCCAGCTCCGGGTTGTTCACCGACCAGACCAGGAATCCGATCAGACCGGTCACCATCGAAGCCACCACACCCGACACCCATCGTGCCCACGGCTTCACCGACGGGCGCGCGGCCACCACCAGCAGCGTCACGACAACGGCCATCACCACGAGGAACGACACCAGCAAGACGATCATCGTCGGCTCCCCGATGCCGGGTCGATCGCCGACGCGGAGGAAGCGGTCTGCTCGTGGGCCAGGGCCAGCGTCATCCCCACGTCACTCGTACGTGATGTCGGTCCGGCAGAGCGAGTAGAAGTCCTCACCGTCGCGGCGGGCCGCCTCGCCCAGGTCCATCCACCCCAGGTCGTCACCGAACCAGAACTCTCCTGGATGCTCCACGGAACCCTCGACCACCTCGTCCATCGAGGCGACGGCGCCGCCGCCCGGAGCAAGCACACTGATCGCATCGAAGTCCGCCAGGTCGATCTGGTCTCGCCAGCGCTCCACCACCTCGAAGGATCCAGGCGGGTCCTCCTGCAGGTCGCGCACCCGCAGCGGCCCCTCCACCGTGGTGGGTTCGTCCGACTCGAGACGAAGATCGACTCTGCGGGAAGGCTCACGGACGGAGACGGTGACCTTGAGGGATTCGACATCCTCACAGCGTGCACCGACCCACACCACCAGATCGTCAGCGTCGACCCGCACCCCCATCAGCACCGGCGCATCGGGCTCCAGCGGCTGCCCTCGCGGATTCAACACCGCCGCCACCGCGAGCACCACCAGCGCCGCCACCAACAGAGCACCCGTGGCCATGAGCCGGCGGGCGAAGGATCCGGAAGCGGCCCGCGAGCTGCCGACCGCGAGGAGCACCCCTACCACCACCACGACCAGGAGCGGCACCAACCCGACGATCATCGGTGGCCTGTGTGCGTGGACGTCTCGACGAGGCTCATTCGTAGGTCATGCCGGTCGCGCAGAGGGAGTAGAAGTCCTCGCCGTCCTGCTGCATGGCCTCCTGCACGCTCATCCACCCCAGGTCGTCACCGAACCAGTACTCCCCCGGATGGTCGACCGACCCCTCGATCACCGGCTCGAGAGACGTCTGGTGACTACCACTGACCGTCACGACGACAGTCTCGAACTGCGCAAGGTCGATCCCCTCCGACCACCGCTCGGACACCTTCAGACCCTCCGGCGGATCGTCCTGCAGCTCCGAGACCGAGAACGGACCGAGGTCACCACCGGGCTCCGGTCCCTCCAACCTCAGCACCTCGAGACGTCGAGGCTCGCGCACGCTCACCCGGACCGATGCGGTACGCACGTTTCGACACTGCTCGCCCGGCCAGACCGACAGCTCGTCACCGTCGACGCGGAGACCGGCGATGATCGGAGCGTCGATCTCCCGCTGCTCCAGCTCCGGGTTGTTCACCGACCAGACCAGGAATCCGATCAGACCGGTCACCATCGCGGCCACGACACCCGACACCCATCGCACCCACGGCCGCACCGACGGGCGCGCGGCCACCACCAGCAGCGTCAGGACAACAGCCACCACCACGAGGAACGACACCAGCAAGACGATCATTCAGTAGCCCCCATCGGCCAGTCCGGCCTCTTCCTCGGTCCGGTTGCTCCCGGTCAGCTGCTCACCGATGTACCGCCGCAGGAACCCTCCGTGACCGTGCTCGGCCCACTGCCGCGAGTGGCGCTCCTCGTGGTGGAGGAGCCGATCGAGGTCGAGCCGGTCTCGCTCCTGCGGGCCAGGGCCACCTGGACCTCGATCAGAGTCGTTGATCGGCCGAACGCCACTCTCGACGATGTCGCGCAGGACTTCCCCCGCATCGTCGGGATCGTCGATGTTGACCATGAACGTGTCGCCCCAGGCCGTGCCGCCCTTCTGGCTGAACAGACCCTGGAGCCAGTTGCCACCGAGGCCCATCATGATGCCGTTCGGCGTGGTGACCAGGCGACCGCCGTTGCGGTGGACGAACCCCACGTCCTGCGAGTAGCTCCAGTCGTTGGCCTCCTGGCGGTCGATGATCCGTTGGACCTCGGCCGAGGAGTAGGGGGTCTCGGCGAAGTCGTTCTCGGTGTCGCTGTACCTGTCGGCGTCGCCGTAGTCGGTGCCGGCGTTGAAGATGTAGGTCATCAGCACGGAGCGCCGGGCGGCGTCGCCGTCGATGTCGTCGGGCAGCAGGAAGAACGACTTGTCGTCGCGGTCGACGAACTCCTCGAGCCCGTCGAGCACGTCGAAGTCGTCGGGCCCGATGTCGTGGTCGCGGACGATGTCTCGGATGGTGTTGATGGAGACGCCACGCCGGCCGGCGTTGACGAGCCACTGGAAGTAGAGGCTGTCCTCGTCGACGGGACCGTCGAGCAGCCCCTCCGTGACCAGGGTGTCCATGGTCTCGCGGGCCCGCGCCACGGCGAGGATGTCCTCGTCGACCTCGATGCCGGCGAAGAGGCCCAGGGCCGACGGTGGGATCTCACCGGACTCGAGCATGGAGCTCAGCGACGCCGAGTCGGGTCCGCGCTCCAGCATCGCCGCGACGTCGTCGCCCACGGCGCGCAGGTCGTCCTCGGCGCGCTCGTAGGAGGGCCGGAGCTGCCGTTCCACAGCGGAGCGGATCTCCTGGTAGGACTCGGTGTTCCCTTGCGTGGTGAGGCGTTCCTCCACCCGGGCGTCGAAGGTGCGGTTCAGCGTCGCGACGGCGCCGTCGAAGACCTCGATCGCGTCGGCCCAGCGGCGGAGCCCCACGGCAGCGAACACCGAGGCCCCGCCGAGCTCACGTGCCCCCTCGATCGTGGGATCGGTGCCGGAGGTGAGCAGGCCGGTGAGGAAGCCCTCGACCTCCATGCGCGCCACGAGAGCCCGCCAGCTGAGGGCACCCGCGATCGAGGCGTACTCGCCCGACGCCTGCTCCAGCGCCGTCGCGTGTTGACGCTGATCGCCGGCCCCGACACCGTGGAGGCCGCGGAAGTCAGGGAACGCCTCCGTCCCGGCCATCTCTCCCCCTTCATCGGACGCGCCAACGGTAGCGCAGGCCCCGGGACCGGTCCATCGTCCGCTCGCCGAGCGGTGAGGCATCGACGCGCAGGCCGACGGACGCCACCGCACGAGTCGAGCCCACGGTCCTGTGGTCACCTGGTGGCCACAGACAGCCGGCCGTCCCTGACCACCAGCACGACGTGGCCGTCCCGATCCGTGCGCCACCAGCGGGCACCCACGTCCTCCAGCAGCTCCAACGCTCCGGCGGCGGGATGCCCGTAGTCGTTGTCGGCGCCGACACTGATCGTCGCGATGCGTGGCGAGACGGCCTCGAAGAACCGTTCGGACTGTCGCCCGCTTCCGTGGTGCGGCATCTTCAGCACGTCTGCCGTGACGTCGGCGCCTGTGCGTAGGAGAGCCTCCTGTCCGTCGGGTTCCAGGTCTCCGGTCAGGAGCATGCTCATGGCGTGTGCCGACGCCATCATGGTGACGCTCGCGTCGTTGGCTGCGGCACCCTCCGGCTCCGCGGACTCGACTCGCTCACCTGGTGGTGGCCACAGCACCTCCAGGCGCCAGGGACCGACCTCGAGCACGTCGCCGGTCGCCACCGTGCGCTCGACGTAGCCGGGCGGTGCCTCGCCCGACGTGCCGACGAGGACCGGTGGGGACCCCCGACCACGCACCGCGCCGTCGAACCCGTCGACGTGGTCGGCGTGGTCATGGGTCAGGACCACCCCGTGCAGGTGGCGCACCCCCAGGCTCCGCAGGCACCGGTCGACAGCCGCGCTGTCGGGGCCGACGTCGACGACGAGGGCGGAGTCGTCGCCGGTCCTCAGCACCATCGCGTCGCCCTGCCCGACGTCGCAGGCCGCTGCGACCCACCCGTCCGGTGGCCAGCCCGGACTGGGCGGACGCCAGAGCGCGATCCCCAGGCCGACGGCGAGGCCGATGACCACCACCGGACGGTGGGCCCATCGCCAGAACGCCCAGGCCACGACCGGCACCACGGGAAGGAGCAACCACCACTGCGCGTCCCACGCGACCGCAGCACCGTCGAGACCGGACGCCCAGCGTGCGACGCGCACGATCCAGCCGGCGCACAGACCGGCCACGGTGCCCAGGAGCCGGCCGCCGAACGGCCACACGAGCGTCGTGAGCCCGGCGAAGAGTCCCGCGACGGTCGCGGGCGCCACCACCGGTCCCGCCGCGAGGTTCGCGGCGACCGCCACGATCGAGACCTCCCCGGAGAAGGCCGCGATCGTGGGCGTCACGGCCAGCTGTGCGGAGAGCGGCACGGCGATCGAGAGCGCTGCCCATCGAGGCATCCACGCCGAGAGGCGCGCGGTGAGGGGTGGCGCCGCCACGAGGATGCCCGCGGTCGCGCACACCGAGAGCGTGAAGCCGACGGCCGTCGAGAGCCACGGATCGATGAACAGCAGCACGACGACGGCCACGGACAGCGCCCGGAGCCCGCCACGGCCGCCGTAGCCGAGAGCAGCGAGACCGACCACGCCCATGGCTGCGGCCCGCAGGACGCTCGGCTCGGGTCGCGCGAGGAGCACGAAGCCGACGACGCCGAGCAGGCCGACCGCCAGCAGGACTCGCGGCGAGGCGCGAGCGGCCTTGGCGAGCGCGAGCACCACGGCCAGCACGATCGTCAGGTTGGTCCCGGAGACCGCGAGCAGGTGCGTCAGGCCGGTACGGCGGAAGTCCTCCTCGACCTGCTCGGGAAGCGCAGCGTCGTCGCCGGCGACCAGGGCCGGCACGAGCGCGGCCTCCTCCGGGCTGCGGTGCGAGACGGCGTCGCGGATCGCCTGTCGGAGACGTTCGGAGCCCTCCCACCAGGTGGCCGCGTCGACGACCTCACCGCGCTCGATGACGTTCAGGACGGCCGACTCCCGCGGGTCCTCGCTGGGGGTCAGGCGAGCGGTGACGACGAGTCGACGGCCGATGACCAGACCGTCGGCGGGCCCGTCGAGGAAGGCGGTCACGCGGTCACCCATCGAGATGGTGCGTCCGTGCGCCGTGACCCGGTCGACTCGAAGTCCCGCCACGGAGGACGTGGCACCGAAGCGGGAGAACTCGCGCGCGTCGAGCACCACCTGCGTCTCGGCCACCACGATCGCCCGCTTCTGCGCCAGGTCGGCGAGCGGGGAGGACTCCACCTGCGCCACGCGCCAGGCGCACGAGGCGGCGACGGCACCGACGCAGAGCGCGAGGAGGACCACGTGACGCACCATCAAGCGGCGTGACCATCGGACGCCGGCGAGCACGCCCGCCAGCACGATGGCCGTGACCGCCACGCCCACGGCGACGACGCTCGGTGACCTCACCAGCAGGGCGGCGACCAGCCAGCAGAGCCCGGCTGGGGCGACGAGCCGGAGGTCGGTCCTCACACGCTCACGAGGTCGCGCAACGTGGCGAGGGTCTTCTCCCCGATGCCCGAGACCTGGAGGAGGTCGTCGACCGAGGCGAAGCGACCGTTCTCCTCGCGCCACGTGAGGATGGACTGCGCCGTGACCGGTCCCACGCCCGGCAGGGACTGGAGCTCCTCGAGGGACGCCGCGTTCAGGTTGACGAGGGACCCGCCACCGCCGGACCCCGGGCCGCCGGGTGACGTGCCGGTGGCCGACGGTGCCGGTTCGACGCCGACGAGCACCTGCTCCCCGTCGCTGAGCTCGCGGGCCAGGTTGAGCGACGTGGTGTCGACTGTTCCGTCGAGACCACCGGCCGCCTCGATCGCCTCGTGCACGCGTGCCCCGGCGGGCAGCACCACGATCCCCGGTCGCTTCACCTTGCCCGCAACGTCGACGATCACCTCGTCGGTGGTCTCCGCCACCTGACTGCCGTCCTGCTCCTCCTGCGTGCCCGATGCGGCCGGGGCGGTGAGGTCGACGTGCTCCTCGGCGAGCTCGGGCCGCTCGGCCAGGACCCACCAGGTGAGCAGGACGCCGGCAGCGACGGCGGCCGCTGCGACCAGCCGCAGGTGGGCGGCCAGCAGGATCGGGCGCGGTCGCTGTGGATCGGCCCGGTGGCTCCGCCGCCCGGGCGCGGTCATGGCCGGCTCGCCGGGGCTGCGGAGCCGGTCTGTCGGGAAGGGGATCGAGGGTCGACCGCTCGCCTCGTCGGCGTCGAGCACGTCGGTCCCGGTGTCGGCTCCTGCGCCGGCCCCGGTGCGCGTCCCGGCGTGCTCGGCGACGGGCGGGTCGGCCTGGGCGCGGAACGACGCGTCGAGCTGCGCGAGTCGACGTCGCGCGATCTCCGCACGGGTCTCCCCCGCGTCGTCCTGCCACCCTCGGTTCACCCAGGCGACGCTAGGAGAACAGCCACGGCGACGTCACCGACCGAGCCGACGCCTGTGGACGACACCCTCGCGAGATCGCGGCTGTGGACGACGAGTCCCGCACCGTCCCAGGAGCGTCGTCAGCGCGGTGTGACCGTGACGGAGACGGTGCCCGGACCCACGTGTGCCCCGATGACCGCCCCGACCTCGTTCACCGGCACTTGCTCCAGACCCGTCCTCTCGGCCACGCGACGTGCGACGTCGAGCGCGACCTCGGCGTTGGCCAGGTGCTGCACCCCGATGTCGACGCCGTCCGGCGCCAGCTCGGCCGCCTCGGCAGCCAGGGCGACGAGCCGTGACAGCGCCTTGTTCGTGGTGCGGACCCGCTCCAGCGGCACCACCGTGCCGCTCTCCAGCGTCAGGAGGGGCTTGACCGCCAGGGCCGAGCCGATGAGCGCGGCGGCCGAGCCGACGCGACCTCCACGGCGCAGGTACTCCAACGAGTCGACGTAGATCATGACCGTCGTGGCCTCTCCCGCGCCGAGCGCGGCGGCGACGGCCTCCGCCTCGGAGCCTCCCGCCGCGCAGACGCGGGCCGCTCGACCCGCCGCGAACCCGGTCGCGATGCCGACCTGTGTCGAGTCGACGCACATCACCGGGACCGACGCCTTCGCCGCCGCGAGCTGAGCGGACTCGAAGGTGCCCGACATCGCCTTGCTGAGGTGCACCGACACGATCGCGTCGACGCCGTCGTCGGCCAGGCGCCGGTAGACCTCGAGGAACTCCTCCGGCGTCGGGCGCGAGGTGCTGACGGGCGTGAACTCGCGCAGCGCGGCGGCGATGTCGTCGGGCGTCACGTCGATGCCCTCGGTGAACGTGTCGGCACCGATGACGACCTTGAGCGGCACGACCGTGATGCCCTCCCGCTCGGCGTCGGCATGGTCCAACGAGGCCGTGGAGTCGGTGACGACGGCGATGCGCCGCCGCGTCGAGGCTGGGTCCACCGGGTCCGCTCTCACTGCGACATCACACCACGATGCTGACGAGCTTGGGGGCGCGCACGATGACCTTGCGCACCTCGCGGCCGTCGATCGCGCGCTGCACGTTGGCCTCGGCCATGGCGCGCTCGGTCAGCTCCGCGTCGTCCGCCGAGGCCGGCACCTGCATCGTCGAGCGCACCTTGCCCTGCACCTGCACGACGCACGTCACGGTGTCCTCGACCAGCAGGGACGGGTCGGGCTGCGGGAAGGGCTCGAACGCCAACGACCCGTCGTGCCCCGTCCGCGACCAGAGCTCCTCGGCCAGGTGCGGAGCGAACGGCGCCACCATGAGCAGCAGCGGCTCGAGCGCCTCGCGCTGACGGGCGCCGACCTTCGTGAGGTGGTTGACGTACTCGATGAGCTTGGCGATGGCGGTGTTCAGGCCCAGCGACTCGAGGTCGTCGCGGACACCGGCGATGGTCCGGTGCAGGACCCTTCGCGTGGCCTCGTCGGTCGGCTCGTCCACCACCTGCGTCTCGCCGGTGTCCTCGTCGACCACGAGGCGCCACAGCCGCTGCAGGAAGCGCTGCGACCCGACGACCGCCCGGGTCTCCCATGGGCGCGACTGGTCCAGCGGACCCATGCTCATCTCGTAGACCCGGAAGGTGTCGGCACCGTACTCGTCGTACATGTCGTCCGGGGTGACGACGTTCTTCAGGCTCTTGCCCATCTTGCCGTACTCGCGGGCGACCGGGACGCCGTCGTGGGTGTAGACCGTGGCGCCGGACTCGTCCACGGACTCCACGACCTCCTCGGCCGGCACGTACGTGCCCCGCGCGTCGGTGAAGGCGTGCGCCTGGATGTAGCCCTGGTTGACGAGCCGGTGGAACGGCTCGGCTCCCGAGACGTGCCCGAGGTCGAACAGCACCTTGTGCCAGAAGCGGGCGTACAGCAGGTGCAGGACCGCGTGCTCCACACCACCGACGTACAGGTCCACGCCTGTGCTGTTCGCCGCCCCCGGCCCGGCACCCCCGCCTGTGCTGTTCGCCGCCCCCGGCCCGGCACCCCCGCCTGTGCTGTTCGCCGCCCCCGTCCCGGCCCCCATCCAGTACCGCTCGTTCTCCGGGTCGCACAGGGCATCGCGATTCGTGGGGTCGGTGTAGCGCAGCTCGTACCAGCTGGACCCGGCCCAGTTGGGCATCGTGTTCGTCTCGCGCCGGTAGGGGCGAGGACCGTCGCCGAGGTCGAGGGTCACGTGCACCCAGTCCTGCACCCGGCCGAGCGGCGGCTCGGGCTCGCTGTCGGCGTCGTCGGGCTCGAACGTGCGCGGCGAGTAGTCCGGCACCTCGGGCAGCTCGACCGGCAGCAGGTGGTCCGGCACGGCGTGCGGGTGCCCGTCCTCGTCGTAGACGATGGGGAACGGCTCGCCCCAGTAGCGCTGGCGACTGAACAGCCAGTCGCGCAGGCGGTAGGTGGTGGTGCCCGTGCCGCGCCCCTCGGCCTCCAGCCAGGCGATGATGCGCTCCTTGGCGGCGTCGACGTCGAGCCCGTCGAGGCTCACGTCGTCGTTCGCCGAGGCTACCGCCGTGCCGGCACCGGTGAACGGCAGCTCGTCGTCGACACCGTCCGGTCCGGCCACGACGCGGGGCGTCGGCAGCCCGAACGCCGTCGCGAAGGCAAAATCGCGCTCGTCGTGCGCCGGCACCGCCATGATCGCGCCCGTGCCGTAGCCGACGAGGACGTAGTCGGCGACGAACACCGGGACCCGCGCGCCGTTGACCGGGTTGGCGGCGAAGGCGCCCGTGAAGACGCCGGTCTTCTCGCGGTTCTCCTGCCTCTCGACGTCGGTCTTCGCCGCCGCGGCCGCCCGGTAGGCGGCGACCGCCTCGGTCGGGGACGGCGCTCCCCCGGTCCATCGCTCGTCGGTGCCCTCGGGCCAGGCGTCGGTCACGATGGCGTCGACGAGCTCGTGCTCGGGCGCCAACACCATGTACGTCGCCCCGAACAGCGTGTCGGGCCGGGTGGTGAAGACGCGGATCGAGGCGTTCTCGACCTCGGGCACCTCGAAGTCCACCTCGGCGCCGTGCGAGCGCCCGATCCAGTGCCGCTGCATCTGCTTGACCGGCTCGGGCCAGTCCAGGCCGTCGAGGTCGTCGATCAGCCGGTCCGCATAGGCGGTGATCCGCATGTTCCACTGCCGCAGGCTGCGCTGGAAGACCGGGAAGTTGCCTCGCTCGCTACGCCCCTCGGCCGTGACCTCCTCGTTCGCCAGGACCGTGCCCAGGCCCGGGCACCAGTTGACGGGCGCCTCGCTGATGTAGGCCAGGCGGTGGGCGTCGATGACGTCCGGGTCGTCGGTCCCGAGCTTCTCCACGAGCTCGGCGATGGGTCGGGCGCGCTGCTGCTCCTCGTCGTACCAGGACTCGAAGATCTGCAGGAAGATCCACTGGGTCCAGCGCACGAAGTCCGGGTCGATCGTCGCGAACGAGCGCCGGTCGTCGTGGGCCAGCCCGAGACGACGCAGCTGACGGCGCATGTTCGCGATGTTGGCCAGCGTGTTGGTGCGCGGGTGCTCGCCCGTGGAGATCGCGTGCAGCTCCGCGGGCAGGCCGAAGGCGTCGTAGCCGAGGGCGTGCAGCACGTTCTTGCCCAGCATCCGCTGGTAGCGGCCGATGACGTCGGTGGCGATGTAGCCCAGTGGGTGCCCGACGTGCAGCCCCGCACCGGACGGGTACGGGAACATGTCCATCAGGAAGTACTTCTCCGCCGGCAGATCCGCACCCGACGACAGCTCGCCGACCGGGTTGTCGGCATGGAAGGTCCCCTCGGCCTCCCACCGGTCCTGCCAGCGCTGCTCGATCTCCGCGGCCAGCCTCGCCCCGTAGCGGTGCGGGGCGATGGGCGCGTCGACGTGCGGTCCTGAGGTGCTCACCGGGCGATGCTATCGGGCCGCCACCGGCCCCTCGTCCCTCCACCCGGACGACG
Organism: Aeromicrobium halocynthiae; assembly: GCF_039531385.1. NCBI lineage: Bacteria > Bacillati > Actinomycetota > Actinomycetes > Propionibacteriales > Nocardioidaceae > Aeromicrobium > Aeromicrobium halocynthiae. The sequence goes on along the minus strand of NZ_BAAAPY010000004.1, from coordinate 46,931 downwards.
AGCGGCCCCCGGGGACGAGGTCAGCTCAGCGCGCAGTACGCCTCGACCTTCGACGTCTGACCGGAGACGATCAGCTCGTCGCCCTCGGTGACGTACGTGTCGGCCTGGGCGTACGTGAAGTCCTCGCCGCGGGTCTTGAGCCCGACCACCGTGACCCCGTACTTCTGGCGCACGTCCGACTCGGTCAGCGTGCGCCCGGCCGTGCACTCCGGGGCGCGCGTGCGGGCGATGGCGAAGCCATCGTCGAACTCGATGAAGTCGGTCATGGTGCCGGTGACGAGGTGGGCGACCCGCTTGCCCATCTGCGACTCCGGGCGGATGACGTGCGTGGCGCCGACCCGCTCGAGGATCGCGGCGTGCTTGCCGCTGATGGCCTTGGCCCACACCTCCTTGACACCCAGGTCGAGCAGCCCGAGCACGGTGAGGACGCTGGCCTCGATGTCGGTGCCGATGCCGCAGACGGCGACGTCGAACTGCTCGGCGCCGATCTGGCGCAGCGCCTCGGTGTCGGTGGTGTCGGCCGCGACGACGTGCGTGAAGTCGCTGGCGTGCCGCTGGACGATCTCGGTGCGCTCGTCGACGGCCAGGACGTCGTGGCCCAGCTGCACGAGCGAGCGCGCCGTGGCCAGTCCGAAGCGACCGAGACCGAGGACGATCACGGGTGCGTTCGGTGGGGTGTCCTTCTGCTTAGCCAATGATCGGTTGCTCCTCGGGAAGGTGGTACCGCGTCACGCGTCGGCGCAGGACGAAGGCCGACGCGGCCGTGATCGTGCCGACTCGACCGATGAACATCAAGGCGGCGAGGACCAGTTTGGCACTGTGCGGGAGATCCGGGGTGATCCCGGTCGACAGACCTGCCGTGGCGAACGCCGAGGTCGCCTCGAACAGGACGTCCTCGAAGCTGAAGTCCGTCAGCAGCATGAGCAGCCACGTGGTGCTCGTGACGAGCATGACGGAGATGAGCGCGATGCTCAGCGCCGTGCGCACGACGGCAGGACCGATGGACCGGTTGCCGATCGAGACCTCCGGGTCGCCGCGCAGCTCGGCGAGGATCACGAACCCCAGGAGCAGGAACGTCGTCACCTTGATGCCGCCGGCGGTGCTCGCGCTGCCACCGCCGATGAACATGAGGACGGTGCCCATCGAGAGCGTCTCGCCCTGCACGGCACCCCAGTCGAAGCTGTTGAGCCCGCCCGAACGTGGCATGACGCCGCCCTCGATGCCGCTGATGATCCGCTCGTGCCAGGGCAGCGCGCCGAGGGTCGCGGGGTTCGACCACTCCAGCGCCATGAAGGCCGCCGCCCCGATGACCAGCAGCATGATCGAGCCCCAGACCGTCAGGCGGGTGTGGATGGTCCAGCGGTCGGGGTTGCGCCAGTCCTTGAAGAGCTCTGCCAGGACCGGGAACCCCATCGCGCCGATGAACACGCCGAGACAGATCGGCAGGATGATCAGCCCGTCGCCGGCGTACGTGGTGAGGCTGTCGGCGTTGAGGGAGAAGCCTGCGTTGTTGAACGCCATGACCGCGTCGAAGTAGCCGTGCCAGAGCGCGTCGGCCCAGGTCTCGAAGTACTCCTCGCGGTACCGGATGGTGAGCAGCGCGGCGATGGCGAGCTGGAAGCCGATCATGATGACCGCGACGCGTCGGAACAGCGGACGCACCTCGCCGATGTTCACCACGTGCATCTCGGTCTGGGCGACGAGACGGGTTCGCAGACCGAGGCGACCGCCGATGAACAGCCCGAGCACCGTCGAGATGGCGACGATCCCGAGACCGCCGACCTGGACGAGGAAGAGGATGATCCCCTGTCCCGCGGGGGTCCAGTACGCCGAGGTGTCGACCGTCGCCAGTCCGGTGACGGTGACGGCCGAGGTCGCGGTGAACAGCGCGTCGACGAACCCGGCCGAACCGCTCTGCGTGGTGGCCGCGGGGATGAGCAGCAGGAGCGTCCCCACGAGGATGAGCATGAGGAAGCTCAGGGGGAGCAGCCGGACGGGATGGGAGACGACGGCCGGCAGGCGCACGCGACTCACCGGCCCGACGCTACTCCTGGTGGGGCCACCCGTGGGGTGGACCTCCGCGATCGCGCGTCCCGGACCGCTAGGCTGGCGCGGATGTCCTCACCCCACCTCGCCGTCGTCGTGGTCACCTACAACCGGTCGGCCTACCTGGCGGACCTGCTGCGCAGCGCCACGACACTGACCACGGCGCCGTGGCGGGTCGTCGTCGTGGACAACGCCAGCACCGACGACACGCAGGACGTGCTCGCCGAGGCGGCCGGTTGGTTCGACGACGGCGTGCTCGTCAACCACCGGCTCGCCACCAACACCGGCGGCTCGGGCGGGTTCTGCGAGGGCACGCGCGTCGCGCTCGAGCTCGGTGCGCAGTGGTGCTGGCTGATGGACGACGACGTCGAGATCCTCCCGGAGGCGCTCGAGCGCTTCGCCCCGGCGATGGAGCGGTTCCAGGTGATCCACGGGCGCCGCTACGACTTCGACGGCTCGCCCTTCTACTGGCAGGCCAAGTTCAACCAGTTCCTCGGCGTTCCGCTCCCCTACGGCCTGCGCAAGGTCTTCGACGACGAGGGTTACGCGATCACCAACTCCGGGACGTTCGAGGGGATGCTCGTGCACGCCGACGTCGTCCGCACGATCGGGCTGCCCGACCCCCGCTTCTTCATCACGTGGGACGACGCGACGTACGCGTGGCTCGCGGCCCAGCACACCGACGTCGTCTACATGGACGCCTTCGTGCTGCAGCGCAAGCGCGAGCAGCAGCAGGTGAGTCTCGGGGTGCGGCACCTCAACGACGGCAGCGCGCTGTTCCGCTTCCACGTGATGCGCAACAGGGCGCACGTCGGTCGGTACTTCGCCGAGTACGGCAAGCTCAACCGACTCGGGTTCGCCCTCGGCACGGTGCTCACCTTCGCCAAGGAGGTCTTCCGCCTCGTCGTCGTCCAGCACACCCTGAAGGGTCTCGGCGACCTCGTGCGTGGAGCCCGCGAGTCCCGACGCATCTGGCGCGACCCCTCGTGGCGACCGATGGACCCGGCCGAGGTGCCGTCGGGTCCGAGGGGCTAGCGCGACCTAGCGCGGCGTGTCGTCCTCGGCGGCCAGGAGCGCGCGCGCCACGAGCAGGTCCGACGGGTCGGTGATCTTGAGGTTGCGGGGGTCGCCGTAGACGACGCCCACGCTCGCCTCCGGCACGAGGGTCATGACGAGCGTGCAGTCGTCGGTGACGACGAGGCTCGCGTCGCATCGCGCCTCGCGGTGCGACCGCTCGAGCACTCCCAGGGTGAAGCCCTGCGGCGTCTGGTGACGGCGCAGCTCGTCCCTCGGGATCGGCGGGCCGGGCAGGCCCGTCGACGGGTCGAGGCGCACGATCGTGTCCGGCGTCGGCACGAGCAGGGCCACGACGTCGTGGGCGTCCAGCGCCTCGACGACCGCGGAGATCGTCTCCGCCGCGACCAGCGGGCGGGCGGCGTCGTGCACGAGGACGCGGTCGTCGTCCGCGGCGCCCGCCACGACGGCGGCAGTCAGTCCAGCGCGGGTGGAGTCGCTGCGCTCGGCGCCGCCCTCGACGGTCGTGACGTCCTGCGGGACGAGTGCGGCCATCTCCTCGCGACGTCCGGGCGGACACACGAGGACGACCGCGTCGACGCGCGGGTGGTCGACGAAGGCGGCGACGCTGCGCTCCAGGACCGTCCGGCCGCCGAGCTCCAGCAGCTGCTTGGGCCGGTCGGCCCCGACACGCAACCCGAGCCCACCGGCCAGGACCACCGCCCAGGTCCTTCGCGCGTCGTCCACGCCGGTGAGGCTAGCGCAGGTGCGTGCGTACTACCCTCGAACGAGTCCCGCGCCGATCTGTCGTCGGACGAGCGTCGCCCAGATCCTGGAGAAGTCCACGAATGACCCACGTCCTGCAGCACGTGCTCTTCCCCTTGGAGCGCGACCCTGACGTTCTACCGCTGTACAGCGACCCCGACGTGTGGACCACGATCGCCAAGAAGCCGGTGCGCGTCAGCGACGACGCCCACGTCGACGACGTCCTGACCCGTTCGAGCTTCCGGGTGCGCAGTGGACGTCGCGTGTCCTTCGCGAGCTACTTCAACGCGTTCCCGGCCTCCTACTGGCAGCGCTGGACGGTGGTCGACTCCGTCCGGCTCACGGTGCGGACGAACGGGACCGGCACCGTGATCGTGCTGCGTTCCAACGCTCAGGGCGTCCAGCAGCGCGTCGAGTCCGTGCAGGTGGAGGGCACCAGCACGTCGACCTTCGAGCTGCCGCTGCGCACCTTCGCCGACGGCGGCTGGTACTGGTTCGACGTCGTCGCCGACGAGACCGACGTCGTGCTCGAGCACGGCGAGTGGGCGACCGACGCCGAACCGATCACGCCGGGCAACGTCTCCCTCGGCATCACCACCTTCAACAAGCCGGACTACTGCGTGCGGACCCTCGCCACCCTCGCTGCCTCCGCATCGGTGCTGCAGGACGTCGACACCATCTACGTGGTCGACCAGGGTGACCAGAAGGTGGCGGACCAGCCCGCCTTCGCCGAGACCGCCCAGGCCCTGGGCTTGCAGCTGCGCATCGTCGACCAGCCGAACCTCGGCGGCTCCGGAGGGTTCTCCCGGGCCATGGTCGAGACCCTCGCGGCCGACACGAGCGCCTTCCTCCTGCTGCTGGACGACGACGTCGAAGTCGAGCCGGAGAGCATCCGTCGCTCCGTGCAGTTCTCCCGCTTCTGTCGGACCCCGACCATCGTCGGCAGCCACATGTTCGACCTGCTCGACAAGCCGATCCTGCACGCGTTCGCCGAGATGATCGACACCTACTACTTCATGTGGCGCGGTGTCCTGCCCGACCAGATGCGCCACGACTTCCGCCGCTCCAACCTGCGCCAGACCCCGTGGATGCATCAGCGCCTCGACGCCGACTACAACGGCTGGTGGATGTGCATGATCCCGACGCAGGTCATCCGCGACATCGGCCTGTCCCTCCCGGTGTTCATCAAGTGGGACGACGCCGAGTACGCCCTCCGGGCCCGGGACCGCGGCTACCCGACGGTGTCGCTGCCGGGCAGTGCGCTGTGGCACGTCTCGTGGATCGACAAGGACGACTCGCAGGACTGGCAGGCGTACTACCACGCGCGCAACCGGATCCTGGCGGGGCTGCTGCACTCGCCCCACGCCAAGGGCGGCAAGCTGTTGAGCAACTCGCGGCGCCTCGACCTCAAGCACCTGCTGACGATGCAGTACTACGCGGCCACCATGCGTCACCGCGCCATCCGGGACCTGTTGCGCGGCCCCGACCACCTGCACGCGACGATGGCGAGCACGATGCCCGAGCTCCGGGCAGCCACGAAGGGCTTCACCGAGACGAAGGTGATCACCGACCCCGAGCTCCTCCCCACCACGTGGGAGGGCAAGCAGGTGTTCCCCGACGACGACGACAAGCGGACCGACCCGACGGGGCTCTCCCTGATGATGTTCACGGCCAAGGCTGCGGTCCGTCACTGGCGTGCCGCCGTTCCTCAGGGCAACCGCGATCGTCCCCAGGTCGAGCTGGCCAAGATCAACGCCCGCTGGTGGCGGGTCCCGTCCTACGACTCCGCGCTCATCACCAGTGCCGACGGTCGCGGCCAGTCCCTGTACCAGCGCGACCGGGCCACGTTCCGTCGGCTCTGGAAGGACAGCCGCGCCCTGCACCGGACGTTGGAGAGGCGGTGGGCCTCCCTGTCGCGGCAGTACCGCGAGGCCCTTCCGGAGTACACGTCCGTCGAGGCGTGGCAGCGCACCTTCGAGAACCAGCGGTGAGCCACCGCCCGACCTCGTCACGCCGATTCCGGCAGGGCGTGGCCTGGCTGACCGTGATGCTGTTCGGCGTGCTGACCCTGTGGGCGACTCTGACACCGCCGTTCGCGACGGTCGACGAGCCCCGTCACGCGAACTCCGTCCTCCGGCTCGTGCAAGGCGGGGGCTGGCCGCCTCCGCGCGAGGCGGTCATGCTCGAGGCGTCGGCCGTGGCCGCGGAGGAGGCCGAGCGGGGCGTCCCCCGGGCCGACCGCAGCGCGGTGCTCACGTTGAGCGAGCCGGAGTCACCGACGCCGCGCCGGGACTGGATGAACCAGCACCCGCCGCTGTACTACGGCATCTCGGCCGCGGCGGTCGTCACGGCCGACACGCTCTCGCCCGGTGACCAGCGGTGGGACACCAGCCTGCTCGTGATGCGCATGGTCTCGGTGCTCCTCACCGCGGCGTCCGTGCCGTTCGTCGCCCGCTCCGTGCACCTGGTGACCGGCAGCACGCCGGCGGCTCTCGTCGGGGCCGGGGTCTTCCTCCTCGTCCCGCAGCTCGCCAACACCCACAGCCTCGTCACCAACGACGCCATGGTCACGTTCCTCGGCTCGGTGCTGATGTTCGTCTGCCTGCGCGCGTTCATGCGCCCGGAGACCCTCCTCTCGTCCTCGGTCATCGGCGGGGTGACCCTCGGTGTCGGCCTCCTCACGAAGGGGCTCATGCTCCCTGCCGTCGCGGTGCTGGCCGTCTTCCTGCTGCTCGCCGGACGCCGCGCGGGCCCGGGGTGGGTCCCCCGGTTCTGGACGCCCCTGCTCGGCGGGGTCGTCGCGTTCGTGGTCGGGGGCTGGTGGTGGCTACGCAACATCCTCGTGTTCGGACAGGTCCAGTCCAGCAACAACCAGACACCTCGCGCGGCCGAACCCTTCGACGACTACAGCCCGGCAGGTTTCGCCATCGCCGTCGTGGCGCGGCTCAATCGCACGTTCTGGGCCTCGATCCGACCCCAGGCTGCCTACGACGGGTCCGTTGTGGTCGCCATGGGTCTGTTGGGCCTGGTCGTCGTCATGACAGCACTCGTGCTCTCCCGCCGGAGAGGAGTGCTGCTCCTGACACTGATCTACCCGGCACTGGTCGCGACGCTCTTCACGGTCAACGCCTTCAGGATCTACTGGAACAGCGGTGTCGTGGCCGGTGTCCAGGGACGCTACCTGTACAGCGGGCTGACCTTCCTCGCCCTCGCGCTGGCACTGGTGTGGGTGGAGGTAAGACGCCGCGGTGGACGGATCACCGGGCTCGTCCTCGCCACGACCGTCGCCGTCGCCTGCACCGCCAGCGTGGTCGGCGCCTACCTCTTCGCGTTCCACGTCCGGTGGGTCGGCGGCGACGGTCTCGCCTCGGCGTACGAGGCGATGGTGCGTGCTGGGCCGCTGCAGCCGTGGCAGCACCTGATCGTCGTCGCCCTCACCGCGGTCGCGGCCGTGGTGACGCTCGTGACCATCCTGCGGGCCTGCGCGGACGACAACCCCCTCGACGACGAGACCGTCGCGAGGTCGTCCTCGGAGACCGCGGTCAGCCGCCGAGGAGCGGGCTGACCTCGTTGCGGTACATCGTCAGCGCCGAACCGATGGCCATGTGCATGTCGAGGTACTTGTAGGTTCCGAGCCGGCCGCCGAAGAACACGTCCTTCTCGCCCGCCGTGAGTCCGCGGTAGGCCTGCAGCCGCTCACGGTCGGCGTCGGTGTTGACCGGGTAGTACGGCTCGTCGGTGCGCTCGGCGAACCGGGAGAACTCGCGCATGATGACGGTCTTGTCGTCGGGATACTCGGTGCGCTCGGGGTGGAAGTGCCGGAACTCGTGGATGCGCGTGTAGTCGAACTGCGCGTCCGGGTAGTTCATGACGCTGGTGCCCTGAAAGTCGCCGGTGGGCAGCACCTCGCGCTCGAAGTCGAGGGTGCGCCAGGACAACTCGCCCTCGGCGTAGTCGAAGTAGCGGTCGACGGCGCCGGTGTAGACCACGGGCACCTGGCCGACCGTCGAGGCCTTGCTGAGCGGCTGGGACTCGTCGAAGAAGTCGACCCCGAGCCGGACCTCGATGTTGGGGTGGTCGGCCATGTTCTCGAGCCAGTGGGTGTAGCCCTTCGTGGGCAGACCCTCGTGGGTGTCGTTGAAGTACCGATTGTCGTAGGTATAGCGCACCGGCAGACGCGCGATGACCTCTGCGGGCAGCTCCGTCGGGTCGGTCTGCCACTGCTTGGCGGTGTAGTCGCGGATGAACGCCTCGTAGAGGGGGCGCCCGATCAGCGAGATCGCCTTCTCCTCGAGGTTCGCCGCGGTGGCGGTGTCGAACTCCTCGGCCTGGGAGGCGATGAGCGCGCGCGCCTCGTCGGGCGAGTAGGCCGCGCCGAAGAACTGGTTGATGGTGCCGAGGTTGATCGGCAGCGGGTACACGACTCCCTTGTGGTGGGTGTAGACGCGGTGCTGGTAGCCGGTGAAGGTCGTGAAGCGGTTGACGTACTCCCACACCGTCTCGTTGGAGGTGTGGAACAGGTGGGCGCCGTAGCGGTGCACCTCGATGCCCGTCTCCGGATCGTCCTCGGAGTAGGCATTGCCGCCGATGTGGTCGCGCCTGTCGATCACGACGACCTTGCGGTCGAGCTCGCGGGCGACCCGCTCGGCGACCGTGAGGCCGAAGAATCCCGAACCGACGATCACCAGATCGGCGTCCATGCGTGCTCCCTCGTCGACGAAGAGTGACGGTGCAGTCTATCGAGACACCCGCATCGAGCCGGGAGCCGCTCGGCGTGGGCAGCAGATACGCTGAGACGTCGTCATTCCCTGGGCGTCGTCATTCACACGCGGAGGAGCGGTCTTCATGAAGATGTCGGTCATCGGTTGCGGCTACCTCGGTGCCGTCCACGCGGCGGCGATGGCGAGTCTCGGCCACGAGGTCGTCGGGATCGACGTCGACCCGGCCAAGATCGAGTCGCTCGCCGCGGGCAAGGCGCCGTTTTACGAGCCCGGCCTTCCGGAGCTGCTGACCGAGAACCATGAGACCGGCCAGCTGCGCTTCAGCACCGACGTGAGCGAGGTGAAGGGCTACGGCATCCACTTCATCGGCGTGGGCACCCCGCAGCGACGTGACGGCGCGGGCGCCGACCTCACCTACGTCGACGCCGCAGTGGAGGGCCTGCTGCCGCACCTGTCGCCGGGCGACCTCGTGGTGGGCAAGTCGACCGTCCCGGTCGGCACCGCCGAGCGCCTCGCCACGCTCATCGAGCCCACCGGCGCCGAGCTGGCCTGGAACCCGGAGTTCCTGCGCGAGGGCTTCGCGGTCAAGGACACCATCGAGCCGGACCGGCTGGTCTACGGCGTGCGCAGCCAGCGCGCGGTCGACCTCCTCGACGAGGTCTACGCCCAGGCGATGTCCCACGACACGCCCCGCATCGTGACGGACTACGCCACCGCGGAGCTCGTCAAGACCGCCGCCAACGCGTTCCTGGCCACCAAGATCTCCTTCATCAACGCGATGGCCGAGATCGCCGAGTCCACGGGCGCCGACGTCACCCAGCTGGCCGACGCGATCGGTCACGACGTCCGCATCGGCCGCAAGTTCCTGAACGCCGGCGTCGGCTTCGGCGGAGGTTGCCTGCCGAAGGACATCCGTGCGTTCGCCGCGCGGGCCGAGGAGATCGGCCGCGGCGAGTCCGTCGCGTTCCTCAAGGAGGTCGACGCGATCAACCTGCGCCGTCGGCAGCGCGTCATCGACCTCGTCAAGGAGGTCCTCGGCGGGTCGGCGTACCAGCGTCGGGTCACGGTGCTCGGTCTGGCCTTCAAGCCCGACAGTGACGACATCCGCGACTCCCCTGCCCTGGACGTCGCCGTGCAGCTGCACGGCCTCGGTGCCGACGTGGTGGCCTGGGACCCGCAGGCCGTCGACAACGCCCGCGCCGCTCATCCGCAGCTCGCGTTCGCGTCGGGGATAGACGAGGCGCTCGAAGGTGCCGAGGCCGTGGTGCTCGCCACCGAGTGGCCTCAGTTCCGCGACCTCGACCCGGCCTCGACGGCCGCACAGGTGGCGTCGCCGGTGGTCATCGACGGACGCAACGTCCTCGACCCCGAGGCCTGGCGCGCGGCCGGGTGGACCTACCGGGGCCTCGGGCGCCCCTGAGCGGGCCGGTCAGCTCGACGCGGGTGGAGCCGTCTCGAACTCCGGCAGGAGACGCCCCTCGGACTCGAGGCGGTCCTGGAGCGCCCCCGGCATGATCCAGACGAAGGTCCCGTAGATCGACTGGCCCTCGAGCCGCCGTGCACCGCGGTACTCGCCATCGATCCAGCGCGAGCACGCGAGGACCACCGTCTGGTCGGAGCTGATGTCCGAGGGCTCCACGATCTGCTGCACGGGCGACGGCGACAGCGCGTAACCGAAGTAGTTCTGGCCGGCCGCCTCCTGCCCACCAGGCAAGCCGCACAGGCGGACGTAGCCGATCGGTTCGTCCGCGCCGAGCTCGACCAACGGTGTGACCATCGGACGCATGTCCCTCGACTGGGCCTCCACCTCGTGGAAGAAGGCCGACCGAGGAGCAGACAGCAGCGTGCCGACCACGGCGAGCGCCACTAGGCCGCCGGCGACGATCGCCGGGCGGCGTCGCAGGGCGATCGCCGCGAGCAGCACGAGCAGCACGCACAGCGGGGCGATGATCCAGATGCGGTTCTCGTTGACCAGGGTCGGCACGATGCCGACCTCCCGCGACCACGGCTCGGTGGGCAGCAGGCGCCACCACGGCAGGATGCCGGGGATGTGCGCGGGCGTCACCCAGCCCCACGTCGGCACCTCGCGCGTGAGGTAGCCGGCTCCGACGACGGCGACGAGGACGTTCAAACCCACGCCCCAGGCGAGGACCGAGCGTGACACGCCCCGCAGGAGGGCCGCGACGCCGATCGCCACGACGACCGTCGCGATCGGGTCGATGTACCGGCCGTAGACCCACGCGTCGAGCCGCACCCACGGTGCGGTGTACAGCCAGAACACATCCGCCCACTGGGCCAGGGAGATGAACGCGACGACGATCGTCGCCCCGAGCACGAACGTCGTGGCCCCGAAGTCCCAACGACGCAGCTCGCGCCAGACGAGGAGGAGCACGACCACCAGCCCGATGGCGACGAGGCCGTAGGAGGCCAGGCTCTGGTACCACGACTGACCCATCGCGACCCGCATGAACAGCTGCCACCGCGAGTTCGAGATGCGCTCGACGAGGTCGTCGCCGCGCGTGACCGAGCGGCGCAGGAGCGCCTCGCTGAGGGCGTTGCCGGCCGCGTCAGCGAGCAGGTACGCGAGCACCACCATGGCAAGCCCGACCAGCGATGGCCAGACGTGCCGCACCGCGCGGATGAGCAGCCACACGGCCGCGGCGGCCAGGACGACGGTCATCCGGACGTGGGAGAAGAGCAGCAGACCCAGGAGGAGCGCGAACACACCGTGGCGCACGACGGTGGGCCGTTCGGCGAGACGGTAGGCCGCCAGCACCGACACCACCGCGAAGAGCGTCACGAGCCGCTCGCTCATCGAGTAGTCCGCCTGGATCGCCCGTGCCGGGAGGGTCATGACGAACGACGCGACGACGACCGCCGCCGAGGCGTGCAGGCCGAACCTGGTGACGACGCGGGCGAGTGGCCAGATGGTGACGAGCGAGACGACGACCCCGACCCACAGGGACGCCCGGTAGGCCACGGAGGGATCGTCGGTGAACCACCAGATGGGCGCGATCACCACGGCCCAGCCCGGGTAGTACCCGGCTCCGCGGATCATGTCCGGGACCGCCTCGCCGGCGATCATCCGCGCCATCTGCAGCAGCGTGACCTCGTCGTAGGGGAAGGCCGGCCAGTCCGTGCCCCACAGCACGTGGACGTTGACCGCCAGGCACACCAGCACGGAGGCGACGGCGAGCACGCGCCAGGGACGACCTGACCCGACGCTCGGCTCACTCGGCCGGACCGTGGGTGACGGGCTCACGGCACCGTGCGAACGTGGAGCGACCTGCTCGCTCTCGGGTTGGGACATCGTGTGGCGCCTCTTGCTCGACGACGGACCGGCTCAATCTACTCGGCGGCGCCCGTCGGACCGGTCCTGCCTCGAGGATCGGTAGAGTCGACTCGTCGTCCAGAGCCCGGCGAACCGCCATGGCTGTCCAGGAAGGTGCTCATGCGTCTGTTCGTCCAGGTCCCCTGCCTCAACGAGGAGGCGACCCTCCCGCTCGTCCTGGAGTCGATCCCGAAGCAGATCGAGGGCATCGACGAGATCTTCGTCCTGATCATCGACGACGGCTCGACCGACCGCACGGTCGAGGTCGCGCGCGAGCACGGGGTCAAGCACTTCGTGTTCCACACCCGCAACATGGGACTCGCGCGCTCGTTCCGCGACGGCGTCGACTACGCCCTCCAGCACGGTGCCGACATCGTGGTGAACACCGACGGCGACAACCAGTACCCGCAGCAGAGCATCGCCGAGCTCGTCCAGCCGCTTGTCCGCGGCGAGGCCGACATCGCCATCGGCGATCGTCAGACCAAGACGATCGAGCACTTCTCGCCCTTCAAGAAGGTCATGCAGGCCTTCGGCAGCAAGGTCGTCAACTACGCCGCGGAGACCGACCTGCCCGACGCGGCCAGCGGCTTCCGCGCCTACTCGCGCGAGTCACTGATCCGGCTCAACGTCGTCACGCAGTTCAGCTACTGCATGGAGACGATCATCCAGGCCGGCAACAAGCGGCTGCGCATCGCGAGCGTGCCGATCAAGACCAACCCCAAGACGCGCGAGTCGCGCCTGTTCTCCAACATCTTCCAGCACATGGCGCGCTCGGGCCAGGCGATCATCCGCAGCTACCTGATCTTCAAGCCCTACGCCGTCTTCACGACGCTGGCGGTGCTGTTCTTCGTCGCCGCGGCCATCCCGTTCGTCCGGTTCCTCGTCCTGTTCCTGTCGGGCAACGGTTCGGGCAACATCCAGTCGCTCGTCTTCGGCGTCGGCATGCTGGTGGCGAGCCTGCTGTGCATCGCGCTCCTGGTGATCTCGGACATGCTGCGCACGAACCGGGTGCTGCTGGAGGACGCGATGGAGCGCATCAAGCTGGTCCAGTACGCCGACGAGCGTCTGCTGGACCCGCACACGCCCGAGGAGCTCCACGTCGCGCGAACCGGCCTGACCCACGACTGAGCACCCGCCGTCCGTGATGACGGTCGACTCGCCCGGGTGGGGTAATCTGTCGCGGTGCGCCGACGCGTCGCACCCCTGTCCCCGTCGTCGACACGAAGGCCGTCGTCCGTGCTGAACAAGCTCAAGAACGTCGCCAAGGCGCTGCTCGCGATCACCTGGATCCGCAAGGTCTACGAGCTGGTGAACCGCGTGTTCCTGGAGTCGTTCGGCTCCTCGCGCATCCTGTCGCACCTGTACTACACCGCCAGCTTCGTCACCTTCAACCGCGAGCAGGCGGCCGTGCTGCGCGGGCGTCGCAACTACTACCGCAACAAATCGCGCGACCGCCGCACCCACGTCGAGCTGCGCCGCAACGTCCACCGGCTGGAGAAGGGGCTCATCATGATGCCCCGGCGCGAGGTGTTCGCTCGCGACTACGTCACCGAGACCATCGAGTTCTACGAGCAGGCCGTCGAGCAGCTCCGGCGCGATCCCGCCTCGATGGAGTCGAGCGAGATGGAGTGGGCGCACGACGTGCTCACCGAGTACTTCACGGCCGTCCGCCCCGGTGACGCCATGATCGACGCCGCCCGGGCCCGCTTCGAGAAGGCTGGGCACGACGCCGAGTTCACCGGCAAGGTGCCGTACGTCAAGAAGTCGCTGTCGCAGATCTCCTACGCCGAGCTGGAGGACCTCGTCATGCAGCGACGCAGCGTCCGCTGGTTCGAGGACCGCCCCGTCCCGCGCGACCAGATCGACCAGGCTCTGCTCATCGCGCGCCAGGCACCGACGGCCTGCAACCGCCTGCCGTACGAGTTCCGCGTGTTCGACGACCCGGCACTGGTCAAGGAGGTCTCGGCGATCCCCTTCGGCACCGCCGGCTACTCCCACAATATCCCGTGCGTCGTGGTGGTCGTCGGACGGCTCGAGTCGTACTTCAGCCCCCGTGACCGCCACGCGATCTACGTCGACGGCTCGCTCGCCGCGATGTCGTTCATGCTCGGGCTGGAGACGCTCGGCCTGAGCTCGAGCGTCATCAACTGGCCCGACTTCGAGCCGCTCGAGCGCAAGATGCAGAAGAAGCTCGACCTCGACCTCACCGACCGCGTCGTCATGCTCATCGCCGTCGGCTACGCGCACCCGGAGGGGATGGTGCCGTTCTCCCAGAAGAAGGAGCTCGACACCTTCCGCCGCTACAACTGATGACCGACCCCGCGCCAGTCGCCCGGCGCACCCCGTGGTGGAAGGGGCGGGCGCTGCGCCTGACGCTGACCACCTTCGTCGTCGGTGCCGTGGCCGTGCTGTTCGCGATCTCCCTGTCCCGCAACTGGCAGGACGTCCGCGAGCAGGACCTGACCCCGTCCTGGTGGTGGGCGGTGGCGATCGCGCTCTTCGCAGCGGCCGTGCCGGTGACCGGGCTGCTGTGGCGCTCCCTGCTGCTGCGGCTGCAGCCCGACGCCGTCGTCACCCGCACCGAGGCGGTCTCGGTGCAGAGCGCCTCCTGGCTGCTGAAGTACATCCCCGGCCAGGTCGGCTCGACCCTGAACAAGGTCCTCTGGGCTGGCAGGAAGTCGATCAGCCGCGGCGCGGTGCTCATCTCCGTCGTCTACGAGAACGTCTTCCTGCAGGTGTGCTCCCTGGCGCCGGGCGCCGCGATCGTCGTGGCGGCGCTGGGTCCCCAGGTCCTCGGCGACGAGCCGTACGTCCTGGCGCTGCCCCTGCTCGCGCTGCTGCCCATGGCGCTGGTCCTGTGGCGGCCCGCCTTCCACAGGGCCGTTGACGTCGCAGCGCGACGCGCCCTCAAGCGCGAGGTCCCGCGCTCCTTCTTCCTGTCCACCCGGGCGACGCTGGTGCTGCTGGTCGGCTTTACGGTGCCGAGGCTCCTCAACGCCGCCGGGTTCGTCGTGCTGGCCACTGCCGTCACGGACGTCCCGCCCGATGAGTGGGCCGTCTTCGGTGCCGCCTACGTGCTCGCCGGCGCGATCGGGATCCTCGCGGTCCTCGTGCCCAGCGGGCTGGGGGTCCGGGAGGCGGTGATCGTCGCTGTGCTCGCGCCCTTCGTCGGCATCGCGGCGGCCATCGTGGTCTCCGTGCTGGCGAGGCTGTGCAGTACGGTCGGAGACGCGCTCGTCGCGCTCGTGTACGTCCTCACCCGCCGCACGATCCCCAAGGAGATCCGGCCATGACCGCACCCGCCAGGCCGCACGTCACGATCATCGGCTCGGCCCTGTCCGGCAACAAGGGCGCGGCCGCGATGCTCGAGTCGGCCATGCAGACGCTGGAGGAGAAGGTCGGCGACGTCGACGTCACCCTCCTGAGCATGTACCCGGCCGAGGACGCCGCGCAGAACCACTACCCGAACCTCGCGATCGTGCCGGCCGCGCCGCGCCAGCTGGGCGTCACGATCAACTCTCTCGCCCTGCTCTACCGGCTGCTGCCACCGCTGCGGCCGGTCCTGCGCAAGCGCTCGGCGTCCATCCGTGCGCTCGCGTCATCCCAGGTGCTCCTGGACCAGGGCGGCATCACGTTCACCGACGGCCGCGAGAAGTTCCTGCTCTACAACGTGGCCTCGATCCTCCCGGCCCTATTCGTCGGGACGCCGGTGTTCAAGTGCGCCCAGGCGATCGGCCCGTTCACAGGGCGGATCAACCGGATCGCCTCGAAACTGTTCCTGCCCCGCGCCCACACGATCATCACGCGCGGGCGCATCACCCACGAGTACGCCGAGGGCCTCGGCCTGCGCAACATCGTCGCAGGAGCCGACTACGCCTTCTCCTTGGAGATGGACGGCACCGAGCGCGACGCCGTCGCCCCGCTCGTGGACCTGTCGTTCTTCGACGGCCTGGCCGAGGGCGAGGGTGTCGTCGGCATCTGCCCTAGCGTGGTCATGCAGAAGAAGGTCGACGCCGCCGGCGGCGACTACGCGCAGATCATCGCGGACTTCATCGCCTCGCTGCAGGCTCGTGGCCGCAAGGTCGCGCTCATCCCCCACAGCGTCCGCACCGGCACCGACAAGACGCACAACAACGACCTGCCGCTGTGCCGCGACATCTTCTCGCGCCTGCCCTCCTCCGACGGCGTGCTGTTCGTGGAGCGCGAGCTGACCTCCCAGCAGCTGCGGTGGCTCATCGGCCAGTGCGAGCTGTTCGTCGCCAGCCGGTTCCACGCGATGGTCTCCTCCCTCGCGATGGCGGTGCCGACCGTGGTCATCGGCTGGAGCCACAAGTACCGCGAGGTGCTCGAGATGTTCGGCGCCGAGGAGTGGGCATTCGGCTCCGACCAGCTGAGCGCGGATTACCTCGCCCAGCGGTTCTCCGAGCTGGAGGGCCGTCGTGAGGAGGTCAAGGCCACCCTCGACGCCCACCTGCCCGAGGTGAAGGCGACCTCCCGCGCCCAGGCCGACCGGATCGCTGCGATCGTGCGCGGGTGAGCGTGGTCGACGCCACGGACCGCCAGGACCGGGATCGAGGGGTACGCGCGCTAGGATCACCCTTGCTCTTTGGACGACCCCGCGGAGGAGTACCCCTGTGACAGCGATCGACCTGAGCGACTTCGACGTCCCGGGCCGCGGCCGGGGTCTGCTGGACGTGATCCAGTGGCGCTACCTGCTGAAGCTCATCGTCCGCAAGGGCACCGCGACCCGCTACCGCAACTCCGTCCTCGGCTGGACCTGGTCCTACGTGAAGCCGGGCGTGCAGTTCCTCGTCTACTTCCTGGTCGTCGGGATCGTCCTCGGCCTGAACCGCGGTGTCGAGAACTTCCCCGTGTACCTGTTCTCGGGGATCGTGGCGGTCAACCTCTTCAACGAGGCGTTCGGCAACGCCACCACGTCGATCGTGGAGAACAGCTCGTTGGTGCGCAAGATCTACCTTCCGCGCGAGCTGTTCCCGATCGCGGCGATCATCGTCGCGCTCATCCACTTCGTCCCGCAGCTGGCGGTGCTGCTGCTGGCATGCCTGCTCGTCGGATGGGTGCCGTCACTCCTCGGACTCGCGGCGATCCTCCTGGGAGTCCTGCTGGTGGTCTCCTTCGCGCTCGGTGTCGGGATGTTCTTCGCCGGCATCAACGTCCGGTACCGCGACGCGCAGAACTTCGTCGAGATCATCCGCATGGTCTCGGTGTGGGCCTCCCCCGTGCTCTACACCTGGACGCTGGTCAAGGACGTCGCACCCTCCTGGTTCGTGCACGTGTACATGAGCAACCCGATCACGCTCGCCGTCGAGATGTTCCACTTCGGCTTCTGGGACCCGACCGCCTCCCAGACCCACGGCTACCCGGACCAGTTCCTCCTGCACACCCTCGTCGCCATCGGCTTGTGCATCCTCTCGCTGGTGCTGGGACAGCTCACCTTCCGCCGCTTCGAACGCACCTTCGCCCAGGACCTGTGATGACCACTATCGTCCCCACCACCAGCACCACGCCGGCGATCATCGTCGACCACGTCTCCAAGCGGTTCCTGAAGCGGAACACCCACTCGATGAAGGAAGCCTTCATCAGCTGGACCAAGGGCAAGAAGGTCAAGTCCGACACCTTCACGGCGCTCGACGACGTCAGCTTCCAGGTGGGAGAGGGCGAGTCCGTCGCCGTCCTGGGCCTGAACGGCTCGGGCAAGTCCACGACGCTGAAGCTGATATCCGGCGTCCTGGAACCCGACGGGGGGTCGGTGTTCACCCGCGGCCGCGTGGCCGGCCTCATCGAGGTGGGTGCCGGCTTCCACCCCGAGCTGTCCGGCCGGGAGAACGTCTACCTCAACGCCGCCATCCTCGGGATGCAGGCGAAGGAGACCCAGGAGCGTTTCGACGACATCGTTGCGTTCAGCGAGATCGGCGAGTTCATCGACCAGGAGGTCAAGCACTACTCCTCGGGCATGTTCATGCGGCTCGCCTTCTCCGTGGCGATCCACGTCGACCTGGACGTCCTGCTCGTCGACGAGGTCCTGAGCGTCGGCGACGCTCCCTTCCGCGCCAAGTGCACCGCGAAGATCCAGGAGCTCACCGAGCGGGGCGTCACCATGCTGGTGGTCAGCCACAGCTCCGAGACCGTCAAGCAGCTGTGCCACCGCGGCATCGTCATCAACCGCGGCAAGAAGATCTTCGACGGCGACATCGACGAGGCCGTCGCCTACCTCGAGAACTGACCGCCTGGCCGTTCTAGCCCGCGGCCCGTTCGGCGCGCTCGATCCGGCGTCGCTTGACGAATCGGACGACCCGGACGATCCACCCCTGCGTCACGTGCCGGGTCTGGTCGTGCTGGTCGACCATGACGCGACGGGTCAGGTCGTGCTCGCGGCGGAGCTCCTCCTGAGCCGCGACGATCCTCTGGTCGACGAACTTCGTCAGGTAGAGCACGAGTCCGAGACCGTGCTCGGCCACGTGCTCGCGCAGCGCCTCGTCGCGGATGAGCCAGTCGTGCCTCGCGTGGGCGCCGTCCTCGGCGATCACGCTGTTGCCCTGCGACCCGGTGACCCCCACCCGCTGGTGCCAGTAGGCGTACGGCGTCGGGCCGAGATAGGACAGCGGACCCCGCTGCAGCACCTTCAGGTAGAACGACCAGTCACCGACGACCGGGAGGGACTCGTCGTACAGGCCCAGTTCCTCGTGCAGGGAGCGGCGGTAGAGCAGCCCGATGGGGACGAAGCGGTTGAACAGGAGCGTGTCGGCGAGGGTGACGTCCTGCAGCTGCTCCTGGAAGACCTCCCGGCCGGTCTCCTCCATCCGGTCGTCGGCGAAGCGCTCCCACACGATCTCGACCTTGGACACGACGCCGTCGGCCTCGGGATGTGCGTCGAGGTGGTCATGGGCGCGCTGCAGGAACTCGGGGTGCCACGTGTCGTCGTCGTCGTGGATCGTGAGGAGCGGCGCGGAGGTGGCGAGCACGCCGGCGTTCGCGGAGACCCACCGCCCTCGCGCGTGCTCGTGGTGGACGGCGCTCACACGCTCGCGCTGTGACGCGGGGAGCGAATCGATCAGGGCGACCACCGGCCCCGCGTCACCTCCGTCATTGACGATTACGCACTCCCAGTCGACGAAGGTCTGGCCGGTGATGCTTCGCAGGGCCCGCTCGAGCAGCATCGGACGGTTCTGGGTGCGGACGACGATCGCGACTTCGGGCACGGTCAGGTCTCTCCTCGGCGGGGTCCGCAGGGACGACGCTCGGCCCTGCGTGTGGTCATCATGTCAGTCCTTGCGCCGGCGACGACCGCTGTCGTCGCGGTCGTCCGTCGCGCCTGCTCACGTAGCCGACGACGAGGACCAGCGCCACCGTGCCGACGACGGCCGTCGCCACCACGGCGGTCGCCACACCGACCGTTCCGGCCGGCGCAGCCGTCAACATCGCCCCAATGCCGTCACCGGTCACCCGGTACAGAGAGTTCTCGTACGCTCCGATGTACTGACGGAAGGGTCCGAGGACGGCGAGGAAGGTCGAGCCGAGCACGACGGCCACGCCGGCGCGTCGGTGGCGGTCCGCAGGGATGCATCGCATCCACGCCACGGCGCTGACGGCGATCAGCGCGACGATGGCGACGAACAGGTAGCGCCCCTGCATCCCGGCCGTGAGCTGCGTCCGGACGAAGTGTCGCCACGTGTTGGCGAGCAGCATCAGCACGACGACGACGGGCAGCAGGCTCAGCACCACGGTCTGCAGACGTCGCGGGTGCCGGGTGTAGGCGTACCCGAGGACGACGGCCACGGCGAGGACGCTCAGGGTGTCGGTCAGGATCTCCGGGAGCGGGTAGTCGAGCAGGCCGAACTCCCCCCAGAAGCGCACGGAGACACGCGACCAAAACAGGTCCAGGTACTGCACGGGGTCCGGTCCCGTGCCGGGCTCCCACGGCTTGGTCGGGCGGGTGCCGGCGAGCCCGCTGGGCTGCACGTCCCCGAAGCGCAGGAGGTTGCGCAGCCACCACCAGCCACCGACCGCGAAGGCCAGCGCGAGGGTGGCGACGGCCGTGAGGAGTCGTCGCAGGATCGTCGCCTCCCGGGGCCAGACCGTCAGGACGATCCCGACGAAGACGACGAACGGCAGGGCGGTGCCCTTGGTCAGCAACGCCAGCCCGAGCGCGACGCCGAGTCCGGCGAGGACGCGTCGGCGCGTGTCACCGGTCATCCAGAGCACCGCGAGCCAGGTCACGACCGAGCACAGCGCGATCGTGAGCCCGTCGTTGGAGACGCCTCCGAGCACCTGCGCCAGCTGGGGGACGGCGAGGAGGGAGGCCGCGCCGACGACCCCCGCCCGTGGGGACCCGGTGAGGCGACGCGTGGCGCTCCAGACCAGGAAGGGCAGGGGGACGGCGAAGACCAGCCCGGCGAGTCGGAGGAGGAGCAGGGTCAGGTCGGCTCGCGTGTCCTCGGGGTCCGCGACCGTGAGCACTCCGGCGGCCAGGCCGTAGTACAGCGGCGGGTGCTGGGTCATCTGGTCGACCCCGCTGGCCTCGTTGCGCTCGGCCAGCTCGCCGAGGCTGGAGCGATCGTCGGCGGGGAGATCGCCCTCGTCGCGCGCGGCCAGGACCTCCGGCGCCATCCTCGCCTCCCCCGGCGCCGGCCAGGAGAAGCCGTCGGTGAGTCGCAGGGCGCTGTTCAGGTGGGCCGGCTCGTCGGGGACGGTGAAGACCGGGGTCAGGACGGCCCACGCGGCGCACACCGCGACGAACGCCATCGTCAGTGCGACGACGGCGTTCCGCTCCGACCGCGTCACCGGACCCGGCGCACGACGATCGGTCGATGGCTCGGTCACGCAGCGCGCCTCCAGTCAGCGAAGTCGATCGCGCGGTCAGCGCACGTCGTCCCAACGATATCCGGCTCCGCACAGCGAGCGACCCACGGTCGGCGGCGTGGCGGCTCGAAGCCACCACGGGACGCTAAGTTGACGGGGTGAACTCCAGTCTCGGACGCCTAGGGCGCGTCGCTCGCCGCATCCTGACCGTCGATCTCCGCCGGGATCCTGTCGATGCGGTGCGACACCGACTGCTCACGGACTCCTCTGACGACCGGGAGATCGCCGGGATCGACGTTCTGTTGGAGCATCGACTGGCGTCGGTGGATGCCAGCAGCACGAGGGAGGTGCAGGCGGCGGTCGCCGAGGCCTTCGCACGACTGTGGGTCCCCGAGGGGCAACCGGTGGGCGAGCCGGACCCGGTCGTCCGTGATGCGATCACGACGCAGGTCAACCGCTTGTACTACCACGTCTCCGCGCGCACCTGGAAGGACACCTTCTACCGCGGCGTCCCGGTGTACAAGTGCCCCACCGACATGTGGGTCTACCAGGAGCTCGTCCACGACCTCCGTCCCGGACTCGTCGTCGAGACGGGGACGTTCCGCGGTGGCAGCGGACTGTTCATCGCCGATCGGCTGGAGGAGAACGGGCACGGTGAGGTCGTGACGGTGGACATCACGTCGCGCCCGGAGCAGCCGCAGCACCCGCGGCTGACGTACCTCGTCGGGTCGTCGACGTCGGAGGACGTCCTCGCGGAGGTCCGGCGCCGGCTCCCCGCCGACGGGTCGCCGGTCCTCGTCATCCTCGACTCCGACCACTCCCAGGCCCACGTCGCCGACGAGCTGCGCGCCTACTCGCCCCTCGTGACGGAGGGTTCGTACCTGATCGTCGAGGACACCAACGTCAACGGACACCCGGTGGCCCCCCAGCACGGTCCGGGACCGTGGGAGGCGGTGCACGACTTCCTTTCTGGCACCGACTCCTTCGAGGTCGACCTACGGGCGGAGCGCTACTACCTCACCCAGAACCCGTCCGGGTACCTCCGGCGCACGTCGACAGGGGCGGTCGACCCGGCTCCCGTCTCGACCGAGGTGTCGACGAGGCGTCCTGGCACCCCGAAGGAGAAGGCCGCTGCCGCCCTCGCCGGCGTCGCCACCGATGCCGACGCGCCACGCGTCGCGCTGGTCCTCCCCGGGGTCAGGGCCGGCCAGATGTTCGCGGGGATCCGCACTGCGGTCGTGGCGGCTGCCGCCGTCGGGCGTGAGCTCGGGCGTCCGTTGCGCGTCGTCGTGGCGGACGTCGAGGAGCTCGACGGCGACGCCCTCGCGGCGGAGATCGTCGGCATCTTGAGCGACGAGGACCTCGCGGACCAGGCGGCCGGGCTGAGCGTCAGCGTCGAGGGTCGCCGCGAGACGGACCACCACGCCGAGGACGTCTGGATCGCGACCTACTGGACGACCGCGGTCGCGCTCGACGGGCTCGTCGGGGACGGCCGCGTCGACCGCCAGAACGTCGTCTACCTCGTCCAGGACTTCGAGCCCGCCTTCCACCCCTGGGGGCGCGACTTCATCGATGCGCGGGGCACCTACGAGCTCGGCTTCGCCCCGCTGGTGAACTCGTCGTCCCTCGCCCGGTTCCTGCGGCGGGAGGGCGTCGCGGACGTCGACGACCGCTTCGTCTTCGCGCCGACCATCGAGACTGCACCGTTGCGCGCCGCCGCCGACCGTTGGCAGCCGGAGCCCGACGTCCTGCGTGTGCTCTTCTACGCCCGGCCGTCCAAGCCCCGCAACCTCTACAGCGCAGGCGTCGACGGTCTGCGCCGATGGATCGCGGCGCGCGAGCCCGGAGCCCGGCTTGTCGTCACGCTGGCCGGCGAGACCATGAGCGTACCGCCGTTCCTCGGTGACGACGTGGAGGTCAGGAATCTCGGGAAGGTGTCGTTCGCCGAGTACTACGACGAGCTAAGCCGCACCGACCTCGGACTGGCGCTCATGCTGAGCCCTCATCCCAGCCACCTGGCGCTCGAGATGCCGATGGCCGGGATCCCGACCGTGACCAACGACTTCCTCGGTGCCCGCTCGGCATGGGTCGAGGGCCTCCACCTCGCCGATCCCGGACCCGAGGGGATCGCAGCGGCCTTGGACCAGGCGGCGCGCCAGGCACTCGGCCTCAGCCGTCACCGCGCCCTCGACGTCCCGGCGGAGCTCGGCAGGCCACTCGGCGAAGCCGTGGCAGAGCGTGTCCGCACGCTCGGCCACGGCGCCTGACGACGAAGCGCGTCCCTAGCGGCGCCGCAGTGCCGCCACTCGACGCCGGACGGCCCCGAGGACCCGCGAGGCGAGTCGTCGGGCCGTCGACCGGTCGTCGCGGGCCGCCAGCTCCAACTGCTCCTCCGCCCTACGGCGTCCGGCCGCCTCGGTCCGGTAGAGGTCCCGCCACCGCGTGCTTGCCTTCAGGTGCTCCAGCTCGAGCGGGATGACGACGGCCGCGACACGGGCGGCCTCGGCGCACTCCTCGGGCACGTACCCGTCCCAGCCGCCGATGAGGAGGGGCCGCAAGCGGTCGGGTCGCACGGCCTGCCCCGACTCGAGGACCCGCTGGAGGGAGTGGAGGACGCGGGGCTCGTGCTCGAAGTCCTCCCCGGGCTCGTCGCCCGGGTGACGCACCATGTACAGAGCCTCGAGGTGACCCGCCCGCAGGAACCGGTAGTCACGCATCCCGTGGTGCCGGGGGCTGGGGTTGAGCGTCGTGCTGGCCTCGTAAGCCCTGCCCATGTGGTCGATCTTGCGGCTGTACTGCTCGTAGGTGCGCCACGGGAGGTGGAGCACCTCGATCGCGTGAGCGGGGTCGGGCCGACCCATGCTCGGGATGTCGACCCCGTGGTTGCCCTGCTGCACCGTGACGCCGGGTCGCCCGACGTGGATCACGTCACTCGTCGGGTGGGCGTGCAGTGCCACCGTCTCCATGAGCGTGGACTCCTTGCGAAGGTCCCTCCACACGAGCCGCTCGAACGCCGCACCGCGACGGGCAGGGGCGCCGGTCAGGTTGGTCACCGGCACCGCGAAGGACCCGATACCGGTGGGCGTCGCGCGCAACGCGTCGCGCAGCGTCATGGACGGGTCGACCGCCACGAAGAACTCGTCGGCGTCGGCATTGATCACCCAGGTGGCACCGTGCTCGGTCGCCGCTCGGGAGGCCATGGACGAGACCACCTGGCTCTGCCTCTTGTCGTGCTGCAGGTAGTCGTGCAGTTCGAGCCGACCGGTCTGGGCGTAGTCGGCGAGGATCTCTCGCGTCCCGTCGACCGAGCCGTTGTCGGTCGCGATGACGAGGTCCACCCCTTCCGCGAGGTGGTGCTCGATCATGGCGGCGACGACGTCGGCCTCGTCGCGCACCATCAGGGTCATCACGATCGTCGGTTCGGACATGTCAGCGCCTCTCGCGGATGGCATGGAGTGCGTCGTCGAGGAGCACCCGTGCTCGGGCGTCGAAGGAGTGCTCCTGCGTGACCCGGTGGGCGAGACGAGCGAGCTCGTCCTCCTCGGGCCAGTGCGGGCTGGACGGGTCCAGGAGCTCGCGGAGCCGCTGGACGGAGTTGTAGGCCTGCACCTGTGGACCGAACAGGTCGGCCAGACCGGGCACTCGGTCGCTGATGACCCGGGCCCCGGTGGCCGCGGCGTCGAACAGACGGTTGGAGAAGAACCCGTGCTTGGCCATGTCGGCCCAGTGATCGTTGAGGACCACCGCTGCGGACCCGTACGCCTGCGGCACGTCGTCGTTGTGGATGCCGGTGCCCTTGACGAACCGTGGCTCGATGAACTGCTCCCACCCGTCGTCGCCGTAGACCTCCGGCTCACCCCCGGCCTCGATGACGTCCTTGACGATCACGCGCGGGACCCCGCGGGTGCGTCCCACGAACAGGACGCCCTGGCGATCGGGTCCACGGTCGACGCCGGGGTGGAACTTCTCGACGTCGGTGGCCTGCAGCAGCGGCTGCACGTCGATCCCCCACCGTTCGCGGACGTCGCGCGCCCACCCGGCCCCGGCGGAGTAGATCCTGGCGAAGCCGGACGACAGCTCGTGCCGGGTCACGAGGTCGGGGTGGCTGATGATCCACAGCAGGTTGACGGCACCGGGCTGCGGGACGTACTCGGTCAGACCCCGCAGCGTCAGCGTCACGTCGTCCCACCCTGCCGAGACGCGGTTGTGCGACGGCTCCCGGTCGACGACGACGTCCTGGTCCAACCGGCGCAGGGCGCCGGCCAGCGACTCGGCGAAGAAGGTGTCGCCCCACATGTCACCGAGCAGGTCCCCTGTAGCGGCGGACTTGATCGCCCACCGCAGACGCGGTCGGTGCTCGGTCACCTGGATCGGGTCGCGGCGTGGCGTCAGCACGGTCCGCCCGGTCCACAGGGGGCTCGACGGCCACCTGATCCGCTCGACACGATCGAGTGCGACGGGCCCGGCATCGAGGATCCGTCGGTCGTCCAGCTCCTGCAGCGCCGCGGACCAACGCTCGGCGAAGCGGTCGCGGTTCGCGTCGTGGTGGTCGCCGCGCCCGATCGAACGGCTCTCGAAGTGGACCACCCTCGAGTCCGTGCGGACCCGCAGCGGCGCGCCGGCCAGGTCCTTGAGACGGAGGCAGAAGTCGACGTCCTCCATGCCGTTGACGTAACGCGGGTCGAATCCGTCGAGTGCAGCCACGTGCTCGGTCCGGACCGCCAGGCAGGCGGCGGTGACGGCGGAGAACGGGTAGTCGTCGACCTGTGACCCGACGTCGCGCGGGTGGACCCCGCTGAGCAGGTGGCTGGGCATCGTCATACCGCCCAGGAAGACGGTGCCTGCGCTCTGGACCGTGCGGTCACCGTAGAGAAGCAGCGGTTGGACACCGGCCGCGCCTTCCGCGAGCGCCGTGAGCAGCGGATCGAGCCAGCCCGGCTGCACGGAGGTGTCGTTGTTGAGGAAGACGGTCGTGCGACCGCGCGCCGCGGCCGCCCCGAGGGTGGAGCCGAGGGCGAAGTCAGTGTTGCGCGGGACCCGCAGCACCTCCACACGGGGGTCGTCCAGGAAGCACGCAGCCAGGATCGATGCGACCGGGCGTCGGGATCCGTTGTCGACGACGACAACGCGGACGTCGTGCTCGCCGCAGGTCTCCAGCACGCGGCGTACCGCCGTGAGGGTCATCTCCCAGTCCTCGTAGGTAGGGATCGCGACGCCGACGTCGACCGTCGGGGCCTCGAACCGCACGATATGTCGAGCGCGAGCCGCGTTGGCCGTGGCCCTGACGTCGTGCTCGAAGGGATCCGCCGGGCGCGCTCGCGCCAGCGGGCGGGTCAGCACGACGCACGGCCCGGCCGACGCGAGTCCGATGAGGATCTCCTCGACGAACCCGCGGTCGAGGTCGGCGCGCGGGAGCGCCGCGCTCGGGCCCGCTGCCCGGAGCACGACGCCGGACCCGCGGAGGTCGTCCACCCACACAGCGTCATCGGTGCGCAGCCATGGCTGGGGCACGCCGTCGGCGATCGTCGCGGCGGCCGGGGCGTCCGGGTGCAGGCGCAGCGCCGACGCCGCGGTCGCGACGAAGTCCGGGTCCCAGCGATCACCGGGGGACCAGCGTGCCCACAACTCGGGCCGGACCTCGTCCAGCAGCCGTCGCACGATGGAACCGATCGTCTCGCCGGGCCGGCGGGCGATGACGTCGAGGCACGCGGTGCGGTCGACGAGGTCTTGCAGAGCGGGGCTCCGCACCGTCCCGACGTCCTCGACCACGACCACGCGCAGGCCGTCGACGACCTGCTCCACGACCGTCGTGAGGCCGTCGAGCCCCGCGAAGAGGTGGCGTTCGTCGATGACCACGAGGCAGGAGGTGTCCCGCGCCGGAGGGCTGTCGACGAGGTGGTGCCTGTCGAGCACCGGACCGTGGGCCTGCAGCCGCTGCAGCCCGCGGTGGTAGTCGCCCACGCGGGAGCGGGCGGCGGCCTCGGCCACCGAACGGTCGACGGCCGGCACTCCGCTCGAAGACGGGCACGGCGCCGCGGGACCGGCGTGGTCGGTGAAGTGGCGCAGCAGCGAGCTCGGACGGTCGTCCCCCAGCCGGGTCAGGTACTCCTGGCCCCAGAAGTGCGGACCCGCCTGCCCCAGCTCGCCGCGCGAGACGAAGTCGAGCAGCTGGCTCGCGGGACGGCCACG
Organism: Aeromicrobium halocynthiae; assembly: GCF_039531385.1. Classification (NCBI taxonomy): domain Bacteria; kingdom Bacillati; phylum Actinomycetota; class Actinomycetes; order Propionibacteriales; family Nocardioidaceae; genus Aeromicrobium; species Aeromicrobium halocynthiae. The sequence continues at coordinate 20,045 of NZ_BAAAPY010000004.1, read as the reverse complement.
CCTGATCTGCGAACGATCGTGGGCCCGGTACCACTCCGGCTCGAAGAAGGGATGGGGCGTGCGGCCGTCGACCTCGCCGTTCGAGACGAGGTCGTCGAGGGCCGCGGGTGAGGACAGGAACGGCGGCCCGCCGACCTGGTGCTGGTAGAAGTCGAGGTCGATCAACCGTTCGGCGTGCACGATGCGTGCCGCGTCGGTCAGCTCGCGACAGCGGGCGAGGTAGCGGCCCCAGGAGGTCTCGTCGGCACCGAGCATGACCGGCACGCGACCGGCGCGAGCGAGGCGGGTAAGGGCCGCCAGCCAGTCGCTCCCGGCGGCCGTGACCACCTCGAGCGCCAGCTCCTCCGGAACGAGGCGACTGGGGCCGCCGAGGAAGGACGCGGTGTCCGCACCGCGCGTGACCCGGGCGAGTGCGTTGCGCACCCGCAGGGACTTCGCGAGGGAGAAGTGCGCCCCCGGGACGTCCACGAAGGGGGTCGGCACGACCCCGAGACGCCAGCCCGAGGAGAAGTAGTGCCGCGCTGCGGCGGCGTCGTCCTCGAAGTGGCGACCGACGAGCATGCCGTAGTGGGTGGCGACGACGGGGTTCGTCCCGCGACGCCCACCGCGTCGGTACCGGCTGGCGCCCAAGGCGAACAGCGGAGCCGCCCGGCGGCTCCGGGTCGCGCGCCGTGCCAGGTCCTTCACCCGACTGATCAACAGCTCCCCCTCGTCGAGGTACGGATCTCGCAGGCGATCATAGGTGAGGCGCCCGATGTTCCACCTGCACCCGTGCGGCTGCGGTCACCAGCACCGCACTGCTCGCGCCGACGACGGCCACGGCGAGGACCGACCAGAGCGTCCACGGCGAGCCCTCCGCGACTCCGCGCAGCAGCGCCGAGCCCGGGTCGCGACTGGCCCATGTCCGCGTCAGCGTCCACACTTGCGCCGCCACCGACCCTGCGACCAGGATGATGAGCAGGGCCGGAAGGGCCGCCCGGTCCATGCGTGGAGGCAGGCGGCGCGAGACGACGTGGAAAGCGCTGCCGACCGCGAGGCAGAACGCCGCCACCCCGCTGTAGAGGTACCGTCCCTGGACCCCCTGGAAGGGTCGGCCCGTGTCCCAGTAGATGCCGTGCGCGTTGAGGATCACGGTCCCGGCGACCGCCGCGGGGTAGAACGCCAGCACGACGAGGAGCCACCGTGCTCCTCGATGGGTCAGCGCGACGACGACGAGGATGCCGAGGACGACCGAGAGCGTCCACGGGACGACGTCGGGCAGCGCCACCTCGGGGCGCCCGCCCCTGCCCCAGAAGGTGGCGTTCAGACGGTCCAGCGCGCCGACGGCGAAGTCCTGCAGCGAGTACCCGTCGATCGGGCTCTCCGACCGCTCGCGCGCTCCGAGGCGGCTCGGCTGGACGGTACCGAGGGTCAGGTAGTTGCGGATCCACCACCAGCCCCCGATCCCCAGGCAGAGCACGGCCGCCGCCCCCGCCTGCAGCACGGAGCGTCGACGATCGTCACGGCGGCCGATCACGACCAGGACGGTGAGCACCGCCACGACCGGGGCGAGGAACAGTGCGAACCCCTTGGTGAGCAGGGCGAGACCGTACGCAGCCCCTGCGGCGGGGAGGAGCCAGGCCGCCGCTCCTGGTTCCCTGACCGCGCGCAGCAGCAGGTACAGGGTCGCCGAGCAGGCGGCCACGAGGAGCGTGTCGTTGGACACGTAGGCGCCCGCGTTGGTGAAGAACGGGATGGCAAGGACCGACGCCCCTCCCACGAGTCCGGCGCGACGGTCACCCGTGGCCCAGCGGACCGCTCCCACGACGAGAGCGACCGCTGACGCGACGAGGACCGCCGAGACCGCTCGCATGACGAGCTGTGCGCGGTCCCAGGCAACGTCTCCTCCGCCCGCCGCGGTGACGACGACGGCGACTAGCCCGTAGTGGGCGGGCGGGTGCTGGAGCATGAAGTCGGGGACCGCGGAACCCTGCGACGTCCCGTCGAGGAGCGGCCCTCGCTCCCCCGGGGAGGTCGGAGTCGACCGGCCGGCCTCGCCCGGGACCGCGGCGCCACTCTCACAGACGGCGTTCCAGGTGGACTCCAGGACCATCGCCTCGTAGGCAGGTGGCCACCCGCCGCCGTCGACGAGCCGGGCCACCGAGTTGTGGTGCCACGGCTCGTCGGGACCGTCGAACGCGGGGAGCAGCATGCCCCATGCCACGGTGACGACGAGGACGACGCCGAACAGTGCGGCGACGGCAACCTCGTACGCCCCCCATCCCCTGCGTCGGGTCGACACGGCGCTGATCATCCTCCGATCACACCTACTTGCCGTGCTCCAGCAGCTCGAGCAGGTACGTGCCGTAGCCGCTCTTGCGCAGCGGCTCCGCCCGCTCACGCAGCTCGTCGTCGGTGAGGAAGCCGTTGCGCCAGGCGATCTCCTCGGGACAGGCGATCTTGAGGCCTTGCCGCTTCTCCACGGTGCGGATGAAGTTGGAGGCGTCGTTGAGGTCGTCGAACGTCCCCGTGTCGAGCCAGGCGGTGCCGCGGGGCAGGATGCTGACGGTGAGCCGGCCCTGCTCGAGGTAGACGCGGTTGAGGTCGGTGATCTCCAGCTCTCCGCGGGCCGAGGGCTGCAGCTCGCGGGCGTGGTCGACGACGTCGGGGCCGTAGAAGTACAGCCCGGGCACGGCGTAGTTGCTGCGCGGGTGCTCCGGCTTCTCCTCCAGCGCGACGACCTTGCCGTCGTCGTCGAAGTCGACGACGCCGTACGCACGGGGGTTGGAGACGTAGTAGCCGAAGATGGTGGCGCCGTCGACGGAGTCGAAGCGGCCCAGCTGGCTGCCGAGGCCCGAGCCGTAGAAGATGTTGTCCCCCAGGACGAGCGCGACGGACTCCTGCCCGACGTGGTCGGCACCGAGCACGAACGCCTGCGCCAGGCCGTCCGGCGACGGCTGCTGCGTGTAGGTGATGGAGATGCCGAACTGCGAACCGTCGCCCAGCAGCCGCTGGAAGCTCTCCGCCTCGTGCGGGGTCGTGATGACGAGCACGTCGCGGATGCCTGCGGACATCAGCGTCGACAGCGGGTAGTAGATCATCGGCTTGTCGTAGACCGGCATCAGCTGCTTGCTCGTGCCCTGCGTGATCGGGTGCAGACGACTGCCCGTGCCGCCGGCCAGGATGATTCCGCGCATGGGCGCCACCCTAGCCCCGCCGCGCGTCCCGGCGGCGACGGTACGCTCGTGGCCATGCGATCGCTCCTGGTCACCGGCGGAGCCGGCTTCATCGGCTCGAACTTCGTCCACCACGTCGTCGCCCACACCGACGCCCAGGTGGTCGTGCTCGACAAGCTCACGTACGCCGGGAACCGCGCATCGCTGGCCGGTCTGCCCGAGGACCGGGTCGAGCTCGTGGTCGGCGACATCTGCGACGAGACGCTCGTGGACTCCCTCGTCGCCTCGGTCGACGCGGTGGTCCACTTCGCCGCCGCCTCGCACAACGACAACTCCCTGCACGACCCGCGACCGTTCGTCGAGACCAACATCATCGGCACGTTCTCGATGCTCGAGGCGGTGCGCAGGCACGACGTGCGCTACCATCACATCTCCACCGACGAGGTCTACGGCGACCTGGAGCTCGACGACCCGGAGAAGTTCCGCGAGAGCACCGCCTACAACCCCTCGAGCCCCTACTCCTCCACGAAGGCCGGCTCGGACCACCTCGTCCGAGCGTGGGCCCGGTCCTTCGGCGTGCGGGCCACGCTCAGCAACTGCTCGAACAACTACGGCCCCCGCCAGCACGTGGAGAAGTTCATCCCGCGCCAGATCACCAACCTGCTGGACGGTGAACGCGTCAAGCTCTACGGCGAGGGCCTCAACGTGCGCGACTGGATCCACGCCGACGACCACAGCAGCGCGGTCCTGGAGATCCTGCGTTCCGGGCAGATCGGCGAGACCTACCTCGTCGGCGCCGACGGTGAGAAGAACAACAAGGAGGTCGTCGAGCTGATCCTCGGACTCATGGGTCGCCCGAGCGACGACTACGACCACGTCACCGACCGCGCCGGCCACGACCTGCGGTACGCGATCGACGCGTCCAAGCTGCGCGAGGAGCTCGGCTGGAGCCCCTCGTACACCGACTTCGAGGAGGGTCTGGCCGCCACGATCGACTGGTACCGCGAGAACGAGGCGTGGTGGCGACCCCAGAAGGCCGCCACCGAGGCCAAGTACGTCGAGCTTGGGCACGCATGAGCGGGCTCGCGGTCCACGAGAGCGCGATCGACGGCCTCCTGCTGCTCGACCTGCCGGTCCACGGCGACAACCGCGGCTGGTTCAAGGAGAACTGGCAGCGCGAGAAGATGGTCGCCCTCGGCCTGCCGGACTTCGGCCCGGTGCAGAACAACGTCTCCTTCAACGCCACGCGCGGCACCACGCGCGGCATCCACGCCGAGCCGTGGGACAAGTACGTCTCGGTCGCCACCGGGCGGGTGTTCGGAGCCTGGGTCGACCTGCGCAAGGGACCCAGCTTCGGCACCGTCGTGACGCACGAGATCGGCCCCGAGGCCGCCGTGTTCGTCCCGCGCGGGGTGGCCAACGCCTTCCAGACCCTCGAGGACGACACCGCCTACTCCTACCTCGTCAACGCCCACTGGAGCGCCGACGCGCGGTACACCTTCCTCAACCTCGCCGACGAGACCGTCGCGATCGACTGGCCGATCCCCCTCGACGTGGCCGAGACGTCCCAGAAGGACCGGGAGCACCCCCGGCTCGCCGACGTCGACCCGGTGGCGCCCCGTCGCACCCTGGTCACCGGTGCCGGCGGACAGCTCGGCCGAGCGCTCGCGCGGCTGCTGCCCGACGCGATCGCCCTCACGTCGGCCGAGTTCGACGTCGCCGACCCGGCCGCCTACGCCTCCTTCGACTGGTCGGACGTCGACACGATCATCAACGCCGCGGCCTACACGAAGGTCGACGAGGCCGAGACCGAGCAGGGGCGTCGTGACGCCTGGCGTGTCAACGCGCACGCTGCGACCCACCTCGCGCGGACCGCCGTCGAGCACGACCTCACGCTGGTTCACGTCTCCACCGACTACGTCTTCGACGGCGTGGAGATCGAGCACACCACCGACGAGACGTTCTCGCCGCTGGGCGTCTACGGCGCGAGCAAGGCCGCCGGTGACCTCGCCGTCGCGGTCGCCCCGAGGCACTACGTCGTGCGCACGAGCTGGGTGGTCGGCGACGGACCCAACTTCGTTCGCACGATGCGCTCGCTCGCCGAGCGCGACGTTGCGCCCGCCGTCGTCGACGACCAGGTGGGCCGGCTGACCTACGCCGACGACCTCGCGGCCGGCATCGTCGAGATCCTGCGGGAGCGCCGCCCCTACGGCACCTACAACGTCACCAGCGGCGGTCCGGCCCGCAGCTGGTTCGAGATCGCCCGTGAGGTCTACGCCGAGGCAGGCAAGGATCCGGCGATGGTCACCCCGGTCTCCACCGAGCAATACGGCGCGGGCAAGTCCCTCGCTCCGCGGCCGCGCCACAGCACGCTGCGCCTGGACTGAGACACCCGGACGGGGCCCGGCCGACCGGCTGCACAGCCGGCAGCGAACAGACGCGTCACAGCCGGTGCGGGACGGCCCCGGCAGCTCGGAGAACGACGGGAGGCCGGTCGCGCGCCGTCGACACACGAGCGCCTCCATCGTCGTCAGCCAGGTGTCCTCGCCGGGAGCGTCGACGCAGTCCTTCTCGCACCACGACGGGCCCGGAGTGCCGAACGACCCGGCGACGAAGTCGTCGAGCGAGCCCAGCAACCCGCTCCCGTGCAGCGCACCGCGGAGAGTGAAAGGTGCCGCTCTCGGTGAGCTCCGGATCCATGTCCTGGCGGCGCTGCCGCACCGCCGCCTCGCGGTTGATCCCCTCCGGACCCGCGAGGCCGTGGCGCCAGAGATGGACGTGGGATCGCGTGACGCTGAAGGCGAGGTCGCACTTGTCGGCACGGACGGCGCGGATCGCCTCGGCGAGCCGGTCGGCAGCGATGGAGGGACTCGTCGTCTGGACCAGGACGAGCACATCGGGCTCGCCCCCCCAGCCAGGGCCGGAGCACGTCCAGCGCGCACCGGAGGGCCGACTCTGAGCACTCCACCACTGGAACTCCAGCGGGCTCGACCTGTACGCGGCGGTCGAGCAGGACGGGGCACGACGGTCCGGAGACTCGGGGCCAGCGACCTTCACGGCTCAGAGGTCCGGGGGTCAAGGTCAGGAAGTGGGGCGGAGGATGGGCTCGCTCTGCTGGGACTTCCACTCCCGGAAGGACTCCTCGGTGTCCCCACGGCGCCAGTAGGCCGAGACGGAGGCGTCGGCGCGCGCGACCTCCCGCTCGCGCAGCAGGTAGGGGCGCACCGTGGTCAGCAGGCCCGCCTCGCCGTGCACGAACACCTCGACGCGGCCGCCCGGCCACTCCCACGCACGGACGGCGTCGTCGAGCAGCGACGTGGTGCCGGGGGCCGCCCCGCGGCGGTGCAGCCAGCGCACGTCGACGGACGCGTCCGAGACCAGCGGCTGCTCCTCCTCCGCCCCGGCGACCTCGCAGAACACCGTCGCCCGGGCCCCGGCCGGCAGCGACTCCACCGACGCGGCGATCGCCGGGAGAGCCGCCTCGTCGCCGACGTACAGGTGGTGGTCGACGTCCGAGCCCGGACGGTAGGCGCCACCGGGCGCACGCACGTGGATCGTCTCGCCCGGCTGCGCCTGAGCGGCCCACGGGCCGGCCACTCCGTCGTCGCCGTGCACGACGACGTCGATCCACACCTCGCGGGCGTGCGCGTCGAAGCGGCGCACGGTGTAGGTGCGCAGGATCGGCCAGGCCTCCGGCGGCATCGTCTCCCGGACCTCCGCGAGGTCCAGCGGCTCGGGGTAGCGGTGCCCGACGGCGAGGAAGACGAGCTTGACGTAGGCGTCGGTGCACCCGGTCCACCGGTTCGCGAACGCGTCGATGCCGACGCGCGAGCCCGGCACGTCACCGAGGACGAGGCGCGTCACGCTCGGCGTCACCTGCTCGCGACGCAGCACGCTCAACAGGGCCGGGCGGTTCTTCGACACGTCGGTAGCCTAGCCAGGGTGAGCCACAGCGACGCCCTCGACATCGACGCCTTCGACCCGGGGGTCCGCCCCCAGGACGACCTCTTCCGCCACGTGAACGGACCGTGGCTGCGCGAGGCCACCATCGCTCCCGACCGGGCCACCGCCGGGGCGTTCGTGACCCTCGTCGACGAGGCCGAGGCCGTCGTCCGGTCGATCGTCGAGACGTGCCGCGACTCCCCCGCCGACGGCGACGACGAGCAGCGCAAGATCGGCGATCTGTACGCCAGCTTCATGGACGAGGAGCGCATCGAGGCCCTCGGTGCCGATCCGCTGGCCGACGACCTCGCCCGCGTCGACGACGTCCGGACCGTGCCGGCCTTCGCCCGGACGCTCGGGCACCTCGAGCGACTCGGGGTCTCCAGCGTGATCGGCCTCTACATCGCTCCCGACCGGGGGCAGCCCGACCGCTACGTCGTCAACGCGGTCCAGAGCGGGCTCGGTCTGCCCGACGAGGCCTACTACCGCGAGGAGGGCTTCGCGGAGGTCCGGTCGGCGTACGCCGAGCACCTGCGCACCATGTTCGCCCTCGCCGGCCTGGACGGGGACGGGGAGGACGCGGCGGCGGCGCGCGCCGAACGCGTCCTCGACCTCGAGACGCGGATCGCCGCGCACCACTGGGACCGGGTCTCGTGCCGTGACGCCCAGAAGACCTACAACCTGCTCAGCCTCGAGCAGCTCCAGGCGCTCGTCCCGTCCTTCGACCTCACGACGTGGGCCCGTGCGGCGCAGATGCCCGACGCCGTGCTCGCCGAGGTGGTGATGGCACAGCCGTCCTTCCTCGAGGGCCTGGAGACGCTGCTGACCGACGACCTCCTGCCGTCCTGGCGCGACTGGCTGCGCTGGAACGTCGTCCACGCCGCCGCGCCCTACCTGTCCAGCGCCTTCGTGGAGGCCAACTTCGCGTTCTACGGCCGCACCCTCTCCGGTACCGACGAGCTGCGTCCTCGCTGGAAGCGTGGCGTCGGGTTCGTGGAGTCCGCGATGGGCGAGGCGGTGGGCCGCCTGTACGTCCGCAGCGAGTACCCCGAGACCGCCCGGGCCAGGATGGACGTCCTCATCGCCGACCTCGTCGAGGCGTACCGTCGCAGCATCGGTGAGCTGACGTGGATGAGCGAGGCCACCAAGGCCGAGGCACTCGCCAAGCTGGAGGCGTTCACGCCGAAGATCGGTCACCCGGAGCGCTTCAAGGACTACTCCGCGCTGGAGACCGACCCCACCGACCTGGTCGGCAACGCCCGGCGAGCGCTCGCCGTGGCGATGGACCGCGAGCTGGCCAAGATCGGGTCCCCGATCGATCGCGACGAGTGGTACATGACGCCGCAGACCGTCAATGCGTACTACAACCCGACGATGAACGAGATCGTGTTTCCCGCGGCGATCCTCCAGCCTCCGTTCTTCCACGCCGAGGCCGACGACGCCGTCAACTACGGGGCGATCGGCGCCGTCATCGGTCACGAGATCGGGCACGGGTTCGACGACCAGGGCTCGCAGTACGACGGCACCGGCGCCCTGCGCAACTGGTGGACCGACGACGACCGCGCGGCCTTCGAGCGGCTCACCGCCGACCTCGTCGCCCAGTACGACGTCCTCTCCCCCGAGGGTGCCGACGGGCAGACGGTGAACGGCTCGCTGACGATCGGGGAGAACATCGGCGACCTCGGCGGCCTGGGCATCGCGTTCAAGGCGTTCCGCATCGCCCAGGAACGTGACGGTGCCGACCGCGGCGACGGTGCGGGCCGGCGTCTCGGCGGACTGACGCCGGAGCAGCGCTTCTTCCTGTCGTGGGCGCAGGCGTGGCAGGGCAAGGTGCGACCGGCCGAGACCGTCCGACGCCTGACGGTCGATCCGCACTCGCCGCCGGAGTTCCGGTGCAACCAGGTGGTGCGCAACATCGATGCCTTCTACGAGGCGTTCGACGTGGCGGAGGGCGACGCCCTCTGGCTCGCGCCTGGAGAGCGCGTCACGATCTGGTGAGCGCCTGGGACGTCCGGACGGGGACCGCCATGCGTTCGCCCGTGGCGAACATCGAGCGGCACCCGGAATTGAGTCGGGTCGACTCATGTTCAATGAGACGTAGCCGGTCATGCCGGCCACCTGTCACCGATCCGCATCTCGAGGAGGTCCTCATGTCCACCCTGTCCCTGCGTACCCGCCGCGACCCCTTCTTCGCCGACTTCGACGCCCTCGTGCGGTCGACCCTCGGTGCGGGCGGCGACGGCAACCTCGCCTTCACCCCCGCCGTCGAGACGATCCGCGACGGTGACGACGTCATCGTCCGGCTCGAGCTGCCGGGCATCGACGTCTCCTCCGACGTCGCCGTTGAGGTCGTGTCCGGTCGCCTCGTCGTCAAGGGCGAGCGCCGCGACGAGCGCTCCGAGGACGCCGAGCAGCGTCGCATCAGCGAGATCCGCTACGGCTCCTTCGAGCGGTCGTTCGCCCTGCCGTCCGGCATCGGCGCCGACGCCGTCACCGCGTCCTACGACGCCGGCATCCTGAGCGTCCGCGTCGCGGGCGTCCACGCCGGCACCGAGCCGACGCGCATCACGATCGAGAGCTGAGCCGCAGACGTCGACCCCTCGCTCCCTCCTCACCGAGGTGGGGCGAGGGGTCGATCGCTGCGCTGGAGACCGCGCTCAGAGACCGTTGCGACGGCCGAACGCCGCTGCGAGGCCCTGGTACCGCGAGCCGCTGGCTCGCACGAGCGCGTCGAGGACCTTGGCGTCGGCACCCACGAGCACACGGGCGCGACCCTTCTCCACCGCCCGCAGGATGATCTGGGCGGCCCGCTCCGGGCTGGTCCGTGCGAGCTTGTCGAACGACGTGGCGATCTCGTCGTGGTTGCGACTGTCGGCCTGCTCGGCGTTGCGGGCGATGTTGGTCTTGATGCCGCCGGGGTGCACGCACGTGACCTTGACGGGGTGGCCGCCGAGGATCATCTCCTGACGCAGGGCCTCGGTGAAGCCCCGCACCGCGAACTTGGCGGCGTTGTAGGCGCTCTGGCTGGGGACCGAGAGGATCCCGAACAGGCTGGAGATGTTGACCACGTGCCCGTCGCCGGAGGCGATCAGGTGCGGCAGGAAGACCTTGGTGCCGTTGGCGACGCCGTAGAAGTCGACGTCCATGACGCGGTCGAGATCCTTGAAGGCCATCTCCTGGACCGAGCCGGTGTAGGCGATGCCGGCGTTGTTGAAGACCATGTTGACCCGCCCGAAGTGCTCGGCGACGTCCTCGGCGTACTGCACGAGCAGCTCGCGCTGGGCGACGTCGAGGAAGCTCGCCCTCACCTGGCCGCCGTGGGCGGCGACGAGAGCCTCGGTCTCGGCGAGTCCGGCGGTGTCGACGTCGCTGATCGCGAGGTGCGCTCCGCGGCGGGCGAGCTCGACGGACAGGGCCCGGCCGATGCCGGAGGCGGCTCCGGTGACGACGGCGACCTTGTCGGTGAAGTAGGTGGTCATGACGTTCCTCGATTCCAGATACCGACGGTATCTGGAAGGAGGCTACACCGAGGGCCGGTGCGGGCTCAAGACTCCCGACGGCGAGGCTTGATGCGGACCTCCGGCATGGGCGGTGCGGGGATGACCTGGTCACCGTGACCGTCGACCCGACCGAAGCGCCGCGCCGCCTCCTCCCAGTCGACCCGGGCGGCGGCGATCTCCTCGTGGCTGCGCCCGATGAAGTTCCACCACATCACGATGTCCTCCTCGAACGGCTCGCCCCCGATGAGCAGGACCGTGGTGTCGACGTCGCTCTCGATCACGATGGTCTCCCGCCCCGGGGCGAGGTACTGCAACTGACGGTGCGGGACCGAGTCCCCCGCCACGGTCACGTCCTGGTCCACCGCGAGGACCCCGTGCTCGAAGGCCGGGTCGACGGGGATCTCGGCGCGTCCGGCCTTCACCGACAGCTGGGCACCGACGAGCGGGGTGTGCGTGCGCGCGGGAGACGTCCTGCCGGCGAGCGTCCCCACGATCACCAGGGCCGACCAGCAGGGACCCTCCACCTGCGGGAGGTCAGTCACGTGCTCGAAGTCGGCCGGACCGGCCCGGGTGGCCTCCGGGAGCGCCACCCACAGCTGGATCCCGTGCATGGGGGCCTCGGGGTCGCCGACGGAGAACTCCGAGTGCGAGACGCCGTCGCCGGAGGTCATCAGGTTGAGCTCGCCCGGACGCAGCACGACGTCGCTGCCGAGGCTGTCGCGGTGCCGGATCTGCCCGGCGATCGGCCAGGTGACGGTCTGCAGGCCGATGTGCGGGTGCGGCAGCACGGCCATCGGCTCGGTGGTCGGACCGAAGTGGTCGACGAAGCACCACGCGCCGATCGTGGGGATGGCGCGCTGCGGAAGCGTGCGGTGGACGGTGAGTCCGCGCAGCCCGCCGAGCGGCACGTCGCGGGACTCCAGGAGCTGGTCGGCAGGCATGGGACCACTGTAGATCGGTCCGCGGGCACCGGCCCGGTCCCGACGGACCCGCGCGACGCCCTAGGCTCGACACATGAGGATCCCGCAGCTTCCCGACGGCGTGCGCCCCGCCCGACCTGACGACGTCGCGACGGTGCTGCGGATGGTCGTCGACCTCGCCCGCTACGAACGCGCCGAGGAGGAGGTCGTCGCCACCGAGGCGGGCCTGCACGACGCGCTGTTCGGCCCCGGTGCCGTGGCCTTCGCCCTCGTCGCCGAGTCCGGCGGCGAGCCGGTGGGGATCGCCGTCGCCTACCGGACCTTCTCCACCTGGGTCGGCCGACCGGGGGTGCACCTGGAGGACCTCTTCGTGGCACCCGACGCGCGCGGCACAGGACGCGGGGAGGCCCTCCTCTCGGCCCTGGCGCGCATCACCGAGGCGAACGACTGGGGGCGCCTGGAGTGGGACTGCCTGGACTGGAACGCCCCGTCGATCGGCTTCTACGAGGCGCTGGGCGCCGAGCGTGTCGCCGGATGGATCTCCTACCGCGTCACGGGCTCGACCCTGCACGACCTCGCGACGCGCGTGGACTGACCCGGACCCCCCGGCTCAGGTCAGCAGGGAGGACTCCAGCCGCTCGAGGTCGCGACGTCCGCCGCCGGCCTCCAGGAACCACCCGGCGGGTCCGTCGCGGTGCCCGTGCCAGCGGTCCAGCGCGACGCGCAGGGCATCGACGTCGACGGCGTGGAAGACCGGGTTGATGCCGTATCCCGGGCTCGTCCCCGGCGGCCGCAGCCGGGCGTCGATCGCCCCGAGCTCCTCGGCGGTGCGGAGGTAGTCGGCCTCGATCGCCGCGACGTCGACACCGAGCAGGCTGAGGACGAGCGCGACGCCCACCCCCGTGCGGTCCTTGCCGGCCGCGCAGTGCACGAGCGTGGCCCCGTCGGCCGAGGCGACCTCCTGCACCAGGCGCACGAGCAGGTCGGCGGAGTCCTCGACCACCACCGCGTAGAGGTCGGCGAGCGTGGAGTCGGTGAACCAGCCCGGGGCGAGCGAGTGCAGCAGCGGGAGGTTGACCACCCGCGGGCTCAACGGGGTGAGCGGGTGATCGCCGCCGTGCTCGACCGGTGACCTGAGGTCGACGACGAGCGACGGCGGCCACTCGATGTGGGCCGGCACGACGTCCGTGGCGTGCGGCAGCCCGCTGCGCAGCAGGCGACCGTGGGCGAGCGTCCCGCCGTCGCGCGCCGCGAGCCCACCGAGGTCACGCAGGTTGGGCACGGAGGGCGAACGGGCTGCGATGTCGGTCACGTCGACATCGTAGGTGTGAGCACCCACACCGTCCGCGCGCCCGCGCTCGGACTGCCGGGAGGGGCGGCGTCCCTAGAATGGCCCCATGCTTCCCAGTCCCATCGCGCGCACCGCCCTGCGCGCCGCGGTCGGTTCCGGAGCGGTGATCACCGGCTACCAGGGCATGGTGATGACCCAGGCGCTGATCGCCAAGCGTGCCATCGGGATCAAGGACGAGCAGTGGCCGCGCGCCGACGGCGTCTACGGTGACGACCTCCCCGGCGAGCCGCTGCGCGTCCTGGTACTCGGCGACTCCGCGGCCGTCGGCTACGGCATGCGGCGCCCCGACGCCACCCCCACGGCGATGATCGGCATCGGCCTGGCCCACGTGCTCGACCGTCCGGTCGACATGCGCTCGCACGCCGTCGTCGGCTCCACGACCGCGGACCTGCGCGAGCAGATCGACGCCGGCCTGGAGCACGAGCCCGACCTCGCCGTCATCGTGATCGGCGCCAACGACGTGACGCACCGCGTGCCCTCCTACGTCTCGATGCGCCTGCTGCACGCCGCCGTCTCACGGCTCGTCGAGGCCGGGGCACAGGTCGTCGTCGGCACGTGTCCCGACCTCGGCACCGTCGAGCCGATCCCCCAGCCCCTGCGCCAGATCGCCCGTCGCAAGAGCCGCGGCCTCGCGAAGCGCCAGATGATCGCCACGATGCGCGCCGGGGGGCGCGCCGTCTCCCTCGGCGACCTCCTCGGTCCGCTGTTCACCGAGCGCTCGTCGGAGATGTTCGGGGAGGACCGCTTCCACCCCTCCGAGACCGGCTACGCCAACATGGTCGCCGCGCTCGTCCCGTCCCTGGCGGCGGCGTGGCGCGAACGTGACCGCGACTTCGCCGTCGCCCACGCCCTCGGGCCGTCGGAGTCGCTGAGCCTGACCGAGGCGGCGGAGCGAGCCGGTCGGCGACCCGGCACCGAGGTCCACCGCGAGGGCCGTTGGGCCCGCACGCTGCGCCGCGGACGCGGCTGAGTCCGTCGCTGCGCACCTGCGCACGACACACCGACGACGGCCGACTCCCTGAGGGAGTCGGCCGTCGTCGTCGATCCGTGTGCGGTCCCCGAGGGGACCGATGATCAGTCCTGGCTGGCGAAGATCGCGAGGATCCGCAGCAGCTCGATGTACAGCCAGACCAGGGTGACGGTCAGGCCGAAGGCCGCGCGCCACGACTCACGGGCCGGCAGTCCCGCCTCGACGCCGCGCTCGACGAAGTCGAAGTCCATCACCAGCGTGAAGATGGCGAGGACGGCCAGGCCGATGGAGACGACCAGCCCGAGGGTGTTGAAGCCGCGCAGGCCGCCGGACTCCAGCACGCCGAACATGCTGAGCGCGAAGTTCGCCATCATGATGCCGAAGACCGTGAACAGCGTGATCGTCATGACCTTGCGGAACGTGTCGCTGACGCGGATGTTGAAGAACTTGTACGCGGCGAGCGTGGCACCGGCCGCCACGAAGGTGGCGAGAACGGCCTGGAAGACGATCGTGGGGTCTCCCACGACGTAGAAGGCGATCGCCTTGGAGAACGCTCCGACGAACACGCCCTGGACGGCGGCGTAGGCCAGCACGAGCGGCGGGCTGACGACCTTCTTGAAGCTGTTGACCAGGTTGAGCGCGAGGCCACCGAAGATGCCGACCATGATGAGGCCGCCGAGCAGCGCGAGGTTGCGGTCGGCGTCGGGGCTGTTGGGGTCGAGATCACCGATGACGAACCACGTGACGGCCGCCGCGACCACGACGAGGCCGAGCGAGATCGCGGTCTTCTCGATCACGCTCGCGACGCTCATGCGGTCGTCGTCGACGAGGCCGGGGGTCGAGCCCTGGCCGGTGGTGGAACCGTCGAGGTTGATCTGCCAGCTGGCGGGAGAGGTCGTGGCGGCGCCACCGCGGCCGTTGAACCCCTCGGATCGCGCGAAGACGGGATTCTTGCTCTGCATCGTTGCCTCCGAGTGAGGATCGGCCCCTCGAGGGGGTCTGGTACGTCCACTCTACATAACGCTCGGTGCCCCCGATTTGCTCCCGAATCCCGAAGGTTTCGGCGCGAAACCGTCAGTGGCCGACCGCATACGACCACGGGGTGCCGATGACGGTAGCCGGACGCGTTCGCACGCAGGAGGGCGCCCCGACCGCGTCGCCCTGTTCCCGGTCGCGCACGCGCGCCTCTAGAGTTTCGTCGGTGACCGATAGCCGCCGCTCGACCAGCCCCGACGACGAATTGGCGCCCGGCCACCGCCGCGAGCTCGTCTCCTTCACTCGTCGCGGGGGGCGGTTGAAGGAGCGTCAGCAGCGGGTCTGGGACGAGATCGGCGACCGCTTCGTGCTCGAGGTGCCGCGCGCCGGCGCCAGCACGTCGGTCGATCCGGACGCCCGCCTCGACGTCCCGGCGACCTTCGGACGGACCGCGCCCCTCGTCGTCGAGATCGGCTCCGGGCACGGCGACACCGTCTGCGCCGCGGCGGCCGCCTGTCCGGACGTCGACTTCCTCGCGTTCGAGGTGTGGGTGCCGGGCATCGCCCAGACGTTGCTGACCATCCGCCGCGAGGGCCTCACGAACGTCCGCCTCGCCGAGGTCAACGCCCCCGAGGCCCTCGCGACCTGGCTGCCCGAGCACTCGCTGACCGAGCTCCACACCTGGTTCCCCGATCCTTGGCACAAGACGCGGCACCACAAGCGGCGCCTGGTCACGGTGGACTTCACCCACCTGGTGGCCCGTGCCCTCGAGCCGTCCGGCGTGTGGCGCCTCGCCACCGACTGGGCCGACTACGCCGACCAGATGGAGCAGGTCATCGTCGAGTCACCCGTGCTCGAGGGCGGTCGGTGTGAGCGCTACGAACACCGGCCCGTGACCCGCTTCGAGACCAAGGGACTGGCCAAGGGGCGCACGATCCACGACCTGCGGGCGGTTCCGGTCAGCTGAGCACCGGCGGGTCGCCCGGGGTGGTCCCCCGCAGCTGCTGGATCCGGTCCATCGTGTGGAAGACCACGATCGCGGCGATCGAGCCGAGCGCGATGCCGGTGAAGACGACGTCGCCGAAGCCGATGGTCAGGTCGCCGATCCCGATCACGAGGGCGACGGCGGCGGTGAGCTGGTTGACCGGCCGGGAGAAGTCCACCCCCGCGTCGATCCAGATCTTGATGCCGACGATGCCGATGAGCCCGTAGAGCGCGACCGTGACGCCTCCGAGGACGCCGGCAGGCACCGTGCTGATCAGCGCTCCGACCTTGGGCGACATGCCGAGACCGATCGCGACGAGTCCGGCGATCCAGTACGCCGCGGTGGAGTACACCCGGGTGGCGGCCATGACGCCGATGTTCTCGCCGTAGGTGGTGGTGCCCGAGCCACCACCCGCGCCGGCGAGCGTGGTCGCGACGCCGTCGGCGAACAGCGCACGCCCCGTGAGCCGTTTGATGGACTCGTCCCTCGCCAGGTGCGCCACGCCGCGGACGTGACCGACGTTCTCGGCCACGAGCACCAGGACGACCGGGAGGAAGGCCGGGATCACGACCCAGGACACCTCCGGCGTCCCGAAGTCCGGCCACCCGAACCAGTCCGCGTCGCCGACCGGGCGGAAGTCGATCGCGCCCGCGAGGACCGCGACGACGTACCCCGCGAGGACACCCAGGACGATCGAGAGCCTCGCGAGCAACCCGGTGAAGACCACGGCGGCCAGCAGCACCACGACGAGGGTGATCAGCGCCGTCCAGGGCGCCGCCTCGAAGTTGTCCGTGGCCACCCCGGCGAGGTTGAAGCCGATGAGGGCCACGATGGACCCTGCGACGACCGGTGGCATGACCGCCTCGATCCACCCGGTGCCCGTGACCATCACGACCAGACCGACGAGCGCGAGCAGGACGCCCACCGCGAGGATGCCGAAGAACGCGTTGCCCTGCGTGCCGCCGGCCGTGGCGGCGGTGATCGGAGCGATGAAGGCGAACGACGAGCCCAGGTAGCTGGGCAGGCGGTTGCGCGTGACCACGAGGAACAGCAGGGTCCCGACACCGGAGAAGAACAGGGTCGCCGACGGCGGGAATCCGGTGATGATCGGCACGAGGAAGGTTGCGCCGAACATGGCGACGACGTGCTGCATGCCGAAGCCGATGGTCCGCGGCCAGCTCAACCGCTCGTGGGGGGCGACGATCTCGCCGTCGTTGACGTCTCGTCCGTTGCCGTGCAGGTCCCATCGCATGGCTCAGAGCATGGCGCACCGCCCGCCCGGACCACGCGCGGGGTGCTCCCGGTGGGGGTCGAACCCACACTGGGGCGGGTTTAAGCCGCCTGCCTCTGCCGTTGGGCTACGGGAGCGTGCCCACAGCGTAGGTGCTCAGCCGAGCGACGCATCGATGGAGCGGACCTCGTCGTCGGTCAGGACGAGGTCCGCTGCCGCGGCGGAGTCGGTGACCGACTCCGGCCGCGACGCACCGGGGATCGGGACCACGACCGGGGCGATCTGCAGGTGCCACGCCAGGGCGACGCGGTGGGCACTCGCGCCGTGCGCGTCGGCCACGTGCTGGAACACGGAGTGCTCGGTGCCGAGGTCACCGGCCCTGCCGATCCCCCCGAAGGGACTCCACGGCAGGAACGCGATGCCTCGGGCGGCGCAATGCTCCAGCTCCCCGCGGCTGGACAGGAACGCCGGGGAGAACTCGTTCTGGACCGACGCGAGCCGCCCGTCGAGGATCTCGTCGGCCTCCTCGATCTGGGCGATCGAGACGTTCGAGACGCCCGCCATGGCGATGACGCCGGCGTCGAGCAGGTCGGCGAGCGCGCCGACGGACTCCGCGAACGGGACGTCAGGGTCGGGGCGGTGGAGCTGGTACAGGCCGATGGCCTCGACGCCGAGCCGGCGAGCGGACTCCCTGGCCGCTGCCGCGAGGTGCTCGGGGCTGCCGTCCAGCGCCCAGGAGCCGTCGGCCGGTCGGGTGTGGCCGCCCTTCGTGGCGACGAGGACGTCGGCACCGGCCGGGTGGGAGGCGAGCGCCTCGGCCACCAGCTCCTCGTTGTGCCCGGGGTCGCTGGCGTCGAGGTGGTACGCGTCGGCGGTGTCGACCAGCGTGACGCCGGCGTCGAGGGCGGCGTGGATCGTCGCGATCGAGCGGTCCCGGTCCGGACGACCGCCGACCGACATCGGCATGGCCCCCAGGCCGACGGCGCCGACGCGGACGTCCCCGATGCTGCGCTGCTGCATGGGCACCATCCTCATCCGGAGACGTCGACGACGCACTCCAGCGGCTCCCCGGCGAGCAGGTGCCGCACCTGGCGACGCACCAGGGCCTCGACCCGGTCGGCGTAGGTGGTGACGGCACCGCCGACGTGCGGCGAGACGAGCACCCCGGGAGTGGTCCACAGCGGGTGGTCCGGCGGCAGTGGCTCTGGGTCGACGACGTCGAGGGCCACCCGGACCCGACCGTCACCCGCGTGCCGGACGAGCGCGTCGGTGTCGGCGACCTTGCCACGCGCGACGTTGACGAGGAGGGCGCCCGGTGCCATCGCCTCGAGGAAGGCGTCGTCGACGAGGTGGTGCGTCGCGTCGCCGTAGGGCACCGCGACGGCGACGACGTCCGCGTGCGGCAGCAGCGCGGCCAGCTCGTCGACACCGTGGATCGGCCCGTGCTCGTCGCTGCGCGCCCGGGACGCGACCCGCACCACCTCGGTGCCGAACCCGTCGAGGCGCCGGTGCAGCTCGGTGCCGATGCCCCCGTACCCGACGAGCAGCACCCGGGCGCCGAGGAGCCCTGGTCGCATCGGGCGCGGAGCCCAGTCGCCCGACGGCATGGCCCGGGCGAAGTCGTCCACCCCCCGCTGCGACGCGAGGATCAACGCCATCGCGATCTCGGCGGTGGGTCCCTCGTGGACACCCACCGCGTTGCACCAGGTGATCGCCTCGGGCACCTGGCCGATGGCGTCGTCGTACCCCAGCGCCTGTGTCTGCACCGCGCGCAACCGCTCGGGGTCGAGGACGGAGAGGTCGCCGCTGAGCACGTAGGGACGCAGCGCGAGGTCGATGGGGGCGCCGGCCGGGGGTGCGGACCCGAAGTCCCACACGAGCAGCTCCACACCG
Organism: Aeromicrobium halocynthiae; assembly: GCF_039531385.1. NCBI lineage: Bacteria > Bacillati > Actinomycetota > Actinomycetes > Propionibacteriales > Nocardioidaceae > Aeromicrobium > Aeromicrobium halocynthiae. The sequence continues at coordinate 1,123 of NZ_BAAAPY010000004.1, read as the reverse complement.
TCGCCGGAGTCGGCGAGGTCGGTGTAGCGCTCCAGCGTCTGCTGGTCCGGCAGGCTCAGTCGAAGACTCATGCGCGTTCCGCCGCTTCCCAGGCGATGCCGTCGAGGATGTCGTGCTCGCTCACCGTCACCACCGGCTCGCCCAGGCTGACCGCCTCCAGGAGACGGTCGAGGATGAGGGCCCCGGCTCCGATCACGTCTGCTCGCCCCGGGTGCATGAACGGCAGGGCACGACGGTCCGCGACGGACATCCGCACCAGCGACAGGCACGCCTGGCGCACGTCGTCGACCGCGAGCCGAGCACCGTGGATGGCCCGCGAGTCGTAGCTCGGCAGGTCCAGGACGTGGGCGGCGACCGTCGTCACCGTGCCGGCGACGCCGATCATGCTGCTCACCTCCCCGACCGTCGAGACCGACGGCGCGAGCACGGCGTCGAGGTGGGCGATGCACTCCGAGACCTCCTGCACCGAGGGAGGGTCACCGTGCAGGAACCGTTCGCTCAGGCGCACCGAGCCGATGTCGAGGGACGTCGACCACTCGACCCGTCGTGCTCGGCCAGTGACGATCTCGGTGGACCCGCCCCCGATGTCGACCACGAGCGTCTCGGTGTCGGCGAGGTCCTGGGTCGCCCCGAGGAAGGACGCGGCCGCCTCGTCCTCGCCGCTCAGGATCTCCACGTCCACGCCGAGGACGGAGCGGACGCCCTCGAGCAGCTCGTCGCCGTTCTCGGCGTCGCGGGCGGCGGACGTCGCGCAGAACCGCACCGTGCGCGCGTCCAGCATCGCGATGAGCTCGCCGTACTCGCGCGTGACCTGCAGCGTGCGCTGGACGGCCTCGTCGGCGAAGCGTCCCGTGCGGTCGACGTCCTGGCCGAGACGCACGACCCGCATCTCGCGCACGACGTCGTCCTTGCGGTCGGGCCCGACGTCACTGATCAACAGGCGCAGCGAGTTCGTCCCGCAGTCGATGGCGGCCACCCGACGGATCTCTGGCATGTGTTTCTCCTATGTCAAGCCGCGGCCGGAAGGCAAGCCCGGGCGGCTGTGTGGTCGGTGGTGAGGTGGTTGAAGACGACACGTGCTAGACGGCGTTTGAGGCAGCGCAGGGCTTCGGGGGTGGACATG
>NZ_BAAAPY010000003.1:0-293410 GCF_039531385.1 Aeromicrobium halocynthiae | reverse complement strand
CTTCACACCCGAGGCCGGCAAAACACATGCTCATCAACCCGAAGGCGACAGCGAACCTATGAGCCAGACCTCAGATGCTCAGGATCCAACCAGCCGCTGATGGCGGCGAGCCCCACCCTGACACTGACGCGAACCTACCAACCGGTTCAGGCGAGGTCGTCGCGGCTCAGCGTGGACCGGTCGACGCGCCCCGTGCGGAACGCCGCCCGCCCCAGCATGTGCGCCGAGACCGGCGCGGTCATAAGCGCGAAGAGCCCCACGAGCACGAGGATCGCGATGGCCGAGCGGTCGTCGGCGCGCAGACCGACCGCGATGAGCACGAGCACCATGCCGAGGGTCTGCGGCTTGGTGGCGCCGTGCATGCGGGTGAGCACGTCGGGGAAGCGCAGCAGTCCGATGCCGGCCACGAGCGCCAGGGAGCAGCCCAGGACCAGGGCGATGGACGCGAGCACGTCGATGATCATGAGTCCTCCTGCGCCGGGGGGGTCGAGCCGGTGTCGTGCGCCGCGAACCGCGCGATGCTCACCGAGCCGAGGAAGCCGACGAGGGAGAGGGCCAGGAGCACCGGGAGGATCGTGACGGACCGCTCGACCGTGGCGATGACCCCGACGGCGGCGACGCTCACGGCGACGAAGACGTCGGTGGCGGCGGCACGGTCGAGCATCGACGGCCCACGGACGATGCGGACCAGGCAGAGCAGCCCGGTGACCCCGAGGATCACTCCGCAGACGATGGCGACGACGGTCATGAGTCCTCCCCGCAGACGGCGATGCGTTCGGCGCGCGGCGCGAAGGCCCGTACGACGCGTTCCTCCTGGCCACGCACGTTCGCGATGGCCTTGTCGATGCGTTCGGGCGTGCTGCCGTCGAGCACGTGCAGGTACAGCGACGAGGTGTCCGGGGCGAGCTCGATCAGCAGGGAGCCCGGCACGAGGGAGACGAGCTCGCCGGTGACGGCCATCAACAGCTCGGAGTTGGTGCGCAGGTCGACACGGATCACTGCGCTGCGAGGGACCTCGGCAGGTCGGACGGCGATCCACGTCACCTCGGCGCTCGCCCGGACGACGTCGACGACGAAGCGGCCCAGCAGCAACGCCAGGTAGTACGGACGGACGGTCGCCACCCACGGTGCCTTCGGGAACGGGAAGGCGGTGGTCACGATCATCGCGGTCAGGACGCCTCCGACGACCAGCCACGGCGTCACCTCGTTCCACAGGAAGAGCCAGACGAAGGTGAGCAGGACGACGCTCGTGACCCGGGTCCTCACGGTGCCTCCCCGAGGACCGCCTGGATGTAGGGCGTGCGCAGCATCAGCTCGGCGGCCGCCCGGTCGGTGATGTCGAACAGCGGACCGGCGACGACGGTCAGGCTCACCGTGACGAGGACCAGGACGACGGTCGGCAGGGCCATCCCGCGGGGTAGCCGGTCCAGCGTGGAGACCTTCCACATCGTCGTGACCTGGGTGCCGGTGGAGACCTGGTCGTGCCCGTGCAGGGGTCCGTGTGCCCAGTCGTCGCCGGCGTCGACCGTCGCGTCGGGGTCGACGGGCTGCCAGAACGCGCGGTTCCACACCTTGGCGACCGCGTAGAGGGTCAGCAGGCTCGTCGCGATGGAGATCGCGACCCCGACGATCGCCAGCCAGTCACCGGCCGCGACCCCGGCCTTGCCGAGGGCCACCTTGCCGAGGAAGCCGGAGAACGGGGGGATCCCCGCGAGGTTCATCGCGGGGATGAAGAAGATGACCGAGAGGATCGGCGCGGAGCGCGCCAGGCCACCGAGCCGGTCGAGGTTCGTGGTGCCGGTGCGCCACTCCACCAGTCCGGCCACGAGGAAGAGGACCGTCTGGACGGTGATGTGGTGGACGATGTAGTAGATGGCGCCGGACAGCGCCATCTGGCTGGCGACGGCGATGCCGAAGAGCATGTAGCCGATGTGGCTGACGAGGGTGAAGGACAGCACGCGCTTGATGTCGGACTGGGCGACGGCCCCGAGGATGCCGACGAGCATGGTGAGGATCGAGGCCCACAGCAGGACGCTGCGCAGGTCGGTCTCGGGGAACAGGAGCGTCTGCGTCCTGACGATCGCGTAGATGCCCACCTTCGTGAGCAGCCCGGCGAACACGGCCGTCACCGGCGCCGGGGCCGTGGGGTAGGAGTCGGGCAGCCAGAACGACAGCGGGAAGATCGCCGCCTTGATCGCGAACGTCACCAGCAGCATGAGCTGCAGCACGAGCTGGGTGCCCTCGGGCAGGTCCGGGAGGCGTCGGGCGAGCTCGGCGAAGTTGACGGTGCCGGTGGCGGCGTACACGCAGGCGATGGAGACGAGGAAGAACACCGAGGAGACGAAGCTGACGATCACGTAGACGGTGCCGGAGCGGATGCGGGCCTCCGTGCCGCCGAGGGTGATGAGGACGTAGCTGGCAGCCAGCAGCACCTCGAAGCCGACGAACAGGTTGAACAGGTCGGCCGAGAGGAACGCGTTGGAGACGCCGGCCGACAGCACGAGGTAGGTGGGGTGGAACACCGACAACGGCGTGTTGCGTCCGAACTCGACGATGCCCTGCCCGAAGGAGTACAGCAGGACGCACAGGGTGACGATGGCGGAGATGAGCAGCAGCAGCGCCGAGAGCCGGTCGGCGACGAGCGAGATGCCGATGTCGGAGGTCCACCCGGCGATGCTGACCGACTGCGGTCCGTGCCGGTCGGCCCGGTACAGCAGCGTCGCGGCGGCCGCGACCACGATCACCAGGACGACGACGCTGATGAGGCGCTGTGCCCGCGCGGAGCGGCCGAGCACGAGGCACAGGCCGGCCCCGAGCAGCGGCAGCAGGACGGGGACGAGGACGATCTGGCTCATCGGGGGTCCTCCTCGTCGGTGCCCTCTTCGTCAGGGAGTCCGGCCTCGACGTCGTCGAAGGATGCCGACACCTCGTCGCGGTGGGCGCGACGTCGCACGAGGTCGTCCTCGAGGTCGTCCTGGACGTCGTCATGCCCGGTGAGCTGCCAGGCGCGGTAGGCCAGCGCCAGCCCGAAGGCGGTCATGCCCAGGGTGATCACGATCGCCGTCAGGGCCATGGCCTGGGGGAGAGGGTCGACCATGTCCGTTCGTGCGACGTCCCCCAGCAGGGGCGGGTCGCCGGCCGGTCCGGAGGCGACGATGAACAGCAGGTTGACGCCGTTGCCGATCATCACGAAGCCGATGAGGATGCGCGTCAGGCTGCGCTCGAGCATGAGGGTGACGCCGCAGCCGATCAGGAAGGCGATGGTGACGACGAGGACGAGGTTGGTGCTCATGCGTTCGCCCCCTGCACCATCGGCTCCTCGTCGCCGTCGGCGTCGATGCCGCCGCCGAGGCTGCGCAGGACGTCCAACGCCAGGCCGACGACGACGAGGTAGACGCCGATGTCGAAGAAGATCGACGTCACGACGTGCAGCTCGCCCAGCAACGGCACCGGGATGTCGAAGATCCCGCTCTGGAAGGCGTTGTAGCCCAGGAGGGCAGGGAGGATGCCGGCGAGCGAGGCGACGGCGAGACCTCCGCCGAGGACGGTCCCCGCGTCGACGGGGGCGGCGGCGTCGAGCTCGGAGCGCCCCCCGGCGAGGTAGCGGACCATGAGCGCGAGCCCCGCGATGAGTCCGCCGGCGAATCCACCGCCTGGCTCGTAGTGCCCGACGAACATGAGGTAGACGGAGAAGACCATCATCACGGGGAACACGGCGCGAGCGACGATCTCGAGCACGACGGAGCGGCGCTGGTCGGGGACGTCGAGGCCGCCCTGCATCCACGCCTCGGTCGAGACCACCTCGCGGCGGTCGCGCCGGGCATCGCGGTGAGAGGTGGCGCGGTCGGTCAGCAGGAAGATGAGACTCGCGACGCCGGTGGCGGCCACGACGATGACGGCGAGCTCGCCGAAGGTGTCCCACACGCGGATGTCGACGAGGGTGATGTTGACGATGTTCTCCCCGCCTCCGAAGTCGTAGGCCGGGCCCGCGAAGCGTTGCCCGATGGGGTCGGCGGTCCGAGCGGAGGCGGCCAGGAGGGCGTAGGCGCCGACCGCGACGCCGACGGCCGCCCCGAGGGCGATGCGCAGGTAGCGCGCGGTGGTGAAGGGTCGGTCGGAGAAGAACGGGGGCAGGCGCCGCAGCACGAGCACGAAGGTGACGACGGCGAACGTCTCGACCAGCGTCTGGGTCAGGGCGAGGTCGGGCGCACCGTGGATCACGAACAGCAGCGCTGTGCCGTAGCCGGTGACGCCGAGCAGCAGCACGGCACGCAGTCGGCGCCGCGACCGGACCGTCATGACGGCCGCGACGACCACCAGCGCGGCGACGGCCACCTGCAGCCAGCTGTCGGGGCCGCGCACGGCGATGTCCGACCAGGCGCCGACGAGGGCCGCACCGGGCACGACCACCATCACGATCAGCATGATCGCGACGTAGACGGGCAGGGAGCCGCGCTGCGTGCGGGCGGTGAGCTCGACGGCGAAGCGGTCCACCCCGCGCAGGATGTCGTGGTAGACGAGCTCGGCGTCGGGCAGGTGGAGGCGTTGCGCGACGGCTTCCTGGACGCGGGCCACCTGCTTGCGACGGATCCACAGGCCGACGCCGGCGACGATCGCGAGGACCGAGAGCCCCAGCGCTGGCGTCAGACCGTGCCACAGGGTCAGGACGGGTTCGTGTGCCCCCTCGGCCACCTGGTCGGCGTAGGCGGCTACGCGCGGGGTCAGGCCGGGGCCGGCGAACCCGCCGGCCAGCCCGAGGGTGGCGAGCACGGCAGGGCTCACGAGGAAGCCGACGGGCACGGGCCGCAGCTCCGGCGGCGCGACGTCGCGGACGCCGAACGCGCCCCACAGGAACCGTGCCGTGTAGGCGACGGTGAGGACGGAGCCGAGCGTGATCCCGACGAGCGCTGCGGTTCCCCACGCGCCGATGCCCGCGTCGTCCCCGAGGTCGACGAACGCCGCGAGAGCGGCCTCCTTGGCGGTGAACCCGAGCAGGGGCGGGACACCGGCCATCGACAGCGACGCGAGGAGCGCGGCCAGGAACAGCAGCGGCAGCCTGCGGTGCAATCCGGTGAGCTCGCGCAGGTCGCGGGTGCCGGCCGTGCGGTCGATGACGCCGACGACGAGGAACAGCGTCGACTTGAAGAGTGCGTGCCCGAGAATCAGCGCGAGCCCCGCGAACGCCGCCGATCGGGTCCCGGCCCCGGCGACGGCGGCGAGGAAGCCGAGCTGGCTGACCGTCCCGTAGGCGAGCAGGAGCTTGAGGTCGTGCTGGCGCAGCGCGCGCAGCCCGCCGATCAGCATCGTCAGGATGCCGAGCCCGATGAGCGAGGGGCGCCAGCCTGGGACGTCGGCGAAGACGGGCGCGAGCAGAGCGATGAGGAACACGCCGGCCTTCACCATGGCCGCGGCGTGCAGGTAGGCGCTGACCGGGGTGGGCGCGGCCATCGCTCCGGGGAGCCAGAAGTGGAACGGCACGAGCGCGGACTTGCTGACGGCGCCGACGAGGATCAGGAGCATGGAGACGGTCACGGCGGTGCCGCTCGGCGGGTCCGCAAGGATCTCGCTGATGCGTGCCGTGCCGGCCTGCGCGTCGAGCACGAAGAAGCCGCCGAGCATCACGAGCCCGCCGAAGGTCGTGACGAGCAGGGCGTTCATGGCGGCGCGGCGGTTGGCCTTGCGCTCGGGGTTGTGGCCGATGAGCAGGAACGACAGGATCGTCGTGAGCTCCCAGAAGACGAACAGGACGTACAGGTTGTCCGCCAGGACCAGCCCGAGCATGGAACCGGCGAACGCCGTGAGCACGCCGGAGAAGCGCCAGATCTCGGGGTCGCCCTCGCGGAAGTACCAGGCGCAGTAGAGCACGACGAGGGCGCCGACGCCCGTGACCACGAGCGCCATGACTGCCGTCAGGGGCGTGAGCGCCAGGTCGATGTGCATGTCGATCGCCGAGATCCAGGAGAGACGTTCGGTGACCGGCTCCCCGCCTGCGGTCACGGACGCCGCTCGTGGCAGGAGCCAGACGAAGGAGAGGGCCGGCACCACTGCGAGCACGATGAAGGCTCGTCGGTCGATCCATCGGGTGAGGGCAGGGGCCAGCGCAGCCGCGAGGAAGTGCAGCGCGATGAGCCCGATCATGAGTGGGGGAAGCCTATCGGTGGGAACAGCATCGGTGCCCTGAAGGGCGTGGGGCTCCGTCGTGCGCCGGGTGCTATCGGGACGGGGCGCCTACGGTGGTCCCATGATCGACTGGAAGGTGGCCCGCCGCACGGCGGCCACCCTGACGCGCCCCGGCCCCGACCTCACTCCCGAGGAGACGCACGAGGTGGTCGCGACCCTGCGCGAGGCCGCCGAGCTGGCGGAGGGACCGGTGCGCGACTACACCGGCCTGGTCGCGCCGCAGACCCCTCAGAACGAGGCGCCGGTCCTGGTCGTCGACCGGGCCCGGTGGGTGGAGGCGAACCTGGCGACGTTCTCGACGATCCTCGAGCCGGTCTTCGACAAGGTCGCGGCGCAGGGCAGGACGTCGGCACCGGCCCGCGCGGTCGGTGGCGTCGTCGGCGGCGTCGAGATCGGCACCGTGATGTCGTTCCTGTCCAGCAAGGTCCTCGGCCAGTTCGACCCGTTCTGGAGCGGGTCCGCGGGGGAGGGTGGTCGGCTGCTCCTGGTCGCGCCCAACATCGTCGACGTCGAGAAGCGGCTCGGCGTCGACCCGATCGACTTCCGTCGGTGGGTGGCACTGCACGAGCAGACCCACCGGGTCCAGTTCACCGCGGTGCCGTGGATGCGCGACCACCTGCGCTCCCTCATGACCGAGATGGTCGATGCGACCGACCTCGACTCGGACGCGATCTCACGGTTCCTGTCCGAGGGCCTCGGCGAGCTCGTGCGCATCGTGCGTGGCGAGTCGGAGTCGTCGCTGGCGGACCTGTTGCAGAACGACCGGCAGCGGGCCGTGGTGGAGCAGGTCACCGGCGTCATGTCGCTGCTGGAGGGGCACGCCGACGTCGTCATGGACGGGGTCGGTCCCGAGGTCATCCCCACGGTCAAGCAGATCCGGCGCAAGTTCGAGCAGCGCCGCTCCGGCGGCTCGGGAGTCGACAAGCTGCTGCGCCGACTCCTGGGCATGGAGTCCAAGCTTCGTCAGTACCGCGACGGTGCGGTCTTCGTCCGCGCCGTCGTCGACAGGACCGGCCGCGACGGGTTCGACGCCGTCTGGGCCGAGGCGGCGAACCTGCCGACGAAGGCCGAGATCGAGGACCCGGACGTCTGGATCGCCCGCGTCCACGGCTGAGCACGAGGGGCTGGGCATGAGGCTCACCGAGGCGGAGGCGGCGGCCCGCCGGGGCGTGCGGGAGGTCCTGGCGGACGTCGCGACCGACGCCCCGGTCATCGTCGCGCTGTCCGGCGGCGCGGACTCCTTGGCCCTCGCCGCGGCGACGGCCTTCGTCGCCGCGAAGGACGGACTCACGGCCGAGGCCCTGGTCGTCGACCACGGCCTGCAGGACGCGTCGGCCGAGGTCGCCGAGCAGGCGGTGCGGCAGGCGCGGACGCTCGGTCTGGCCGCGCGGAGCGTGCGCGTCGAGGTCGGGACGGCCGGCGGACCCGAGGCCGCAGCACGCAGCGCCCGCCGTGCGGCCCTGCTCGACGCCGCAGGACCGGGCGGTGTCGTCCTGCTCGGACACACCCGCGACGACCAGGCCGAGTCGGTCCTGCTGGGGCTGGGCCGCGGGTCCGGTGCCCGCTCGCTGGCCGGCATGCGCGCCGTCGACGGCCCCTGGCGCCGCCCGCTGCTGGTACTGACGCGCGAGGACACCGAGACGGTCTGCCGAGCGCACGCCACGACGTGGTGGGACGACCCGCACAACGCCGACGTCAGGTTCCGGCGCAGCCGGCTGCGCACCGAGGTGCTCCCGCTGCTGGAGGACGTCCTCGGCGGAGGCGTCGCCGACGCGCTGGCCCGCACGGCCGACCTCCTGCGCGACGACGCCGACCTGCTCGACCACCTCGCAGCCCAGGTGGACCGCCCGTCGGACGTGGGTGTGCTGGCCGCGCTGCCGGAGGCCCTGCGCTCGAGGGTCCTGCGTCGCAGCGCGCTGGAGGCCGGCGCCAGCCCCGCCGAGACCGGCGCCGTGCACGTCGCCGCGCTGGACCAGCTCATCACGCGGTGGTCCGGTCAGGAGCGGGTCGAGCTGCCCGGCGGCGTGAGCTGTCGCCGGGAGGGGAGTTCCCTGATCTTCGGTCCCACGCCTGTGGCAGGCTGAGCGCGTGGACACGCAGCACGTCGAGGGCGACCTCGATCTCGACCAGACGCTCTTCACCGAGGACCAGATCCGGGCGCGGCTCGCCGAGCTCGCCCGCGACATCGAGCGCGACTACGAGGGCCGCGACCTGCTGCTCGTCGGCGTGCTCAAGGGCGCCGTGATGGTCATGGCTGACCTCGCCCGCAGCCTCGACCGGCACGTCGAGATGGACTGGATGGCCGTCAGCTCGTACGGCTCGGGCACGTCGTCCTCCGGCGTCGTGCGCATCCTCAAGGACCTCGACACCGACATCAGCGGTCGCGACGTCCTCATCGTCGAGGACATCATCGACACCGGCCTGACGCTGTCGTGGCTCGTGGCCAACCTCAAGTCCCGCGGTCCCGCCTCCGTGGAGATCGCCACCCTGCTGCGCAAGCCGGACGCCCTGCGCATGGAGGTCGACGTCACCTACGTCGGCTTCGACATCCCCAACGCCTTCGTCGTGGGCTACGGCCTGGACTACGCCGAGCGCTACCGCAACATGCGCAGCATCGGCACCCTCGCGCCGCACGTGTACTCCTGAGCCCTCCTGGCCGGCCGGTGCCGCTGGGGCCTGACGTGTACGGTTTTCCCAGCCGCACGGCCTGATCGTGATCACGAGGGAGGAGTGGGTTCGCCCACCTGTCGATGAAAGCCAAGTCCCTGTTCCGTGGTCCGTGGGCGATCATCCTGCTCGCCGCTCTCCTCCTCGTCCTCATCGTCAACCTCACCGGCTCCGGAGACAGCTCGAGCGAGGTGCGCACGGCCACTCTCGTGAAGTACCTCGACGAGGGTCGCGTCAAGGAGATCGTCTTCGTCGAGGGTGATCAGGAGATGCAGGCGACCCTCGACGACGACACCGAGGTCCGGGCCAAGTGGCTCGGCGACCAGGGCAGCAGGCTCGTCGCCCAGGCCGAGCGGGAGGTCCGCGCCGGTGACCTCGAGACCTACAACGTCGAGGTCCCGCGCACGTCGCTGCTCACCCAGTTCCTGCTGGGGTTCTTGCCGGTCCTGCTGCTCATCGGTGTCTTCATCTACATCTTCCTGCGCTTCCAGGGTGGTGGCGGCGGCGTCATGAAGTTCGCCAAGTCCAAGGCGAAGCTCATGACCAAGGACACCCCGCAGACGACGTTCAGCGACGTCGCGGGCTGCGACGAGGCGATCGAGGAGCTCGGCGAGATCAAGGAGTTCCTCTCCGAGCCCGCCAAGTTCCAGGCCGTCGGCGCCAAGATCCCCAAGGGCGTCCTGCTCTACGGACCGCCCGGCACCGGCAAGACGCTGCTGGCGCGTGCCGTCGCCGGCGAGGCCGGCGTCCCGTTCTACTCCATCTCCGGCTCCGACTTCGTCGAGATGTTCGTCGGCGTCGGCGCGAGCCGGGTCCGAGACCTGTTCGAGCAGGCCAAGGAGAACGCGCCGGCGATCGTCTTCATCGACGAGATCGACGCCGTCGGTCGCCACCGTGGCACCGGCATGGGCGGTGGCCACGACGAGCGCGAGCAGACCCTGAACCAGCTGCTGGTCGAGATGGACGGCTTCGACGTGCGCGGCGGGGTCATCCTCATCGCCGCCACGAACCGTCCCGACGTCCTCGACCCCGCGCTGCTGCGCCCCGGGCGCTTCGACCGTCAGATCGGTGTCGAGGCACCCGACCTCAAGGGTCGCGAGACGATCCTGAAGGTCCACGCCCGCGGCAAGCCGATCGGTCCCGACGTGGACCTCAACGCGGTCGCCCGGCGGACCCCCGGCTTCAGCGGCGCCGACCTCGCCAACGTGCTCAACGAAGCCGCGCTCCTCACGGCGCGCAGCAACGAGAAGATCATCACCGACGCCTCGCTCGACGAGGCGATCGACCGCGTCATGGCCGGTCCGCAGAAGCGCACCCGACTGATGAACGAGCACGAGCGCCTGGTCACGGCGTACCACGAGGGCGGGCACGCCCTCGTCGCGGCAGCGCTGCCGCAGAGCGACCCCGTCCACAAGATCACGATCCTTCCCCGCGGGCGTGCCCTCGGCTACACGATGGTGCTGCCGGAGGAGGACAAGTACAGCCAGACGCGTGCGGAGCTCCAGGACAAGCTCGCCTACATGCTGGGCGGTCGTGCGGCCGAGGAGCTGGTCTTCCACAACCCCACCACCGGGGCGGGCAACGACATCGAGAAGGCCACGGGTCTCGCGCGGGCGATGGTCACGCAGTACGGCATGAGCGAGCGGGTCGGTGCGGTCAAGCTCGGCAGCGACAACAGCCAGCCGTTCCTCGGTGCGGGCGCGGGCATGGGCCACACCCGCGACTACTCCGAGCGGGTGGCGGCGATCGTCGACGAGGAGGTCGGTGCGCTGCTCACCCACGCCCACCAGGAGGCGTTCGACATCCTCGCCGAGAACCGCGACGTCCTCGACGCCCTGGTGCTCGAGCTGATGGATCGCGAGACGCTCGACAAGGCCGAGGTGGCGCGCATCTTCGAGCCGCTGCGCCGTCGCGAGGTCCGCCCGGCGTGGACGGGCTCGGACACACGCGTCCCGTCGGACGTGCCGCCGGTGGAGGTGCCGGAGTCGGCGTCGACCCCCGACCCCGAGCCGGAGGGGCTCACCGTGGGTCCCGACCAGGGACCGGATGCCGAGCCCCCCTCGACGGAGGAGCCGACCCCATGACGATCGACCACGCCCGCGCCGAGGCCGCGGTCCGCGAGCTGCTGATCGCGGTCGGGGAGGACCCCGACCGCGACGGGCTGCGCGACACGCCGGCGCGGGTCGCGCGCTCCTACGAGGAGCTGCTCGCCGGGATGGACCAGGACCCTCAGGAGATCCTCTCCGCCACGTTCGACGTCGGCCACGACGAGCTCGTCCTGGTCAAGGACATCGAGCTGTGGAGCATGTGCGAGCACCACCTGGTGCCGTTCACCGGCCTCGCGCACGTCGGCTACATCCCCGGCGAGGGTGGCCACGTCACGGGCCTGTCCAAGCTCGCCCGGCTCGTCGACTGCTACGGGCGTCGCCCGCAGGTCCAGGAGCGTCTGACCACGCAGATCGCCGACGCGATGATCGAGTCGCTGAGGCCCCGTGGCGTCATCGTCGTCATCGAGGCCGAGCACCTGTGCATGGCGATGCGCGGCGTCCGCAAGGGCGGGGCCAGCACGATCACCAGCGCCGTGCGCGGTCAGCTGCGCGATCCCGCCACCCGGGCCGAGGCGATGGGGCTGATCACCGCCGGCCGGGCTCGCGCGTGAGCCCCACCCCGACGATCCTGGAGCCGATCGGTCGGTGCCGGGTGATGGGCGTCGTCAACGTCACCCCGGACTCCTTCAGCGACGGGGGACGGTGGGTCGATCCCGGCACGGCGGTCGAGCACGGGCTCGGGCTCGTGGAGGCCGGTGCCGACCTCGTCGACGTCGGCGGGGAGTCGACGCGGCCGGGGGCGCAGCGCATCGACGCCGACGAGGAGCTCGCGCGGGTGCTGCCCGTCGTGCGTGGCCTGGCCGGGCAGGGCGTGGCGGTCTCGGTCGACACGATGCGCTCGCGGGTCGCCGCGGCGGCGGTCGAGGCCGGGGCAGTGCTCGTCAACGACGTCTCCGGCGGCCGCGCCGATCCGGACATGGTGCCGTTGGTCGCCCGCGAGGAGCTTCCAGTGGTGCTCATGCACTGGCGAGGGCACGCTGAACGCATGCAGGACCTCACCCACTACGCCGACGTCGCCGGCGACGTCGTCCGCGAGCTCGGCGCGTCGGTGCGCGACGCGGTCGAGGCCGGCGTCGCCCCCGAGCGCATCGTCGTCGATCCCGGGCTGGGCTTCTCGAAGACCGGCGACCAGAACTGGTCGGTGCTCGCGCGGCTCGAGGCGTTCGCCGCGATGGGGCACCCGCTGCTGGTCGCGGCGAGCCGCAAGCGGTTCCTCGGTCAGCTGCTGGCCGACGAGTCCGGTCACCGTCCGGTCGACGACCGCGAGGACGCCACCGCCGCCGTCTCGACGCTCGCGGCCGCGGCCGGCGCGTGGGCCGTCCGGGTGCACGACCCGCGCCCGTCGGCCGACGCGGTGCGCGTCGTCGCCCGCCTCCACCAGGAGCACGCCGGGGGGCGCCGGTGAGCGACGTCCTCGCCCGGCACCGGGCCTTCTACGACGCCGTCGAGACCGGCGACCTCGAGCTCATGGAGTCGCTGTGGGCGCAGTCCCCGGCCACCTCGTGCGTGCACCCGGGCTCGGAGCCGCTCACGGGCACCGACGCCGTGCTGCGCTCGTGGGCCGTGGTGATGGCGAACGTCGAGTACATCCAGTTCTTCCTCACCGACGTCTCCTTCAGCGTCCACGCCGGCGACGTCGCCGTCGTCACGTGCACCGAGAACATCCTCTCCGGCGAGGGCGTCGAGACGAGCGACTCGTTCACCGGCGGCAAGGCCGTGTGCACGAGCGTGCTCGTGCGCGACGGTGCCGAGGCGCCGTGGCGGTTCTGGTCACGCCACGCGTCCCCCGTGCTCGAGCCCGTCGAGGAGACCGACTGATGCCCCTGCCCAGCGGCCTGGACCGCATCGACCTGCGCGGGCTGAGGGCCCGCGGGCACCACGGCGTGTTCGAGCACGAGCGTCGCGACGGCCAGGAGTTCGTCGTCGACGTGACCGTCGGGCTGGACATCACCCCGGCCGGCACCGGCGACGACCTCGCCGCCACGGTCGACTACGGCGTGCTCGCCCAGCAGATCCACGACGTCGTCACCGGACCCCCCATGGACCTCATTGAGTCCCTCGCACTCCGTATGGTGGACTTGTGCCTGTCGCACCCGCCCGTGCAGTGGGCGAGCGTGACGGTGCACAAGCCCGAAGCCCCCATCCCGGTGGCGTTCGACGATGTCAGCGTGACCACAGAGCGGAGCAAGCAGTGACCGAGTCGCCCACGCCGTACGTGCTCGATGCGGACACCATGACCGGTGGGATGCGCCCCATCCGTCAGGCCGTCCTCGCCCTCGGCTCGAACCTCGGCGACCGCCTGGATCGTCTGCAGGGGGCCGTCGCCGCCCTCGAGGACACCCCCGAGGTCACCCTCGTGGCGGTCTCCTCGGTCTACGAGACCGAGCCCGTGGGCGCACCCGAGGGCTCGGAGGACTTCCTGAACGCCGTCGTCCTGCTCGACACCACCTTGACGGTCCACACCCTCCTCGACCGCGCCATGGCCATCGAGGACGCGTTCGGTCGCGAGCGGTCCGAGCCCAACGGGCCGCGCACCCTCGACGTCGACCTCATCGTGGTGGGCGACCGCGTCGCCGACGACGACACGCTCACCCTGCCGCACCCCCGCGCCCACGAGCGTGGCTTCGTGCTGGTCCCGTGGCTGGAGATCGACCCCGAGGGCGAGATCCCGGGCAAGGGATTCGTCGCCGACATCATCGGCGACGTCGACACCTCCGGCGTCAAGCGTCGCGGCGACCTCGAGATCATGCTCTGACGTTCCTCCCATGAGACCGGTCCGTCCCACGCCCGCCCTGCACGTGGCGGTGGCGGTCGCCATCGGGTTGGTCCTCGGGACCTCGGTCCCGGAGCTCGCCCGTCGGATGGGTGAGGTGCCTCCTCGACCCGGCTGGGTCGCACCGCTGGTGCTGGCGGCGCTCGCCTTCGGCCTCGCGTCGACGGCGCGCGGCACGTGGCGCTCGCTGCGCGACGACCACCGCAAGATGCACAGCGAGCTCGGCCTGCGCCTGCTGGCCCTCGCCAAGGCCTCGGCGATGGTCGGGGCGGTCTTCGCCGGGGGATACCTGGGCTACGCGCTCATGTACCTCGACTCCCTCGAGACCGGTCTCGGCCGGGCGAGGGTGATCGAGTCCGGGCTCGCCACGGTGGCCGCTGGCGCCGTCGTGGCCGCGGCCCTGTGGCTGGAGCGCACGCTGCGGCTGCCCGAGGACGACGACGAGCCGCCGGCAGGCGTGGAGACGAGCAGCTGAGCCTCAGCCCGCGAGCAGGTGCTCGCGCAGCGTGCCCATCCCGACGGAGCCCACGGCGAGCGCCTCCCGGTGGAAGGTGCGCAGGTCGGCGCCGTGCCGGCTCGTCCAGTCCTCCCGCAGCTGCTGCCACAGCCGCTGGCCGACCGCGTACGACGGGGCTTGGCCGGCCCAGCCGAGGTAGCGCAGCACCTCGAAGCGGATGAACGGGGCGTTCATCGCGACGTGCTCGGTCATGAAGGCGAGGGCGAAGTCCGCGTCCCAGGTGCCCCCAGCCCTCGCCGTGACCGGAGTTCCAGTTGAGTCGTCGCCAGGCGTTGAGCCGGTCCGCGGCGAGGATGGCCGTCCCGAGCTGGAGGTGGTGGCCGGGGACGCCCTCGTGGTAGACGGTGGTCAGCTCGCGCCACGTGTCGAACCGCTCGACGCCCACCGGGACGCTCCACCACATCCGACCGGGGCGGGAAAAGTCCTCGCTGGGCGGCGTGTAGTAGATGCCGCCCTCCTGGGTCGGGGCGATGCGGCACTCGAGCGCCCTCAGGGCCTCGGGGACGTCGAAGTGGACGCCGGCGAGGGCATCGACGGCGGCGTCACTGGTCTCCTGCATCCAGGCCTGCAGGGCATCGGTGCCGTGCAGCGCGCGCGACGGGTCGGCCTCCAGTGCGGCGATCGCCTCGCGCACCCCACCGCCGGGCACGATCTGCGCTGCCATCTGCTCCTGCTCCTCGACCACGAGGCGCAGGTTCTCCAGGCCCCACGCGTACGTCTCGTCGAGGTCGATCGTGGTGCCGACGAACCCACGGGACGCGAGGGCGTAGCGCTCCCGTCCGACCGCGTCGGTGGTCCGGGCACGCGGCGCGAGCTCCTGGCGGAGGAAGGAGGCGAGCTCGCCGTAGGCGGTTCGAGCGACGCCCGCCGCAGGCGTCCCGATGCGCGCGAAGTACCCGTCGTCGCCGGTCAGCCGGTCGACCTGGGCGGCCACGGCCTCGACCTGGCGCAGGGCCGGGGTGTCCGCGGCGGCGATGCCGGCCCGCAGGGACTCCTGGTACCCGGCCAGGGCGGCGGGGACGTTGCGCAGTCGCCGTTCGATGGCCGCGCGGTCGTCGTCGGTGTCGTCGCGCATGAGGTCCAGCACGTCGCGGATGCCCTGGGCGGGGGAGGCGATGACGTTCAGGTCGCGGCGCCACGCGCCGTCGTCGTGCTGCTCCACCGCCAGCTCGAGGGTGCGGATCAGCTCCGTGCGGGTGATCGCATCCTCGGCCCCGACCGCCTCGGTCGCACGCACACGGGCCAGCGTCTCCCGGGAGGCATCGGCCGCTGCGGCGTGGCCGTCGGGGGAGTGGTCGGTGTACTCGCCCTCACGTCCGGGCCGACCGAGCTCGACGTGCATCTCGGAGTACAGCTCCAGCAGGGTCTCCAGCCAGCCGTCGGCGATCCGGTCGAGGGGAGTGGGTGCGTCAGCCATGGGACGAGCGTAGGTGGCGGCACGGTGTGACCTCACCCACCGAGGGGCGCACGACCGTGCTCGAGGGATAGACTGAGGACGTCACATTGTCTGGTACCCCTCGCGGGACTGGAACGAGAGGCACACCCCATGCAGAACGTCGTGCAGCGCCCTGCCCTGTCCGTCGGCATCGTCGGCGCGGGCCGCGTCGGCTCCGTCGTCGGGGCGACCCTGCGGTCGGCCGGCCACGAGATCGCCGCCGTCAGCGCACGGTCGGACGCATCGGTCCTGCGCGCGGCCACGACGCTCCCCGGCGTCCCGGTCCTGGCGCCGACGGAGGTCGCCGGGCGGGCCGACCTGCTCGTCCTCGCCGTGCCCGACGACGCCCTCGTCGCGCTGTCGGAGGAGCTGGCCGGGTCCGGGGCCGTCCGCCCCGGGACGATCGTCGCCCACACCAGCGGCCGCCACGGCCTCGCCGCGCTCGAGGCCCTGACCCGCGCCGGGGCCCGACCGATTGCGCTGCACCCGGCCATGACCTTCACGGGCGCGACCGACGACCTCGACCGAGCCTGCGTCTGGGGCCTGACCGCGGACGACGCCGAGCGCGAGACCGCCGAGGCTCTCGTGAAGGACCTCGGCGGCAGCGTCCTGTGGGTCGACGAGGACGACCGCGTCCGCTACCACGCCGCACTGGCGCACGGCGCGAACCACCTCGTCACGCTGGTCGCGCAGTCGCTGGAGCTGCTGCGGGGCGTCGCCACGGTGCCGGCGGACGCCGACGCGACGCCGGCCGACGTGCTCCGCCCGTTGCTGGAGGCGGCCCTCGCCAACGCCCTCGCGTTGGGCGACGCCGCCCTGTCCGGTCCGGTCGCCCGCGGTGACGTCACCACCGTCCGAGCCCACGTCGACGCGCTCGAGCACGCTCCGGCCTCGACCCGCGACGCCTACGTGGCCATGGCGAGGGCCACCGCGGACCGCGCCGAGCGCGACGAGCGTCTCGACGCCCGCACCGCCGACGCGGTGCGGGACGCGGTCTCACCGCAACGAGTCGGTGTCTGACGTGCCCACGGTCGTCCGCACTCCCGCCGAGCTCGCCGCCGTCCGCGGCGAAGGGACCGTCGCCCTCGTGCCCACCATGGGCGCGCTGCACGACGGGCACGTGCAGCTGATGAAGCACGCCCGGCCGCTCGCGCAGACCGTCGTCGTGTCGATCTTCGTCAACCCGACGCAGTTCGCGCCGGGGGAGGACTTCGAGGCCTACCCGCGGACCCTCGACGCCGATCTCGAGCGCTGCGACGAGGCCGGGGTCGACGTCGTCCTGCTGCCCGAGGTGGCGACCATGTATCCCGACGGCCCGGATTCCGGCGTCGTCGTCGAGCCGGGTCCGCTCGGTCGGGTGCTCGAGGGCGAGCAGCGCCCCACCCACTTCCGCGGCGTGCTGACGGTCGTCGCGAAGCTGTTCGGCATCGTCCGGCCCGACGTCGCGGTGTTCGGAGAGAAGGACTTCCAGCAGCTCGTGCTCATCCGGCGGATGGTCCGCGAGCTGTCCATGGGCGTCGACGTCGTCGGCTGCCCGATCGTCCGGGAGGCCGACGGTCTCGCGATGAGCTCGCGCAACGTCTACCTGGGTGCCGACGACCGGGCCCGCGCGAGCGTGCTGCACCGCGCCCTCACGGCAGGAGTCGACGCCGCGCCGCGAGGAGCCGAGCACGTGCTCGCGGCAGCGAGAGCCGTCCTCGACGCCGAGGGCGTCGTTCCCGACTACCTCACCCTGACCGGACCCGACCTGGACGAGGCGGTACCCGGCCAGGAGGCACGCCTCCTGATCGCCGCCCGCATCGGTACCCCCCGACTGCTCGACAACATCGGCCTGGTCCTCGGACCGACCACCCACGAAGGAGCCTGACCATGCTGCGCACCATGATGACCTCGAAGATCCACCGCGCCACCGTCACGCAGGCCGACCTGCACTACGTCGGCTCCGTGACCGTGGACGCCGACCTGCTGGACGCCGCGAACCTGCTCCCCGGCGAGCTCGTGCACATCGTCGACATCGACAACGGCGCCCGCCTGGAGACGTACACGATCGCCGGCGAGCGGGGCTCGGGTGTCATCGGCATCAACGGTGCCGCCGCCCGTCTCGTGCACCCCGGCGACCTCGTCATCCTGATCGCCTACGGCCAGATGGAGGACGCCGAGGCGCGGACCTTCGAGCCGAGCGTCGTGTTCGTCGACTCCGAGAACCGCGTCATAGGCACCGGGTCGGATCCTGCCGAGGTGCTCCCGGGCACGGCGGGCGGAGCGCTGGTGCGCGGCGACGTCGTCGCGAACCCGCTGGTCGCGAGCACGTCGTGAGCCTGCTGACGCTCGACGTCGGCAACAGCCGGTCCGTCATCGGGGTCTTCGACGGCGAGACGTTGCTGGACCACTGGGAGGTCTCCTCCGACGTGGCCCGCACCGCCGACGAGTGGTTCCTCATGGCACACGGGTTCGTCCGCACCGCCGGCCTGGGTGAGGTCGAGGCGGTGGCCATGTGCTGCACCGTGCCGAGCATCCAGCTCGAGCTCAAGGCGATGCTCGAGCGGTACTTCTCCGGCGTCCCGGTCTCCGTCGTCGGCCCCGGCGTCAAGACCGGCGTCGCGATCCACACCGACAACCCGCGCGAGGTCGGCTCGGACCGCATCGTCAACGCCCTCGCGGCGGCCGAGCTGTACGGCGGGCCGGCCGTCGTCGTCGACATGAACGGCACCGCCACCATCTTCGACGTCCTCGACGAGCAGAACCGCTACCTCGGCGGCGCGATCGCTCCCGCCGTGGAGCTGTCCCTCGACGCCCTCGCTCGCCGCGGAGCGCAGCTGCGCGCTGTGGAGCTGGCCGAGCCGCGCAGCGTGATCGGCAAGAACACCGTCGAGGCGGTGCAGGCCGGCGCCGTGTTCGGCTTCGCGGGTCTCGTCGACGGCATCGTCGAGCGCATCTGCGAGACCTTGGGCGCGGACCACGACGACGTCGCGGTCATCGCCACCGGGTCCTACGCCGACGTCGTCCTCGACCACTGCTCCACGATCACGGCCCGCGACCCGTGGCTGACCCTCACCGGCCTGCGGCTGGTCCACGAGAAGAACCACGGCTGAGCCGGTCCTCCACGCGCGCCACCCGGTGGCGCCGGGCGGCCTGCGCGGGCGTGAGGTCGTCGAGCTCGGAGTACAGGGTCGGGTCGGCACGGGCGTCCAGGAGCTCCAGGGCGACGTCCTCGTGACCGTTCACGATCGCCGCCACGAGCACCGTGCACTGGTACTCGGGATGGACGTAGTCCGGGTCGATCCCGCCCCGCAGGTGGAAGCGGACCAGCTCGAGGTCGCCGGCCGACGCGGCGGCGTACAGGTCCTTCCAGTCACCGCCGCTCATCGTCGACCTCCGGGCGGGAGAAGAAGGAGATGGCCGGAGCGGAGAAGATCTCCTGTCGCAGGCCCTTCACGAGACCGGCGATGCTGAATCCGACGTGCACGACGCTCACGGTGATCCAGGTGAGGATGATGATGCCGAAGGGGAAGAAGCCGTCGATGCTGCCGCCGTCGCGCGTCAGGGCGTAGAGCAGGCCGAAGTGGGTGCCGACGAGCACCACGGTGAGCAGCAGGTAGGTCAGACCCCAGTTCGCGGCGTTGCGGCCGTTCTCCGCGACGTGGCGCTCCTTGCCGCGTTGCAGCCGACCGGCGACGACCATCGCGATCGACGCCAGCACCGAGGACACGAAAGGCACGCAGAGGAACACCCCGAGCCCGAGGCCCCACGGCAAGGCGCTCATGCGCAGCAACCTAGCGGCCCCGCGCGGCCTCCAGTGCGGCGCTCATCGTCGGGGCGTCCCAGTCGCCGACGTGTCGGCGGCCGCCGACGAAGAACGTCGGGGTCCCCGAGATGTCCATGAGGTCGGCGTCGTCCTCGTCCTCGGCGACCCGCCGGCGCACCGCCTCGGAGTCCATGTCCGCCTCGAACCGGTCGAGGTCCAGTCCGATCTCGTCGGCGTAGCGCAGCAGGTCGAGCCGCTCGAGGCGGTCGGGGTTGGCCCACAGGCAACGGGCGAGCTCGAGCCGGCGCCCCTGCAGGTCCGCCGCCTCGTAGGCCCGAGCAGCGAGCTCAGCGTGCGGGTGGTGGCGGTGCAGCGGCAGGTGGCGCCACACCCACACGAGGTCGGTGCCGTACTGCTCCATGACCTCCTCGACCATGCCGGTGGCGCGGCTGCAGAACGGGCACTCGAAGTCGCCGTACTCGACGAGCACCAGGGGAGCGTCGGCCGGACCGACGTAGTGGTCGCGCTCGGGGTCGAAGGGGCGGAGCAGGACCGAGCCGGGCGGGGTGACGGGGACCTTGCGGTCGAGCGTGGACAGGATCACCCAACCGAGGAGGAAGCTCAGCAGCGATGCGGCCAGCACACCGACGCGTGCCTCGTCGCTGGCAGCCGGGTCGTCGATGGCGATGGAGACGATCAGCAGGGAGATCGTGAAGCCGATGCCGGACAGGGCGGCCCCACCGGCCACGCGTCCGATGGTCATGCCGGGCGCGAGCCGGCCGACGCCGCTGCGGTGCACCGCGAAGGTGACGGCGGTGATGCCGAGCAGCTTGCCGCCCGCGAGCCCGGCGACGATGCCCCACGTGAGTGACGACGTCGCGGCCCGTTGGAGCGTCTCCCCGTCGAGCGTCACGCCGGCGTTCGCGAGGGCGAAGATCGGCAGGATCATGAAGGCGATGTAGGGCGCGAACGACTGCTGCAGGCGCTCGTTCAGCGAGATCGACTCCCGCAGCTGCCGCTGGGCGGCGGCCGCGTAGCGAGGGTTGGGTGACTGGCGGAAGCTGCGGGTCAGCTCGACGACGCGTTCGACGTCGTCGCGTCGTGGCCCGGCGACGGGGATGAGCAGCGCGACGGCGACGCCGGCGATGGTGGCGTGCACGCCCGCCTCGTGGACGCCGAACCAGACCACGACGGCGAGCATCGCGTAGAGCGGGCCCCGCCCGGTCGGGACGAACCGGACGAGCGCGATGAGGACGAGCGCACCGACCGCGACGAGCAGGGGGGTGAGGCGCAGGTCGGCGGTGTAGAAGATGGCGATGGCGCCGAGCGCGCCGATGTCGTCGACGACGGCGAGGGTCAGCAGGAAGATCCGCAGCCGCGACGGGTGGGCGGGCCGGATGACGGCGAGAGCGCCGACGAGGAACGCGGTGTCGGTGGAGATGACGACGCCCCACGCCTGGGCCTGGCCGGAGTCGCGGGCGATGAGCAGGAAGATCAGCGCCGGGACGACGAGCCCGGCGAGGGCACCCGCGGCGGGGACGAGGGCGCGGGAGCGGCCGGTGAGCTCGCCGATGGTGAGCTCGCGCTTGACCTCGAGTCCGACGGCGAAGAAGAACAGCGCCATGATGGCGTCGTTGACGAGGTGCTGGAGGTCGAGGCCGATCGACCAGCCGTCGAGGCCGATGCGCGCCTCCGTGGCCCAGAACTGCTCGTACCCGGACCCGAGGTTGGCCCACGCGATCGCGGCGAGCGTGGCGACGAGCAGGAGGACCGCGCCGACCTGCTCGGTCTCGCTGTTGGCCAGGGCTGACCGCAGGCGGCCGGCGGTGCGGGTCTGGTCGGTCACGAAGACTCCGAACCACCTGGACGGGGTGGACATTCCCGCTGGGGTCGCGTTGGGGAGAATGGGGCCCGTGAACCCGACGCCCCCGACGCCCGACGAGACCGACGACCTGCCCGAGCAGCTGCGGATCCGCCGGGAGAAGCGCCAGGAGATCCTGGACGCCGGTGACGAGCCGTACCCGGTGATCGTCGAGCGCACCCACACCCTGCGCCAGGTCGTCGAGGCCTACGACGCCGCGGAGCTCGGACCGGACCACCACTCCGGCGACGTCGTGTCGGTGGCGGGGCGGGTCATCTTCCGGCGCGGCCAGGGCAAGCTCGTGTTCGTCTCGTTGCGCGAGGGTGACGGAACGGCGCTGCAGGCGATGGTCTCGCTCGATGGCGTGGGGGAGGAGTCCCTGGAGGCGTTCAAGGCGCGGGTCGACATCGGCGACCACGTGAGCGTCACGGGCGAGGTGATCACGTCGCGTCGTGGGGAGCTGAGCGTGCTGGCGTCGTCGTGGCAGCTGGCGGCCAAGACGCTGCGGCCGCTGCCGAACGAGCACAAGCCGTTGTCGGACGAGGCGCGGGCGCGGATGCGGTACGTCGACCTGATCGTGCGGCCAGAGGCCCGTGAGAACGTCCGCGTCAAGGCCAGGGTGCTGCAGTCGCTGCGCCGCACGCTGGACGAGCGTGACTACGTCGAGGTGGAGACGCCGGTCCTGCAGCACACGAACGGCGGTGCGGCGGCGCGTCCGTTCGCCACCCACGTCAACGCGTACGACGAGGACGCCTTGCTGCGGATCGCGCTGGAGCTGCACCTCAAGCGGGCGCTGGTGGGCGGCATCGACCGCGTCTACGAGATCGGCAAGACGTTCCGCAACGAGGGCGTCGACAACACGCACAACCCCGAGTTCATGATGCTCGAGGTGTACGAGGCGTACGGCTCCTATGACACGATGGCGGACCTGGTACGTGACCTCGTCCTCGACGCTGCTCGTGCGGTCGGGAAGACGGTCGTGCCGGGTCGTGACGGCACGGAGATCGACCTGGAGCAGCCATGGCGGCGCGCCACGGTCCACGAGCTGGTCTCGGAGGCCGTCGGCAGGACGGTGACGGTCGAGACGTCGCTGGGTGAGCTGCAGGCGTTGGCGGGCAAGCACGACGTGGCGCTGCGCGACCACTGGGGCGAGGGCGAGGTGGTGCTTGAGCTGTTCGAGAAGCTGGTGGAGCACACGCTGATCGCGCCGACGTTCGTGTGCGACTACCCGGAGGCGGTGCGGCCGTTGGCGAAGAAGCACCGGTCGACGCCGGGTCTGGTGGAGGCGTGGGACCTCATCATCAACGGGGTGGAGCTGGCGCCGGCGTACTCGGAGCTGAACGACCCGGTGATCCAGCGGGAGCGGTTGGAGGAGCAGGCGCGGCTCGCGGCGGCGGGGGACCCGGAGGCGATGGACGTCGACGAGGACTTCCTGCGGGCGCTGGAGTTCGGCATGCCGCCGGCCGGGGGCATGGGTCTGGGCGTCGACCGGCTGGTGATGCTGCTGCAGGGCATCGGCATCCGCGAGGCGATCCTCTTCCCGATCGGTCGTCGGGAGTAGGTCAGATGGCGAGAAGCGTGTCGGCGGGGACCTCGCGGCCGGAGGGCAGGATCCATCGCAGGACGTCGTGGCCCTTCATGGAGTGGTGTCGCCTGCACAGTGCCCACATGTTGTCCCCGTTGGTGGGGCCGGTGGGCCAGGGTTCTCGGTGGTCGAGGTCGCACCTCCCTGCCGGTACCCGGCACCCTGGTGCTCGGCAGACTCCGTCCCTGAATCTGATGGCCTTGGCGAGGGTCTCGGGGGCGAACCGTCCGACGTAGTCGTGAGCGAGAACATCGCTGGTGACGGGATCGGTGACGATCCGGTGCCAGAAGGTGTCGTCAGGATCGATCTCGTCGAGGATCCACGAGACCGGGACGGACCACTCGCCGTCGGAGGACTCGGCGTGGCCGTCGATGAGTCCGGTGAGCACGTCGGCCTCGATGGTGACGGCGACGTCGCCGGTGATCGTCGGGAGGTCGGTGGTCTCGCCGTGGGTGAGCCACGAGACGAACAGGTCGGCGGTCCGCTGCGGCAACGTGCGGTCGTCCTCGTCGTCGACGGGGATGCGTGCGGCGCGGTCGAGGCGTTTCATCACCGCGGCTGCCTGGTGGGAGGGGAGGTAGGCCGAGAGCCAGGACATGCCGTCCTCGAGGTGGTGCAGGGACACGTGCCGCTGCTCACGGGCCTTCTCGGCCCGATCGAGCGCCTCGTCGGGCTCGACGCGGGTGACGAACCGCTTGATCCAGGCCCGCAGCTCACTGGTGGTGTGGGTGGTGGCATAGGCGAGGGCCTTCTCGTCGAGCAGCGCCCACGAGGACTCCCGCTCGAGCCGGTCCAGACCGGTGGAGATCTCCCGCACCCGCGCGGCGTCAATCAGCCCGTCGCAGAAGGCAGCCCAGCACGCGGGTGCGTGCTCGATGACCCGGTCGGCGACGGCGAACCGCGACACCACCTGGTGCTCCGACAGACCCATCGCCTGACCGATCTCCATCGCGATCATCGACCGCTCCACCAGGGCCCGCATCGACGAGTCCAGCTCGCCAATGCGGGCCTCCTCGACGTCGCGGTAGCGCACCATGGCGGCGAACGAGGCGGCCTCGGCCTGCGCGAGCGAGCGCGAGACCAGCTCCAGATCGTCGACTGCTGCACCTACCAACTCTTCCATGTAACGAACATACACTCGACTGCTGACAATGTCTGCCGCCGATCCACAGGTCAACCACCGAGGTGGAACCGTAGGGTGGAGCGATGTCGGACGCTGGCGCATGGGAGCCCCTCGAGTTCGATGAGCCGTTGGTTGCGTGGACCTCCTCGACCATTCGGCGGCTCGACCTGCGCTGCATGGACATGGAGGTCCGCGGCATCGGGCTGAGGATGGACGGCCCGACCGCTCAGGACCTCGCCCTCGTCCTTCCCGTGACCTGGTCTCACAGGGGTGTCGACGCCGTCATCATTTTCCCCGACCCGGAGGAATGGGGCGCCTCTGCTCACGTCCGACGCGAGGAGCGGGAGTCCGGGAGGACGGTCCACCACTGCGACGACGCGGGGGACGAGTCGACCTGGAACCTGGTGTTCGGCGCGGTGTCCTGTACGTCCGCACCCGACTCCGCCCGATGATCCGCTTCTCGTCCGCGGCCTGATCGTCGGTGCCCGGTGCCCGGTGCCCGGTGCCCTCGCCGTCTGGTGTGATCTCGAGACGCATGGACCGGCGCCCCCGGCACGGTCCGGGCTACTCGGTCACCACATGATGCGTCTCAGATGCCGGGGCTGTCGCTTGAGAGCGCCGCGCCGACGGCTTCACGCGCCGCAGCCGGATCGTCCGCAGCGAGCGCGACGCGGGCCGCCTCGCGGCACTGGTCCATCGTGACCGCGCCGAGCTGCGCGCCCACGGCGCGCACCGCGGTGGCGGCGCACGAGAGTGACGTGACGCCGAGCCCCGCGAGCACGCAGGCGAGCTGCGGGTCGGCGGCGGCCTCGCCGCACACGCCGACGGGCTTGTCCGCCTCCTGTCCGGCGGTGGCGATGATCTCGACGAGCCGCAGCAACCCCGGCTGCCACGGGTCGGTGAGGTCGCCGAGGTCGGCGGCCATGCGGTCGGCGGCGAAGGCGTACTGGCTGAGGTCGTTGGTGCCGACGGAGACGAAGTCGAGGTGCTCGAGCAGTCGGTCGGTCAGCAGAGCGGCCGACGGCGTCTCGATCATGACGCCCGGCGTGAGTCCGAGCGCCCGGACCTTGGCGGCGAAGTCCGCCGCCTCGGACAGCACGGAGACCATCGGCGCCATCACCCACGTCTCGGTGCCGGTGCGCTCGGCCGCGGCGGCGATCGCCTCGAGCTGGCGCTCCAGCAGCTCGGGCATGCGGCGGGCGACCCGCAGGCCCCGGACGCCGAGGGCCGGGTTGGGCTCGGTGCCCATGTCGGCGAACGCGAGCGGCTTGTCCGAGCCCGCGTCGAGCGTGCGCACGACGACCTTGTGCTCGCCGGCGGCCTGCAGGACCTTCGCGTACACGTCGGTCTGCTCCTCGACGGTCGGCTCCGAGCCGCGGTCGAGGAAGCTCAGCTCCGTGCGGTAGAGCCCGAACCCCTCGACGGGCTCCGCGGCGGCCCGCTCTGCACCGGCCGCGTCCTGGACGTTCGCGAGCACCTGGACGGGGGTGCCGTCAGCCGTCGCGCCCGGGCCGGCCCAGTCGGCGCTTGCGGCGCGGCGAGCCTCGTCGTGCTCGACGCGGCGGGTCGCCTCGACGGGGTCGGGGTCGGGGAGCACCTCGCCGGTACCACCGTCGACGAGGGCGCGCGCCGGCACGTCCTCCACCGGCAGGTCCGCGACGCCGACGACGCACGGGATCCCGAGCTGGCGGGCGATGATCGCGGTGTGGCTGGTGGTGCCGCCCAGGCGGCAGGCGATGCCCACGACGAGCTCGGGGTCGAGGCCGGCGGTGTCGGCGGGGGCGAGGTCGTCGGCGAACAGCACCGACGGCTCGGTGGGTGGCACGATGCCGGGCTCGGGCAGCCCGAGCAGCTCCGCGACGACGCGGTCGCGGACGTCGCGCAGGTCGGTCACGCGCTCGGCCATGAGGCCGCCAGCGGCGGTGAACATCGCCTCGAGCTCCTCGACGGCAGCGGTGACGGCCGTGGCCGGTCCGCGGTCCGCGTGCTTGGCGACGAGGGCGGCGAGGCCGCGGTCGGTCGCGAGGGCTGCGGTGGCACTCAGGACCTCGCTGGCCGCGCCGCTCGCGGCGGAGGCTCGTGCCGTGAGCCGCTCGGCGACGACGGTGGACGCCGCGGCGAAGGCCTCCGCCAGGTCGGGACGGGTCGGCTCGTCGGCGGGGACGGTCGGGCGGGGGGCCGGCGTGACGACGACGCCGACGCCGATGCCCGGGACGACCGGGGTGCCGGTGCAACGCATGCTGCCTCCAGGGGAGCGGAGTGATCCGAGTGTGACCCGGGCGACCTCATCGCGAGGCTTTTCGTCCAGGTGGCTTGACGTATCGGCAGACTATCCCGTAGAACAACACATATCAACATCAAATCCACATGAATCAACATCGATTCGTGATGAGAGACGGGAGCACCGCGTGTACGCAGCGGAACGCCGAGCAGCGTTGACCGAGCGGCTGGGCCGCGACGGTCGCGTCAGCGTCGGCGACGCCGCCCGCGACCTCGGAGTCTCCGGCGAGACCATCCGACGCGACCTCGACGCGCTCGAGCGCCACGGGCTGGTCCGCCGCGTCCACGGCGGTGCCGTCGCGCGCAGCGCCGTGCAGGCGACCGAGCTCGGTCTCAGCGACCGCGAGGAGCGCAGCGGGCGCGAGAAGCTGCGCATCGCCGCTGCGGCGGCCGAGCACCTGCCGGCCGACGGCGGGACCGTCCTCGTCGACGCGGGAACGTCCACCGCTGCGCTGGTCGAGCAGCTGCCGGTCGGCTCCTCCCTCACGGTCGTCACGCACGGCACGGTCGTCGCCGCCATGCTCTCGCGGCGCGAGGACGTCGACCTGGTCGTCGTCGGTGGCCGGGTCCGCGGTCGCACTGCTGCGGCCGTCGGGTCCGACGTGGTCTCGACGTACGCGCGCCTGCGGGCCGACGTCGCCTTCCTCGGTGCCAACGGCGTCTCCGCCGAACGCGGGCTCACCACGCCGGACTTCGACGAGGCGGCCGTCAAGCGCTCCGTCGTCGCCGCGGCGCGGCGCAGCATCGTGCTGGCGGACTCCAGCAAGCTCGACACCGAGTACCTCGTCACGTTCGCCGCCCTCGACGCGATCGACCTGCTGATCACCGACGACGGCGCCGACCCCGACCACGTCGCCCGCCTGCGTGACGCCGGCCTGGAGGTGCAGCTCGCATGATCGTCACCGTCACCGCCAACCCGGCGATCGACCGGCTCGTCCCGCTGGGGTCGAGCCTGGAGCGGGGCGCCGTCCAGCGCACCGGTGCGGCCGTCGACCAGCCCGGGGGCAAGGGCATCAACGTCGCCCGCGTGGTCCATGCCGCGGGAGCGCGCACGTGCGCCGTCGTGCCCGTCGGACCGCACGACGCCCTGCTGTCGACCCTCGAGCCGACGGGCCTGCCGACGCGGCTCGTCCCGGTCGCCCACCCGACCCGCGTGAACCTCACGCTCGCCGAGCCCGACGGGACCACCACGAAGCTCAACGCCCCCGGGGCGGGCCTCACGGGCCGTGAGCTCGACGAGCTCGCGTCGGCGGTGCTCCGGGCCGCGCGTGGCGCGCAGTGGGTCGCGATCTGCGGCTCGCTGCCGACCGACGTCGATCCGTCCTGGTACGCCGACCTGCTGCGCTCCCTGCGCGGCTCGGGCGTCCGGGTGGCCGTCGACACCTCCGGGCCCGCGCTCGAGGCGGTGCTGGCCGACCCGG
Source organism: Aeromicrobium halocynthiae (assembly GCF_039531385.1). NCBI lineage: Bacteria > Bacillati > Actinomycetota > Actinomycetes > Propionibacteriales > Nocardioidaceae > Aeromicrobium > Aeromicrobium halocynthiae. The sequence continues at coordinate 265,715 of NZ_BAAAPY010000003.1, read as the reverse complement.
CGTGCGCGCCGGACGTCGTCAAGCCGAACGGACACGAGCTGGTCGAGATCCTCGGTGGCGACGCGGAGGCCGTCGAGGCCGACCCCGAGCTCGCCGCCGCGGCGGCCCAGCGGTTGCGCGCGGAACGTGGCCCGGCCGACGTCCTGCTGACCCTCGGCTCCACCGGCGCCGTCCTCGCCACCGCCGCGGGGTCGTGGTTCTGCGCCTCGCCGCCCATCACCCCCCGCAGCACCGTCGGCGCCGGCGACTCGTCCCTCGCCGGCTACCTCCTGGCGCGAGTCGCCGGGCACGACGACCCCACCACCGTGGCGACGGCCGTCGCGCACGGCAGCGCCGCCGCCGCACTGCCCGGATCCACCCCACCGACCCCCGCCGACGTCGACGCGCTGGCGACCCCAGCCGCCGAGGGCCTCGGCAACGCACCCACCGCGAAGGACCCGTCATGGACCGCTTGATCACCCCCGAGCTCGTGCTGCTCGACGCCGACCTCGGCGCCGACGCCGGCGCGGTCATCCCTGCCCTCGCGGCACGCGTCGCCGACGCCGGCCGCAGCGACGACGTCGAGCAGCTGAGCGACGACGCCCTCGCTCGCGAGGGCCAGTCCGCCACGGGCCTGCCCGGCGGCCTCGCCATCCCGCACTGCCGGTCCGCGGCCGTCTCCACCCCCACGCTGGTCTTCGCCCGCCTCGCTCCGGCCGCCGACTTCGGCGCGAAGGACGGCGGCGCCGACCTCGTCTTCCTCATCGCCGCTCCCGAGGGTGCCGGCCAGGAGCACCTGACCCTGCTGTCCTCCCTCGCCCGCGCGCTCGTGCGCGCGGAGTTCACCGACGCGCTGCGCGCCGCCGGCTCGGCCGAGGAGGTCGTGAACCTCGTGGAGGACGTGCTCGGTCCCGCCGACGCGCCCGCCCAGGCGGCCCCCGCTGTGCAGGAGGCCGCCGCTCCCGCCGACTCCACCTCCGGTCCGCGCACCACGCGGATCGTCGCGGTCACCGCGTGCCCCACCGGCATCGCCCACACCTACATGGCCGCCGACGCGCTGACGCAGGCCGGCGAGCGGGCCGACGTGGACCTGCAGGTCGAGACGCAGGGCTCGGCCGGTGCCGCGGCCCTCGCCCCGTCGACCATCGAGGCCGCCGACGCGGTCATCTTCGCCACCGACGTCGGCGTCAAGGACGCCGCCCGGTTCGCGGGCAAGCCGGTCGTCGTCTCCGGCGTCAAGCGCGCCATCAACGAGCCCGACGCGATGGTCGAAGAGGCCGTCCGCGCCGCGGCCGATCCGAAGGCCAAGCGGGTCGACGGCGAGGCCGCTGCAAGCGCCGACGAGGCCCCCGAGCACGCCGGGATCGGGCTGAAGCTGCGGCAGTGGCTCCTGACCGGCGTCAGCTACATGATCCCGTTCGTCGCCGCCGGCGGCCTGCTCATCGCGCTCGGATTCCTGCTCGCCGGGTACGACGTCACCGGCACGGCGGAGGACATCCTCGACGAGAACACCCTCACGAACCTGCCGGCCGCCGGCGAGTACGCCCTGTTCGGCAGCAGCCTGCTCACCTACATCGGTGCGCTGCTGTTCCTGCTCGGCTCGTGGGCCTTCGGCTTCCTCGTCCCGGCACTCGCCGGCTACATCGCCTACGCCATCGCCGACCGGCCCGGCATCGCGCCCGGCTTCGTGATGGGCTTCCTGGCCAACCAGGTCGGCGCCGGCTTCCTCGGCGGCATCGTCGGCGGCCTGATCGCCGGACTCATCGCCGGGTGGATCGCCAAGCGGCCTGCCCCGCGCTGGCTCGCCGGCCTGATGCCCGTCGTCATCATCCCGCTGGTCACGACCATCGTCGCCGGCATGCTGATGCTGCTCGTCCTCGGCCGCCCCATCGCCAACGCCACCGAGGGCCTGACCAGCTGGCTCAACGGCCTCTCCGGCGGCTCGATGATCCTGCTCGGCATCCTGCTCGGCGCGATGATGGCCTTCGACATGGGCGGACCGGTCAACAAGGCCGCCTACGTCTTCGCGACCACGGGTCTCACGGCCGAGGCGATCGCCTCCGGCGGGACCGAGGTCATGATCATGGCCGCCGTGATGATCGGCGGCATGGTCCCGCCGCTCGCCCTCGCGCTGTCGGTAGCGCTCCGCCCGAGCCTCTACACGCCGGCCGAGCAGGAGAACGGCAAGGCGGCGTGGCTCCTCGGTGCGGCGTTCATCACCGAGGGTGCCATCCCGTTCGCCGCGGCCGACCCGCTGCGCGTCATCCCGTCGATGATGCTCGGCTCGGCCACCGCCGGTGCCGTCGCGATGGCCGGTGGCGTCACGCTCGCCGCGCCGCACGGCGGCATCTTCGTGCTCTTCGCCGTCGACCAGGTGCTCTGGTTCCTCGCCGCCGTCGTCATCGGCACCCTCGTCGCCGCGGCCGCCGTCACCGTGCTCAAGCAGCTCGGCCGCGAGCGCGCCGCGGGAGACTTCGAGCACGTCTACACGCGCGACGCCGTGGACGCCTGAGCCCCCGACCCACCACACACCCACCCCGCCAGGAGGAACCATGCCCAGCAAGACCGTCACCGTCGGCTCAGCCGTCGGCCTGCACGCCCGTCCCGCCGCCACGATCGCCGAGGCGGCAGTCGGCACCGGCGTCCCCGTGACGCTCGCCGTCGCCGGCGGCGAGCCGGTCGACGCGGGCTCGGCGCTGCTCATCATGACCCTCGGTGCCCAGAAGGGCGCCGAGGTGACGGTGTCCAGCGACGACGCCGACGCCGTGGAGACCGTCGCGGCGCTCGTCGAGGCCGACCTCGACACCTGAGCGAGCATCGTCCGCGGGGCCCCGTTACGCCCACGGCGAACGGGGGAACACCCCCGACGAGGGTTCCGTTGTTCCCGATGTGGACGTCCGGGCAGTGGGCCCGGGGGCTCACGCCTAGACTTAACGGAACCAACAACCCTTGCTAGGGGGACGAATGTTCGAGAGGTTCACCGATCGCGCCCGTCGCGTCGTCGTGCTCGCCCAGGAAGAGGCGCGCATGCTCAGCCACAACTACATCGGCACCGAGCACATCCTCCTCGGCCTGATCCACGAGGGCGAGGGCGTCGCGGCCAAGGCGCTCGAGAGCCTGGACATCTCCCTGGAGGCCGTCCGCGGCCAGGTCGAGGACATCATCGGTCAGGGCCAGCAGGCGCCGAGCGGGCACATCCCGTTCACGCCGCGCGCCAAGAAGGTCCTCGAGCTCAGCCTGCGCGAGGCCTTGCAGCTGGGCCACAACTACATCGGCACCGAGCACATCCTGCTCGGTCTCATCCGCGAGGGCGAGGGTGTCGCCGCCCAGGTCCTCGTCAAGCTGGGCGCCGACCTCAACCGCGTGCGCCAGCAGGTCATCCAGCTCGTGAGCGGCTTCCAGGGCAAGGAGGCCGAGACCTCCGGCGCCCCCGCGGAGAGCCAGCCGAGCACGTCGGCGGTCCTCGACCAGTTCGGCCGCAACCTCACCCAGGCCGCGCGCGAGGGCAAGCTCGACCCCGTCATCGGGCGCGAGACCCAGATCGAGCGCGTCATGCAGGTGCTGTCGCGCCGCACCAAGAACAACCCGGTGCTCATCGGCGAGCCCGGCGTCGGCAAGACCACCGTCGTCGAGGGCCTGGCCCAGAACATCGTCAAGGGCGACGTGCCCGAGACGCTCAAGGACAAGCACATCTACACGCTCGACCTCGGCGCGCTCGTCGCCGGCTCGCGTTACCGCGGTGACTTCGAGGAGCGCCTCAAGAAGGTCCTCAAGGAGATCCGCACCCGCGGTGACATCGTGCTGTTCATCGACGAGATCCACACCCTCGTCGGTGCCGGCGCGGCCGAGGGCGCGATCGACGCCGCCAGCATCCTCAAGCCCATGCTGGCCCGCGGTGAGCTGCAGACCATCGGTGCCACCACGCTCGACGAGTACCGCAAGCACTTCGAGAAGGACGCGGCGCTGGAGCGCCGGTTCCAGCCCATCCAGGTGCCGGAGCCGTCCATCGCGCACACCATCGAGATGCTCAAGGGTCTGCGCGACCGCTACGAGGCGCACCACCGCGTCACCATCACCGACGAGGCGCTCGTCGCGGCGGCCACACTGGCCGACCGCTACGTCTCCGACCGGTTCCTGCCGGACAAGGCCATCGACCTCGTCGACGAGGCGGGCTCCCGGTTGCGCATCCGTCGCATGACCGCTCCGCCGGACCTCAAGGAGTTCGACGACAAGATCGGCGACGTCCGCCGCCGCAAGGAGGGCGCCATCGACGCGCAGGACTTCGAGGCCGCGGCCTCCCTGCGCGACGAGGAGAAGAAGCTCATCCTCGCCAAGGCCGAGCGCGAGAAGCAGTGGCGCGCCGGCGACATGGACGTCGTGGCCGTCGTCGACGAGGAGCTCATCGCCGAGGTCCTCGCGCTCGCCACCGGCATCCCGATCGTCAAGCTCACCGAGGAGGAGTCCGGCCGCCTGCTCAACATGGAGGCCGAGCTGCACAAGCGGGTCATCGGTCAGGACGAGGCCGTCAAGGCGCTCAGCCGTGCCATCCGCCGCACCCGTGCCGGCCTGAAGGACCCGCGCCGTCCCGGCGGGTCGTTCATCTTCGCCGGCCCCTCGGGCGTCGGCAAGACGTGGCTGTCCAAGGCGCTCGCGAACTTCCTGTTCGGCGAGGACGACGCCCTCATCCAGCTCGACATGAGCGAGTACTCCGAGAAGCACACGGTGGCGCGCCTGTTCGGTGCCCCTCCCGGCTACGTCGGCTACGAGGAGGGCGGCCAGCTCACCGAGAAGGTCCGTCGTCGCCCGTTCAGCGTGGTGTTGTTCGACGAGGTCGAGAAGGCCCACCCGGACATCTTCAACTCGCTGCTGCAGATCCTGGAGGAAGGTCGTCTGACCGACTCCCAGGGCCGGGTCGTGGACTTCAAGAACACCGTCATCATCATGACCACCAACCTCGGCACGCGTGACATCGCCAAGGGCGTGAACCTCGGGTTCAGCCGTGCCGACGACGTGGTCGGGTCCTACAACCAGATGAAGGCCAAGGTCTCCGAGGAGCTCAAGCAGCACTTCCGGCCCGAGTTCCTCAACCGTGTCGACGAGATCGTCGTGTTCCCGCCGCTCACGCAGGACGAGATCATCGAGATGGTCGACATGATGATCGGCTCCCTGGAGTCGCGACTCAAGGACAAGGACATGGGCATCGAGCTCACGCCCGCGGCCAAGGACCTGTTGGCGCGTCGTGGCTTCGACCCGGTGCTCGGTGCGCGTCCGCTGCGTCGGACCGTCCAGCGCGAGATCGAGGACACCCTCGCCGAGAAGATGCTCTTCGGCGAGGTCCGGGCCGGCGAGATCATCCTGGTCGACGTCGAGGGCGAGGGCAAGGACGCCGTCTTCACCTTCAAGGGCACCCCGAAGGCCGACCTCGAGCTCACCGAGGGCACCGACCCGCTCGCGGTGGAGGCCGGCTCCGGCGACTGAGTCCGCCCGCTCGACACGACGACGCCCGCTCGACCTCTGGTCGGGCGGGCGTCGTCGTGGTTCGATGTCGGTCATGACCAAGCGTCCGCTCGCCGTCGCCGGTGCGCTGGTCGCAGTCGGCATCGTCGTCGTCCTGCTGCAGCCCGGCCCGCCGGAGGCGGAGTGCGTACCGGAGGGGACCCCGTCCTCGGGCTTCGTCGACAGCGACAGAGACTGTCCGATCTCGCAGGAGAGCTGGGCGGAGATCTCCGAGTGGCGGTCCTTGCCCAAGCCGTTCCGCATCCTGGGGGCGTTGCTGGTCCTCGCCGGCGTCGTGATGGCGGGCGTCGCGGTCGTCGTCGGTCGGCGCCGCGGCGATGCCGAGGCGTCAGGGCCCTGATGTCGACGCAGGAACCGGCGGGACTCAGAAGTCCAGGGAGCGGCGCGCCCGGGTGCGTCACCACGTCGCCCACGCGACGCCCAGCGCCAGCAGCGTGTGGAGCACGATCGTCAGCGGGCTGCTGACGAGTGTGAGCGGGTCGTTGCCGGAGTTCGCCATGGCGTCGCGCAGCGAGTACTCCGCCGGCGGCCCGAGGATCACCGCGATGAGCGCCGGAGCGATGGGGACGTCGTTGCGTCGCATCACGTAGGCCAGGACGCCGAGGGCGCACATCAGGGCGAGGTCGGTGGTGCTCGCGCCGGTCGCGTAGACGCCGAGGCTCGCGAAGACGGTGATCCCCGCGTACAGGTGCGCATGCGGCACCTCCAGCAGTGTGGCCCACAGGGGCGCGAACGGCAGGTTCAGGATGAGCAGCGCCACCATCGCGACGAACAGGCGTGCGAGCAGCGCCCAGACGATCTCGCCGTTGCGCTCGAACAGCAGCGAACCGGGCTGCATGCCGTACTGCTGGAAGGCGGCCAGGAGCAGGGCGGCCGTGGCCGAGGTGGGCAGGCCGAGCGCGAGCAGCGAGCCCATGGCGCTGCGGGCGGTGGCGTTGCCGGCGGTCTCCGGTGCGGCGACGCCCTGGATGGCGCCCGAGCCGAACTCCGGCTCCTTGCGGCGACGGTCGAGACGGCGCTCGGTGCCGTAGGCGAGGAACCTGGGCACCTCGGCGGCGCCGGTGTCGTTGCACGAAGTCGTCGAGCGTCTGCCACTCGGAGTCGGCGGGCACGGCGAGCACCTCGAAGTCCTCGGCCAGTCGTGCGACGGGGGTGACGTCCTGCAACGTCGTGCTCGCGTCGCTCATGGACACGCCGCCGACCATCACGGTGCCGGTGACCATGAGGGTCGTGGCGTCGCCGGCGCGGCGTGCCAGCTGGCTGAGACCGATGGTGCCTGCGGCCCCGGGCGTTCACCACCTGCACGTTGCCGACGATCGAGTCGGTGCGGGTGGCGAGCTGCAGCTCCCGGGCGACGAGGTCCCACCCACCGCCGGCCGCAGCCGGGGCGATGACGGCGAGGGAGGTCCGAGCCTCGGCCCCCGTCACCGAGACCGCGGGCGTCGGCGACGGTGAATCAGCCGAGGACGAGCACGAGCGCCCCGACGACGATGCGCCCCAGCAGGGGTCGAGCGGCCATGGCACCTTCTCCCCCGATGATCGAACCGACCCATGGTGTCACGGTCACACCGGTGCCCTGGCGTGGTGGCCGATCAGTCGTCATCGAGGGGATCCACCACGACCATCGCCGTCGCCTACACCGACTCCGACGCCGGACGTGCGGCCCTCGTGGTCGCGGTGCGCCAGGCTCAGGTCCTGAACGTGATCGACGACGTGCCCGACGGTGACGACGCCGTGCAGCGCGGCGAGGCCGAGGCGCACGTCGCCGACGTCCTCGACTCCCTGCCGAGCCTGCCCGCCTGGACGGTGCGCGTCGTGGCCGCCGGGGGCGACGGGGCCCCGTGCCTGCTCGACCTGGTCGTCGAGAGCGGCGTGACGATGCTCGTCATCGGCAGCCGGCGTCGCAGCCCGGTGGGCAAGCTGCTCATGGGCTCGGTGGTCCAGCGCGTCATCCTCGACTCCCCGGTGCCGGTGCGGACCGTCAAGCCGGCCGCCGGAGCACCTCCGGCGACGTCGGGGGGCAGACCGGGACGTCGCACCCTCGCTGGAGGAGCGCGTCGAGCACCTCGGTCGGCAGGTCGCAGCGGTTCGACGGACTCGGACGTGGGTGCCGGGGTGCGCGTCGGCGTCGGGGCACGAAGGGCATGACCTCACCCTCGAACCTCATCCTCGGTCGAGGTCAAGGGGCCGACCGGTCTGGGATCGGTCAGAGCGAGAAGGTGCCATCCGGGTGCACGGTGACGAGTCCGTCGTCGAGCAGGGAGTCCAGGCACCGTTCGCGCTGCGTCGCGTCGTCCCAGGTCGCGTCGAGGGCGACCTTCGGCACGGTGCCCTCGTGCTCGCGCAGCACCGCCATGAGCCGGCCTCGGCACTGGCGGTCGGTGCCCGTCCAGGCCTGTGAGCGTCGGACCGGCTCGTCGGGCTCCGGCCGTCCGGCGGCGAACCACCGGCACAGGTCGGCCACCGGACACTCGGTGCACCGTGGGGACCGTGCCGTGCAGACGAGGGCGCCCAGCTCCATGGAGGCCGCGGCCCAACGATGAGCGTCTGCGCGGGGGAGTGCTCGGTCGGCGAGCCGGCGCTCCGAGGCCGTGAGGGAGCGCGCCGGGTGCGCCTGCCCGAGAAGGACTCGGGCGAGGACCCTTCGGACGTTCGTGTCGAGCACGACGTGCCGCTGTCCGAACGCGAAGCTCGCTACGGCGGCCGCCGTGTACTCCCCGACGCCGGGAAGCGCCAGCAGGGCGGCATGGTCGGACGGGACCTCCCCGCCGTGGTGCTCGGTGATGGCGACGGCGGCGGCGTGCAGCCGCTGCGCTCGGCGGGGGTAGCCCAGCCGGCCCCAGGCGCGGACGGCCTCGCCGGCAGGGTCCGCGGCGAGGCTCGCCGGCGTCGGCCAGCGCGCCATCCACGCCTCGAAGACCGGCAGCACCCGGGCAACCGGCGTCTGCTGCAGCATCAGCTCCGAGACGAGCACCGCCCACGGGTCGTCGACGCCTCGCCACGGGAGCACGCGAGCGTTCTCCTCGAACCACGCGAGCACCCGCTCGTGCAGCGCGTCGAGGTCGGCCCCGTTCGCAGGCGAGTCGCTCATCGTCGCCCGATCATGCCAGGGAGCCGGTCGGCGCACCGGGCGCGTCGGCCCGGGGGGACGGTCGATGACTCGTAGGCTTGGGCCGTGAGCCGTCCGCTGCCGGCCGCCGTGTACTGGCGGCGCCGCCTCCTGCTGCTCGGCGTGCTGCTGCTCGCCTCGTGGGGGGTCGTGCAGGTCTGGCCCACGGGCGGTGCGGCCGAGACCCCGGCGCGCCCTGCGGTCTCGCCGGCCGACGATGAAACCCAGGACCCGGCCCAGGATCGAGGACCGACCGCCGGGCCGCAGATGGCCGAGGAGTCCGACGAGTCGGCGCGCCAGACGACGGTGTCGGTGGCCGCCGGGGGCAGGCCGTGCGACCCGGAGTCGATCCGCATCTCCCCGCAGGTGCCGCCGGACCAGGCGAGCGGCGCGCCCGTCAGGATCCAGCTCGGCCTGTCGACGAGCGCCGAGGAGCCGTGCACGTTCACCGCCGACGCGGGAGACGTCGTCGCCCTGGTGAGTGCACGCGGTCAGGCCGTGTGGGACTCCGACGTCTGCCGCGGCACGACGCTGCTGGACGGTTCGGTCGCGCTGTCCCCGGGCTGGGTCACCGTGGCCGAGGCGACGTGGAGCGGTCGCGGTTCCGGCCCGATCTGCAGCGACGACGAGGACTGGGCGTCCCCCGGCAAGTACCGGCTGCGCATCGGCACCTTCGGCGGCGAACCCGGCTCCACCACCTTCCGGCTGGCAGCGCCCGAGAAGGAGGAGCCGGAGCCCAGCGACGACGAGGAGCCGGAGCCCAGCGACGACAACGAGGAGAGCCCCGAGGAGTCGTGAGCGACCGGTCCGGTCCTTCGCGTCAGACGTAGCGCTCGAGGATGCTCGACTCCGCCAGGCGCGACAGACCCTCGCGGACGCCGCGTGCGCGGAGGTCACCGACACCGTCGACGGCCTGGAGGTCGTCGATGCTGGCGCCGAGCAGCTTCTGCAACGAACCGAAGTGCTCGATGAGCCGGTCGACGACCGTGCCCGGCAGGCGTGGGATGCGTGAGAGCAGGCGGTAGCCCCGCGGTGCCAGGGGTGCGTCGAGGGAGGCGTCGGTCCCGATCCGCAGGGCCTGCGCGACGACGCCGAGCTCGACGAGGGCGGGGGAGTCGATCTCGGCGAGCTCGTCCAGCACCGACTCGACGCTGCGACGCCGGCGCCCGGTCGGCATGTAGTCGCGCACGAGCAGCTCGCGCTCGGACCCGACGCCACCGATCAGCTCCTCGAGCTGCAGCGCGAGCAGTCGACCGTCGCTGCCGAGCTCCAGGACGTAGGTCTCGATCTCGCCGGCGATCCGACGCACCATCTCCAGCCGCTGGGCGACGGCAGCGACGTCACGGACGGTCACGAGGTCCTCGATCTCGAGCGCGGAGAGTGCCTCGGTGACCTCGTCCAGACGGTGGCGGTAGCGCTCGAGCGTGGCGATCGCCTGGTTGGCGCGGCCGATGACGGCGGCGGCCTCCTCCAGGACGTGACGTTGCTCGTCGAGGTAGAGCGCGATGAGGTGCATGGAGGCGGACACGGAGATGACGGGAAGCCCGGTCTGGCGGGCCACGCGGTCGGCGGTGCGGTGCCGGGTGCCGGTCTCCTCGGTGACGATCGACGGATCCGGCATGAGGTGCACGCCGGCCTTGAGGATGCGGGTGATCGACGCGTCGAGGACGATCGCCCCGTCCATCTTGGCCAGCTCGCGTAGGCCGGTGGCCGTGAAGGGCACGTCGAGGTCGAACCCTCCGGAGGAGATCTGCTCGACGACGCTGTCCTGCCCGACGACGATCAGGGCACCGGTGCGGCCACGCAGGATCCGCTCGAGACCCTCGCGCAGACGGGTGCCGGGCGCCACCATCGACAGGGCGCTGCGGAGGTCGGTCGGCTGGGGCACCGGGTCAGTCTAGGGAACGCAGGGGCGTCGGCGCAGCGGCGAGGCTGCGCATCGCTGCGCGGACGTCTCCCACGCGCGTGACCGTGAGCCCGGGGACCGCCACGGTGGAGGCGTCGGTGCCCTCGGGGACGACCGCCTGGGTGAAGCCGAGGCGGGCGGCCTCGCGCAGGCGGTCGCCGAGGTGGCGCACGGCGCGCACCTCGCCGGCCAGGCCGACCTCGCCGAGGACGACCATGTCGGCCGGTGCCACCCGACCCGTCGCGGCCGACGCCGCCGCGACGAGGACGGCGAGGTCGACGGACGGCTCGACCAGCCTGGCGCCGCCGACGGAGGCGGCGTAGACGTCGTGCTTGGAGAGGTTGACGCCGCAGTGCTTGGTGAGCACGGCCAGGATCATCGCGACGCGGGCGGAGTCCAGTCCGCTCGACGTGCGCCGCGGGGACGGGATGGCGGTCTCGACGGTGAGCGCCTGCACCTCGGCCAGCAAGGGGCGCCGACCCTCCATCGTGACGGTGACGCACGTGCCCGGCACCGGCGTCTCGTGACGGGAGACGAACAGTCCGGTGGGGTCGGGCACCTCCAGCAGGCCGGCGTCGGCGAGGTCGAAGCAGCCGATCTCGTCCACCGGTCCGAAGCGGTTCTTGACCGCCCGCAGGAGGCGCAGTCGGGAGGCGCGGTCGCCCTCGAACTGCAGGACGACGTCGACGAGGTGCTCCAGCGTGCGGGGGCCGGCCACGGAGCCGTCCTTGGTGACGTGCCCGACCAGCAGCGTCGCGATGCCGGCGGACTTGGCACGCTGGATGACGGCGGTGGCGACCTCGCGGACCTGGGTGACGCCGCCGGGGACGCCGTCGACGTCGGCCGAGCCGATGGTCTGCACGGAGTCGACGACCAGCAGGCTGGGTCCGACCTCCTCGACGTGCGTCAGCAGGGCGCCGAGGTCGGTCTCGGCGGCGAGGTAGAGCTCGGGATGGACGGCATCGGTGCGCTCGGCCCTCAGCCGGACCTGCGCCGCGGACTCCTCGCCGGAGACGTAGAGGGTGCGCCGACCCTGCCGCGCCCACTGCGCGGCGAGCTCGAGCAGCAGGGTGGACTTGCCGACGCCCGGCTCGCCGGCGAGCAGGAGCACGCCGCCCGGCACCACGCCGCCGCCGAGGACCCGGTCGAGCTCCCCGATGCCGGACGGGACGCTGGCAGCCTCGGTGACCTCGATCTCGGTGATCGGGCGAGCCCGGCGGGTGACGGGCGCGGCCGCGGTGCGCCCGGTGCTCGCCGCGGCGGCCTGCACGTCGACCGTCCCCCACGCCTGGCACTCACCGCACCGCCCGACCCACTTGCCGGTGGTCCAACCGCACTCGGAACAGGCGTAGACGGGGCGCTTGGCCTTGGTGCTGGCGGGCATGGGGTCAGCGTAGGCGCCGGGTCCGACGCAGCTCGACTGGCAGACTGGCGCGGTGACGGGGATCGGGACAGGTCGGCCGGGGAGGCGGCGACGCGTCGGGCTCGTGGCGGCGCTGCTGCTCGGTCTCGTGGTCGGCTACGACCTCGTGTGGCACGCCGTGAACGGGATCCAGCCCCCGCTGGACCGGCTCGTCGTCGGCGTCGCCGGCGTGCTCGGCGCGGTCCTCGCGGTGGCGTCGCACCGCGCCGCCGGGCCCCGCTGGGGCCTGCGGGCCTGTCTCGGCCTCTGCCTCGTGACCTTGGCCCTGATGGCGGCCCGGGAGTCGCTCGTCGCGCTCGACGACGCCGTCACGAACGCCGCGATGGACCTCGACCGGCCCGCCGGCCGCGTCCCGTGGGACGTCCTGTCGCTGCTGCTGCTCGCTGGCACCGCCCTGGTCGCCGGGTGGCCGGCCATCGACCGCCTCGGTACCGACGACGCCTGACGTGCTCGAGCGGTCCCGTGGGTCAGGCCGGGCGACCGCTGCGGATCCTCTCCGCGGCGAGGACGAGCACCCACCACGCCCCGGTGCCCGCGACCAGCAGCCACAGACCCGGCCCGACCAGCCGGTCGTCGTCGTAGGGCGCCTCCTGCGTGGCCGCGAGGACGGCGAAGAGGCCGGCGACGGCGACACCGACCACCAGGAGCCAGCCCCACCACCGGTGACGTCGTGGTGCGAGCTCGGCGTGGGGCGAGAGGTGGCGGAAGGCCTCGGCAGCGGTGAGCAGGGCGAGCGCGGCGAGTCCCAGGGACCCGATCGCGAACACCCACCCCTCGGCACCTCCGTGCTCCGCTGCGTCGATGCCGGTGCCGGCGACCGACATCGACGACCCGTCGTCGTCGTACCACCCTCGGACGTACCTGGCGAACGTGCCGAGGACGAGCAGCGTCCCGGCCGCCGCACCGAGGGCACCGAGGAGGAGGTCCTCCACCCGGCGCACTCGCGCCAGCAGGCGCGTCATCGCGTACGGGCCGTCGGGGTCGACGCGTTCGGGTCGCGCGGCGTGCCTCAGATGGTGACGTCGCCCGCGCCGGTGCGGAACGTGACGGACATGATGCCGGGCTGGGCGTTGGGCGCGACCCACTCGACGGCGATCTGCTCCAGTGCCGTCACGGCCGGCTCGCCGAGCCAGTCCGAGAGCCGCTCGGGCGAACCGGCCATCTGGACGGCGACGAGGTGGATGTCGGACTCGGCCATCTGCGAGGGGTGCTCGGACTCCTCGATCTCCCACTTCGTGACGTAGGGCAGCTGTGGGTCGACCTTCATGCTGCTCGTGCCGATCTGGCGCCACTGCAGGTTGAACCCGTCGGGACGGCGACGGTTGCCGGGGACGGCGTGGCGCCCGATGCGGCGCTCGACCTCGGTCATGTCGTCGACGGAGACGCACCACGCCATCCACCCACCACCGGCCTCGGTCCGTTCGCGGACCACCTGGCCGAACGCGGCCTTGTCGGCTGCGGGGTGGTCGAGCACCTCCACCACCTCGAGGTACTGGCGGTTGCGCAGCGGCAGGATCATGTTGCGCGTTCCGAAGCGGGGGTGCGCGCCACCGTCGAGGAACGTGGCTCCCAGCTGGGCCTCCAGGTCCGCGATCGTCGCGGCGAGTCCGTCGGGTCCGGCGGCGAAGGAGAGGTGGTCCAGGTGCATACGCCATTCTTGCCCGAGCCCGATCCGGACGACGCCCCCGGGGTCGGTGCCGAGGCGTCGGGCTCGCGCCAGGACGGTCACGGCCGCACCGACCCCGCCTCGGTGGCGGGGTGGACGTTCGGTGCGCCGGCGGCGAGGTGGTCCTCGCACTGGCGCTGCAGCTCGGCGTAGGCCGCCTCACCCATGAGCGCGACGAGCTCGGCGCGGTTGGAGACGTAGACCGGCTCGGGAGCCACGTGGGCCTCGGTGTTGGACGAGCAGTACCAGTCGAGGTCGGCCCCTCCCGGACCCCAGCCGGCGCGCACGTACTCGCCGATCTGCACCTCCAGGTAGGAGGTGCCGTCGCCGCGGTCGACGTCGCGGAAGGATCGTCGCAGGGGAAGCTGCCAGCACACGTCGGGCTTGAGCTCGAGCGGCTCGACGCCCTCGTCGAGGGCCAGCGCGTGCAGGGCACAGCCGTAGCCGCCGGGGAAGTCCCGGGCGTTGTGGAAGATGCAGGCGCCGGCCACGGCGCGGGTCTTGAGCTCGTCGTCCGCGTCGGTCTCCGTCCACCCCTTCGGGCCGGTGCCCTCGGCGTGCCGCTGCCACACCTCGGGGGTCAGGCGTCCGACCGCCGTGGCCACGCGCTCGTGGTCGGCGTCGTCGGCGAAGTGCGCCCCGAGGGTGCAGCACCCGGCGTCGGGGCTGCTGGCGTAGATGCCGGGACAGGAGGGGCCGTCGGTGGCGCCGAAGATGCACGTCCACCGCGACGTCAGCCAGGTGAGGTCGCACCGGAACACCTCGTCGGCGTCGTCGGGATTGGCGAACTCCACCCACGACCGGGGGAATCCGAGATCGATCTCGGGCATGCGTCGCACTGTAGGCCGCGCATCCAGACGGCTGCGTGGGAGGATGGCGGCATGCGCATGGGCGTCCTCGACATCGGCTCGAACACCGGGCACCTGCTCATCGTCGACGCCTACCGTGGCGGACCACCGCTCCCGGCGGCGTCGTTCAAGGAGCCGCTGCGGCTGGCCGAGCACCTCGACGCCGACCAGGCCGTCACCCCCCACGGCATCGACCGGCTGGTGAAGTACGTCCTCCAGGCCAAGGCCGAGGCGGAGGACCGCGGGTGCTCGACGGTCGTCGCCTTCGCCACCTCGGCCGTCCGCGACGCCGTGAACGCCGACGCGGTCCTCGAGGCGGTCCGCGAGGCATCGGGCCTGGAGGTCGCGGTGCTGCCCGGCGCCGACGAGGCCACGCTGACGTTCCTCGCGGTGCGCCGGTGGTTCGGGTGGTCGTCCGGACGCCTCGGCGTCTTCGACATCGGTGGCGGCTCGCTGGAGATCGCCGTCGGCGCCGACGAGCACCCCGACGTCGCCCAGTCCGTGCCGCTGGGAGCCGGGCGCCTGACCCGCGAGTGGCTCGTCCCGGACCGCTCACGCCTGGACGAGCTGCGTCGCCACGTCCGCTCGACCTTGGCAGCGGACGCGGGCAGCCTGCTGCGCGGTGGAGCGTTCGACCACGCCGTGGCCACCAGCAAGACGTTCCGCTCCCTCGCGCGGATGTGCGGGGCGGCGCCCTCGAGCGAGGGGCAGTACGTGCGACGGTCGCTGCGCCGCAAGGACCTCACGCCCCTGATCGCCGAGCTGCGGGTCCTCAGCGACGACGAGATCGCGCGCATGCCCGGCGTCTCGTCCGACCGCGCGCACCAGATGGTGGCCGGGGGCATCGTGGCGGAGGCGGCCATGGACCTCTTCGACGTGGACGAGCTCGAGATCTGCCCGTGGGCGCTGCGCGAGGGCGTGCTCCTGCAGCAGCTCGACGCGCTGTCGATCGATCGATGACCGTCGCGACCCCGCGAATCGGTCTGTCGACGTCCTCGACCTACCCGGGCACCACCGCCACCGGGTTCGAGGCGGCCGCCCGTCTCGGCTACGAGGGCGTGGAGGTGATGGTCGGCATCGACGACATCAGCACCGACTCCGCCGCCTGCCGCTCCCTCTCGGAGTTCCACGAGATCCCGGTGGTCTCGGTCCACGCCCCGACGCTCCTGCTCACGCAGCGGGTGTGGGGCAGCGACCCGTGGGGCAAGCTGCACCGCAGCGCCGAGATGGCCGCCGAGCTGGGCGCCGGCACCGTCGTCGTGCACCCGCCGTTCCGCTGGCAGCGCGAGTACGCGAAGGGCTTCGTCGAGGGCATCGCCGCCCTCGAGCGCGAGTACGGGCTCGTCTACGCGGTGGAGAACATGTATCCCTGGCGCACGGGCAAGCGGGAGTTCCACGCCTACCTGCCGGACTGGAACCCCGTCGACGAGGACTACGCGCACGTCACCCTCGACCTCTCCCACAGCGCCACGGCGAAGGACGACCCGGTGGCGATGGCCCGCGAGCTGGGCGACCGGCTCGCGCACGTGCACATCGCCGACGGTCTCGGTTCGCCGAAGGACGAGCACCTCGTCCCGGGGCGTGGTTCGCAGCCGTGCGCGGAGTTCCTGCGCACCATCGTCGACGCCGGCTACGCGCGCGACATCGTCGTCGAGATCAACACCCGCAAGGCGGTGGACCAAGGGGCGCGCGAGGCCGACCTGCGCGAGGCCCTCGCCTTCACGCGTCGCTTCGCCGTCCCGTCCGGCGCGCCGGACTGACCTCCCCCAGGGCCCGCTCGCCGGCTCAGGACGACGACCCGCCCGCACGGCCGAGACGGGTGGCGAGCACGCCGCTGATGACGATCTGCAGCTGGTGGTAGAACATCAGCGGCAGCACGAGCAGGGCGACGTCGCCGCCCATGAAGAGGACCGTGGCCATGGGCAGACCGCTCGCGAGGCTCTTCGTCGACCCGCAGAACAGCAGCGCCAGCCGGTCGCCCCGCTCGAAGCGGCAGACGCGGCCGACGACGAGGATCCAGGTCACGATCGCCACGTACAGCAGGACGCACGCCCCGAGCACGACGGCGACGTCGAGGACGTCGACCGACGACCAGACGTCCGCCTCCGCGCCCTCGCTGAAGGCCACGAGGACGACGAGGACGATGGTCGACCGGTCGAAGACGCGCAGCGTCGGGTCGTGCCGCGCCACCCAGCGGCCCACCCACCGGCGCAGGAGCTGGCCGAGGACGAAGGGGGCGAGCAGCTGGGCGACGATCCGCAGCACGGCGGACGCGTCGACCTCGGCGTCGGCGGTCATCAGGAGCGCCACGAGGGCGGGGGTGAGGAAGACTCCCACGAGGTTCGACAGGGAGGCGCTCACGACCGCGGCGGCGGTGTTGCCCCCAGCGATGCGGGTGAAGACGACACACCCCTGCACGGTCGACGGCACGAGGCACACGAGCAGGAGACCCGCGGCGAGCCCGGGATCGAGGACCTCCTCGGGCAGCAGGCCGATGGCCAGGCCGAGGACCGGGAAGACGGCGAACGTCGTCAGCAGCAGGACCAGCTGCAGGCGCCAGTTGCGCAGCCCGGCGACCGTCTCGGCGGTCGACAACCGGGTCCCGTAGAGGAAGAACAACAGCCCGATGGCCACGACGACGACCACCTGCAGGGCCTCGAAGACCGCGCCGGTGGCGGGGAAGAAGCTCGCGAACACTGCCGCGGAGAGCAGCAGCACGACGAACGGGTCGACGCGAGAGCGCACCCGGCGAGGGTAGACCACGCGGCTCGGGCCCCGGCGCGCCGCGGCTAGGCTGCACGGCATGCCACGCATCGCCATCCTCGGTGGCGGCGTCATGGGCGAGACGCTGCTCTCGGCCCTCGTCGCCGCCGGACACCGTGACGTCGTCGTCGCCGAGAAGTTCACCGAGCGGGCCGAGGCCCTGCGGGCCGAGCACGGCGTCGAGGTCGTCGACCCGCGCGCTGCCTCCCGAGGTGCCGACGTCCTGCTCGTCGCCGTCAAGCCCCAGGACGTTCCCGACCTGCTCGCCGAGGTCCGTCCCGAGATCGCGCCGGGCGCGGTGGTCGTCTCGCTCGCGGCCGGCGTGCGGACGACCGTCATCGAGGACGCGCTCGAGCCGGGAGTCGCCGTCGTCCGGGCGATGCCCAACACCCCGGCGCTGGTGGGGGAGGGGATGTTCGGCGTCTCGGCGGGCGCCTCGGCCGGGGACGACCAGGTGGCCGGCGTCGTGGCCCTGCTGGCCACCGCAGGCGACGTGGCCGTCGTCGACGAGGCGCACCAGGACGCGGTCACCGCCGTCTCCGGCTCGGGACCGGCGTACGTCTTCTACCTCGCCGAGGCGATGGTGGAGGCCGGGACCGCCGAGGGCCTGGACGAGGACGTCGCCCGACGGCTCGCGGCCCAGACCCTCACGGGTGCCGCGGCACTGCTGACGAGCGGGGACGAGGGTCCCGCGGAGCTGAGAAGGAAGGTCACCTCGCCGAACGGCACCACCGCCGCGGCGATCGAGTCCTTCGATGCCGCCGGGGTGCGGGGCGCCCTCGTCGCGGGGATCCGCGCCGCCGCTCGGCGCTCGGCCGAGCTCTCCGGCTCGTGACCCGGCCGTGTGCGGCCGACGCCCCGGTCGGACCGTAGGCTGATCGCCATGTCCGAGCGCCCGTGCCTCGTCTTCGACGACCGGCTGACTGCCTACAACTTCGGCCAGACCCACCCGATGGCCCCGGTCCGCGTCGAGCTGACGATGGCTCTCGCGCGACAGCTCGGCGTGCTGGACGCCTTCGACGTCGTCGGTGCCGACGCGTGCACCGACGAGCAGCTCCTCGCGGTGCACGCCGCCGGGTACGTCGAGCGCGTGCGCAAGCTGTCCGCGCATCCCACGCACGCCGACCCCTCGATCGGTCTCGGTACCGAGGACAACCCGGTCTTCGCCGGGATGCACGAGGCGAGCACGCTCATCGCCGGTGCGACGGTCGAGGCGGCCCGACGGGTCTGGACGGGGCAGACCCGGCGTGCGGTCAACATCGCCGGCGGCCTGCACCACGCGATGGCGGACCGGGCCAGCGGGTTCTGCATCTACAACGACGTCGCGGTGGCGATCGCCTGGCTGCTCGACCAGGGCGCGCAGAAGGTCGCGTACGTCGACATCGACGCCCACCACGGCGACGGCGTGCAGCAGCTGTTCTACGACGACCCGCGCGTCCT
This sequence comes from Aeromicrobium halocynthiae, assembly GCF_039531385.1. NCBI lineage: Bacteria > Bacillati > Actinomycetota > Actinomycetes > Propionibacteriales > Nocardioidaceae > Aeromicrobium > Aeromicrobium halocynthiae. The sequence goes on along the minus strand of NZ_BAAAPY010000003.1, from coordinate 247,064 downwards.
GACGATCTCCATCCACGAGGGTCCGCAGTCGCTCTTCCCCGGGACCGGGTGGGCGACCGAGGTCGGCGGCGAGGGGGCGGAGGGCTCGGCGGTCAACATCGCGTTGCCGCCGGGGACGTCCGACGCCGGGTGGTTGCGCGCCTTCCACGCGGTCGTGCCGCAGGTGCTGCGCGAGTTCGGTCCGGACGTGCTGGTCACCCAGCACGGCTGCGACTCCCACATGGACGACCCGCTCACCAACCTGATGCTGAGCGTCGACGGGCAGCTGGCCTCCTACCGGGCGCTGCGCGACCTCGCGGAGGAGGTCGCCGGTGGCCGCTGGGTCGTGACCGGTGGTGGCGGCTACGCGGTGACCGACGTCGTCCCTCGTACCTGGGCCCACCTGCTGGCCGTCGTCGCCGACGCGGACGTCGACCCGGCGACCGAGACACCGCTCGACTGGCGGGCGGAGGTGCAGCGGCTGCGTGGCATCTCACCGCCCTTCCGCATGGGCGACGGCCGATCCGCCGGCTACCGTGCGTGGGAGCTCGGCTTCGACCCCGCGAGCTGGCTGGACCGCCAGATCCAGGCCACCCGGACCGAGTGCTTCCCGTGGCACGGGATCGACCCCACGCTGTGACGCGTCCTCGCGGTGGGCCCAAGGTCCCGAGTGCTGGGCAAAACCTATCCCTCGTGCCCCATGAACCACTACTGTTCCCTCAGGCACGCGCGTTCACTCCCCGGTGGGGAAGCCGGGGAACGCGCGTGCCGCCCAGGAAGCAGGTATGAGATGGCGGACGGAACGACGTTCCTGACGGTGGCCGAGGTGGCCGAGCAGATCCGTGTCTCCAAGATGACGGTCTACCGGCTCGTGCACTCCGGCGAGATCGAGGCCATCCGCGTCGGCCGCAGCTTCCGTGTCTCCGAGGAGGCCGTGCGCGCCTACCTCGAGAGGTCCTTCTACGAGGCCGGCTGAGTCAGGCGCCCGTCCACCACCTAGACTGGGGGCTTCTGTCCTCTCCCGTCATGCAAAGGGTCACCTGTGGGTTCTGTCATCAAGAAGCGTCGTAAGCGGATGTCGAAGAAGAAGCACCGCAAGATGCTCAAGCGCACGCGGGTCCAGCGCCGCAAGCTCGGCAAGTAAGGCCCATGGGCCGCGTCGTCCTGGTCACGGGTGTCGCCGGTCCGTTCGGCGCGCTCTTCTCGCGCCACCTCGCCGAACGACGCGACGCGCTCGGCATCGACCGCGTGGTCGGCCTCGACCTGCGCCCGCCGTCCGGTGAGCTCGGTGGCGTCAAGTTCGTCAGGGCCGACATCCGCACCCCCGTCATCGGCAAGATCATGGCGGTCGAGGACGTCGACACCGTGGTCCACCTCGACCTCGGCTCCGGTGGCGGACGCGGCGCCGGCACCAAGGAGCGCAACGTCATCGGCACGATGCAGCTGCTGGCGGCCTGCCAGCGCTCGACCCTGCTGACGAAGCTCGTGGTGGGCTCGTCGACGGCCGTCTACGGGTCGTCGCCGCGCGACCCCGCCATGTTCACCGAGTCCAGTGTGGCGCGCGGCGGTGTGCGCTCGGGCTTCCCGAAGGACATCGTGGAGGTCGAGAGCTACGTCCGAGGATTCGCTCGTCGACGCCCGGAGGTGCTGATCACGACCGTGCGTTCGGCACAGGTCCTCCACCCGGACGTGCAGACCCCGCTGCGGGACTACTTCCTGAACCCCATGCTCCCCACGGCGATCGGCTACGACCCGAGGCTGCAGTTCTGCCACCTCGACGATGCTCTGGCCGTCGCCACCGAGGCGGTCGTCCAGGACCGACCGGGAACCTTCAACCTCGCCGGCGACGGCGTCCTGCTGCTCTCGCAGGCGGCGCGTCGCCTCGGTCGACCCACCGTGCCGTTCCCCTCGCTCGGCTTCGCCAGCGGCGCCGCCCGGCTGACCCGTCTGATGGGCGGGACGCTCTCGCCGGACCTGCACCGGGTGCTCACGTACGGGCGGGTGGTGGACACCACGGCGTTGCGGGAGATCTTCGGCTACGAACCGCGGTACACCACCGAGGAGATCTTCGAGGAGTTCCGGGCCGCGGTGCGGCCCGGGATCCTGGCGGGCATCGGGAGGAACGCGTGAACGACGAGCGTCGCAGCATCGGCACCAACGGACCCGCGGGTCGAGGCACCCGAGGGCGGTCCTCGCCGTCGGCGGCGTCGCGCTCGCTCGCCGGCGGACCGGCCGGCCGGTCGCGGACCAGGCCTGCGCCACGCGCTGCTGCACAGGGTCAGGCCCCTTCCGCGGGGGCGCGACCCGAGAAGACCCAGCCGGCGAAGACCCAGTCGGGGAAGGCTCAGCCGACGGGCGGGGCGGGGAAGACACAGGCTGGGAAGACACAGGCCGCGAAGGAGCAGCCGTCGGCGGGTCCGTCCACGGGACCGGGGCGCGCCACGTCGGCCGGTGCCGCCACGGACCGTCCCGCGGGCGGACGTGGCCGGTCGGCACGCTCGAGCGGCCCTCGGTTGCGGGCCGTCACCGACGACGACGCGGCCGCGGCCGCCGCGGCCGCCGCGGAGGAGGCGGCGCGCGAGACCCGGACGGCCGGCCCGGCCTCGATGCCCGGCATCCCCCTGGAGGAGATCGTCCAGGCGGTCGTCGGTGCGTCGCAGCGGGTGCTGGGCGAGGACTGGGAGGCCCGGCTCGCCACGATGATCTCCGCCCTGCGCCACCGGCTGGCCGGCGACTACGCCGTCGACGAGTTCGGCTTCGACCCCCAGATCACCGAGATCCTGACCTCCGCGGTCGAGCCCCTGGCCGAGACGTGGTTCCGCCTGGAGGTGCGCGGGGCCGAGAACATCCCCGCCGAGGGCGGCGCGCTGCTGGTGGCCAACCACTCCGGGACCGTCCCGATCGACGGCATCATCACTGGCTACGCGGTCAAGAAGTACGGGGGGCGCGACCTGCGTCCCCTCGGTGCCGACCTCGTGTTCGCCCTGCCCTTCATCGGGCAGATGGCCCGCAAGGTGGGTGCCACGCTCGCCTGCACCGAGGACGCGGAGCGGCTCCTGGCCTCCGGCGAGGTGGCCGGGGTGTGGCCGGAGGGGTTCAAGGGCATCGGCAAGCCGTTCGCCGAGCGGTACAAGCTGCAGCGCTTCGGTCGGGGCGGCTTCGTGTCCTCGGCGATGCGCGCGCAGGTCCCGATCGTCCCCGTCTCGATCGTGGGCGCCGAGGAGATCTATCCGCTCATCGGCAACGTGCCGTCCCTGGCCCGCCTGCTGGGTCTGCCGTACCTGCCGGTCACGCCGTTCTTCCCGCTGCTCGGTCCGTTGGGCCTGGTGCCGCTGCCGAGCAAGTGGATCATCGAGTTCGGCGAGCCGATCCGCACCGACGCCTACGAACCGGACCAGGCCGACGACCCCATGCTGCTGTTCAACGTCACCGACCAGGTGCGCGAGACGATCCAGCAGACGCTCTACGCGCTCCTCGTGGACCGCGGCAGCCCGTTCTTCTGAGTCGGGCGCTCCTCCTCGACCGGCGAGCGGGAGTCGGCGCCGAGCAGTCGGCCCCGAGCAGTCAGTACCGTGTGGTCAGCGTTGGGGCGATCCGAGCAGGCCGCCCAGGAGACCGGGGATCAGACCCTCGGTCTCGCTGGTGCCGAGGATCGGACCGAGCAGCGGGTCGGTGACGTCCGTCAGCCGTGGGGGCGAGCTCGGACCCGGCGCCGGTCGCGGCGTCGACCCGGTGCTCGGCGTGCTCGCGCTCGGTGCCGGCGCCGAGCCGGCCGCGGCACCGCCGTTGCTGCGGGAGGCGACGGGCTCGGACTCGGGCGCGGAGGCCTTCTGCGTCTGGGGCGTCGGGAGCGTGCGGTCCTGCACCGCTGCCGTGACCGAGCGCACCAGCGCGTCGACGTCGGGGGTCGCACACCGGGCGCACAGGCGCGACGACTCCAGGGCCAGTGAGCTCAGGGACCGCGCGGCCTCGTCCCACTGCGCAGCGTAGGCGGCGTCGCGGCCGTCGGGCGCGAGGCCGGTGAGGACGTCGGTGGCGTCGGCGACGAAGGTGTTGACCTCCTCCACCGACTCCGTGCGACCCTCGCCGGTGAAGTCGGCGAACAGTGCGGTGCTGCCCTCGCCGGCGAGCTGGTTGAAGCGCTGCAGGGACGTCGCGACCTCGGAGGGGCGTCCGGCCGCGGCGAGGGCCTCGGCCTCGCGGAGCCGCTCGGAGGCCCGCTCGAGCTGGAAGGACCCCCGTTCCGCGCCCTGGTCCTTGAACGAGAGCTGGACCTGCTCGACGCCGAGCTTGACGGGGTGGAGCACGTCACCGGGGATCGCCGAGGCGCTGGAGGCCACCATGGAGACGGCACCGAGGGAGGTCACGAGGGCTGCGGTGACGCTCGCGGCGCGCCGACGGCCGCGCCCGGTCCGACGCTGCGGTGCGGGCGGCGCCGCGCGCAGGGAGGCGGGGTCGGCGACGAGGACGGAGGCCGCCTCGGCCATCAGCTCCTCGCGCAGCGACGCCCGGAAGTCGGCCGACGGAGCAACCGAGGCAGTGCGGCACAGCACCTCGGCGGTCCTCAGGAGGTCGGCCACCTCGCCGTCAGCGGGCATGCCGTTCTCCCACGCCTCGTGGAAGGCATGGGCGTCGGCGTCGCGACGGCGAGTCATGACGGGCTCCTCTCAGCATCGTCCGAGGGAACAACGAGGCAGACGTCGGGCAGGTTACGGGACGAAGGACCCCACGTGACGTGGTTCATGAAGGCCGGACCCTTCGTGACGGGACTCATCGCAGGTCCTCCGGGACCGACTTCGCGAGGTTGCGCACGGCACGCAGCTGCAGCTGCTTGACGGCACCCTCGCTGCGGCCGAGGGCGGCAGCGGTCTGGGCGATGCTGAGGCCCTGGATGAAGCGCATCAGGATGCAGTCGCGCTGCTCCGGCGGCAGCGCGTTGACCAGGTCGTGCAGGATCTCGTTGGTGAGCAGCGCGAGCACCCCGTCCTCGGGGCTCGGCTCGCGCACGCCCGGTTCGGGGACGTCGTCGGCGACGAGCTCGAGCCTGGCGCGGCTCGACTTGAAGTGGTCGACGACGAGGTTGCGCGCGATGGTCGTGAGCCAGGCGCCGAAGTCCTTGCCCTGCCAGGTGAACCGCTGGATGGCGCGGAGACCGCGGACGAAGGTCTCGCTGGTGAGGTCCTCGGCGAGGTGCGCCGAGCCGACCCGGTAGTAGATGAAGCGGTAGATCCCAGTGACGTAGTGGTCGTAGAGCTGTCCGAACGCCTCGGCGTCGCCGGCGCGGGCGAGGTCGACGAGCGCCTGCAGCCGCAGCTGGTCCGGGTCGTCCCCGACGTCGGGCCGGTGGGTGCTCGATCCCGGCAGTGGCTGGTCCTCGCGCGGTGCCATGACCGACGCGACGAGGAGGCCGTCGTGCTGCAGCGCATGCCACAGCACGAGGCGCAGTCCTCCCAGATCGGCCATGATCCCTCCCAAGATCAGGCTCGATGCTACCGAGCGGTGGCCCGGCGTGTCAGTAGTTCGAGAGAATGGTTCAGCGCTGCCGGCGCACGTGTCTCGCGACGCGCCACGCACCGAGGCCGACGCCGGCGGCGAGCGCGGTCCGCGAGCCCGCCACGGCCACCTTGCGGCCCATGCGGTAGTCGCGGATCTGCCACCCCTGCTTGCGGGCGTGGGAGCGCAGGGCCGCGTCGGGGTTGACCGCGCACGGATGACCCACCAGCGACAGCATGGGCAGGTCGTTGCTGGAGTCGGAGTACGCCGAGCAGCGCTCGAGGTCCAGACCCTCCTGCTCGGCGATGGCCCGCACCGCCACGGCCTTGCCCTCCCCGTGGAGCATCTCCCCGACCAGCTCACCGGTGTAGACGCCGTCGACGGCCTCGGCCACGGTGCCGAGGGCGCCGGTCAGACCCAGGCGGCGGGCGATCACCCGGGCCACCTCCACCGGCGCCGCGGTGACCAGCCACACCCGCTCGCCCCGGTCGAGGTGCTGCTGGGCGATGGCTCGCGTGCCCGGCCAGATGCGCGAGGCCATCTGCTCGTCGAAGATCTCCTCGCCGATCTCCTCGAGCTCACTGACCCGGTGGCCGGCGATGAACGCGAGCGCCGACGACCGCGCCCTCGCGATGTGCTCGGGGTCCTCGACCCCGGCGATCCTGAAGTAGAGCTGCTGCCAGGCCGCGCGGACGATGTCACCGGTGGTGAAGAAGTCTCGGCGGTGGAGCCCGCGGGCCAGGTGGAAGATCGACGCGCCCTGCATGAGGGTGTTGTCGACGTCGAAGAAGGCGGCTGCCGTGGGGTCGGGCTCGGGAGCCAACGCGTGCTCGACCTCGGCGGTCGCGGCGGCCGCCTGACCGGCCAGCACCGATCGCGACCGAAGGTTCGGCGCGCTCGGGACGACACGCTGGCTCGTCATGCGTTCCACACTATCGGCTGCCCGGACCAGGGGCCCTGTGGTTGACTCGACGGGTGATCAGCAACGTCGCCGACCTCCTGCGCACGGCCGCAGCGAGCACCCCCGGTGCGGTCGCGCTGGTGGAGACCGAGCCGGTCCGGCGCGAGCTCACCTGGGCCGACCTGGACGCGGCCGTCGACGACCTCGCTCGCGGCTTGACCGCTCGGGGGCTGCGGGCCGGGCACCGGGTCGCCCTCGTGGCGGGCAACCGGATCGACATGGTCGTGGCCTACCTCGCGACGGTGCGCGGCGGCATGGTCGCGGTCCCCGTCAACCCCCGGGCCGACGTCGCGGAGGTCGCGCGCATGGTCACCGAGAGCGGGGCGCGCCTCGCGATCGCCGACGACCGCGGAGCGCCGCTCGTGCGCGCGGCCGCCCTGGCCGCGGTCGACCTCGTCGTCGCGGGTGCGGACCCGGCCGCGGGTGAGACGTCCGTCGACGACCTGGTCGCTGCCGCACCTCCCTCCACGCCCATGGCCCCGCCGGACGCCGAGGCGCGCGCGGCCATCCTCTTCACCTCCGGGCGCGGCGGGCCGTCGCGCGGCGCGATCCTCACGCACCGTGCGCTGCTGGCGAACATCGAGCAGCTGACCGCGCTCCAAGGCCCCACGTCCGACGACGTGCTCCTGGGGCTGCTGCCGCTGCACCACGTCTACGGGCTCAACGTCATCCTCGGCCAAGCCCTCCACGCCGGCGCGCGACTCGTCCTCGTCGACGGCTTCCGCTCCGACGTCCTGCTGCGCACGATCGCCGAGGAGGGCGTGACGATCCTGCCGATCGCACCGCCGGTCGTGGCCGCGTGGGCGGGGCGCTCCGACGTGCGCGAGGCGCTCGCCGGCGTCCGTAGCGTCGTCAGTGGCGCCGGCGTCCTCGAGCCGGACCTCGCCGACGCCTTCACGGCGTCCGCAGGTCACGTCATCGAGCAGGGCTACGGCCACACCGAGGCCGGTCCGGTCATCGCCTCCACCCTCGTCGGGGCCGACGACCGTCCGGCCGGCACGGGACCGCGTCCAGGACGGGTCGGTCGTCCGCTCCCCGGGATCGAGCTCGAGATCGTCGAGGAGCGGACGCGGCCGGCCGAGCCCGGCGACCCCGGGGAGATCCGGATCCGCGGCGCCAACCTCTTCTCCGGCTACTGGCCCGACGGGGCCGACGGCCCGGACGCCGACGGCTGGTACCTCACCGGCGACATCGGCTACCTCGACGACGACGGCGAGCTGGTCGTGCGCGACCGGCTGAGCGAGCTCGTCGTCGTCTCCGGCTTCAGCGTGTACCCGTCGGAGGTCGAGGAGGTGCTCTCCGGGGTCGGGGGCGTCCAGGAGGTCGCCGTCGTAGGGACGCCGTCGGCCACGACCGGCCAAGCCGTGGTGGCCTTCGTGGTCGCCGAGGACGGCCTCGCCGACGACGACGTCGTCGAGCGGGTCCGCGCGGTCGCGTCGGAGTCGCTCGCCCGGTTCAAGCAGCCGTCGGAGGTCGTCGTCGTCCACGACCTCCCCCGGTCCTCCGGCACGGTCGCCAAGGGACGCCTGCGTGCCATGGCCCGCAGCGAGATCCTCGGCCTCGGTGCCGAGCCGGCGTCGTGATCGGCCGCCGTCGCCCGAAGGTCCCGCACGCGAACGACGCCCGGGTGGTGCTCTACACCCGCACGGGGTGTCACCTGTGCGAGGCGGCGGAGGTCGTGGTGCAGGAGGTCTGCGCGAGCGTCGGCGCCGACTGGGTGAGCGTGGACGTCGACGCCGACCCCGACCTGCGCCGTGCCTTCACCCACCAGGTGCCCGTGACCTTCGTCGACGGACGCCAGCACGACTTCTGGCGGGTCGACCCGGATCGATTGCGCACCGCGCTCGAGCGCTGAGCGGAGCGGAACCACTACCACGGCCTCTGTGACGTGCGGCACCCGACCCGGTCGCCGATTTTGTTAACCCGTTCACAAGCTCGTAAACTCGTGCGGAGCGCCGCGAACGTCCGTCCGGACGGAATCCCGCCGTGGCGCGATGGAGCACCGTGACCCTTCTGCGCACCAGCCGGCCTGCACGGGCCGACCGAGGCATCCCCGATGCCACGGTCGCCCGGCTCCCGGTCTACCTCGGCGCCCTCGCCGAGCTGGCTGCCGACGGTCGGTCGACGTGCTCCTCCGGAGAGCTCGCCGAGGCGGCCGGCGTGAACCCGGCGAAGCTGCGCAAGGACCTGTCCTACCTCGGCTCGTACGGGACGCGGGGCGTCGGCTACGACGTCGCGGTCCTGCGTCACCACATCGGTCGTGAGCTCGGACAGACCCAGACGTGGGACGTCGTCATCGTCGGGGCGGGCCACCTCGGCTCGGCGCTGTCGGCCTACCACGGGTTCGACTCGCGCGGCATCAACGTCGCCGCCGTGCTCGACACCGACCCCGCCCGGATCGGCACCGACCTCGCCGGCGTCGAGGTCCGTCCCTTCGCCGACCTCGAGGCCGTGGTCGAGGAGTTCGGCATCGCCATCGCGGTCGTCGCCACCCCGGGCGAGGCGGCACAGGGCGTCGCCGACGCCCTCGTCGCGGCCGGTGTCACGAGCATCCTGAACTTCGCGCCGGCGGTCCTGCAGGTGCCCGAGACGGTCACCGTCCGCAAGGTCGACCTCTCGATCGAGCTGCAGGTCCTGGCGTACCACGAACAACGTCGGGCCTCGGGTCACGAGGCCGCCGACGAGGAGGTCGCCGGATGAGCATCCTGGTCGTGGGCATGTCCCACCGCAGCGCCCCCATCGACGTGCTCGAGCGCGCGTCGCTCGACACGGAGGCGGCGGTCAAGCTGTCGCACCGTGCCCTCGAGACCGACGCGGTCACCGAGGCCGCCGTCATCTCCACGTGCAACCGCGTGGAGGTCTACGTCGACGCCGAGCGCTTCCACGGAGCCGTCGAGGACGTCACCCGCCTCCTCGGCGAGCACGCGGGACTCGACCGCGAGCAGCTGGCCCGCACCGCCTACGTCCACTACGACGACTCCGCCGTCGCACACCTCTTCGCGGTCGCCGCCGGCCTCGACTCGATGATCCTCGGGGAGAGCCAGATCCTCGGGCAGGTGCGCGGTGCACTGCACAGCGGTCAGGCCGAGGGCACGGTCGGCTCGGCCCTGAACGCCGTCTTCCAGCAGGCACTGCGGATCGGCAAGCGCGGCCACGCCGAGACCGGGATCGACCGGCTCGCGCCGTCCACGGTCACGGCGGGCCTCGATGCGGCCGGTGACGTCGTGGACGACCCGTCCGCACGGTTCCTCGTCGCCGGCGCCGGGACGATGGCGAGCCTCACGGTCCGCACGCTCGTCGAGCGCGGCGTGGAGCCGCGTCGCATCGTCGTGGCCAACCGCACCTTCCAGCGTGCCCACGAGCTCGTCGCCGCCTTCGGCGTCGGTGCCGTCCGCTGGGAGTCCCTCGACCTCGAGCTGGCCGCTGCCGACGTGCTCGTCAGCTGCACGGGTGCGGCGGGCGTCGTCTTCGACGCCGACCGGCTGCGCCGCGCCGGCTTCGGCACGCCGGGTCGTGCCCTCGTCGCGGTCGACCTCGCCCTGCCGCGCGACGTGGCCGGCGACGTCGCCGACCTCGACGGGGTCCGCCTGGTCGACCTCGCCGTCCTGGCGGGTCGCTCCGAGAACGCCGAGCTCGCCGACGACGTCGCCCAGGTGCGTCGCATCGTCGACGAGGAGGTGCGCAGCTTCCTCGCCGCGAAGTCGGCCTCGCAGGTCAAGCCCACCGTCGTGGCCCTGCGCGGCATGGCCACCGAGATCGTGGAGGCCGAGACCGACCGGCTGATCTCGCGCCTGCACGGTCTCGACGAGCGTCAGGTCGCCGAGGTCCGCAACGGTCTGCGCCGGGTCGCCGAGAAGCTGATCCACGCCCCCACGGTGCGGGTGCAGCAGCTGCTGGAAGCCCCCGGCGGTCTCACCTACGCCGACGCCCTCTCCGACCTCTTCGCGCTCGACCCCGCCGCGGTCGACGCCGTCACCCAGGTGGGGAGGGACACGCCATGAGCGAGACTCCGCTGCGCCTCGGCACCCGTGCCAGCGCCCTCGCCGTCACCCAGTCCACGCAGGTCGCGGAGCGGCTCACCGCCCTGACCGGCGTGCCCGTCGAGCTCGTCACCGTCAGCACCGAGGGCGACCGCGACCAGACGAGCGCCCTGCGCGACCTCGGGGGAGCCGGTGTCTTCGTCGCCGCCCTGCGCGAGGCCGTCGTCGACGGCCGCGTCGACCTCGCCGTGCACTCCCTCAAGGACCTGCCCACCACCCAGGACCCCCGCCTCGCGCTCGCCGCCGTCACCGTCCGCGAGGACCCGCGCGACGTGCTCGTGGCCCGCGACGGACTCACCCTCGGTGAGCTCCCCACCGGCTCGCGCGTGGGCACCGGCTCGCCGCGTCGGGAGTCCCAGCTCAACGCCCTCGGCCTCGGGCTGGAGGTCGTGCCCGTCCGCGGCAACGTCGACACCCGCCTCGCCAAGGTGACCTCCGGGGACCTGGACGCCGTCGTCCTCGCTCGCGCGGGCCTGCTGCGACTCGGCCGCCAGGACGAGGCCACCGAGGTGATCGACCCCATCCAGGTCCTGCCCGCACCCGGCCAGGGTGCCCTCGCCATCGAGTGCCGCGCCGACGACGACGCGACCACTCGACTGCTCGCCGTGCTCGACGACCCGTCCACCCGGGCGGCCGTGACGGCCGAGCGCAGCCTCCTCGCCACCCTCGAGGCCGGCTGCAGTGCCCCCGTCGGAGCTCTCGCCGAGGTCGCCTGGGGCGACGACGGCGACGAGATCTGGCTCCGGGCCGTCGTCGGAGACCAGTCCGGCGCACCCACCATCCGCCTGTCCGCGGCGGGGTCCCTCGAGGACGCCGCCGGGATCGGGGAGCGTCTCGCTGCCGAGATGCTCGCCGAGGGCGCCGCCGACATCGTGAGCCGCTCACGGGTCGGGAGCACCCCATGACCACTCGGCAGACAAGGAAGAAGAACAGCACTGTGAGCACCCCCACCGCGACCCGCGAGAAGTCCACGACTCCGACGACGACGCCGAAGCCGCGCAAGGCGCTCGGCCACGTCAGCTTCGTCGGCGCCGGTCCGGGCGACGCGCGTCTGCTGACCGTCCGCGCCGCCGAGCTGCTCGAGCAGGCCGACGTCGTGATCGTCGAGCAGCCCGAGCAGGCCGCGCTCGTCACCACTGACGCGGAGGTCGTCCACGGGTTCGCCGAGGACGGCAGCGCGCTCACCCACGCCGCCCTCGGTCGGCTCGTCGTGCGGCACGCCAAGACCGGCGCGCACGTCGTGCGCCTGGTCTCGGGCGATCCGTTCACCTACGCGACCGCGCCGGAGGAGGCCGCTGCCTGCTCCAAGGCCGGCATCGGCTTCGAGATCATCCCGGGCGTCTCGTCGGTCTCGGCCGTCCCGGCGTACGCCGGCGTCCCGCTGACCACCAAGAGCAACCGCGAGTACCGCGTGGTCAGCGTCGGGGAGGCCTCGATCGCGTGGGCCGACTACGCCGGTGCCGACACCCTGGTGCTGCTGTCGGCCGTGGCGCGCATCGGTGAGGTCGCCGAGGGGCTCGTCGGTGCTGGACGCGCGCCGAGCACGCCCGTGGCCATGACCCGCGTGGGCACGACCACCGAGCAGGCGACGGTCGTCTCCACGCTCGAGTCGATCGCCGAGGACGCTCGAGCGGCCGGCATGGCCTCCCCGGCCATCACGGTCGTCGGACCGGTGGTCGAGATGCGCGAGACGCTGTCGTGGTTCGAGACCAAGCCGCTGTACGGCTGGCGCGTCCTCGTCCCGCGCACCAAGGAGCAGTCGGCGGGCCTCGCCGCCCGTCTGCGCTCTTACGGAGCCATCTCCGAGGAGGTGCCCACCATCTCGGTGGAGCCGCCGCGCAATCCCCAGCAGATGGACAAGGCCGTGCGGGGGCTCGTCGAGGGCCGCTACGAGTGGGTCGCCTTCACGAGCGTCAACGCCGTCAAGGCCGTGCGCGAGAAGTTCGAGGAGTACGGTCTCGACGCCCGCGCGTTCTCCGGGCTGAAGATCGCAGCCGTCGGCGAGAAGACCGCTGAAGCCATCGCGACGTGGGGCATCCGGGCCGACCTCGTGCCCGGCGGCGAGCAGTCCGCTCGCGGACTGCTCGAGGACTGGCCGCCGTACGACGAGCTGCTCGACCCGATCAACCGGGTCTTCCTGCCGCGTGCCGACATCGCCACGGAGACGCTCGTCGCCGGGCTCATCGAGCTCGGCTGGGAGGTCGACGACGTGACCGCCTACCGCACGGTGCGGGCTGCCCCGCCGCCGGCGCCGGTGCGCGAGGCGATCAAGTCCGGCAAGTTCGACGCCGTCCTGTTCACGTCCAGCTCCACGGTGCGCAACCTCGTGGGCATCGCGGGCAAGCCGCACACGTCCACGGTGATCGCGTGCATCGGTCCGGCCACCGCGCAGACCGCCGAGGACCACGGGCTGCGGGTCGACGTCCTGGCCGAGGAGCCGTCGGTCGAGGTGCTCGCCGACGCCCTCGCGGAGTTCGGTGCAGCGCGTCGTCTCGGCTTCCTCGAGGCGGGCGAGCCGGTGCTGAAGCCGTCGCAGAAGCGGCCCTCCTCGCGCCGCAAGGCCTGAGGCCGGGTCGGCCAGCGTGACCGGCTTCCCCGCGCAGCGTCCTCGGCGGCTCCGCTCGTCGGCGGCGATGCGACGTCTCGTGGCGGAGACGTCGCTGCGACCCCAGGACCTCGTGCTGCCGATGTTCGTGGCCGAGGGCATCGACGACCCGCGCCCCATCGGCAGCATGCCCGGCGTCGTGCAGCACACCCGGGCCTCCGCCCGGGACGCCGTGCGTGAGGCACGCGAGCTCGGACTGGGGGGTGTGATGCTCTTCGGCGTCCCCGAGCGCAAGGACGCCATCGGTTCCGGTGGGCTGGACCCCGACGGCATCCTCAACGTCGCCGTCGCCGACGCCCGCGAGGTGGCCGGTGACGACCTGCTCGTCATGTCCGACCTCTGCCTGGACGAGTTCACCGATCACGGCCACTGCGGCGTCCTGGACGATCGCGGCCGCGTCGACAACGACGCGACCCTGGAGGTCTACGGGCGGATGGGCGTGGCCCAGGCCGACGCCGGGGCGCACGTGGTCGGTCCGAGCGGGATGATGGACGGGCAGGTCGGCGTCATCCGGGCCGCGCTCGATGCGGCCGGTCACCAGGACGTCGCGATCCTGGCGTACGCGGTGAAGTACGCCTCGGCCTTCTACGGTCCGTTCCGCGAGGCGGTCGACTCCTCCCTGCAGGGCGACCGACGCACCTACCAGCAGGACCCGGCCAACGCGCGCGAGTCCGTGCGGGAGGTCCTCCTCGACGTCGAGGAGGGCGCCGACGTCGTCATGGTCAAGCCGGCCATGTCCTACCTCGACCTCGTCGCGACGGTCCGGGCCACGGTCTCCGTGCCGGTCGCTGCCTACCAGGTCTCGGGGGAGTACGCGATGATCGAGGCCGCCGCCGAACGGGGCTGGATCGACCGCGACCGAGCGATCGAGGAGTCGGTGCTGTCGGTCCGGCGCGCCGGAGCCGACATCGTGCTCACGTACTGGGCCGCCGAGCTGGGCCGACGGCTCTAGCGATCAGCCGGCTCAGTAGCCGAACTCGGCCATGCAGGCGCGGAAGGCGCTCTGCGGGATGCCCAGCGGCACGCGGAGCAAGCAGGTCGCGTTCGCCTCGACGAGGGTCAGCAGGCCGCCGACGGTGTCCGTGACGGGCGCCAACGGCGTGCCCGAGCCGCCCTCGGAGATCGCTCCGCCGACGGTGCGCGGGGGCGAGCTGCTGCCGCCACCGCTGGAGGACCCGCCGCCGCTGGACGAGCCGCCGCCGGAGGACGTGCCGCCCCCGGTGCTGGTGCCCCCACCGGTCGACCCGGTGCCGCCGTTGCCGCCACGGTCGCGGGCCTCCTCGCGCTCGCGCTGGGCCTCGCGCGCCTCGCGCTCGGCGCGGCGCTGGTCGGCCGCAGCACGCTCACGCTGTGCCGGGCTCAGGGACTGGTCGAAGGATCGGCCCGTGATGACGGTGCCGGACGGGGTCCCGTTCGGGGCCTGGGAGAAGTCGCCGTCAGCGTAGGCCTGGGAGATGCGCATGACGAGGTCGACGTAGGAGTCCGAGCGGTTGTACCGCTTGACCGACGCGGCGACGTCGGAGGCCTCGGAGAGGTCGGCCCCGCCGGAGCAGAGGTAGATGCCGGCCGAGGTGGCGGCGTCGTAGATGTTCTGCGGGTTCTTCTCCCCGTCGCCGTCGGCGTCGGTGCCGACGGCCGCCCACGTGCCGGGGATGAACTGCATGGGACCGACCGCGCGGTCGTAGACGCGGTCGTTGTCGAGTGCCCCGTTGTCGGTGTCCATGATGCGCGCGGTGCCGTTGGTGCCGTCCAGCGCGATGCCGTAGATGCCGGGCTGCGCGGTGCCGTCCGCGTCGAGGGCGTTGCCGCCGAAGCGGCCGTGGTTGGACTCCACGCGACCGATGGCTGCGACGAGGTGCCACGGCAGGTTGCAGGACTCGGCGGCCTGGCCCAGGAGCGACTCGGCGCGGCGGTAGGCGCCCAGTGCCGAGGCGGGGATGCCGTTCGTGGAGAGGGTCGAGACGGTACCGTCGGCGCCAGCGCGCGGGTCGATGCCGGCAGGGCTCTCCTGCACGCTGGCCGGCTGCTCGAACGGGGTGCTCGGGACGTCGGGGATCTCCCCGGAGGCGGCACGGTCGTCAGCGGTGGCCAGGCCCGAGTTGGTGAGCGCGACGCTCCACGCGACGACCAGCAGAGCCATCGGCACGATCGCGCTGGCCTTGTGCCAACGGCTGAGGCTGCGCGTAGCCATCGAGTCCCTTCCTCCCTCGTGGCACGTGATGCACGCCACGGTAAACGCATGTTACCCGCGGGTTCCCCTCACAGCAAAGTGACCCACGTCTCCGATCCAACGAGCCGGGCCCCCGGAGGGTTACGGCCCCCGCCCGCCGCCACCGCCCGGCTGGGACACTGGACCCATGACCGATGTCGAGCAGCAGGCCACCCCAGCGTCCTCGCAGTGGTTCGAACGGGCCCGCGCGGTCTCCCCCGGGGGCGTCAACTCGCCGGTGCGCGCCTTCCGCGCCGTCGGTGGCACGCCGCGGTTCATGGTGAGCGCCGAGGGCTCGTGGCTGACCGACGCCGACGACACCACCTACCTCGACCTCGTGGGCTCGTGGGGGCCGATGCTGCTGGGCCACGCCCACCCGCAGGTCATCAGCGCCGTGCAGGACGTCGCGGCTCGCGGGACGTCGTTCGGCACGCCGAGCCTGCCCGAGGTCGAGCTCGCCGAGGAGATCGTCGCGCGGGCCCCGGTCGAGAGCGTCCGGCTCGTGTCCTCCGGCACGGAGGCCACGATGTCGGCCATCCGCCTGGCGCGCGGCTTCACCGGACGCAACCGGATCGTGAAGTTCGCGGGCTGCTACCACGGTCACGTCGACGCCCTCCTCGCCGAGGCCGGCTCCGGCCTGGTGACGCTCGGCATCCCCGGCACCCCCGGCGTGCCCGAGCACGTGACCGCCGACGTCATCGTCCTGCCCTACAACGACACCGCCGCCGTCACCGAGGCGTTCGAGCGCTACGGCGACGAGATCGCCTGCCTGGTCACGGAGGCGGCCGCGGGCAACATGGGCGTCGTCGCCCCCGACCCGGGGTTCAATGCCTTCCTCGCGAGGACGTGCCGCGAGCACGGCGCGCTGTTCGTGAGCGACGAGGTGATGACCGGCTTCCGCCTCAGCCGCGCCGGCCACTGGGGCATCGAGGGCGCGAAGGAGGGGTGGCGCCCGGACCTGCTGACCTTCGGCAAGGTGATGGGCGGTGGCTTCCCGGCCGCCGCGTTCGGCGGTCGGCGCGACGTCATGGACCACCTCGCGCCGAGCGGACCCGTCTACCAGGCCGGGACGCTCTCGGGGAACCCGGTCGCCACCACCGCGGGGCTCACCACGCTGCGCCTGGCGGACGACGCCGTGTACCGCAGCATCGACGAGTGGTCCGCCGAGGCGCGACGGCTCGTCTCCGACGCGCTCGACGAGGCGGGGGTGCCCCACGTCGTGCAGGAGGTCGGCAGCATGTTCAGCATCCTGTGGGGCACCACCACGCGCGCCCGGTCCTTCGCCGACGTCCAGGCCCAGGAGGCGTGGCGGTACGGACCGTTCTTCCACGCGATGCTGGAGGCGGGGATCTACCTGCCGCCGAGCGCCTACGAGTCGTGGTTCGTCTCGGCGGCGCACGACGACCAGGGACTCTCTAGGATGGCCTCGGCCCTCCCGGCTGCCGCTCGCGCGGCCGCCGCGGCCCCACCGACCGTGTCCGCATCAGCGAGCGAGTGAACAGATGAGCAAGCGCACGATCGTCCACCTCATGCGTCACGGCGAGGTGCACAACCCCGACGCTGTCCTCTACGGCCGCCTGCCGGAGTACTTCCTGTCCGAGCTGGGCCACGAGATGGCTGCTGCGGCGGCCGAGCACCTGTCGAAGAACGAGATCGTCCACCTCGTGTCCTCCCCGCTGGAGCGCGCCCAGCAGACGGTCGAGCCGCTCCGCGCGATCCTCGAGGCGCCGGTCACGACCGACGACCGCGTCATCGAGGCCGACAACCTCTTCGAGGGCCGCACCGTCGGGGCCGAGCCCCGTGCACTCGTGCACCCCAAGAACTGGTGGAAGCTCCGCAACCCGTGGCGGCCCTCGTGGGGCGAGCCCTACGCCGACATCGCAGCCCGCATGCAGGCGGCCATCGCCGACGCCCGTGACGCCGCCCGTGGCCACGAGGCCGTCATCGTCTCCCACCAGCTGCCGGTCTGGATCGCGCGCCAGGCGTACGAGGGCAACAGCTTCGTCCACGACCCCCGCAAGCGGCAGTGCACGCTGGCGAGCATCACCAGCCTGACGTTCGACGGGGACGACTACGTCGGCTACACCTACGCCGAGCCGGCCGGCCACCTCCTGCCGGACGCGCTCAAGGGACAGTTCGTGGGCGGCGCCTGAGCCATGCGACCGTCCACCCCCCGGCCCGCGTCGCTCGCGGCCCTGCTCGTCGTGCTCGCGGCCCTCGTCGCGGGCTGCTCGGGCATCGGCACCGAGGGCTCCACCGGTGGCTACGTCTCGGGCAGCCGATTCGTGACGTTCGTCGATCCCGAGGACCGGGACCAGGCGCCCGTCCTTGCCGGTGACGACCTCGACGGGCAGCCGCTCAGCACCGAGGACCTCGCCGGACGGACCGTCGTCGTCAACGTCTGGGGCTCGTGGTGCCCGCCGTGCCGAGCCGAGGCGCCCGTGCTGAACGAGGTGTCCGAGCAGTACGCCGACCAAGGCGTGCGGTTCGTCGGACTCGTCGTCCGCGACAACATCGACGCCGCCCGCGCCTTCGAGCGGCGCTTCGAGACGCCGTACCCCAGCATCATGGACGAGGGCGGTCGGATGCAGCTGGGCTTCGCGCAGTCGCTCCCGTCGCAGGCCATCCCGACCACGTGGGTGATCGACGCCGAGGGTCGCGTCGCCGCGCGCATCGTCGACCCCGAGCTGCGGGCCTCGACGCTCGCCGGGGTGATCGACGACGTCCTCGCCTCCACGCCGGGCCCGTCGAACGGTGGAGTCGAGGGTGGCGATGGGTGACCTCTTCGCCGATGCAGCCGCCGGTTCGCTCCTGCTCGCCGTGCCCGTCGCCGTCGTCGCGGGCCTCATCTCCTTCTTCTCGCCCTGCGTGCTCCCCCTGCTGCCGGGGTACCTCTCCTACGTCACCGGCGTCGGCGTCCAGGACCTGGAGTCCGCGGGCCGCCTGCGGATGCTCGCCGGGTCGGTCCTGTTCGTCCTCGGCTTCACGGTCGTCTTCGTCCTCGGCGGCGCCCTGTTCGGTGCGGTCGGGCAGTCGCTCTTCCAGTACCGGCGCGAGTTCTCGATCGTCCTCGGCGTCGTCGTCATCGTCCTGGGGCTCGTCTTCATGGGGCTCGTCCCCCTGCTGCAGCGCGAGGTGCGCATCCACGCCGTGCCGGCCGTCGGGATCGGCGTCGCGCCCCTGCTCGGCTTCTTCTTCGGCCTGGGCTGGCTGCCGTGCATCGGACCGACCCTCGGCGTCGTGCTCACCCTCGCGAACCAGGAGGGGACGGCGCCGCGTGGCGCCCTGCTCACCTTCGTCTACTGCCTCGGCCTCGGCGTCCCGTTCGTCGTCGCGGCGCTGGCGTTCCGCCGCTTCATGGTGGCCGTCGACTGGGCGCGACGGAACCAGCGCGCACTGCAGCTCGTCGGTGGCGGCATGCTCGTGCTGGTGGGGGTGCTGCTCGTGAGCGGCGTGTGGGACGCGATCGTCATGGACCTGCAAGCGTGGGCGAGCAGCTTCGGAGCCGTGGTCTGATGTCCAGCCGCGAACGGGAGGGCGGACCGGCACCCGCGCTCGGGTCCCGGGAGTTCGGCCGGTGGATCTGGCGCCAGCTGACGTCCATGCGCACCGCGCTCCTGCTGCTGTTGCTGCTGGCGATCGCCGCGGTTCCCGGCTCGGTGGTGCCTCAGCGCGGTGTCGACGCGCGCGCCGTCGAGGCGTACATGACGCGCAACCCCACGCTCTCCCCGTGGCTCGACCGGTTCGGCTTCTTCGACGTCTACACGTCGCCGTGGTTCAGCGCCATCTACCTGCTGCTGATGGTCTCGCTCATCGGGTGCATCCTGCCGCGCACCCGCGTCTACCTCAAGGCGCTGCGGGCGCGCCCGCCCAAGGCGCCGAAGCGGCTCGAGCGGCTCCCCGCCTCGGCCACCTTCACCGTCGACGCGTCGCCCGCCGAGGTCGCCTCCGCGGCCCGCGACGTGCTCCGTGGGCCGCGGTTCCTGCCGGCCCGCGTCGACGTCGTCGAGGACGGGGACTCCTCGGAGGTGCGCGTCGAGAAGGGCTACCTGCGCGAGCTCGGCAACCTCGTCTTCCACGTCAGCATCGTGCTCGTGCTGATCGGCGTGGCCGGCGGCGCGCTGTTCGGCTACCGGGGCGCGGCCATCGTCACCCAGGGCAGCGGCTTCGCGAACGTCCTCACCCAGTACGACGAGTTCGCCTCCGGTGCCCTGTTCGACCCCGACGACCTCCCGCCGTTCAGCCTGCAGCTCGACGAGGTCCAGGCCCGCTTCTGGACCGACGGCCCCCAGCGCGGCGCCCCCCGCCTGTTCCGGGCAGCGGGCACCGTCGAGACCGAGCCGGGAGCCGATCCGCAGCCCTTCGAGATCCGCGTCAACCAGCCGCTCGGCGTCGACGGCACCTCGGTCTTCCTCGTCGGCCAGGGCTACGCACCGGTGCTGCGCGTGACCGACCCCGAGGGCAACGTCGTCTTCGACGACGCCGTGCCCTTCCTGCCGCAGGACGGCACCTACACCTCCAACGGCGTCGTGCAGGTGCCGGACGCCGAGCCGCAGCAGCTCGGCTTCCAGGGCTTCTTCCTGCCCACCGCCGTCGTCGGCGAGGACGAGGACGCGTCGGTCTCGATCTTCCCCGGCGCGGTGAACCCGATCATCGGGCTCTTCGCGTTCGAGGGGGACCTCGGTCTCGACGACGGCACGCCGCAGTCGGTCTTCATCCTCGACAAGACGAACCTCACCCAGATCCTCGACGAGGACGGGGAGAACTTCCGCATCAGCCTGAGCCCCGGCCAGGAGGCCGAGCTCCCGAACGGCGCCACCATCGAGTTCGCCGACCTGCGCCTGTTCGCGCGGTTCCAGGTCGCGTCCACCCCGTTGGTGGAGCTGCCGCTCGTCGCGATCAGCGTCGGCATCCTCGGACTCGTGCTCTCCCTGGTCGTCCGACCGCGGCGCACCTGGGTCCGGTCGCGTCGGGGGTCCGCAGGTACCGTGGTAGAGGTCGCGGCCCTCGACAGGGTGCCGCGCGACGACCTTCCGGACGACCTAGACGACCTGCTGGAACGCCTCGCCGACGCACTCGGCGTCCCGGCCTCGGTCACCCGGTCCGAGCACGAGGAGAACGACCAGTCATGAGCCCGGAGACTCTCGCCCAGGTGTCCAACTACGCCGTGGCCTCCGCCACGGTCGTCATCGCGCTGGCGTTCCTCGCGCACATGGCCGAGTGGGGCTTCGCGCGCAAGGTCGACCAGCCAGTCGAGGAGGAGGCCACGGTCACCGTGGGCGCCGGTGCCCCCGCGGCCCGCCAGTCGACCGCGGCAGCGGACGACGACGCCCCCTCCCGACCCGACCTGCTCTCGTCGGTCGGCGTCTCCCTGACCGGGCTCGGCACGGTCCTGCTCCTCGTCGGCTTCGTGGTCCGGGGCTTCGCGGCCGACCGCGTGCCCTGGGGCAACATGTACGAGTTCGGCATCGGCGGTGCGGCGTTCGCCCTCGTCGTGTACCTCGTCCTGGTGCGGGTCCAGGCGATCCAGTGGCTCGGCGGCATCGTCACGGGCTTCGCGCTCGTCGTGCTCGGCATGGCGATGTCGACCTACGTACCGGCCGGGCCCCTCGTGCCCGCGCTGCATTCCTACTGGCTGGTCATCCACGTCGCCGCCGTCATGCTGGCCGGCGCCTTCTTCCTCGTCGGAGCCGCCTCGTCCCTGCTGTTCCTCATCCGCCACCGTGCGGAGGAGCGCGGCACGGTGGGCGGGCTGCTCAGCCGCTTCCCGCACTCCGCGGTGATGGACCAGATCGCCTACCGGACCAACGCCGTCGCCTTCCCCCTGTGGACTTTCGGCGCGCTCATCGCCGGATCGATCTGGGCGCACTACGCCTGGGGCCGGTACTGGGGCTGGGACCCCAAGGAGGTCTGGGCGTTCATCACCTGGGTGGTCTACGCCGGCTACCTGCACGCGCGCGCCACGCGCGGCTGGAAGGGCCGGCGCGCCGCGATCATCGCGCTCGTGGGCTTCCTGACGTTCCTGTTCAGCTACTACGGCGTGAACCTGTTCGGCTCGGGTCTGCACTCCTACGCGACCTGAGCGGCGCAGGACCGCGCGGTGCGCGGGGGGCTTTCAGAGGCCGCGCAGGTAGTCCGGGTCGTCGTCGGGACCGAGGCGACGCGGACGACGCGGCGGGGGCGTGCCGCGCTGGCGGCTCGCGCCGAGGAAGACCCACAGCAGCGGCCCGATGAACGGCGCGAGGACGATCACCGGGAACCAGGCGAGCTTGGGCAACAGGCGCACGTCCCGCTTCGGAGTGGCCAGCAGGTCGAAGAACGCATAGATCAGCAGCGCGACCGCCACGACCACGAGGAGTGCCTTGCCCATGGGTCAACGCTACCGGCCCCCATCAATGTGGACAGTCCAATCTCGACGGGGCGATCTCGACGGGGCTCAGCACGTCCTGGACCCACCGGGACCAGGACGGCCCGACGGTAGGCTGGTCCCATGAGTCTGCTGGCCAAGTTCACGCTCGCCCGGGTGGGCATCTTCCTGGTGACCTACGTGCTGATGTGGGGCGTCGGCCAGTTCTTCCTGGAGTGGGGCCAGCTGACGAACCTCGTCATCTTGCTGCTCGCGCTGTTCGTCTCCTCCATCGCGTCCCTCTTCCTGCTCGCCGACATGCGCGCCCAGCTGGCGCAGCGGGTCCAGGGCCGCGCCGAGCGGATGAACGAGCGCGTCGAGGAGTCGCGCCGTGCCGAAGACGTCGACTGACCAGCGGGCCTGGATCGACGAGGCGATCCGCCGCGTCGAGGCCGACGCGAACCGCAGCGCCGACACCCACCTGCACCCGTTCGCGCTCGCGACGCCCGGCGTCGACCTCTACCTCAAGGACGAGTCCGTCCACCCCACCGGCAGCCTGAAGCACCGGCTCGCGCGGTCGCTGTTCCTACACGCGCTGTGCAACGGCTGGATCGGCCCGTCGAGCACGGTCGTGGAGGCCTCCAGCGGATCCACCGCGGTGAGCGAGGCATACTTCGCCCGGCTGCTGGGGCTGCCGTTCGTCGCGGTGATGCCGTCCAGCACGAGCCGCGAGAAGGTCGCCCTGATCGAGTGGCACGGCGGACGCTGCCACTTCGTCGACCAGGCGTCGGAGGTCTACGACGAGGCGCGCCGGCTCGCCGACGACTGCGGCGGGCACTACATGGACCAGTTCACCTACGCCGAGCGTGCGACCGACTGGCGCGGCAACAACAACATCGCCGAGTCGATCTTCGAGCAGATGGCGCACGAGCCGCACCCGTGTCCGACGTGGGTCGTCGTGAGCGCCGGGACCGGAGGGACGTCCGCGACGATCGGCCGCTTCGTGCGGTACCGACGCTTCGCCACTCGGCTGATGGTCGCCGACCCGGAGGGATCGGCGTTCCTCGACGGCTGGCGCGAGGACCGCTCCGACGTCGTCACGGGTCGCTCCTCGCGCATCGAGGGGATCGGCCGGCCGCGGGTCGAGCCGTCGTTCGTAGGCGGCGTCATCGACGACATGGTCCGGGTGCCCGACGCCGCCTCCATCGCCACGATGCGCTGGGTCAGCGACCGGCTCGGCCGTCCCGTCGGCGGCTCCACCGGCACGAACGTCTGGGCCGCCCTCGGCGTCGCGAGCCGCATGCACGCGGAGGGGGTCGAGGGCAGCATCGTCACGCTGCTGTGCGACGGCGGCGAGCGCTACCTGAGCACGTACTTCGACGACGGCTGGCTGGCCGAGCACGACATCGACCTCACCCCTTACCGGGATGCGCTCGCGGAGTACGACCGCACCGGGGTGCTGGCGACCTCTGAGCCTCAGGTGACGGGGACGATCCGGATCGACTCGACGACACCGTCGGCGAGCACCAGGTGACCCACCGTCCCGTGCGGCTGGCGGCGCTTGTCCGTCGGCGACCCGGGGTTCACGATCGTGAGCCGCTCGTCTGCCTCGTGCAGCGGGATGTGGGAGTGGCCGAACACGACGACGTCGGCGTCGGGGAACCGGCGGTGCATGCGGTTCAGTCGGCCCTGCTTCGCGCCGGCGTCGTGGATCATCGCGACGTGGACCCCGGCGAGCTTCAGCTCGAGGGTGGGCGGCGCGCCCCAGGCCTCGACCTCGGGTCCGTCGTTGTTGCCGGCGACGGCGTGCACCGGTGCGAGTGCGGCGAGCTCGTCGAGGACACCGGGCAGGCAGACGTCGCCGGCGTGCAGGATCAGGTCGACGTCGGCGAGCTCCTCGGCGACCCGTGGTGGCATCGCCTTCCAGAAGCGGGGCGCGTGGGTGTCGGAGATCAGCCCGACGTGGAGACGAGTCACGGCGGGCCGCCGCCCAGCAGCACGACCCCCACGAGCCCGGCGCCGAGGCCCACGGCGTAGAGCAGCTCGGCCACCCCGATGGACTTCAGCACCACGATGAGGTCGCGGCCCGTCGCACCGGCCAGCACGACGCGCAGGGCACCGACGGCGGGCAGCAGGCCGAGCAGGCCGAGCAGCACCCACGGCGTGGCGGTGAACGCCATGGCCACGAGGCACGCCGCGGACACGACGACGAGCGCGAGCAGGAGGCGGCGCGTGGCGGTGTCACCGAGCAGTACGGCGAGGGTGCGCTTGTCGGCGAGGACGTCGGTGGGGATGTCGCGCAGGTTGTTGGCCACGAGGATCGCGCAGGCGAGGGCACCGACGCCGACGGCCGCGAGCCAGGACTCGGCGGTGAGGCGCTCGACCTGCACGTAGGTGGTGCCGAGGACCGCCACGAGCCCGAAGAACACGAAGACGCTCACCTCGCCGAGGGCGCGGTAGCCGTACGGGGTGGCACCGCCGGTGTACGTCCAGGCGGCGGCGATGGCGGCCACGCCGACGACGAGCAGCCACCACGTGGTCGTCGCGGCCAGGGCGAGACCGAGGACGGCGCCGAGGGCCAGGAACCCGACGGCCGCGTTGCGGACCGACGACGGGCTCGCCAGGCCGGACCCGACGAGGCGCAACGGACCGACGCGGTCGTCATCGGTGCCGCGGACGCCGTCGGAGTAGTCGTTGGCGTAGTTCACGCCGACCTGCAGCGCGAGGGAGACGCCGAGCGCCAGCAGCGCCTTCCACCACACGAACCCGTCGGCCCAGACCGCGGCCGCGGTGCCGGCCAGCACGGGCGCGACGGCGGCCGGGAGCGTCCGCGGACGGGCCCCCTCGATCCACTCCGGGATGGTCGCGCGGGCAGGCGTGGCGTCGGCAGGCACGACGGCCAGTGTGCCACCGCCGTAGGGTGGTGGCATGAAGCAGCCGCCGTTCCCGTTCGTGCTCGTGGCACTCGCGGGTCTGGCGACGTTTCTCGCGCTCACCGAGAGCACGCCCCTCATCCGCTACCTGTGCGGCGCCGCGGCACTCGTCCTGGGCGCGGCGGCGATCTACCAGTCGCGGCCGGTGCGCGAGCCCGAGGAGCCCGGCGACGACGACCTGTGAGCGCGTCCCTGCGTCCGGTCGGCGGTGAGCCGGCCGCGTTGCTCGAGCTCCTCGTGCCGTGGGTGCGCGACGGTGGCGACCCGCTCGTCGTGCGGACCTCCGGCAGCACCGGGGAGCCCAAGGACGTCGTGCTGTCCCATCGGGCGGTGGTCGCGTCGGCGCGGGCGACCGAGGCGCGGCTGGGCGGCCCGGGACGCTGGTTGCTGGCCCTGCCGACGTCGGGGGTGGCGGGTCTCCAGGTGCTCGTGCGGTCGGTGCTCGCCGGCGAGGACCCGGTGGTCCTGTCGGACCACCCGGACCTCGAGCCTGCGCTCGACGCGCTGGCCGTCGGGCCGGGGCGGACGTACGCCTCGCTCGTCCCGACCCAGCTGCACCGCCTCGACCGCGACGGGCGGCTCGACCTTCTCGCGCGCCTCGACGCGCTGCTCGTCGGCGGCGCGGGCGTGGACCCGGGTCTCGTCGGCCGGGCCCGACGTGCCGGGGTGAACGTGGTCCGCACCTACGGGATGAGCGAGACCTGTGGGGGTTGTGTCTACGACGGCCGCCCGCTCGACGGCGTGCAGTTGCGCATCGCCGCGTCCGGAGAGATCGAGGTCGCCGGCCCGGTGCTCTTCGACGGCTACGGCGCCGCGCCCTTCGAGGGCGAGTGGTTCGCCACGCGCGACCTCGGCAGCATCGACGACGATGGCGTGCTGTCGGTGCTCGGGCGGGCCGACGACGTCGTGATCAGCGGGGGTGTCAACGTCCCCCTGCCGCGCGTGGAGGAGGCCTTGCGCCGGGTGCCTGGCGTGGCGGACGCCGCCGCCGTCGGCGTGCCCGACCCCGAGTGGGGTCACCGGGTCGTGGCGGTCGTCGTGCGCGACGGCGAGGACCCGCCGACGGGGCTGCCGGCCCTGCGCGATGCGCTCGAGCGCCTCGGTCTCGACCGTCGCTGGGCGCCGCGCGGGGTGCTCATCGTCGAGGAGCTGCCGCTGCTGCCCGGCGGCAAGATCGACCGACGGGCCGTGGCCGCGGTGGCCGAGCGGGCCTGACGCCCGGACGCGGCGGGACGCGACGCGGCCGCCGCTCCGGGGGAGCGGCGGCCGCAGGGTGCGCCGATGCCGTGCGGCGTAGGCCGACTCAGGCGTTCGCGACGGCCTCGGCGACCGGTGTCTGCCCACCGACGACGTCCCACTGGCGTCGTACACCGGCACCGGTGTCCAGGACCTCGGCGACCACGGCTGCGACGTCGGCCCGCGGGATCTCGCCGCGAGAGGCGGAGTCGGCCACCGTGACCAGTCCCGTTGGCTCGTCGTCGGTGAGCCCGCCCGGGCGCAGGATGGTCCAGTCCAGCGAGGTGGCGCGCAGGGCGGCGTCGGCGTCGCGCTTGGCCTCGACGTAGGCGCGCCACACCGGTTCGGTGTCCTCGGGCAGCGTGAGGTCGACGCCGATGGCGGAGATCTGCACGAAGCGGGCGATGCCGACGGACTGGGCGGCCTCGATGGACTTCAACGAGCCCTCGAGGTCGACGGTGCGCTTGCGCTCGATGTTGCCGTCGGGGCCGCCACCGGCGGCGAAGACGACCGCGTCGCACCCCTCGAACGCCGCGGCGAAGCCCTCGGCGTCGGTGGCCTCGATGTCGAGGCGGCGCGCGGTGGCGCCGAGCTTCTCGACGGTGGAGACCTGGGAGTCGTTGCGGATGAGCGCGACGGGCTGGTGGCCGGCCGCGACGAGGCGTGGGATGAGAGCCTGGGCGACCTGACCGTGGCCCCCGACGATGGCGATCTGAGTCATGTCCTCCACCGTGTCACGTTGGTGGTCGACCCGCCCAGTGAGGTCCGTGTGCCGCCGCTCACCAGGCCCGATTCCCAGGGTCCCGTGGGAGCCGGGCCGGCCCGAGGGTTTCGCGCGCGTCCCCAGGGTTGTTCTCATGGGGAGGGGGCAGGAAGCCCGGGGCCGGCGTCGCGTCATGACGACGCCACGCCGTCGCCGGGGCGACGCCGTAGGGTCGACGCGTGCACACCGCCACGTTCGCGATCTCGATGCCCCTGCGGTTCCGCGGCATCCAGCGTCGCGAGGGGGTCCTGATGCGCGGACCGGCCGGGTGGGCGGAGTTCAGCCCGTTCCTGGACTACGACGACCCCGAGTGCGTGCCCTGGCTGCGCTCCGCGATGGACTCCGCCACCCGCCCCTGGCCGGAGCCCCGACGCGCCACCGTGCCCGTGAATGCCACCGTGCCCGCCGTCGACGGTGCCACGGCCCGCCGGATCGTCGAACGGTCGGGGTGTGCGACGGCGAAGGTCAAGGTCGCCGAGCCCGGGCAGAGCCTCGACGACGACCTCGCTCGCGTCGCTGCCGTGCGCGAAGCGCTCGGCGCCACCGGCCTGGTGCGGGTCGACGCGAACGGAGGCTGGAGCCTGGAGGAGGCCGAGCACGCGGTCGCCCTGCTCGACGCGGAGGTCGGTCTGGAGTACGTCGAGCAGCCCTGCGCGACCGTGGAGGAGCTGGCCGAGCTGCGTCGCCGCACCGACGTCCCCGTCGCCGCCGACGAGTCGATCCGACGCGCCGACGACCCCTACCGCGTCCGCGACGCCGAGGCAGCGGACGTCGCCGTGCTCAAGGTGCAGCCCCTCGGGGGAGTCCACGCCTGCCTGCGGATCGCCGAGGAGATCGGCCTGCCCGTGGTCGTCTCGAGCGCCGTCGAGACGTCGGTCGGACTCGCCGCCGGCGTCGCCCTCGCGGCCGCTCTGCCCGAGCTCCCCCACGCCTGCGGCCTGGGCACCACCTCGCTGCTCGACGCCGACGTCGTCGCTGAGGCCCTGGTGCCGGTCGACGGCGTCCTGCCGGTCGGGCGCGTCGAGGTCGATGCCGCGGCCCTCGACGCGGTCCGTCCCGACGCCACCACCGACGGGGCGTGGTGGGCGCGCCTCGAGCGTGTCGCCGCGCTCGTCCCCGAGGCCCAGGAGCTCCTGCGGTGACCGGGCCGGACGGCTCGGCGAGCTCGATCGCCCGCGACCTCGTGGCGTGCCTCGCCGCGGCCGGCGTCACCGACGTCATGCTCGCCCCCGGCTCCCGATCGGCTCCCGTCGCCCTCGCGCTGCATGCTGCGGAGGCCCGCGGTTCCCTGCGCCTCCACGTGCGGGTCGACGAGCGCGAGGCCGGCTTCCTGGCCCTCGGGCTCGCCAAGGTCGCCCGCCGACCGGTGCCGGTCGTGACCACCTCCGGAACGGCCGTCGCGAACCTCCACCCGGCCGTCCTCGAGGCACTGCACGCCGGGGTCCGGGTCGTGGCCGTGACGGCCGACCGCCCGGCCCGCCTGCGCGGCACGGGTGCCAACCAGACCACCGTCCAGCCGGGCATCTTCCCCGGGGTGACGTGCGTCGAGGACGTCGACGCCCTGGCTCGCGAGCTCGCCGCGCCGACCGTCCGGCCCGTCCAACTCAACCTCGAGCTCGACGAGCCGATCGTCGCCCCCGTGCTGGCACCCGAGTCGCAGGTCTGGTCGGCCGCGCGGTCGACGACGACCGACGCACCGCACGAGGTCGCCGAGCTGGAGCGTGGTCCGCGCACCGTCGTCCTGGCCGGCGACGACGCCGGACCCCGCGCCCGACAGGTCGCCGAGGCCGCCGGCTGGCCGCTGCTGGCCGAGCCGACCTCCGGCGCGCGGACCGGTCCTGCCCTGCCGTCCTACCGGCTCCTGCTCGCCCACGCGCCGCTCACGGGCGACGTCGAACGGGTCGTGTGCCTCGGGCACCCCACGCTCAGCCGCCCCGTCACCAGCCTGCTGGCCCGCGCGGACGTCGACGTCGTGCACGTCGGCACGGCATCGACCTTTCCCGTGCCGGCCGGCCCACGCGTGCGGTTCGTCGACGACGTGACGGCTCCGCGCGACGGCCCGTCGCCAGAGGACGACGCCTGGCGCGAGCGGTGGCGCGTCGCGGAGCAGGTGGCGGCGGACATCGTGACTGTCAGCGTCGCGGAGCACCCGACGTCGGGGCTCGCCGTGGCGTCGATCGTCGCTCGGGCCGTCCCGCCGGGCGGGCTGCTGGTCGTCGGGGCGTCGCAGGTCATCCGCGACCTCGACCTCGTCTCACCGGCCCACCCCGTGGGGGAGCGGCGCCTCGTGATCGCGAACCGGGGGCTCGCCGGCATCGACGGCGTCCTCTCGACGGCGATCGGCGCCGCGCTGGCGCGGGACTCGAGCCGCGCGCTCGCCGTCGTCGGCGACCTCACCTTCCTGCACGGGAGCAACGGCCTGCTGATCGGCCCGGACGAGCCGCGACCCGACCTGACGATCGTGGTCGTCAACGACGACGGCGGCGCCATCTTCTCGACGCTGGAGCAAGGCGCACCGGACCACGCCGACGCCTTCGAGCGGGTCTTCGGCACGCCGACGGGGGCCGACCTCGCCGCGCTCTGCACCGGCTACGGCGTCCCGCACCGCCGAGTGGGTCCGAGCGAGCTCGCAGCGGTCCTGCAGGAACCGGCCGCCGGCCTGCGGGTGGTCGAGGTGCCGGTCTCGCGCGACGACCGTCGTGCGCTCGACGTGGACCTGCGTGCGGCCGCCGCCGAGGCCCTGGAGGCCTGAGTCGGCAGCGGGCAGACGAATCGGTCCGGCTGGCGAGAAGCGACCGTGACAGTCCTGGTGTCATGGACGTTCCGCGAGTACGGTGGGTGATGCGCGTCACGCGTCACCGGGCAGCTCCCAGCGCGCCCCTGCCGCAGCCCGTCCCACAGCCCGTCCGACAGCAAGGAACCACATGCCCACGGAGACCTTCGACTACGTCGTCATCGGATCGGGCAGCGCCGGGGGCGTCGTGGCCGCCCGGCTGAGCGAGGACCCCCAGGTGCGGGTGCTGCTGCTCGAGGCCGGCCCGATGGACGACGACGACATGATCCACCTGCCGGCGGGGTTCTCGACGCTGTTCAAGACGAAGTGGGACTGGGGCTACCAGACCACCGCCCAGAAGCACCTCGGTGGACGTCGCGCCGACTGGCCGCGCATGAAGGCCCTCGGTGGGTGCTCCTCCATGAACGCGATGATCTACATCCGCGGCAACCGAGCCGACTACGACGAGTGGCGCGACGGCTACGGCGCCACCGGCTGGGGCTACGACGACGTCCTGCCCTACTTCAAGCGCGCGGAGGGCAACACGCGCCTGGACAACTCCTTCCACGGCACCGACGGCCCCCTCGTGGTCGAGGACCGCCGCTACACGCACGAGCTCAGCCACGCGTTCGTCGACGCCGCCGTGGCCGCCGGACACAAGCACACCGACGACTTCAACGGCGCGGTCCAGGAGGGCGCGGGCCTGTACCAGGTCACGTGCAACAAGGGCCGCCGCTGGTCCGTCGCCGACGCCTACATCCGTCCGGCGATGACGCGGCGCAACCTCGTCGTGCGCACCGAGGCGCTCGTCAGCAAGGTCGTCCTCGACGGCGACCGCGCCGTCGGCGTCACCTATCGTCGCGACGGCGTCGAGCACACCGTGCACGTCGACGGCGAGGTCGTGCTCAGCGGTGGTGCCGTCAACAGCCCGCAGCTGCTCATGCTCTCGGGCATCGGCCCGGCCGCGCAGCTGCGCGAGGTCGGCGTCGAGGTCGCCGTCGACCTGCCCGGCGTCGGGTCGAACCTGCAGGACCACCCCGTCTCCGGCGTCCTCGCGCACACCAAGGACACCACGGACGTCGCGGAGTTCCTGTCGCTGCCGCACATGCTCAAGGCCCAGAAGCTCGGTCGCGGCCCGCTCACGTCGAACGTCGCCGAGGCCGGTGCGTTCCTGCACTCCACCGACGGCCTGGACGCGCCCGACATCCAGATCCACTTCGCGCCCACGGGCTTCTGGGACAACGGCCTGCACGAGCCGAGCCGCCGCGCCCTCACGGCCGCCGTGACGCTCGTCCGCGTCAACAGCCGCGGCCACGTCCGGCTCCGCTCGGCCGACCCCACCTGGCACCCCGAGATCGAGGCCGGCTACTTCGACGACCGAGCCGACCTCGACACGATGATCCGCGGCTACCGCTCCCTGATGGAGATCATGAAGGCGTCGCCGATCGCCCGCTACGTCGAGGCCCCCTGGTCGCCGCCGAGCTTCTCCCCGACCGACGAGGAGATCATCGAGACCATCGCCCGGCTCGGCCAGACCCTCTACCACCCCGTCGGCACGTGCTCGATGGGCTCGGGCGAGGACGCGGTCGTCGACGAGCAGCTGCGGGTCCGCGGCGTCCAGGGCCTGCGCGTCGCCGACGCCTCGGTGATGCCGGCCGTCCCGCGCGGCAACACCAACGCCCCCACGATCATGATCGGCGAGAAGGCCGCCGATCTGCTGAAGGAGACCCGATGACCGCCACCATCCCCACTCCCACCTCCGCGCCGGTCGAGGAGGTCGGCCTGCCCCGCACGAGTGCCGCTCCGCCCGAGGAGGGCGTGGCGACGTTCGAGTCGCTGAACCCGGCGAACGGCGACGTCGTCGGCGTCCACGCGAAGCACTCCGCCGGCGACGTCGACGCCGCGGTGGCGCTCGCCCGCGAGACCGCGCGGTGGTGGGGTGCGCTCGACTTCGCCGAGCGGGCCGAGCACCTGCTGACGTGGCGCAGCGTCCTCACCCGGCGGATGGCACAGCTCGCCGAGCTCGTGCACCGCGAGACCGGCAAGCCGCACGCCGACGCGCAGTTGGAGATCGCCCTCGCCATCGACCACGTCGCCTGGGCCGCCAAGAACGCCAAGAAGGTGCTCGGCCGCCGGTCGGTCTCACCCGGACTCATCATGGCCAACCAGGCGGCGAGCGTGGAGTACAAGCCGCTCGGCGTCGTCGGGGTCATCGGTCCCTGGAACTACCCGGTCTTCACCCCGATGGGCTCCATCGCCTACGCGCTGGCCGCGGGCAACACCGTCGTGTTCAAGCCCAGCGAGTACACGCCCGGCGTGGGCCAGTGGCTCGCCGACACCCTCACCGAGGTGGTCGGCGGTCGTGCCGTGCTGCAGTGCGTGACCGGGCTCGGGGAGACGGGCGCGGCGCTGTGCTCCTCGGGCGTCGACAAGCTCGCCTTCACCGGCTCGGGCGCCACCGGCAAGAAGGTCATGGCCGCGTGCGCCGAGACGCTGACCCCGGTCATCATCGAGGCCGGTGGCAAGGACGCCCTCATCGTCGACGAGGACGCCGACGTCGCCGCGGCCGCGGAGGCGGCTCTGTGGTCCGGCATGTCCAACGCCGGTCAGACGTGCATCGGCACCGAACGCGTCTACGTCCACCGGGCCGTGTTCCACGAGTTCGTCGAGGAGATCCTCGCGCAGGCCAAGGGACTGCGCGCGGGCCCGACCGGCTCGAAGATCGGGCCGATCACGATGCCGTCGCAGGTCGACGTCATCCGCAGCCACGTGCAGGACGCCGTCGACTCCGGCGCGAAGGTCCTCATGGGTGGTCCCGACGCGATCGGCGAGCGTTTCGTGCAGCCGACGATCATGACGTTCGTGCCGGAGAGCTCCAGGGAGATGACCGACGAGACGTTCGGGCCGACGCTCGCCATCAACCCGGTCTCGTCGATGGAGGAGGCGATCGAGCGCACCAACGCCACCCGCTACGGTCTTGCCGGCGCGGTCTTCTCGAAGTCCCGCGGCGAGGAGATCGCCCGTCAGATCCGCTCGGGCATGACGTCGGTCAACGCCGTCATCGCGTTCGCCGGG
This sequence comes from Aeromicrobium halocynthiae, assembly GCF_039531385.1. NCBI lineage: Bacteria > Bacillati > Actinomycetota > Actinomycetes > Propionibacteriales > Nocardioidaceae > Aeromicrobium > Aeromicrobium halocynthiae. Next base: position 214,651 of record NZ_BAAAPY010000003.1, on the reverse strand, counting down.
GTGCCGTCGCTGCCGTTCGGTGGGGTGGGGGAGTCCGGCTTCGGACGGATCCACGGCCCCGACGGCCTGCGTGAGTTCACCTACGCCAAGGCCGTGACCCGCCAGCGCTTCAAGCCGCCGCTGAACCTCACGTCGTTCCAGCGCGACGAGAAGGCCGAGAAGGCGCTCGCGCTGATCACGACGCTCCTGCACGGCGGGAAGAAGACCCTCCGGGTCCCGTGATGCGCCGCTGATCGGTGCCTGTGCAACCGATTGAGGCTCTGGGTGGCTGGATCGGTGCCTCGGCAACCGGAAGGCCGGTCATTGCGTTGCGCAGGCACCGATCGGCAGGGAGGCGGAGGCCCGGTGTGTGGAGGCCGGGGCACTCCGGGGCTGTCGCCCTGATCGGTGCCTGTGCAACCGATTGAGGCTCTGGGTGGCTGGATCGGTGCCTCGGCAACCGGATGGCCGGTCATTGCGTTGTGCAGGCACCGATCGGATCCTGATGGCGGCTAGGCTCGATCGGTGACCTTCCGACGCTTCGTCGCCCTCGGCGACTCCTTCACCGAGGGCGTCGGCGACCCCGACCCTTCCCTGCCGAACGGCGTACGCGGCTGGGCCGACCGGGTGGCCGCCGTGCTCGGGGAGCGGGCCGACGGATTCGGCTACGTCAATCTCGCGATCCGCGGCCGTAAGCTGCGGCAGGTCCTCGCGGAGCAGCTCGAGCCGGCGCTGGCGCTCGAGCCCGACCTCGTCACGATCTACGCCGGCGGCAACGACATCATGCGACCATCGGTCGACCTCGACGCGCTCGTCGCCGCCTACGACGACGCCATCGGTCGGCTCACCGCCACAGGATCCCGGGTCGTGGTCTTCACGGCCTTCGACCCCGCCGGCTTCCCGATCTTCGCCGCGGGCCGAGGTCGGTTCGCCATCTACAACGAGCTCGTGCGCGAGTCGGCCGAGCGTCACGGTGCCACGCTCGTCGACTTCTGGCGCATGCGCGACTACCGCGACCAGCGCATGTGGGCCGACGACCGCCTGCACATGTCGACCCCCGGACACCAGCGCATGGCCATCGCCGTGCTCGACGCGCTGGAGGTCGAGCACGACCTCCGTCCGCTGCCGCTGCCGGAGCTGGCGTCGGTCTCGGCGCGCGAACGGCTCGCCGCGAACCGCACCTGGGTCCTGACCCACGCCGGTCCGTGGGTCAAGCGACGCCTCACCGGGACGTCGTCCGGTGACACCCTGTCGCCGCGCTGGCCGGCCTACGAGCGCTGAGCCTCGTGCTTTCATGCCTGATCGGTGCCTGCGCCACCCAGTGATCGGCCTCTCGGTTGCCAGGGCACCGATCTCGCCGGACGACCGCCATGCGGTTGCTCAGGCACCGATCAGGGGCCCCAACCCGCACGCACCGGGTCTCAGGAGAGCGCGTCGCGCACCCTGTCTCAGGAGAGCGCGTCGCGCACCCTGTCTCAGGAGAGCGCGTCGCGCACCGGGACCAGCTTCGCGCGGGCCTCGGCGAGCTCCTCCTCGGGCACGGAGTCCGCGACGATGCCGCACCCGGCGAACAGGCGCACGCTGAGGCCGTCGTCGGCCACCGCGCCCGAGCGCAGCGCGATCCCCAGCTCGCCGTCACCGCCGGCGCCGACCCATCCCACCGGACCGGCGTACCGACCACGGTCGAGACCCTCGATCTCGCGGATCAGCGAGACGGCCTCGGCGCGCGGGGTGCCCCCGACGGCGGCCGAGGGGTGCAGCGCGGAGGCGAGCGTCAGGGCACTGACGTCGCCCGCGACGACCCCCGTCACGTCGGTGGCCAGGTGCATGACGTTCGGCAGGTGCAGCACGAACGGCGCCTCGGGCACGTTGGTGCTCGTGCAGAACGGGGCGAGCGCCTCGACCACCGACCGCACCGCGTACTCGTGCTCCTCCAGGTCCTTGCTGGAGCGCGCGAGCGACGCCGCGAGCGTGAGGTCGTGCGTGTCGTCGCCGGTGCGCCGGATGGTCCCGGCCAGCACGCGCGACGTGACCAGCCCCCGCTCGAGCCGCACGAGCATCTCCGGCGTCGAGCCGAAGAAGTCGTCGACGACGAACGTCCAGCACCCCGGGTAGGACGCCGCGAGACGTTGCAGCGGCGCACGCACGTCGAGCGGCTCCGCGAGGTCGGCGACGACGTCGCGGGCGAGCACCACCTTGTCCAACCGACCGGCCTGGATGCGGTCGACCGCCTCGGCGACGACGTCCAGCCACGCGTCGGCGGCGACGGAGCCGTCGCGCAGGCCGACCAACCGCGGCTCGTTCGCCGGCTCGTGGGGCGCGAGCTCGGGAGCGCTGCTGATGCTCGTGCCGATCACGGTCACCCAGGCCCGACCGTCGCGACGACCGACCACGACCTGCGGGACGACCAGCAGGCTGCCGGGGTCGGCGTCGTGGAACGCGAAGGTGCTGAACGCCACGAGCCCCGACCCGGGCAGGCCGACCTCGTCACGGACCACGCTGTGCCGCGTGACCTCCCGCCACCAGGCGTGGGCCCGCGTGAACCGCTCGGGTCCGCGGCCGGAGTGGACGGCCGCCCGGCCCCAGCCGACGAGGCCGTCGCCGTGGTGCACCCACGCGAGCGCCTCGTCGCGCGGCAGGAGTGCGAGCAGCGGTCCGGGGTCGTCGATCTCGACGGTGCGGACCACGAGGGGCACCGGGCCGGGGGCTCCGGCGGGGTCGACGACGGGACTGCTCACCCGATCGAGCCTACTCTCGCCCCGGCCACGTCGCCGTCGACCCGTCCGGGTGCAGGCGGGCGAGGCTCACCGCCCGGCGGGGGCCGCACCGCACATGGCACAGTGGACGGGTGAGCCGAGCCGGTCTGGACAAGGAACCCCGTGACGTCGCGCGGATGTTCGACACCGTGGCACGACGCTACGACCTGACCAACGACATCCTCTCGATGGGTCAGGACCGCCGCTGGCGCTCGCGCGTCGTCGAGCTCGTCGACCCCCAGCCGGGGGAGCGGGTCCTCGACCTCGCCGCCGGCACCGGGACGTCCAGCCAGCCCTTCGCCGACGCCGGGGCCACGGTCGTCCCGTGCGACTTCTCCCTCGGGATGCTGCAGGTCGGCCGCGAGCAGTACGCCGACCTCCCGTTCGTCGCGGGCGACGGCATGGGGCTGCCCTTCGCCGACGACGTCTTCGACGCCGTCACGATCTCCTTCGGGCTGCGCAACATCCACGACCCCGTGCAGGGACTGCGTGAGCTGCTGCGCGTCACCCGTCCAGGCGGGCGCATCGTCGTCTGCGAGTTCAGTCGGCCCACGTGGGCGCCCTTCGAGGCCGTCTACTCCAACTACCTCATGCGGGCCCTGCCGACGATCGCCGAGAAGGTCTCCTCCAACCCCGAGTCCTACGTGTACCTGGCCGAGTCGATCCGCGCCTGGCCCGACCAGCGCGGCCTCGCGCTGCGGATGGTCGAGGCGGGGTGGGGGCGGGTCGAGTGGCACAACCTGTCGGCAGGGATCGTCGCCCTGCACCACTCGGTCAAGCCGACGCACGGCGCCTGATCACCGTCCGGACCAGCCGATCCGGCGCTAGTTAGTGTGACCTCAGTGACGACCTGGTCCGGGCGGGCGTAGAGTGAGATCACGGTCACGTTGTGAAGCGATTCACAAGCAAGGGCCGGGTCAGCGACATCGCCGTCGGGAGGTTCCATGGAGGCCTACACACCGATCCTCGTGCTCGGTGCCCTCGCGGCCGGGTTCGCGGTCATCAGCATCGCGATCGCCCCGCTGACCGGACCGCGTCGCTACAACCGGGCCAAGCTCGACCGCTACGAGTCCGGCATCGAGCCGAGCCCCGTGCCCGAGGGCGGCGGCAAGATCTCGATCAAGTACTTCTTCACCGCGATGATGTTCATCGTCTTCGACATCGAGATCGTCTTCCTGTACCCGTTCGCCGTCGCCTTCGACGAGCTGACGTGGTTCGCGTTCTTCGCGGTGATGCTGTTCCTCGTCAACATCACGGTCGCCTACGCCTACGAGTGGCGTCGCGGCGGAATGGAGTGGACCTGATGGGACTCGAAGAGAAGCTGCCCAGCGGGGTCCTGCTGTCGACGGTCGAGGGACTCGCCGGCTACATGCGCAAGGCCTCCTTCTGGCCGGCCACGTTCGGCCTCGCGTGCTGCGCCATCGAGATGATGACCTTCGGCGCCCCGCGCTACGACTCCTCCCGCTTCGGCATGGAGGTCTTCCGCCCCAGCCCGCGCCAGGCCGACCTCATGATCGTCGCCGGTCGCGTCAGCAACAAGATGGCTCCGGTCCTGCGCCAGATCTACGACCAGATGGCCGAGCCCAAGTACGTCCTCGCGATGGGCGTGTGCGCCAGCTCCGGCGGCATGTTCAACAACTACGCGATCGTGCAGGGCGTCGACCACGTCGTCCCCGTCGACATGTACCTGCCGGGCTGCCCGCCCCGCCCGGAGATGCTGATCGACGCGATCCTCAAGCTCCACGACCAGATCCAGCACGGCAAGCTCGGCGCCCACCGTCAGGCCCAGATCGCCGAGCGGGAGGCCGTGGCGCTCGAGGCCACGCCCACCTCGGCCATGAAGGGCCTGATGCGCTGATGGCCGACCACGAGCCCGACGCGACCGGTACCGACGCGACCGGCGCCGGCCCCGACACCCAGGACAAGACCCGCACCGTCGACGAGACCACGTCGACGCAGGACGCCTCGCACGAGGTCACGCGGGCGCTCGCCGACGAGGCCACCGGTCCCGAGCCGTGGGCACCCAGCGCCGAGCTGCCGCTCGTCGACGTCCGCGAGGGCGCGTTCGGCGTCCGCGGGACCGGCGACACCAGCGGCTTCGGCGGGCTCCAGCGCCCGGTCGTCATGCCGGGCGCGTCCCAGCCACCGTTCGAGGGCTGGTTCGACGAGGTGCACCGCCTGCTCACCGAGGGCGTGGGCACCGCCGAGCACGGGGGTGCGATCGAGTACACCGTCGTCGACCGCGGCGAGATCACCTTCTTCGTGCGTCGCGAACGCCTCCTGGAGGTCGTCACCCACCTGCGCAACGAGTCCCGCCTGCGCTTTGAGTTCTGCTCCTCGATCAGCGGGGTGCACTTCCCGCACGAGACCGGCCGCGAGCTGCACGTCGCCTACCACCTGCTCTCGATGACCCACAACCGTCGCATCCGTCTCGAGGTCACCGCGCCCGACGCCGACCCGCACGTGCCGAGCGTCGTCTCCATCTACCCGACGGCCGACTGGCACGAGCGCGAGACGTGGGACATGTTTGGCGTCGTCTTCGACGGCCACCCCGCCCTCACCCGCATCCTCATGCCCGACGACTGGCCCGGCCACCCCCAACGCAAGGATTACCCACTGGGCGGCATCCCGGTGGAGTACAAGGGCGGCACCATCCCGGCGCCCGACCAGCGAAGGAGCTACTCATGAACGCCGCCGAGCGGACAGTCCTCGGACGCTGTCCTGGATGGCGCGCTCCGCAGGCTCCGCGCGCATGCTCGGGCGGCATCCCGGTGGAGTACAAGGGCGGCACCATCTCGGCGCCCGACCAGCGAAGGAGCTACTCGTGAGCACCACGGGACCGACCACCGGACCCACCACTGAGGACGCCTACGCCGGCACCAGCGAGACGTCGTCCGGCCCAGTCTACACCGTCACCGGTCAGGACTGGGACTCCATCGACCCCGACACCATCGACGGCGACCGCATCGTCGTCAACATGGGTCCGCAGCACCCGTCCACCCACGGCGTGCTCCGCCTGATCCTCGAGATCGACGGCGAGACGGTCACCGACGCCCGCGCGGGCATCGGCTACCTGCACACCGGCATCGAGAAGAACATGGAGTTCCGCACCTGGACGCAGGGCGTCACGTTCTGCACCCGGATGGACTACGTGGCCCCGTTCAGCAACGAGGCCGCCTACGTCGCGGCGGTCGAGCGGCTCCTCGACGTCGAGGACGACGTCCCCCAGCGCGCGAAGGACATCCGCGTCCTGCTGCTCGAGCTCAACCGGATCAGCTCCCACCTCGTCGCGATCGCCACCGGCGGCATGGAGCTCGGCGCCCTCACCGTCATGACGTGCGGCTTCCGCGACCGCGAGCTCATCCTCGACGTCTTCGAGACGGTCACCGGCCTGCGCATGAACCACGCCTACTTCCGCCCGGGCGGAGTGGCGCAGGACCTCGCCGACGGCACCCTGGAGAAGATCCGTTCCACCGTCGCCGTGCTCAAGAAGCGGCTGCCCGAGTACGCCGCCCTGTGCAACGCCAACCCGATCTTCCTGCGCCGCCTCAAGGGCGTCGGCGAGCTCGACCTCGCCGGCTGCCTGGCGCTCGGCATCACCGGGCCCGCGCTGCGCGCCACCGGCTACGACTGGGACCTGCGCCGCAAGCAGCCCTACTGGGGCTACGAGACGTACGACTTCGACGTCGTCACGTGGGACGAGCCCGATGCCTACGGCCGCTTCCGGGTGCGCCTGGAGGAGATGTGGCAGTCCATGCGCATCGTGGAGCAGGCCGTCGAGCGGCTGGCGGCGTCCGAGGGTGAGCCGGTCATGGTCGACGACCCCAAGATCGCGTGGCCGTCGCAGCTGAGCGTCGGCGCCGACGGCCAGGGGAACTCCGCCGAGCACATCAAGCACATCATGGGCGAGTCCATGGAGGCGCTGATCCACCACTTCAAGATCGTGACCGAGGGCTTCCGGGTCCCACCCGGCCAGGCGTACGTCGCCGTCGAGGCACCGCGCGGCGAGATCGGCTGCCACCTGGTCGCCGACGGCGGCACGCGGCCCTACCGGGCGCACTTCCGCGACCCGAGCTTCGTCAACCTGCAGGGCACGTCGATCATGAGCGAGGGCGGGATGATCTCCGACGTCATCGTCGCCATCGCCAGCATCGATCCCGTCATGGGCGGTGTCGACCGATGAGCGGCGAGGCCGTGACACCCGAGATCGACGCGACCACGGTCGACGAGCTGCGCGAGCTCATGGGGCGCTACCCGCAGGCGCGCTCGGCGCTGCTGCCGATGCTGCACCTGCTGCAGTCCGTGCAGGGCCAGGTCACGGCCGAGGGCATCGAGTTGTGTGCGGAGCTGCTCGGCCTGACGGCCGCCGAGGTCTCCGGCGTCGCGACGTTCTACACGATGTACAAGCGCCGGCCGATGGGCACGCACCACGTCGGCGTCTGCACCAACACACTGTGCGCCGTGATGGGCGGCGACGCGATCTACGAGCGCCTCAGCGAGCGCCTCGGCATCGGCAACGACGAGACCACCGAGGACGGGGCCGTCACGCTCGAGCGCATCGAGTGCAACGCGGCCTGCGACCACGCGCCGGTGCTCACCGTGAACTGGGAGTTCATGGACAGCCAGACCCCGCAGTCCGCGGTCGAGCTGGTCGAGAAGCTCCGGGCGGGTGAGACCGTGACCGCCACCCGCGGCGCCACCATCACGAGCTGGCGGGAGGCCGAGCGTGTGGTCGCCGGCTTCGAGGACGGCCGCGTCGACGAGGGGCCGGCCGCCGCCGGGCCGTCGCTCGCCGGGCTGGAGATCGCCCGCCAGCGTGGCTGGACCGCGCCGGCGTTCGACGAGGGCAGCGACGCCGCGGCCGCCGAGGCCGAGCAGGTGGGCGAGGAGTCGCCGCAGCAGGCGGCCGCCGAGTCCGACAGCGGGCGCGCCGCGACCGAGACGGCCGCGGCGGAGTCGCCCGCGGGGACCCGCGGCGGCGGTTCGCCCCAGGGCGAGGACGAGATCGCCTCCGGGCCGAGCCCCGACGACAGCACCGGCGAGACCGCCACCACCGGCGAGACCGCCGACGAGGGAGGATCCAGCGATGACTGACGTGCTGACCCCGGTCCTGAGCGAGAACTGGGCCGACGAACGCGCCTGGACGTTGTCGGCCTATCGCGAGCGCGGGGGCTACGAGGCCCTGCGCACGGCGCTCGACATGGCGCCCGACGATCTCGTCACCCTCGTCAAGGACTCCGGCCTGCGCGGACGCGGCGGAGCCGGGTTCCCCACGGGCATGAAGTGGAGCTTCATCCCGCAGGACCCCGAGACCGAGGCCGGCCGCAAGCCCAAGTACCTCGTGGTCAACGCCGACGAGTCCGAGCCGGGCACCTGCAAGGACATCCCGCTCATGATGGCCAGCCCGCACACGCTCATCGAGGGCGTCGTCATCTCCAGCCTCGCCATCCGGGCCGAGCAGGCCTTCATCTACGTCCGTGGCGAGGTGCTGCACGTCATCCGACGTCTGCGGGCCGCCTGCCGCGAGGCCTACGAGGCCGGGCTGCTGGGCGAGGACGTGATGGGTACCGGTCGGCGGGTGGACCTCGTGATCCACGCCGGTGCCGGCGCGTACATCTGCGGTGAGGAGACGGCGCTGCTGGACTCCCTGGAGGGTCGACGTGGCCAGCCGCGGCTGCGTCCGCCGTTCCCGGCCGTCGAGGGTCTCTACGCCTGTCCCACCGTCATCAACAACGTGGAGTCGATCGCGTCGGTCCCGGCCATCGTCCGCGGTGGGATCGACTGGTTCGGGACCATGGGGACCGAGAAGAGCAAGGGCTTCACGCTCTACTCCCTGTCCGGCCATGTCAAGCGTCCCGGCCAGTACGAGGCCCCCCTGGGCATCACCCTGCGCCAGCTGCTCGACCTCGGCGGCGGCATGAGGGAGGGGTCGGAGCTGAAGTTCTGGACCCCCGGCGGCTCGTCCACGCCGATCCTGACCGCCGAGCACCTCGACGTCCCGCTGGACTACGAGGGCGTGGGCGAGGCCGGCTCCATGCTCGGCACCAAGGCACTGCAGGTCTTCGACCAGACCACGTCGGTCGTGCGGTGCGTGCTGCGCTGGACGGAGTTCTACAAGCACGAGTCGTGCGGCAAGTGCACACCGTGCCGTGAGGGCACGTGGTGGCTCGTGCAGGTGCTGCAGCGCCTCGACTCGGGACAGGGCCAGGCGGGGGACATCGAGCTGCTGCTCGACCTGTGCGACAACATCCTGGGCCGCTCCTTCTGCGCCCTCGGCGACGGTGCGACCAGCCCGATCACCTCGGCCATCGAGTACTTCCGCGACGAGTTCGAGGCCGGCATGCACACGCCCTCGGCCGAGCTCTTCCCGCCGGCCGCCTCGATGCTCTTCCCCGAGGAGGCGCTGGCATGACGGCGACCGAGCTGCTTCCCGAGGAGGCACGGGCATGACGGTGACCGAACCCGACGCGACGCAGACGCCGGCCGAGCTCGTCACGCTGACGATCGACGACGTCGAGGTCAGCGTCCCCAAGGGCAGCCTGGTGATCCGGGCGGCCGAGCTCATGGGCGTGGAGATCCCGCGCTTCTGCGACCACCCGCTGCTCGAGCCGGTCGGCGCGTGTCGGCAGTGCCTGGTCGAGGTCACCGACGCCGGCAACGGTCGCGGCTTCCCCAAGCCGCAGGCCTCGTGCACCCTCGAGGTCGCGCCGGGCATGGTCGTCAAGACGCAGGTCACGTCGGCCGTGGCCGAGAAGGCGCAGCACGGCACGATGGAGTTCCTGCTGCTGAACCACCCCCTCGACTGCCCCGTGTGCGACAAGGGCGGCGAGTGCCCGCTGCAGAACCAGGCGATGAGCCACGGTCGCGGCGAGACGCGGTTCGTCGAGACCAAGCGCACCTTCCCCAAGCCGTACGTCGTCTCCGAGCAGGTCCTGCTCGACCGCGAGCGATGCGTGCTGTGCGCGCGCTGCACCCGGTTCTCCGAGCAGATCGCCGGCGACCCGTTCATCGCGCTGGTCGAGCGTGGCGCCCGCCAGCAGATCGGCATCGGACCCTCGACCGAGGAGACGTCGGTCGACGCGACGGGCCTGGCGGAGAACGGTCAGCCGTTCCACTCCTACTTCTCGGGCAACACGATCCAGATCTGCCCGGTCGGTGCGCTCACCAGCGCCGACTACCGCTTCCGCGCCCGTCCGTTCGACCTCGTCTCCACCCCGTCGGTGGCCGAGCACGACGCCTGTGGCTCGGCGATCCGCGTCGACCACCGTCGTGGCAAGGTGATGCGTCGCCTCGCCGGTGACGATCCCGAGGTCAACGAGGAGTGGATCACCGACAAGGACCGCTTCGCCTTCACGTGGTCCTCCGGCGACGACCGCCTGCGCACCCCGCTGGTGCGGAACGAGGCCGGCGAGCTCGAGCCGGCGTCCTGGCCGGCAGCGCTGGCCATCGCAGCACGCGGCTTGCAGGCCGCCGACGGCAAGGTGGGCGTCCTGCCCGGCGGGCGCCTCACCTACGAGGACGCGTTCGCGTACAGCATGTTCGCGCGGGTCGCGCTGCGCACCAACGACATCGACTTCCGCTCGCGGCCGCATTCCAAGGAGGAGGCAGCGTTCCTCGCCTCCGTCGTGGCGGCGAGCCCGCCGGCGGTCACCTACGCCGACCTCGAGGCGCGTGGCACGACCGTCGTCCTGGTCGGGCTGGAGCCCGAGGACGAGGCGGGTGCGGTCTTCCTGCGCCTGCGCAAGGGCGTGCGCGCCGGCCACACCCGGGTGGTCTCGATCGGCTCGCACACGAGCCGTGGACTGGCCAAGCTCGGTGGTGAGCTCGTCTCCGCGGTGCCCGGACGCGAGGGCGCTGCGCTGGAGTCCTGGGCGGCGGCGGCGCAGAACAGTGTCCACGAGAAGGGGGGCCGGGTCGTCGTGCTCGCCGGGGAGCGACTCGCGACGTCAGACGGCGCACTCAGCGCCGTCGTCCGTGCCGCCGAGGTCCTCGGTGCGCGGCTGGCCTGGGTCCCGCGTCGCGCCGGTGACCGTGGAGCGGTCGAGGCCGGCTGCCTGCCCACGCTGCTGCCCGGCGGTCGACCCGTCTCCGACGCCGAGGCCCGGGCCGACCTCGCCGCCGTGTGGGGCGTCCGCTCCGTGCCCGGCCGTGCCGGACGCGACACCGCAGGCATCATCGCGGCGGCAGCCGACCACAAGCTGCGCGCGCTCGTCGTCGGGGGAGTGGAGGTCGCCGACCTGCCCGACCCCGCCAAGGGACGCGCCGCGCTCGAGGCCGCCGACTTCGTCGTCAGTCTCGAGGTGCGCGAGAGCGAGGTCACCCGCGCTGCTGACGTCGTGCTGCCGGTCGCCCCGCCCGTGGAGAAGCCCGGCACCTTCCTGAACTGGGAGGGCCGCCGTCGGCCGTTCGAGGCCGTCATGCAGGTGCCGGGCTCGCTGAGCGACCTGCGCGTGCTGGCCGGCATCGCCGAGGAGATGGGCGTCGCCACCGGCATCCGCACCGTCTCCGACGCCCGCCGCATGATCAGTGAGATCGGCGCGTGGGACGGTGACCGCGCGGCCGCTCCGGACCTCGCCGCCGCCGACGGTCCGACGAAGGGCGTCGTCCTCGACACCTGGCACCAGATGATCGACGACGGTCGCGGTCAGGACGGGCAGGCGCACTACCGCGCCACGGCACGTCGCAGCGTCCTGAAGGCCTCGCAGGCGACGCTCGAGGCCGCCGGCGTGGAGCCGGGGAGCGTCGCGACCATCGCCACCAAGGCGGGTCGCGCGAGCTTCGTCGCCGAGGCCGCGGACCTGCCCGACGGCGTCGTGTGGGCGCCGGCGAACAACGGCGTCAACCTCCGTGACGCCCTCGGCGCCGGACCCGGGGACGTCGTCACGCTGACGCCCGGGGGAGAGGTGGCCCCCCGATGAGCGACGTCTTCGGCAACGAGCCGTTCTGGGTGGTGGCCCTCAAGGCCGTCCTGATCTTCGTGATCCTGGTGCTCTTCACGCTGTTCAACATCTGGTTCGAGCGTCGGGTCGTCGCCCGCATGCAGCACCGCGTCGGACCCAACGTCCATGGTCCGTTCGGCCTCCTGCAGAGCCTCGCCGACGGCGTGAAGCTCGCGCTGAAGGAGGACATCGTCGTCAAGGCGGCGGACCGCTTCATCTACGTCCTGGCGCCGATCCTCGCCACCATCCCGGCCTTCCTGGCCTGGGCGGTGATCCCCTTCGGGCCGGAGGTGACGATCCCGTTCACCGACCAGACCACGGTCCTGCAGCTCACCGACCTCCCGGTCGCGGTCCTGTACATCCTCGCCGTCACCTCCGTCGGCGTGTACGGCATCGTCCTGGCCGGCTGGGCCTCGGGCTCGACGTACTCGCTCCTCGGCAGCCTGCGCTCCAGCGCCCAGGTCATCTCCTACGAGGTGGCGATGGGCCTGAGCTTCGTCACGGTGTTCATCTACGCCGGGTCCATGTCGACCAGCGAGATCGTCGCCGCGCAGGAGGACCTGTGGTTCTTCCTGCCGCTGCTGCCGTCGTTCATCATCTACGTCATCGCGATGGTCGGGGAGACAAACCGCGCACCGTTCGACCTCCCCGAGGCCGAGGGTGAGCTCGTCGGCGGCTTCCACACCGAGTACAGCTCGCTGAAGTTCGCGCTGTTCTTCCTGGCCGAGTACATCAACATGGTCACTGTCTCGGCGCTGGCCACGACCCTGTTCCTCGGCGGCTGGCGGGCGCCGTTCGGCATCGGCAGCATCTGGGAGGGCGCCAACGAGGGCTTCATGCCCGTCGTGTGGTTCCTCGGCAAGACGCTCGGCTTCATCTTCTTGTTCGTGTGGCTGCGCGGCACCCTGCCCCGCATGCGCTACGACCAGTTCATGGCCTTCGGGTGGAAGGTCCTCATCCCGATCTCGCTGGTCTGGATCGTGGCCGTGGCCTTCATCCGCAAGCTCCGCAACGAGGACATGCTCGACCAGCAGGCCCTCTTCATCGCGGCGGGTGTGGCGGCCGCGGTGCTCGTGGTCAGCCTGTTCATCCCCGAGCGGTCACGTGAGGACGAGTCCGCCGCCCACCTCGGTGGGCCCGATCCCGACGGCTCGGCCGAACCCGACGACGACGGCTCGTTCGCCGGCGGCTACCCCGTGCCTCCGATGCCCGAGTCCACCTGGAACCAGAAGGAGGGCCAGCGACGATGAGCTCTGCCAACACCGCTCGCGAGATGCTGTGGGACCCGATCGCCGGGTTCGGAGTGACCTTCCGGACCATGTTCAAGAAGACGGTCACCGAGCAGTACCCGTTCGAGAAGAAGCCGACCGCGCCGCGGTTCCACGGTCGCCACCAGCTCAACCGGTGGCCCGACGGCCTGGAGAAGTGCGTCGGCTGCGAGCTGTGTGCCTGGGCGTGCCCGGCCGACGCCATCTACGTCGAGGGCGCCTCCAACGACGACGCGGACGGCGGCGACGGCCGTTACAGCCCCGGTGAGCGCTACGGCCGCGTCTACCAGATCAACTACCTGCGCTGCATCCTCTGCGGACTGTGCATCGAGGCCTGCCCGACGCGCGCGCTGACGATGACCAACGAGTACGAGCTGGCCGACGACAACCGCGCCGACCTGATCTACGAGAAGTCCGACCTGCTGGCGCCGCTGCTCGAGGGCATGGTCGAGCCGCCCCACGCGCAGCTCATCAGCGACGACCACCACGACTACTACCGGGGCAAGAACCTGCCGATCTACCCGGCCGATCCCGCGGAGTCCGCGGACGTCAACCCGACGAGCGGACCGGAAGCGGGGACCCCGGCATGACGCTCTTCTGGACCCTCGCGCCGATCATGGTGCTGTCGGCCCTCGGTCTGCTGTTCGCCCGCAAGGCGGTGCACGGCGCCCTGTGCCTGGCCGTGGTGATGATCAGCCTCGCGGTGCTGTACGCCGCGCAGGACGCGCCGTTCCTCTTCGCGGTGCAGATCATCGTCTACACCGGCGCGATCATGATGCTGTTCCTGTTCGTCCTGATGCTCGTCGGCACCTCCACCGAGGAGTCGCTGAAGGAGACCATCAAGGGCCAGCGACTTGGCGCGGCCGTCGTCGGCGTGCTCTTCGGCACCACTGCGGTGCTCGCGATCGGACAGACCGTCACCGGCGCCGTCACCGGCCTCGACGAGGCCAACGCCGGCGGCAACGTCGAGGGACTCGCGGCTCTCATGTTCGGCGACTACGTCGTCGGCTTCCAGTTCACGGCGGCGCTGCTCATCACCGCGGTGCTCGGCGCCATGGTGCTCGCGCACCGTGAGGAGCTCGGCGTGCGACGCAGCCAGGGCGAGATCGCGAAGGAGCGCTTGCGCGCCTACGCCGAGACCGGTCGCCACCCCGGCAACCCGCCCACCCCCGGCGTCTTCGCCCGGCACAACGCCGTCGACACCGCAGCACTCCTGCCCGACGGGACCCCGGTCGAGGAGTCCGTCTCGCCGAGCATCCGCGAGCGTGACCAGCTGCGCGACGGCTTCGAGACGCACGTCGGGGAGGTGTCCGAGCGCATGGCGATCGAGGAGCCCGAGCCCTGGCCGGACGCCTCGACCGAGGTCGAGCGGGCTGACGACCCCGGCAGGGGTTCCGGGCCCTGGGCGGAAGACGACCCCGGCAGGGGTTCCGGGCCCTGGGCGGAAGACGACCCCGGCAGGGGTTCCGGGCCCTGGGCGGAAGAGGACACGGAAGGGGACCGCTCGTGACCGAGTACCTGACCCTCTCGCTCATCCTCTTCACGATCGGGGCCACCGGCGTCCTCGTGCGCCGCAACGCCATCATCGTGTTCATGTGCGTGGAGCTCATGCTCAACGCCACCAACCTCGCCTTCGTGACGTTCGCGCGCCAGCACGGCAACCTCGACGGCCAGATCGCGGCGTTCTTCGTCATGGTCGTCGCCGCGGCGGAGGTCGTCATCGGCCTGGCCATCATCATTTCCATCTACCGCACGCGTCGCTCGGCCTCGGTCGACGAGGCGAGCCTGTTGAAGCTCTGAGGGGAGAGTCGTGCTCGATCTCGTCTGGCTTCTCGTCGTCGTGCCGCTGGTCAGCGGACTCGGCCTGCTGGTGTGGGGCAGGGGTGCCGACCGCTTCGGCCACCTGGTGGCCACCGCGGCCTCGACGTTCGCCTTCGTCCTTGGCCTGCTGGCCTTCGTCGAGCTGTGGGGTCGTCCCGAGGACGACCGCTCGTTCGTCCGCACGCTCTTCACGTGGATCTCCGCGGGTCCGTTCGAGGTCGACATGGCCTACCGGTTCGACCCGCTGTCGGCGCTGTTCGTGCTCCTCATCACCGGCGTCGGCACGCTCATCCACGTGTACTCCATCGGCTACATGGAGCACGACCCGCGCCGCCGGCGCTTCTTCGCGTACCTGAACATCTTCGTCGCGGCGATGCTCACCCTGGTGCTCGCCGAGGACTACCTCGTGATGTTCCTCGGCTGGGAAGGTGTCGGCCTCGCCTCGTACCTGCTGATCGGCTTCTGGCAGCACAAGCCCTCCGCGGCCGCCGCGGCCAAGAAGGCGTTCGTCATCAACCGCGTCGGCGACGTCGGCATCGCTCTGGCGATCATGCTGATGTTCGCCCAGTTCGGGACCTCCTCGATCGGTGGCGTCAACGCCTCGATCGGCTCGGCCACCACGTCGGTCGCCACGGCACTCGGGCTGCTCCTGCTGCTCGGCGCGTGCGGCAAGTCCGCGCAGTTCCCGCTCCAGGCGTGGCTGCTCGACGCGATGGAGGGGCCCACGCCGGTCTCCGCCCTCATCCACGCCGCCACCATGGTCACCGCGGGCGTCTACCTCGTCGTGCGCAGCAACGCGATCTTCGACGCGTCGGAGACGGCACGCACCGCCGTCATCGTCGTCGGCCTCATCACGCTGCTGGCCGGCGCGTGGATCGGCTGCACGAAGGACGACATCAAGAAGGCGCTCGCCGGGTCCACGATGAGCCAGATCGGGTACATGATGCTCGCCGCGGGTCTCGGCCCCGCCGGCTACGCGTTCGCGATCTTCCACCTCGTCACGCACGGGTTCTTCAAGGCCAACATGTTCCTCGGGGCCGGCTCGGTCATGCACGGGATGGACGACGACGTCGACATGCGTCGCTACGGAGCCTTGCGAGCGGCGATGCCGGTCACCTTCCTGACCTTCGCGATGGGCTACCTCGCGATCATCGGGTTCCCTGGCTTCTCAGGCTTCTGGTCCAAGGACAAGATCATCGAGGCGGCGTTCGCGCACAACTTCTGGGTCGGCATGGGCACGCTGCTCGGCGCCGGCGTCACCGCCTTCTACATGACGCGCCTGATGCTGATGACGTTCTTCGGTGAGAAGCGCTGGGCCGACGAGGTCCATCCGCACGAGTCGCCGAAGGTCATGACGGTGCCGCTGATCGTGCTTGCCGCCGCCTCCGTCTTCGGCGGCATCATGCTCCTCGGCTACTGGATCGAGGAGTGGCTCGAGCCGGCCGTCGGCCCCACCGAGCACCACGACTTCCCGATCCCGGTCTGGGTCTTCTCGGTGATCGTCACCCTGGTCGTCGCCGCCGGCGTCGCGGCCGCGTGGGCGACCTACGGTCGCAAGCCGATCGCCGCGGTCGCCCCCGGTGACGACGAGGTCAGCGTGTTCACCCGCGCGGGCCGCCACGAGCTCTACGGCAACGCCGTCAACGACACGATCGCCGTGCGCCCCACCCGTCACCTGACCCGGTTCCTGGTCTGGTTCGACGGCAAGGGCCTCGACGGGTTCGTGACGGCGCTGGCCGACCGGCTCGGTGACACCTCGCAGTTCCTGCGCCGGCCCCAGACGGGCTACGTGCGCAGCTACGCCCTCAGCATCTTCGGCGGCGCCCTCGTCGTGGTGCTCGCACTCCTGGTGGTGACGCTCGCATGACGTTGACTCTCCTCGCGGCCACCCCCATCGTGGGTGCCCTCGTCCTGATGCTCCTGCCGCGCACCGCGGCCGGTGCGGGCCTCGTCAAGGCCGTCGCCCTCGCCGTCAGCGTGGTGACGCTCGGTCTCGCGCTGTTCGTCGCCTTCGGCTACGACACTGTGGAGGGCGGCTACCAGTTCGTCGAGCAGCGCGAGTGGATCGGCGCGATCGGCGCCAACTACGCGCTCGGCGTCAACGGCATCGGCCTGACGCTCGTGCTGCTGACCACCGTCCTCGTGCCCATCGTGCTGCTCTCGGCGTGGGGCGACCGGCTGCCTGCCGGGCGCAGCGCCAACGCCTACCTGGCGTGGATGCTCGTGCTCGAGGGGTTGGCCATCGGCGTCTTCAGCGCCACCGACGTCTTCCTCTTCTACGTCCTGTTCGAGGCCACCCTCGTCCCGATCTACTTCCTGATCGGCGCCTACGGAGGACCGGGACGCAGCTACGCGGCGGTCAAGTTCCTCATCTACAACCTCGTGGGCGGTCTGCTCATGCTGGCCGCGGTCGTCGGCCTGTACGTCGTCTCCGCGCAGTCGGGTGAGGCCAGCTACCTCCTGAGCGACCTCACCGGTGTCGAGATGAGCCAGACCACCGAGCGGCTGCTGTTCCTCGGCTTCATGGCGGCGTTCGCGATCAAGGCGCCGCTGTGGCCGCTGCACACGTGGCTGCCCGACGCGGCCGGCAACGCGACGCCCGCGACGTCGGTGCTGATGGTGAGCATCATCGACAAGGTCGGCACCTTCGGCATGCTGCGCTACTGCCTCGAGATCTTCCCGAACGCCTCGGAGTGGGCGAGCCCGGTCGTCATCGTCCTGGCGGTCGTCAGCATCCTGTACGGCGCGCTGCTCGCCGTCGGCCAGGACGACATCCGCAGGCTGATCGCCTACACCTCGGTCTCGCACTTCGGCTTCATCATCCTGGGCATCTTCGTCTTCACCCAGACCGCGACGGCCGGCGCGACGCTCTACATGTTCAACCACGGGCTGTCGACGGCGGCGCTGTTCCTCGTCACCGGCATGATGATCGCGCGTCGCGGGTCGGCGAGCATCGCCGACTTCGGCGGTGTGCAGAAGATCGCCCCGGTGATGTCGGGCATCCTGCTGATCGCCGGCCTGTCGAGCCTGTCGCTGCCGGGCCTGGCGCCGTTCGTCAGCGAGTTCATGGTGCTCGCGGGCACCTTCACCCGCTCGATCACGGCGGCGGTCTTCGCGACGCTCGGCATCGTGCTGGCCGCGATGTACATCCTGATCATGTACCAGCGGACCATGACCGGACCGCTCGCTCCGGGCGCCGAAGGCGTCACCGACCTCTCCGCGCGGGAGGTCACCGCGCTCAGCCCGGCGATCGTGCTCATCGTGGCGCTCGGCTTCTACCCGCAGCCGTTGCTCGACGTCATCAATCCCGCGGTCGAGGACACCTTGACGAGCGTCGGGCAGTCGGACCCGCCACCGCGCACCGAGGTCGCGCAGACGGCCTGCGAGGACGGCGCCGCCGAGCTCCCGCCGTCGTTCTGCGTGACCGACGCCGCCAGTGGAACGTCCGCTCCTGAGGAGGGAGGCGAGTGATGATCACCTCGACCCTGGTCGCCGCCGAGGCCCAGATCCCCGCGCCCACCGTGGAGTGGTCGCTCGTCACGCCGCTGCTCATCCTCGGCGGGGTCGCCGTCGCGGGCGTGCTCGTCGAGGCCTTCGCGCCGCGGCGCGGCCGCTTCGTCCTGCAGGCCCTGCTCGCCGCCGGCGGCATCGTCGCGGCCCTGGCGGAGACCGTCCGCATCTACCTCGACCTCGGCGCCGTCGACGGACCCGTCCTCGGACGCGGTACCGCCGCGGTCGAGGGCTCGCTGGCCGTCGACGGACCTGCCGTCGTCACGTGGGGCATGCTGCTGCTGTTCGGCCTGCTCAGCGTCGGCCTCTTCGCCGACCGCCGGCTGGAGGGCGGGCTCAGCTCGTTCACCGGTCGCGCGGCCGACGTCCCCGGCTCGAACGACGAGACCCAGGCGGTCGCGGTCAAGCTCGAGCACACCGAGGTCTTCCCCCTGGCGATGTTCGCCCTCGGTGGCATGCTGCTCTTCGCGACGTCGAACGACCTGCTGACGATGTTCGTGGCCTTGGAGGTCATGAGCCTGCCGCTGTACATCATGTGCGGGCTCGCGCGGCGTCGCCGCCTGCTCAGCCAGGAGGCCTCGCTCAAGTACTTCCTCCTCGGTGCCTTCTCGTCGGTCTTCTTCCTCTACGGCGTGGCGCTGGCCTATGGCTACGCCGGCGGCTTCGCGCTGTCCGACATCGACGCGGCCGTCTCCGAGCGCACCGGCAGCGAGAACCTGCTGCTGGCGTCCATCGCCCTCATCGGCGTCGGGATGTTCTTCAAGATCGGTGCCGTGCCCTTCCACTCCTGGACGCCGGACGTGTACCAGGGAGCACCCACCCCGGTGACCGCGTTCATGTCCGCCGGCACGAAGGCGGCGGCGTTCATCGCCTTCCTGCGGGTCTTCTTCGTCGCCTACGGCGACGCCGCCTGGGACTGGCGGCCGACCGTCTGGGTGATCGCCGCCGTGACGATGGTCGTCGGCTCCCTCGTGGCGATCGCCCAGACCGACGTCAAGCGCATGCTCGCCTACTCCTCCGTCGCGCACGCCGGGTTCCTGCTCGTCGCCCTCGCCGGCGCCTATGTCGGCGAGGAGGGTCGCATCACCTCGGTCTCGGCGATCCTGTTCTACCTGTTCGTCTACGGCGTGGCCTCGATCGGCGCCTTCGCGATCGTCATGCTGGTGCGCGACGGCGGCGGCGAGACCACGCACCTCGCGCGCTGGGCCGGCCTCGGGCGCGAGTCGCCTCTCCTCGCGGGGGCGTTCGCGCTGTTCATGCTGTCCTTCGCCGGCATCCCGCTGACGGCCGGCTTCATCGGCAAGTGGGGCGTCTTCAGCGCCGCGTGGTCCGGCGGGTACTGGAGCCTGGCCGTCCTCGGCGTCGCGGCGAGTGCCGTCGCCGCGTACTTCTACGTCCGCGTGATCGTGCTGATGTTCTTCACCGAGCCGGTCGGGGACGGCCCGACGGTGGCGCTGCCGAGCGTGATGACTACCGTGGTCATCGCCGCAGCAGCTGCGGCCACGGTCATCCTGGGCGTCGTCCCCGGACCCGTGCTCGACCTGGCTCAGCACGCGGGAACCTTCGTCCGCTGAGCCCGAGACAGGAGCAGGCGTGACGCTCGGAGTGGAGTTCGACGACCCGGGGCTGGCCGCGCGTGTCGATGCAAGCGTCCAGAGGGCCGAGGAGGGTCTGACGGAGGCCGTCCGCAGCTCCGACGGGTTCCTGGACGAGGCCGCCGGCCACCTGATGCATGCCGGGGGCAAGCGCTTCAGGCCCCTGCTCGTCGCCCTGGCCGCCGAGCTCGGCGACCCTTCGCACCCGGACGTCACGACGGCCGCGGTCGTCGTGGAGCTCACCCACCTCGCGACGCTGTACCACGACGACGTGATGGACGAGGCGCCGTTGCGGCGGGGGGCGCCCAGCGCCAATGCCCGTTGGGACAACTCCCTGGCCATCCTCGTGGGCGACTACCTCTTCGCCCGCGCATCCGACCTCGTCGCCGATCTCGGCCCCGAGGCGGTCCGCATCCAGGCCCGCACGTTCTCGCGCCTGGTGCGGGGGCAGATCCGCGAGACGATCGGACCGGTCGGCGACGAGGATCCGCTCGAGCACTACCTCGACGTCGTGGCCGACAAGACCGGCTCCCTCATCGCCACCTCGGCCCGACTGGGGGCCAAGATGTCCGGCGCCTCGGCAGAGCACGAGCGGATCGTGACGGAGTTCGGCGAGCGGATCGGGGTCGCCTTCCAGCTGGCCGACGACATCATCGACGTCGCGAGCGAGACCGACGACTCCGGCAAGACGCCCGGGACCGACCTGCGCGAGGGGGTTCCGACCCTGCCGACGTTGTTCGCCCAACGGTCCACCGACCCGGCCGACGCCGACCTCCTGCGACACCTGTCGGGACCCATCGACGACGACGCCGTGGTCGAGGACGTCCTCGCCCAGCTGCGTCGTCATCCGGCACTGGGGCAGGCGCGCGACTACGTCCGCACCCAGGCCGAGGCGGCGCGGGCCGCGCTGGACGGCCTGCCGGACAGCGTCGGGCGCACCGCGCTGCAGAGCATCTGCACGACGCTCACCGACCGCGTCGGCTGATCACCACGCGCTCCGGTCGGGTGATCGGAGAGGTCGCGCTCAGAGTCCACGCCACGAGCGCAGCGCCGCCGTGGCGGCCAGGACGCCGCCGCACGCGACGAGCACCAGTCCGGTGCCGGGCAGCCAGCCGCCGACCCCGACGAGACCGAGGACGTGCACGACCTGCCACGCCGGCAGCACGAGGGCGACCGCCGCGAACACGCCCAGGTGCACCGCGCCGACGCGACGCCACGGCATCATGGCACCGGCCAGACCGGCGAACGCCGCGTAGGCGGTCCACAGTCCCGGCCCGTTGATGCCGGAGACGTTGCCGAGGGCGGTGTGCACCCATGGCAGGAACGAACCGACGATCACCAGGAGCGAGGCGACGACCGCCATGCCGCGGCCCGGTGCGGCACGACGGACGGTCGGGGTCGCTGCTGACGGCTGGGCGGTGGTCCGGGGGCGTGAGGACATGTCCGTCACTGTACGCAGGATCACACCCGAGCAGCAGGGCCCGAGCGACCGTTCGCCGCAGCGGTGGAGCCGTTCGCCGCAAGCGGTGACGACGGTCACACCAGCGCCTTGACGATGCGTGGCGCCGGGCGGTTGTGTCAGCGATCACACGCGACCGTGTCCGTCCCCCCTCAGGAGGTTTCATGAATCCCGACGATCGCCAGGCGTACTGGCGAGCCAACCTGCGACTGATGGCGACGTTGCTCGCCATCTGGGCCCTG
This sequence comes from Aeromicrobium halocynthiae, assembly GCF_039531385.1. Lineage (NCBI taxonomy): Bacteria > Bacillati > Actinomycetota > Actinomycetes > Propionibacteriales > Nocardioidaceae > Aeromicrobium > Aeromicrobium halocynthiae. The sequence goes on along the minus strand of NZ_BAAAPY010000003.1, from coordinate 193,082 downwards.
GTGTCCTTCGGTGCCGGCATCATCTTCGTCGACCAGCTCAACCAGATCACGATCCTGGGCTTCCCGCTCGGGTTCTGGTTCGCCCAGCAGGGCTCGATCCTCGTCTTCATCGCGCTCATCGTCGTCTACGCGGTGCGCATGGACGCCCTCGACAAGAAGTTCGGCGCCGACGACTACGAAGAGGGCGGGGTGTCCCACTGATGACCGACATCCAGATCTGGACCCTCGTCTTCGTCGGGATCACCTTCAGCCTCTACATCTACATCGCCTATGCGAGCCGCGTGTCGTCGACCGCAGACTTTTACGTCGCGGGCGGCGGCATCCCGGCTCCCGCCAACGGTGCGGCGATCGCGGCGGACTGGATGAGTGCGGCGTCCTTCATCTCGATGGCCGGCATCATCGCGCTGGCCTACAACGGCTACGCCGGCAGCGTCTTCCTCATGGGCTGGACCGGAGGCTACGTCCTGCTCGCGCTGCTGCTCGCGCCGTACCTGCGCAAGTTCGGCAAGTTCACGCTCCCGGAGTTCGTCGGCGACCGGTACTCCGAGACCGCGCGCCTCGTCGCGGTCCTCTCGGCGATCGTCATCTCCTTCGTCTACGTCGCCGGCCAGATGGGGGGCGTCGGTGTGGTCTTCACGCGCTTCCTCGGTGTCAGCCCGACGGTCGGCGTCATGATCGGCATGGCGATCGTGTTCTTCTACGCCGTGCTCGGCGGCATGAAGGGCATCACGTGGACCCAGGTGGCGCAGTACACGGTGCTGATCATCGCCTACCTGATCCCCGCCGTCGCCGTCTCGGCCAGCGTCACGGGCAACCCGCTGCCGCAGATCGGCTTCGGGCAGATCCTCGGCGAGCTCGACGAGCTGCAGCGTTCCCTGGGCTTCGAGGCGTTCACCGAGGCGTTCACCGATCCGCGCTACGGCATGCAGAACATGCTGCTCATCACCGCGGCGCTCATGTTCGGCACCGCGGGCCTGCCGCACGTGATCGTGCGGTTCTACACCGCCAAGAGCGTCCGCGCGGCCCGCTACTCCGCGGTCTGGGCGATCGTGTTCATCGGACTGCTGTACCTGACGGCGCCGGCGGTAGCGTCCTTCTCCAAGCTCGAGGTGCTCGACTCGCTGAACACGACCCCGAGCGGCGAGCTGCCCGGCTGGTTCAGCACGTGGGCCGACGTCGACCTGATCACCGGTCCCGACGGCGCACCGCTGGAGGACCTGAACGGGGACGGGATGTTCAACTACACCGGAGGGGCCAGCGACATCGCCAACGAGGTGGCCATCAACAACGACATCCTCGTGCTCGCCAGCCCCGAGATCGCGGGCCTGCCCGCGCCGCTCGTCGGCCTGGTCGCCGCGGGCGCTCTCGCCGCCGCGCTGTCGACGGCCTCGGGCCTGCTGCTGGTCATCAGCTCCTCGGTCGCCAACGACGTGTACTACAAGCGGGTCAACCCCGGGGCCACGGAGAAGCAGCAGCTGATGGTCGGTCGCATCACGATGGGGCTCGCGATCCTCGTCGCCGGCTATCTCGGCATCAACCCGCCGGGCTTCGTGGGCGAGGTGGTGGCGTTGGCCTTCGGCCTGGCCGCCGCGAGCTTCTTCCCGATCCTGGTGCTCGGCATCTTCTGGAAGAAGGCGACGGCGATGGGCGCTGCGGCCGGCATGATCGCCGGCCTCGCCTTCACGCTGGCGTACATGATCTGGACGCTGGAGATCTACTTCGGTGGCGCCGGCATCGCCGGCATCCCGCCCACGGGCATCGGCACCATCGGCATGCTCGTGAACTTCGCGGTGACGATCGTCGTCTCGCAGTTCACGCCGAAGCCGTCGGAGAAGATGCAGGCCCTGGTCGAGGAGATCCGCTACCCCGGCCGGACCAAGCTCGTCGAGGAGCACCTGAAGGAGGGCTGAGCCGCGAGAGCAGGTCGACGCCCCGTCGCCTGGGACCACACGGTCCCAGGCGACGGGGCGTCGTCGCGTCCGGCGCCCTCGGTCACACGGCGCTCTCGGCTGCCCGTCGCAGCACCCTGCGCCGGTGCGTCACGGCGTCGGCCGTGAACACGACGAGAGCGGTCCAGATGAGCACGAAGCCGGCCCAGCGTGCCGGCGACATCGCCTCGCCGAAGACGACGAGACCGAGGACGAACTGCACCACGGGCGTGAGGTACTGCAGCAGCCCGATCTGCGTCAGGCTGAGCCGTGTCGCCGCAGCCGAGAACAGCAGCAGCGGGACGGCGGTGACCACGCCGGTCGCCGCGAGGAGGACGGCGTTGACCGTACCGGCGTGGGCGAACACGAGGTCGCCGCGCAGCTGCAGCGTCATCAGGAACGCGAGGGCGAAGGGCGCCAGGACGAGAGTCTCCATGCCGAGGCCCTCGACCGCACCGAGGTCGGCGCGCTTCTTCAGGAAGCCGTAGCACGCGAAGGACGACGCCAGCAGCAGGGCGATCCACGGGGGGCGTCCGAGGTCGACGGTCAGGACGAGCACGGCGGCCGCGCCGAGCGTGACGGCACCCCACTGCGGGGGCCGCAGCCGCTCGCCGAGCACGACCACACCCAGCAGGACGGTCACGAGCGGGTTGATGAAGTACCCGAGCGACGTCTCCACGACGTGCCCGCTCGTCACCCCGTAGATGAAGCCACCCCAGTTGACGGCGATGGCCACCGAGGCGAGGCTCACGACGACGAGCGTCCTCGGGTCGCGGGCGATGGCCGTGAGCCTGCGCCAGCCGCCGAGCACGGTGAGTGCGACGGCCACGACGAGCAGGGACCACACGATGCGGTGGGCCAGGACCTCCAACGACCCGGCGGGAAGCAGCAGCGGCCAGTACAGCGGGAAGAAACCCCAGCACAGGTACGCGCCGACGCCGAACCCGAGCCCGCCGGAGCGGCTCGACCGGTCGTCCTCGGGAGTGTCCACCGAGGGAGCGTACGCCCGTGGGGAACCGAGGTCCGCGGTGCGTCGGTGCGGGGCGGCAGGATGGGGGCCATGGACGCGACCCCACGGTGGTTCACCGAGACCGACGAGGGCCACTCCGCCTGGTACGTCGAGCACTTCCGCGCGCTGGCCGCCGAGGGGGCCGACCTCGAGGGCGAGGCCCGGTTCGTCGACGCCTCGCTGCCTCCAGCCTCGAGGGTGCTCGACGCCGGCTGCGGCCCCGGCCGACTCGGTGCCGCCCTGCACGCACGCGGTCATCGGGTCGTGGGCGTCGATGCCGATCCGGTGCTGCTGGCGGCCGCCCGCGAGGACCACGTCGGACCACGATGGGTCCTGGCCGACCTCGCGCGGCTCGACCTCGGTGAGGTCTTCGACGCGGTCGTCGCCGCGGGCAACGTGATGGTGTTCCTCGCTCGGGGCAGCGAGGAGGTCGTCGTCGGGCGGCTGGCCGCCCACGTCGCGCCCGACGGAATCCTGGTGCTGGGCTTTCGCACCGACCGCCACGTGACCCCGGACGACGTCGAGGCCGCCGCGACCCGCTCCGGGCTGCACCCGGAGCACCGGTTCGCCACGTGGGACCTGCGGCCCTGGCGCGACGACGCCGACTTCGTGATCGTCGTGTGCCGTCGACCGGGGACGACGTGACCGCTCGGGCACGTCTGGCCGTCGTCGCCGCGACGGCCGTCGCGGCGACGGGCGTCCTGACGTGGTGGACGTCGCAGGAGCCGCAATCCGCCACGACCGAGTCGCAGGACGCCGTCGTCGAGAGGGTCGTCGACGGTGACACGCTGCTGCTGGCCGACGGCGAGCGCGTGCGGGTGCTCGGCATCGATGCCCCCGAGGCGGCGCGCGACGGCCGCCCGGCCGAGTGCGGCGCCGACGAGGCCACGGCGGCAGCCCGCCGCCTCGTCGAGGGCCGGCCGGTGCGCCTGCGGTCCGATCCCGGCCAGGCCGACCGGGACGACTTCGACCGACTGCTGCGCTACGTCGAGACGCCGGACGGGACGGACCTCGGCCTGAACCTCGTCACCGAGGGGCACGCCCGGGTGTTCGCCCCACGCGGTGACGTCGCGAGGCAGTCGAGCCTCGAGCGCGCCGAGGCGCAGGCCCGAGACCGGGGCGTCGGGACGTGGACCTGCTCACCTCCGGGAGCATGAGAAGTCCCTCATCGGGGCATCATGCGCATCTCACGCTCCGGTGGTTCCCTCATGGTCATGACGATCCACCGCACCTTCAGCACCGTCGCCCTCACCGCCGTCCTCGCCCTGGGCGTGAGCGCGTGCGGCTCCGACGACGAGGCCCGTCCCATCCCCACGTCCGGCTCCATCGAGATGGACGAGAGCGCCTCGCCCAGCCCGCAGGCCACCGCCCCGCGTGGCGACGACGGTGACGACGTCACCGACCCCGAGCTGCGCGAGCGTCTCGAGCAGATCGCCCTCGACGAGGTCGGCGACGGACGCATCGACGACGTCGAGTACAGCGACGACAGCACCCACGCCTACGAGGTCGAGGTCGACCTCGCGAGCGGCGACGACGTGACCGTCGAGATCTCCGAGGACTTCGAGGTCGTGCGCGTCGACCGGTGACGCCGCTCCGGCACCTCGCTATATTCGGGAGATGCCGGAACGGTTCGAGATGTTCGGGGGGCAGCACGTCACCGCGCTGCTGATCTTCGCGCTCGGCGTCCCAGCAGCCGTCTGGCTGGGGCGGCGGGTGCGCGGCACGAGCGCCGAGCAACGGGTCAGTCGCGCCCTCGCCGTCGCGATCGTCTCCGTCACCGTGCCGCTCCAGCTGCTGCAGCTCATGCCTGCGGAGTGGGACCTGGACACGTCGCTGCCGTTCCAGCTCTGCGACCTCGCGTGGATGGTCGCCGTCCACGCCCTCTGGACGCGGTCCCGTGTCAGTGCCACGATCGCCTACCTGTGGGGCATCACTCTCACCACGCAGGCGATGATCACTCCCGACCTCGTCACGCCGTTCCCCGAACCACGGTTCGTGATGTTCTGGGCGACGCACATCCTCATCGTGTGGGCGGCGATCTACCTCGTCCCCGGCCTGCGGATCGTGCCGACGTGGCGGACCTATGGCTGGGCCGTCGGGGCGACCGGGGCGTGGGCGGTGGCAGCGTTCACGTTCAACGTCGTCGCGGGGACCAACTACGGGTTCCTGAACGCCAAGCCGTCCCAGGGCTCGGTCCTCGACCTGCTGCCGGCCTGGCCCTGGTACGTGGCCGTGCAGGTGGTGGTCGTGGCAGCCGCGTGGGCGCTCATGGTGCTGCCTTGGCAGCGGGCAGTCGAGGAACGGCGCCGTGGGACGGGCGCTCGCGGCCGCGAGGGTTGACGCACCCTCGAGCGGGTACACCGCCCCAGCCGTCCCGACGAAGGAGCCCCCATGATCGCCGACCGCACACCGAGGAACCGACCGTGAGCGCCGCCCGACGCACCGTCGGCATCGAGGAGGAGATGTTCCTCGTCGACCCCGCGACCCATGCCGTCGTCCCGCGCTCGGGGGGTGCGGTCACCGCCGAGGGACGCGACGGCGACGCCGACGACCTCGTCGAGCAGGAGATGTTCCTCGAGCAGGTCGAGACCACCACCGAGCCGTGCGAGGTGCTCGAGGACCTGAGGCGCGCGGCACGCACCTCCCGCACGCACGCCCTGCGTGACGCCGAGGAGGTCGGCGCGACCTTGATGGCCTCCTCGACCGTCGTCCTCGGTCCCGCGGGGCGGTTGGTGCCCGACGACCGGTACGCGACCATGGTCGAGCGTCACCGGTCGATCGCCGAGGAGGTGGTCGTCAACGGCATGCACGTGCACGTGGGGGTCGACTGCGCCGAGGAGGGCGTGAGGGTCCTGGACCGCATGGCGGTCTGGCTGCCGGTGCTTCAGGCCCTCTCGGCGGCGTCACCGGTCGAGCACGGGGTCGACACCGGTTTCGCCTCCTGGCGAGCCGAACGCTGGGAGCGTTGGCCGACCGCCGGTCCGGCCCAGCCGTTCGGCACGCCGGAGGCCTACGAGGCGATGGTCGCGGACCTCGTCGAGTCCGGCGCCGCCGTGGACGACGGGATGGTGTACCTGGACGCCCGACTCGGCAGGGGACTCCCGACGGTCGAGGTCAGGGTCGCCGACGTCCAGGCCGACCTCGACGATGCCGTCGTCCTCGCCGGCCTGACCAGGGCCCTCGTCGCCACGTGCGCCGAGACGACGACACCGGTGCAGCGGGTCGAGACGCTGCGGGTCGCACGGTGGCGTGCACGTCGGTACGGACTGACCGACCGACTGCTGGACCCCTCGACGGCCCGGCTGCGTCCCGCTGCGGACGTCGTCGCGAACCTGCTGGAGCTCGTGCGACCGGCACTGGAGGAGGCCGGCGACGTCGAGATCGTCGACGACGCGGTGCGTGGCTGGGCCGCGACGGGTGGGCACGCGCGGCGGCTGCGGGAGGTCGCCGCGAGGTCGCCGGAGACGCTCCCGGCCCGCCTGAGCCAGGTCACCGTCCAGGGGTTGGACGGGGTCGTCAGCGGTAGTTGACGAACTGCACGGGGATCTCGAGGTCGGCGCCCTTGACGAGCGCGATGACCGCCTGCAGGTCGTCGCGCTTCTTGCTGCTCACCCGCAGCTCGTCGCCCTGCACCTGCGTCTTGACGCCCTTCGGCCCCTCGTCGCGGATCAGCTTGGCGATCTTCTTGGCGTGCTCGGTGCTGATGCCCTGGCTGAAGGTCCCGTTGATCTTGACCTCCTTGCCGCTCTGGCGCGGGTCGCCGGTCTCCAGCGCCTTGAGGGAGATGCCGCGCTTGACGAGCTTCTCCTTGAAGACGTCGAGGACGGCGAGCGCCCGTTCGTCGGCGTTCGCGGTGATCTCGACGCCCTCCTCGCCCTTCCACTCGATGGAGGCACCGGTCCCGCGGAAGTCGTAGCGGGTCGAGATCTCCTTGACCGCCTGGTTGAGGGCGTTGTCCGCCTCCTGGCGGTCCAGCTTGCTGACGATGTCGAAAGACGAGTCGGCCACGGTGCTCCTCCGGCGGTCGGGTGGGTCGATCCAGCCTAGATCACCGGTACGCACCCGCGGGGTGCGGAGCGGCAGTGGCGCTCCCGGCGCGCGGAACGATAGGTTGCCGACGTCAGCCGCCGCCCGGGCGGCACGTCGTCCTTCAACGATCAGGGGTACCTCATGACCGATCCTGCCGCCCAGCCGTACAACACGCCGAGCCAGCCGCCGTCGAACAACCTCGTCTGGGGCATCCTGACGACGATCTTCTGCTGCCTGCCGCTGGGCATCGTCTCGATCGTCTACGCCGCGCAGGTCAACGGCAAGTGGCAGGCCGGCGACGTCGCCGGCGCCCAGGAGTCCGCCGACAAGGCCAAGAAGTTCGCGATCTGGGCCGCCGTCATCGGCCTGGTGCTCACCGCCCTCTACGTCGTCCTCGTCGTCATCGTCGGCATCGGTGGCGGGCTCGCGGAGATGGACAGCTCTGAGTTCTGACCCCGTCTCGACGGACCCACCGTCGCCGTCCTCGCGACGTCGACGGTGGGTCCCGTTCGTCGCCGTGGGCCTCGGGTCCGCGGCGGCCGTCGGCATGCTGGCCACCGTCGATCCCAACGAGCCCGGCCACTACCCGACGTGCCCGCTGCTCGCCGGCACGGGCCTGTTCTGCCCCGGCTGCGGTGCGCTGCGGACGGTGCACGCCCTCGCCCACGGCGACGTCCTCACCGCTGTCGAACGGAACCCGCTCGCAGTGGCGCTCCTGCCGCTCGTCGTGCTCGCGTGGGTGCTGTGGGGGCTCCGGCTGGCCGGGCTCACCCGGTGGAGCCCCACCGAGGTCCCCGGGCGGTGGGTGTGGGGACTGCTGGGCGTCGTGCTCGTCTACTGGGTGGCACGCAACGTCCCCGGGTGGACGTGGCTGTCGCCGCTGTGAGCGACCCTTCCCGAGCGCCTCGCCGGCGCCGCCGGGTGCGGTTTCGCCCCGTGGGCCTGCCTGCGATAGTCTCGGACGTCGTCGCCTCCGGGTGACGCACCCGAGGCAGGTTGCCCGAGCGGCCAAAGGGAGCTGACTGTAAATCAGCCGGCATTGCCTTCAGAGGTTCGAATCCTCTACCTGCCACGGTCCGGACGGCCCCGGCGATCACCGATCGCCGGGGCCGTCGCCCGTCCCGGGACCCGCGAGGACCGGTCGCCCGGCGCCGACCCCGCAGCGGGTCGGGCACCACTAGGCTGCTGCCGTGGCCTACGACGCGTTCTTCCGCACGGTGTTCGCCTCCATGGATCCCGAACGCGCCCACGAGCGGGCCTTCGCCGCGATCCGTCTCGGGGGTCCGGTCCTGGGTCGCGTGGTCGACGTACCGCCTGCGCCGCGCACCGTCATGGGCATTCGCTTCCCGCACCCCTTCGGTCTCGCCGCCGGGTTCGACAAGAACGCTCGCGCCGTCCCCGGACTCCTCGCCCTGGGCTTCGGCCACGTCGAGATCGGCACGGTGACCGCTCGGCCTCAGCCGGGCAACCCTCGCCCCCGCCTGGTGCGCCTCGTCGACGACCAGGCCATCGTCAACCGGATGGGCTTCAACAACGACGGTGCGGCGCAGGTCGCGAGCAGGCTGCACCGATTCCGACGTCGCCACGGCGACGCCCCGGTCGTCGGCGTCAACATCGGCAAGACCAAGGTCGTCCCGGTCGAGGACGCCGTCGCCGACTACGTCGAGAGCGCCCGCCTGCTCGCGCCGTACGCCAGCTACGTCGTCGTCAACGTCTCGAGCCCCAACACGCCCGGTCTGCGCGACCTGCAGTCCGTCGCGGCGCTGCGGCCGGTCCTGGCTGCCGTGCGCGAGGAGGTCGGCGACCGACCGCTGGCGGTCAAGATCGCGCCGGACCTCGCCGACGAGGACGTCGTGGCGATCGCCGACCTCGCGCTCGAGCTGGGGCTCGACGCCGTGAGCGCCACGAACACCACGGTCGAGCGCCCGGCCTCCCTGCGCTCGTCGGCGGAGCTGGTGCGCGCTGCCGGCGCCGGAGGGCTGTCCGGACCCGTCCTCGCGGAGCGTTCGACGGCCGTCCTGAGGTTGCTGCGCGACCGGGTGGGACAGCGGCTCGCCCTGGTCGGTGTCGGCGGGGTGAGCACCGAGCACGACGTCCGCGAGCGGCTCGACGCCGGCGCCGACCTCGTCCAGGCCTACACGGGCTTCGTCTACGGCGGCCCGACGTGGCCCTCGCGCCTCGCGCGGGCAGCCGGTGCCCACGGGGTCGTTGCTGCGCGCCGGACCGGCATGGGTGAGGCATGAGCCAGCCTCCCGGCCCAGGATGGGGCTACCCGCCACCGGATCCCGAGGCGCCGTGGGGCGCGATCCGTGGGGCGTGCCGTACTCCGACAAGTCCAGGACGACGGCCGGCCTGCTGCAGGTCCTGCTGACGTTCATGTGCGCCGTCGGCGGCGTGGGTCGGCTCTACGCAGGGCACACGGCCATCGGGTTGCTGCAGCTGCTCGGGATCCTGGTCTCCATCCCGATGATGTTCCTCCTGGTGGGCTTGCTGACCCTGCCCGCCTTCGTCCTGTGGTCGCTCATCGACGGCATCCTGATGTTCACCGGCCGCCCGGTCGACGCCGCCGGGCGACCCTTGCGACCGACCTGACCGACCCGATTTCGGGTTCCGTCGGCGACCCTGTATGTTTGGTCGTCGGCACGCCCCTTTAGCTCAGTCGGCAGAGCGTTTCCATGGTAAGGAAAAGGTCTACGGTTCGATTCCGTAAAGGGGCTCTGAGAGGCGAGGACCACTCGTCGCTCCACGGCTGGGTAGCTCAGGTGGTTAGAGCACACGACTCATAATCGTGGGGTCGCGGGTTCGAGTCCCGCCCCAGCTACTCCGGTGCCGCTGCTCCGTGCAGCGACCGACGGCCCCCGAACGCACACGAAGAAGAGGCAGAGCGATGGCGAGCAAGAGCTCCGACGTTCGACCCAAGATCACCTTGGCTTGCACCGAGTGCAAGGAGCGCAACTACATCACGAAGAAGAACCGTCGCAACGATCCCGATCGTCTCGACATGAAGAAGTTCTGCCCGCGTTGCAAGACGCACCAGACGCACCGCGAGACGCGCTGAGCGTTCCTCGCCCGACGAGGCCCCCGGTCACCCGACCGGGGGCCTCGTCGTGTGCGGGCTCGGTAGGGTGACGGACGTGGACCTCGCCGACCTGACGACGCTGCGCCTCGGTGGTCCGGCCCGCAACGTCGTCGACGCCACCACGGAGGCCGAGCTCGTCGAGGCCGTCCGCGTGATCGACGAGGCGGGGGACCCCTTGCTCCTGGTCGGCGGGGGCAGCAACCTCGTGGTGGCCGACGAGGGCTTCGACGGGACCTGCCTGCGTGTCCTGACCCGAGGTGTCGACGTCGTGTTGGACGCGTGCAGCGGCGCGACCGTGACGGTGGCCGCGGGGGAGCCGTGGGACCCGTTCGTCGCACGCGCCGTCGAGACCGGTTGGGTGGGCCTCGAGGCCCTCTCGGGGATCCCCGGGTCGGTCGGTGCCACCCCGGTCCAGAACGTCGGCGCCTACGGCCAGGAGGTCGCCCAGACGATCGCCTCGGTCCGCACGTGGGACCGCTACGACCGGGTCGTGCGGACGTTCGCGGCGGCCGACTGCGGGTTCGCCTACCGCACGAGCCGCTTCAAGGTCGAACCCCGCCGCCACGTGATCCTCTCGGTCACCTTCCAGCTCGGGCTCGGAGACCTGGGGACCCCCGTCGCCTACGCCGAGCTCGCTCGAGCGCTCGGCGTCGAGGTGGGTGAGCGTGCTCCGCTCGCGGCGGTGCGCCAGGCCGTCCTCGCGCTGCGGTCGGCCAAGGGGATGGTCCTCGACGCCGAGGACCACGACACCTGGAGCGCGGGCTCGTTCTTCACCAACCCCGTCCTGCCCGCCGACGCGGCGGCGGCGTTGCCGGCCCAGGCGCCGCGGTTCGAGCAACCCGACGGCTCGGTCAAGACGAGTGCCGCCTGGCTGATCCAGCACGCCGGCTTCGGGCGGGGTCACGGCGACGGTCCGGCCCGCCTGTCCACGAAGCACGCCCTCGCGCTGACGAACCGCGGCGGCGCGACCACCGAGGACCTGCTCCGACTGGCGCGCGAGGTCCGCGACGGCGTCCGCGCGACCTACGGGATCTCGCTGGAGCCAGAGCCGGTGCTCGTCGGCTGCGAGCTGTAGCCCCCCGCGGGCCGCGGTTTACCACGGTCCCAAGGGAAGACTGTTCTCCCCGCGGCAGATCTGCCGCGGGAAGTGGGTGCTTGCCGTGGGACCGTGGTAAACCGCAGCCCGGAGCGCGGTGGGTCAGTAGGAGTAGCTGGTCGTCGACGACGTGCTGACGCCGATCGCGATGAGTGCGACGAAGGCGACGAGGGCGATGATGCCGAGGATCAGCAGCACGGTGCCGATGATGCCGAGGATGCGTCCGGCCTGGGCCTCGCCGCGGCCGCCCAGCGTCCCACCCGAGGCGTCGATCTCCTTGACGGCACGTCCGCCCATGACCCATGCGAACGGCGACGCGAGGATCGGCAGCAGGCACATGAGACCGCCGGCGACGGCGATGATCCCGATGACCATCGACGTCGTCGCACTCTGGTGCTTCGGGGGCAGCGGGTTGACCGGTCCGGGGTACGGCTGTCCCCCCGGGTACGCCTGCCCGTACTGCTGGTCACCGGGGTACTGCTGGCCCGACGGGTAGGAGGGGCCGGACGGGTAGGACTGACCGTACGGCTGCTGCGGCGGCGTCTGACCGTAGGACTGCTGGTCCTGCCCGTCCTGGCCGGCCCCCCAGGGCTGGTCGGGGGAGCCGTCGGACGAGGGAGTGCCGTTGGTGTCGCTCATGTGCCTCAGCCTTCCACATCGGCACGGCTCACGGCTCGTACCCGGTGGAGGAGCCGGTGACGAGCCACGTGACGAGCGCGACCGCGACGACCGCGGCGGTGCCGAAGACGAGGAGCACGGTGCCGACGGCGCCGGTGACGATGCCGGCGGTGGCGAAGGGGCTCGGGGCCCAGGTGCGCTCGTCGCGCTCGGCCTCGCGACGGGCGACGGCCCCGTAGTACCAGGCGACCGGGCTCAGGGCGAAGGGGACGAGGCAGAACAGCCCGCTCAGTCCCACGAGGCCGAGGACCATCGCGGGTACCGCCCGGGGGTGGGTCGAGCGCGACGGCGGCCCGAGGTGGGGCGACGGCGCGGCCTGGACCGGGTGGGGTGTCGACGACGCGTCTCGCGGGTGGGCCGTCGGCGCGTCCCGGGTGGGTCCGACGTCCGTCGGGCCGCGGTCGTCGGGCCCCGACGCCGACCCCGGCGGCGGGTGGGGGTCGCTCATGCCTGCATCCCACCATCGGTCGGCCGCTCCAGCCACTGCTGGATGTCGCGCTCGGCCGCTTCACGGACGTGCGGCGGCGCCGACGACGCGGCGAAGGACGAGCGGGCGAGGTGGGCGAGCTCGTCGTCCTCGAAGTGCTGGGCGGCCCGAAGGATCGCGTACTGCCCGGCGAGGCGGGTGCCGAACAGCAGGGGGTCGTCGGCACCGAGGGCGACGGTCGCGCCCGCAGCGACGAGGTCACGCACGGGGACCTCGTCGATGGTGCGGTAGACGCCGAGGGCGACGTTGGAGGTGGGGCAGACCTCGAGTGCGATGCCGGCGTCGACGATGCGGGCGAGCACGTCGGGGTCCTCGACGGAGCGGACGCCGTGCCCGAGGCGGTCGGGCCGCAGGTGGTCGAGGCACTCGCGCACGTGCGCCGCGCCGCGGAGCTCCCCGCCGTGGGGCACGGAGCGAAGCCCGGCGCGCTCGGCGATGGCGAAGGCGGGGCCGAACTCCGCCGTCGTGCCGCGTCGCTCGTCGTTGGACAGCCCGAAGCCCACCACACCCCGGCCGACGTACTGCGCGGCCAGCCGCGCGAGCGTCCGTGCGTCCATCGGGTGGCGGGTGCGGTTGGCGGCGACCACGAGACCGATCCCGAGTCCCGTGCGCTCGGAGGCGTCACGGGCGGCGTCGATGACGAGGTCGGTGAACGCGGTGATGCCGCCGAACCTCGCCGCGTAGCCGGACGGGTCGACCTGCATCTCGGTCCACAGCGCACCGTCGACGACGTCGTCCTCGGCCGCCTCGCGCACGAGCCGGCGGATGTCGTCCTCGGTCCGCAGCACCGACCGGGCGACGTCGTAGAGCCGTTGGAAGCGGAACCACCCCTTCTCGTCGTCGGCCGAGAGCTGCGGCGGCCAGTCCTCGGTGAGGCTGGTCGGGAGCCGGATGCCGTCGCGCTCGGCCAGCTCGACGAGGGTGGCGTGCCGCATCGAGCCGGTGAAGTGCAGGTGCAGGTGCGCCTTCGCGAGCTCGGTGACGGGCCTCATCGCCCCATCCAACCAGGGCCTCACGAGGGGGCCACGGAGTGCATGCGCCTCAGGCGTGGCCGAACGTCTCGCGCAGTCCCGACCGGGCCCCGTCGGCCTCCAGCGCCGTCGCGACGCGGTCGACGTTCGCGCGGCTCGGCCAGCAGTTGAGGAGGATGAGCACAGCAGCGGGGAGGGCGACGACGAGCAACGGCCACGGCCCCTCGTCGGCCACGAAGGTCCAGGCGAGCACGATGATGAACCCGGCCTCGGTGACGGCGAAGCGCAGCATGGTCGAGGACTGGAAGCGGTTGAGGGACTCGCGCCGCACGGCGTCGTCGTTCCGCGCGTCGGAGCCTGCAGGCAGGGTCGGGACCCGGAACCCGATGAGTCGTGCCGCCAGTGCCGCGCCGAGCACGACGGCCACGCAGACGCCGACGGTGAGCGGGTCGGGCGACGTGCCCTCGGCCGGCAGCACGAGGGCCACGGCGACGGTGATGACGGGCACGGCCCCGACGAGGGCGAGGACGAGGATGCGGAACGTCCGTGCGGGGTCGGCGGGAGCGGGCTGCGGGTCCGGGCTCATGGACGGCAGCGTAGCGATCAGGAGTCGAGTGCCCGGGCGGCGCTCTCCACGGCCGCGGCGACCGTGTGGTGGACGTCGGGGTGGAACACGCTGGGCACGATGTAGTCGGCGTTGAGCTCGTCCGGACCGACCGTGCCGGCCAGGGCGTCGGCGGCGGCGACCAGCACCGGCACGTCGATCCCGTGGCTGCGGGCGTCGAGCAGGCCGCGGAAGACCCCGGGGAAGGCGAGGACGTTGTTGATCTGGTTCGGGTGGTCCGAGCGGCCGGTCGCCACGACCGTCGCGTGACGTCGCGCGACGGCCGGGTCGATCTCGGGGTCGGGGTTGGCGAGGGCGAAGACGATCGCGTCGTCGGCCATCGTCTCGACGTCCTCGCCGGTGAGCAGGTCCGGGGCACTGACCCCGACGAACACGTCGGCCCCGGGCAGGGCGTCGCGCAGCCCGCCGGTCAGGCCGGCGGGATTGGTGTGGTCGGCGATCCACGCGAGCGTCGGGTCGGCGTCGCGCCGCTCGCGCGCCACGATCCCGTCGACGTCGCACACCACGACGTCGCGCAGGCCCGCGCCCAGCAGGAGCTTGAGGATCGCCGTCCCGGCCGCGCCTGCGCCGACGAGGACGACGCGGACGTCGGCCAGCTCCTTGCCCACGACCCGCAGGGCGTTGCGCAGCGCGGCCAGGACCACGATCGCGGTCCCGTGCTGGTCGTCGTGGAAGACGGGGATGTCGAGGCGCTCGCGCAGGCGGGCCTCGACCTCGAAGCAGCGTGGTGCCGAGATGTCCTCGAGGTTGATCCCGGCGAAGCCGGGGGCGACGGCCGCGACGGTCTCGACGATGTGGTCGACGTCCTGGGTGTCGAGCACGAGCGGCCAGGCGTCGATGTCGGCGAAGCTCTTGAACAGCGCGGCCTTGCCCTCCATCACCGGCAGCGCGGCGTGCGGGCCGATGTTGCCAAGACCCAGGACCGCCGACCCGTCGCTGACCACGGCGACGCTGTTGCGCTTGACGGTGAGGCGACGCGCGTCCTCGGGGTCCGCGGCGATCGCGGTGCAGATCCGCGCCACGCCGGGCGTGTAGATCATCGAGAGGTCGTCGCGGTTGCGCAACGGGTGCTTGGCGGCGGTCTCGATGACGCCGCCCAGGTGCATGAGGAAGGTGCGGTCGGAGACCTTCTGCACCTCGACGTCCGGGACGGCGCGCAGCGCGTCGGCGATCTGCTCGGCGTGCTCCTGGCCGTGCGAGGAGCAGGTGAGGTCGATCCGCAGCCCGTCGGAGCGCGACGACGCCACGTCGAGGGCCGTCACGAGCCCGCCGGTGCGCTCGACGATCGTGGTGAGCTCGCCGACGGCGGTGCCACCGGCGGGGACCTCGAGCCGGATCGTGATGGAGTTGGACACGCTCGGGAGCGGGGCGGGGGCGCTGGGTCGACTCACGGGTACCGTTCTAGGCCACGGCCGGCCTACGCGCGAGTCACTCCTCGACCACCCCTTCGCGCCGGTTTCCCTTCGGCGGGGCGGACCCCGTACACTGGCTCGAGCCGGTGGAAACCACGATGATTCGTCATGCCCTCGTGCAGGCGCCTCGGCGTCGGTCCCACCCCGAACGGCACTAGCTCAACTGGCAGAGCATCGGTCTCCAAAACCGAAGGTTGGGGGTTCAAGTCCCTCGTGCCGTGCGACGGCCCACCCGCCGGGTGGGCCCGACGAGACACACCACGACACACGACGAGAGGGACCCCCAGTGAGCGAGCGCCACGAGCTGTCGGGCCGGAAGCAGGAGCGCACGTCGCCCCTGACCTTCCTGCGACAGGTGATCGCCGAGCTGCGCAAGGTGGTCTGGCCGACCCGTCCGCAGGTCGTCAACTACTTCTTCGTCGTGCTCGTCTTCGTGCTGATCATGATGGCGTACGTCTCCGCACTGGACTTCGGGTTCGGTCGGCTGATGTTCGCCGTCTTCGCCTGAGTCCCGCAAGGAATCCTGTGACTTCTGAGACCAACGAGGACACCCCCGTGTCCGAGACCGACCCTGCCGCGACCGAGGTCGAGGACACCGTCGACGCGACGTCCGAGGACGAGCCCAGCTCCGACGAGCCCGGCTCGGACGAGTCCGGCGTCGACGACACGTCCGACGCGGGCGATGTCGAGGACGAGGTCGCCGAGACCGTCGACGCGCTCGCTGAGTTCCGCGAGCGGCTGCACAGCCAGTTCGGCGACTGGTACGTCATCCACACCTACTCGGGCATGGAGAAGCGGGTCAAGGCCAACCTCGAGAACCGCATCACCTCCCTCAACGCCGAGGACGACATCTTCGAGGTCGTCGTCCCGACCGAGGAGGTCGCCGAGATCAAGAACGGTCAGCGCAAGCTGGTCAAGCGGACCGTGCTCCCCGGCTACGTCCTGGTCCGCATGGACCTGACCGACGAGTCCTGGGGCGTGGTGCGCCACACCCCCTCCGTCACCGGGTTCGTGGGCAACTCCCACCAGCCGGTGCCCCTCAGTCTCGCCGAGGTCGAGCAGATGCTCGCCCCGGCGGTGGAGGCCGAGGTCGCGGCCCAGGCCGTGCCCGACGCCCCCGATGCGCCGCAGTCCAGCGGCCCCAAGGTCGAGTTCGCCGACTTCTCCGTCGGCGACTCCGTCATGGTGGTCGACGGTCCGTTCGCGACGCTGCACGCGACCATCACCGAGATCAACCTCGACGCGCAGAGGGTCAAGGCCCTGGTCGAGATCTTCGGACGCGAGACCCCGGTCGAGCTCAGCTTCACCCAGGTGCAGAAGGCGTGATCGCGAAGCGATCACGCGTTGAGTAGCCGGTAGCGAGGTACGAGCGACCGGCGCATCGAGACCCCAGGTGGAGGAGTCGATCCGCCCCGTCCCCGGCTCCCCACCACCACACAGCAACAATCCATCACGAAGGACCCACGAAATGCCTCCCAAGAAGAAGGTCGCTGCCCTCGTCAAGGTGCAGCTCCAGGCCGGTCAGGCCAACCCCGCCCCGCCGGTCGGTACCGCCCTCGGTCCGCACGGCGTCAACATCATGGAGTTCTGCAAGGCGTACAACGCCGCCACGGAGTCCATGCGCGGCAACGTCGTGCCCGTCGAGATCACGATCTACGAGGACCGCTCGTTCTCGTTCGTGACCAAGACGCCGCCCGCCGCCGAGCTGATCAAGAAGGCTGCCGGCCTGCAGAAGGGCTCCGGCACGCCGCACACCGACAAGGTCGGCAAGCTCAGCGCCGAGCAGATCCGCGAGATCGCCGAGACCAAGATGCCCGACCTCAACGCCAACGACCTCGAGCAGGCGATGAAGATCGTCGAGGGCACCGCTCGATCCATGGGAGTGAGCACCGATCGCTGATCGGGGCCTCCTGCAGCACCTGGTGCGACGACCGTCGCGCCAGTCCCCGTGGCAGGGCCAGCTGGGCCCGATCGACCACACCTGGTGAGAACAACAGAAGGAAGCCAGTCATGACACAGCGAAGCAAGGCCTACCGCGCCGTCGCCGAGAAGATCGACCCCGACGCGCTCTACTCGCCCCTCGAGGCGGCGCGCATCGCCCGCGAGTCGGGCAGCAAGAACTACGACTCCACGGTCGACGTCTCCCTGCGCCTCGGGGTCGACCCGCGCAAGGCCGACCAGATGGTGCGCGGCACCGTCAACCTGCCGCACGGCACCGGCAAGACCGCCCGGGTCCTGGTCTTCGCCACCGGTGCCAACGCCGAGGCCGCGCGCGAGGCGGGCGCCGACCACGTCGGTGCCGACGAGCTCGTCGAGAAGGTCAACGAGGGCTGGCTCGACTTCGACGCCGTCGTCGCCACCCCGGACATGATGGGCAAGGTCGGTCGCCTCGGCCGTGTCCTCGGTCCGCGCAACCTGATGCCGAACCCCAAGACCGGGACGGTCACCCCCGACGTGGCCAAGGCCGTCGGCGACATCAAGGGCGGCAAGGTGCAGTTCCGCGTCGACCGGCACGCCAACGTGCACTTCGTGATCGGCAAGGCCTCCTTCACGGCCGAGCAGCTCGCCGAGAACTACGGCGCCGCCCTCGACGAGATCCTGCGACTGAAGCCGTCGAGCTCCAAGGGTCGCTACGTCAAGAAGGTCACGATGTCCACGACGAACGGCCCCGGCATCCCGGTCGACCCCGCGCGGGCGCGCAACTACGCCGACGACGAGGCCTGAGCCCGACCTCCACGACGCCCCGGTGCCGGTCCGAGAGGACCGGCGCCGGGGCGTCGTCGTGCGGCGCGCGTGGCAGGGTGCCCAGGGAACGAGGACGCCACCCCTGGACCCCGCGGCCGTCCTCGAGCTCGCCGGTCCATCCTCGTGACCTAGGCTCGACGCATGCGCTCCCTCACGATGAAGAAGCTCGGCTCGGCCTGCGCCGTCGCGACGGTGACCGTCCTGATCGGGGGCCTCGGGCTCGCCGGCTGCAGCGGCTCGGAGACCACGAGCGGCGGTGGTGACGACGTCGCCGTCGGGGAGGACGCCGGGACCGAGCTGACGCGGGAGAACTTCTTCGAGGAGCTGTCGGCCGCGCAGGTCGAGGCCGGCAGTGCCCGCGTGACGATGGACCTCGGCGAGGCCGCCGGTGGCGTGGCCATGCAAGGTGACGTCGTCATCGGGGAGTCGGTCGAGGACACGGCCATGACGGCCACGTTGGAGACCGGCGACACAGGTCCGGGCACCGTCGAGATGCGGCTCGTGGACGGTGTCCTCTACATGAACCTCGGCGCGATGACCGAGGACAGGTTCGCCGCCCTCGACCTGCAGGACGAGGACGACCCCGTCGTGCAGCAGTTCGGGTCGCTGACCGACTCCTTCGACCCTGCGCGCCAGCTGGAGACCCTCGAGGGCGCCGTCACCGGGTTCGAGCAGGCGGGTGCCCCCGAGCAGCTCGACGGCGTGGAGGCGACCCCGTACAGCGTGAGCGTCGACGGAGCCGCGATCGTCGAGAACGCGGGCCAGGACCCGTCCGCGCTGGGCGGCGCTGTTCCCGACGAGCTCGTCTACACCTTCTACGTCGGGCCCGACAACCTGCCGCGCCGCATCGTCACCGACGCCACCGCGATGTCCCTGACCATGGACTTCTCCCGCTGGGGGGAGGAGGTCGTCGTCGAGAAGCCGGCCGACGACGAGATCACCACGGAGAGCCCGTTCGGCCGGGCAGGCTGACCGCGCCCCGACGAGGGGCGGTCGTGACGATTTGGTCGTGGCGGGCCGTCGTCGTACGATGGACGCTGCCGAAGACCGCTGGTTCGGGTCCCACCCGGGATCCGTGAAGGTCCTCCACGGAGGACGCCCGCGCAGGTTACGAGTAGAGAGTCCCTCGCGGACTCCGGTGAGATCCTCGCCCCGTGCCTGCGCACGGGGCGTTCGTCGTCGTGGGGCTTCACCCGCCGGTCGGAGGTGGAACCGGAAGGAGACCCATGGCAAGCCCGGACAAGGTCGCGGCCGTCGCCGACCTCGCGCAGAGCCTGCGCGAGGCCGACGGTGTCGTCCTCACCGAGTACCGCGGTCTCACCGTGAAGCAGCTGCAGGACCTGCGGCGTTCACTGGGTGGGAGCGCGAGCTATGCCGTCGCCAAGAACACGCTGACCAAGATCGCCGCCAAGGACGCCGGCATCGAGCTCGACGAGAGCTTGCTGATCGGCCCCACCGCCATCGCCTTCATCAACGGCGACGTCGTGGAGGCGGCCAAGGGACTGCGTGACTTCGCGAAGGCGAACGATCCACTCGTCATCAAGGGCGGCTTCCTCGACGGGAAGCAGCTCAGCGCTGACGACATCACGAAGCTGGCGGACCTCGAGTCGCGCGAGGTCCTCCTCGCCAAGCTCGCCGGCGCCATGAAGGGCAGCCTTCAGAACGCCGTGTCCCTCTTCAACGCTCCGCTGGCCCAGACCGCCCGTCTCGTGGGCGCGCTGGAGGCCAAGCGGGCCGAGGAGGGTCCCGCCGACGACACGACGGCATCGGCACCTGCCGACGCCGCCCCCGAGGCCGAGGCAACCGCCGACGCCGAGCCCGCCGACGCGGGAACCACCGAGGGCTGAACGCCCGATCATGATCGGGACCCCCTCGGGGTCTCACCGAAAGGAAGGACGCCACCATGGCGAAGCTCAGCACCGACGAGCTGCTCGACGCATTCAAGGAACTGACCCTCATCGAGCTCTCGGAGTTCGTGAAGGCCTTCGAGGAGACCTTCGAGGTCACCGCGGCCGCCCCCGTGGCCGTCGCCGCAGCCGGCGCACCCGCTGCCGGTGGTGACGCCGGCGGCGCCGCCGAGGCCGAGAAGGACGAGTTCGACGTCGTCCTCGAGGGCGCCGGCGACAAGAAGATCCAGGTCATCAAGGAGGTGCGCGGTCTCACGAGCCTCGGCCTGAAGGAGGCCAAGGACCTCGTCGAGAGCGCCCCCAAGGCCGTTCTCGAGGGTGTCAACAAGGAGACCGCCGACAAGGCCAAGGAGGCCCTCGAGGCCGCCGGTGCCTCCGTCACCCTGAAGTGACGCACGCCTGATCGAGCGAGGTCCTCGACCTCGCGACACGACGCCCACCCCGGGTCCGCCCGGGGTGGGCGTCGTCGTTCCCGAGGGGCTCGCGGCGCGGGCCCGGGACCTACGGACGGCCGGGTGCGGGTCTCCCGACCCGGATCGTCCACGTGGTGAGCATCACGTTTGTCAACGGGAGTTACTTGCAGGTACGGTGCGCGGAGCGTGTGACGTGGAACCCATGGCGCGCGTAGTCAATCTGCTTGCTTGTTTCGTAACCCGATGGGGTGGCGATCGTTAGGCTAGTGTTCCGGGTCACAGTCCGGCGGACGGGGGAGCCGTCGGTCGGTCCGCGCTGAAGAGGAGGGTCACGTGGGCGTCGAGGTCAAGGTCGAGGGTCTGACCAAGAAGTTCGGGTCGCAGCTGATCTGGAACGACGTCACGCTCACGCTGCCGGCGGGGGAGATCTCCGTCATGCTCGGCCCCTCGGGCACGGGCAAGTCGGTGTTCCTGAAGTCCCTCATCGGGCTGCTCAAGCCGGACGCCGGCCACATCCACATCGAGGGCGTCGACATCGCCACGTGCAAGGAGAAGGACCTCTACGAGGTCCGCAAGCTCTTCGGGGTGCTGTTCCAGGACGGCGCGATGTTCGGCTCGATGGACCTCTACGACAACGTCGCGTTCCCGCTGCGCGAGCACACCAAGAAGTCCGAGTCCGAGATCCGCAACATCGTCATGGACAAGATGGAGCTCGTCGGCCTGACGGGGGCGGAGAACAAGCTGCCCGGAGAGATCTCCGGCGGAATGCGCAAGCGCGCCGGGCTGGCTCGCGCGCTCGTGCTCGACCCCGAGGTGCTGCTGATCGACGAGCCGGACTCCGGCCTCGACCCGGTCCGCACCGCGTACATCAACCAGCTGTTCATCGACCTCAACGCCCAGATCGACGCGACGTTCCTGATCGTCACGCACGACATCAACACCGCGCGCACCGTCCCCGACAACATCGGCCTGCTCTACCACAAGCACCTGGCGATGTTCGGCCCTCGCGAGATGCTGCTCACCTCCACCGAGCCCGTCGTGGCGCAGTTCCTCAACGCCCAGCGGGTCGGACCGATCGGCATGAGCGAGGAGAAGGACGCCGACGAGCTCGCCGCGGAGTCCGGCCAGGAGATGCCGCCGCTGCCTCCGGTGGCGCTGCAGATCGAGCCGTCCGACGGTCGTCCGCGTCGGGCTCAGCGTGAGCCGGGAGCCTGGTGCCGCGAGAACGGCGTCGTCCCGCCGGAGGGCTCCTTCGAGGCCGACATGCCCATGACCCCCGGAGTGAGTGCGTGAGCGTCGCCCAGGTCACGGCTCCGGCGCGCGTCGCCGGTGGTCTGTTCGCCTTCATGCTCGACGTCTTCGTCGCGCTGTTCAAGCGACCCTTCCAGCTGAAGGAGTTCTTGACCCAGGCGTGGTTCATCGTCACCGTGACGATCATCCCCACGGCCCTGGTGGCCATCCCCTTCGGCGCGGTCATCGCGCTGCAGGTCGGCGGGCTGATCCAGCAGTTCGGCGCCCAGTCCTTCACCGGTTCCGCGGCCGTGCTGGCCGTGGTCCGCAACGCCGGTCCCATCGCGACGGCGCTGCTCATCGCCGGCGCGGCCGGGTCGGCCATCGCCGCCGACTTCGGCTCGCGCAAGATCCGCGAGGAGCTCGACGCGATGATGGTGCTGGGCATCGATCCCATCCAGCGTCTGGTCGTCCCGCGCGTCCTCGCCGCCATGCTGGTGGCGGTCTTCCTGAACGGGCTCGTCTCGGTCGTCGGTGTGGCCGGCGGCTACGTCTTCAACGTCGTCCTCCAGGGCGGGACCCCAGGTGCCTACCTCGCGTCCTTCACCGCGCTGGCGCAGATGCCGGACATCTATCAAGGCATGGTCAAAGCCATCCTGTTCGGCTTCGTGGCGGCCATCGTCGCCTCCTACAAGGGCATGAACGCCAAGGGCGGACCCAAGGGCGTCGGCGACGCGGTGAACGAGTCCGTCGTCATCACCTTCATCCTGTTGTTCATCATCAACTTCGTCGTCTCGGCCACGTATATCCAGCTCGTGCCGCCCAAGGGGATGTGACGATGGCGAACTCACGTGTCAGCGCGCTGTACGAGACCCCGGCCGAGAAGCTCGACGAGCTCGGTCGCCAGATGCTGTTCTACCTGCGCGTCATCAAGGCCGTCCCGGTCACGCTGCGCAAGTACTCCAAGGAGGTCGTGCGCCTGTTGGCCGAGGTCGCCCTCGGCTCCGGGTCGCTCGCCATCATCGGCGGGACGGTCGGCGTCATCGCCGCCATGACCTTCTTCACCGGCACCGAGGTCGGCATCCAGGGCTACGCCGCCCTGGACCAGCTCGGCACCGCCGTGCTCGCCGGCTTCGTCTCGGCCTACTTCAACACCCGCGAGATCGCACCCATCGTGGCCGGCATCGCCCTCGCGGCCACCGTCGGCTGCGGCTTCACCGCCCAGCTCGGCGCCATGCGCATCTCCGAGGAGGTCGACGCGCTCGAGGTCATGGCGATCCCGTCCATGCCCTTCCTGGTGACCACCCGCGTCATCGCGGGTCTGGTCGCGGTCGTGCCGCTGTACGTCGTCGGCCTGCTGTCCTCCTACTTCGCGACGCGCCTCACGATCACCCAGCTGCAGGGCCAGAGCGCCGGCACGTACGACCACTACTTCAACACCTTCCTGCCACCAGGGGACGTGCTGTGGTCCTTCGGCAAGGTGCTCATCTTCGCGGTCGTCGTGATCCTCATCCACTGCTACTACGGCTACTACGCCACCGGCGGACCCGCCGGGGTGGGCGTGGCCGTGGGCCGTGCCGTCCGGACGTCCATCGTCGCCGTCAACGTCGTCGACCTGCTCGCCTCGATGGCGATCTGGGGCACGACCGCCACCGTGAGATTGGCAGGCTGATCGCCGTGGCTGCTACTCCCCTGGCCGAGCGCCCCACGGCGCTGAAGGTCCTCGGCATCGGGTTCATCGCCCTGATGATCTTCTTCGTGTGGCTCACCTACGCCTTCTTCAACAAGACGTTCGTCAGCGCGGAGATGGTGACCCTGGAGACCTCCAACTCCGGGCAGAGCCTGTCGGTCAACGGCGACGTCAAGCTGCGGGGCATGATCGTCGGCTCGATCCGCTCGATCGATCCGGTCGACGGCGGCGTCGAGATGCAGCTGGCCATGAAGCCGGAGCTGATCGACCGCGTCCCGGCCGGCGTCACGGCCGAGATCGTCCCGAAGACGCTGTTCGGCGAGAAGTTCATCAACCTCATCCCGCCGCCGGGCACCGGTCCGGACAGCGAGTCCCTCAAGGCCGGTGACGTCATCACGCGCGCCGAGGTGCCGATCGAGGTCGAGGACCTGCTCAACGACTTCTACCCGCTCCTGCAGGCCGTCGAGCCCGCCGACCTCTCCTACACCTTGACCGCGATGGCCCAGGCCCTCGAGGGTCGCGGGGAGAAGCTCGGGGACACCCTCGTGACCTTGAACGAGTACCTGCGCGAGCTCAACCCCGACGTGCCCGCGCTCGTCGACAGCCTGGTCGCCACCGGCGAGGTCGCCGACGTCTACGCCCGCGAGCTGCCCACGATCGCGCGGTTCCTCGAGAACTCCGTCGTCACCGGCAACACGCTCGTGGAGAAGCGCACCGAGCTGGCGGCGTTCTTCGACGAGGGCACGCGTCTGGCCGACACCCTGCGCACCTTCGTCGACGACAACGGCGACAACCTCACCGCGCTGGCGGCGCAGCAGCGCCGGATCCTCGCGGTCTCGGCCAAGTACTCCTCGACCTTCCCGTGCTTCCTGGGCGGCATGGCCACGTCGATCGAGCGACTCGACAGCGTCCTGAAGAACCGGACCGTGCACATCGACCTCAAGACCCTCGCCACGCAGCCGACCAAGTACGAGGAGGACGAGAACGCCTCCATCCCGGACCAGGCGACGATCGACCGCACCCCGGCCGCGCAGCCCACCGGTGGCCGCGGGACGATCGAGGAGGTCTGTGACCGGTTGCCGCAGTACCAGAACCGCATCGGCGCCGACGGCCTGCCCGACGACTCCCGCAACCCCTTCGCCGCGTTCAGCGCCGGCGGAGGACGAGAGGGCAAGCCCTACCCGGGTCCCGATGCCGAGGTCTACGGACTCATCGGTCTGACCAACAGCCACAACGGCAAGTTCGGCACCGACGCCGACTTCGAGCGCGCAGCCGCGGCGTCACTGGCCGAGATGGGCTACTGGAGTGCCAGCCTCGCGAACGTCGACAGCCCGCAGCAGCGTTCCCAGGTCCGCCAGCTCGCCGGTGCGATGGCCGGCGTGGCACCGGCCGACGTGCCCGACGTCGCCTCGCTGCTGCTCAGCCCCGTCCTGCGGGGCACGGAGGTGATCGCGCCGTGAAGCTCCTCGACCGCGAGTCCTTGAGCGCACTGCTCAAGCTGTGCGTCTTCTTCGGCGTCACCGGCGGGGCCACCGTGCTGCTGATGATGGTCCTCAGCCAGGGCCTGTTCCAGAGCACCGAGACGTACAAGGCGCGCTTCAGCGACGTCACGGGCGTGGCCAAGGGCGACGACGTCCGGATCGGCGGCGTGCGCGTCGGTGAGGTCGAGAAGGTCGAGATCGTCGACGGCAACGAGGCCCTCGTGTCCTTCGGCGTCGACACCGACGTCTCCCTGACGCAGAACACCAACGCCCAGCTGCGCTTCCGCAACCTGATCGGCCAGCGGTACATGGCGCTCTACCAGGGCCCGGAGGGCGGCACGGCCGTGCTCGAGCCGGGTAGCACCATCCCCCAGGAACGCACCGAGGAGGCCCTCGACCTCAACGTCCTGCTGAACGGCTTCAAGCCCGTCTTCCAGGCGCTGTCGCCGGAGGACACCAACCAGCTCGCGTTCGAGATCGTGCAGACCCTGCAGGGCGAGGCGGGCACGGTGCAGAGCCTCCTCGCGCGCACGGCGTCGCTCACCCGGACCCTGGCCGACCGCGACCAGCTCATCGGCGACGTCATCGTCAACCTCTCCGACGTGCTCGACACGATCGGCAGTCGCGACCAGCAGCTCACGTCCACGATCGACAACCTCCAGGCACTCGTGACGGGGCTGAAGGACGACCGGAACGCGATTCTCGGATCCCTGGACTCCATCTCCCTGCTCACCGAGGAGACCTCGGGCTTGCTCAGCGACGGCCGGGAGGACCTCGTCGCCGACGTCCGCGAGCTCAACCGGCTCACAGGGAACCTCGCCGAGGGCCGCAACGAGCAGCTCGGCGGGCAGCGCAACCTCGACGTCTTCGAGCAGTCGCTGAGGATCCTGCCCATCAAGATGGAGAAGCTCGGCAACCTCGCCTCCAACGGAGCGCTCTTCAACTTCTACGTCTGCGAGCTCGAGGTCGACGTCGCCCTGATCCCGGACGACGTCCTGGAGGGGCTGGCGCAGTCCACCGGCATCGACCTGCGCAACGTCCAGGCCGGCGGAGCGCGGTGCGAGACGGCGGACGGAGAGTACCCACAGTCATGAAGCCCTTCCGCGAGCGCAACCACACGATCATCGGCCTGCTCGGCTTCGCCGTCATCGCCGCCATGCTGCTGGCCGCCTTCCGCGCGGACCAGCTGCCCATCATCGGTGCCGGCGACACCTACTACGCCGAGTTCGCCGAGATCGGCGGCCTGCGCGACGACGCCGAGGTGCGGGTCGCCGGCATCACGGTCGGCAAGGTCCAGGACATCGAGCTCGACGGTGACCGCGTCAAGGTCACGTTCAAGATCGACAAGGGCACCGACCTCGGCGCCGAGACCGGCGCGGAGATCAAGCTCCGCACGCTCCTGGGGGCCCAGTTCCTCGCCCTCACCCCGAACGGCAGCGGCGAGCTCGAGCGAGGGGCCACCATCCCGCTCGAGCGCACCGTCCCGCCGTACGACGTCGTTGAGGCCTTCTCCGACCTCACGGAGGTCAACGAGGCCCTGGACAAGGAGCAGATCGCCCTGGCGCTGGAGACCCTCGGCGACGTCGCGGCCGAGACCCCGACGGAGTTCCGCGCGGCCATCTCGGGCGTCTCGGACCTGTCCGCGAACCTCGCGGCGCGCGACGAGCAGATCAACACGCTCCTGGTGAACCTCAAGAAGGTCACGGGAGTGCTGAACTCGCGCAACGCCGAGCTGGAGACCCTGTTCCGCGACGCCACGGTCCTGTTCGACGCGCTGAGCTCGCGTCGGGAGTCGATCAACCGACTCCTGGTCTCCACCCAGGAGATCTCCTCCGAGCTCCAGCTGCTGGTCGCGGAGACCGAGGCCGACCTCAACCCGGCCCTGCGCCGCCTCGAGCGCGTCACCGACATGCTCGTGCGCAACCGCGACAGCCTCGACCAGGCCATCACCTCGCTGCCCGGGTTCCTGAGGGTCTTCTCCAACGCCCTCGGCACCGGCCCGTGGTTCGAGCTCTACGTCCAGATCGGTGGTGACAACAACTGATGTCCGCCCTCATGAGCAGGCTCGCCGGCCTCAGTCGAGTCGTCACCGTGGCCGTCGTCCTGGCCCTCGTCGCCGGCGCCGTGTTCGTCTTCGTCGACCGGACGGAGTCCCAGACCCTCACCGTCGACTTCCCGCGCACGAACTCCCTCTACGAGGGCTCGGACGTCAAGATCCTCGGTGTCGCGGTCGGCACGGTCGACTCCTTGGAGCCGCGCGGCGACGTCGTCCGCGCCACGCTCTCCTACCCGCAGGACGTCTCGCTGCCGCAGGACGTCAAGGCCGTGATCGTCTCCCCGTCGATCGTCGGCGACCGCTTCGTTCAGCTGGCCCCCGTCTACAGCGGCGGACCGACGCTGCAGGACGCGGCCGTGCTCGGCCCGGAGCGCACCGAGGTGCCGATCGAGCTCGACGAGGTCTACGGATCGCTCGACGACCTCGCCGTCGCGCTCGGGCCCGACGGCGCCAACTCCGAGGGAGCCCTCAGCACCCTGATCGACTCCTCCGCCGAGCAGCTCGACGGCCAGGGTGCGCAGCTCAACCAGACGTTGCGCAACTTCGGTCGCCTCAGCCAGACGCTCTCCAACAACAAGGACGACCTCTTCGGCAGCGTTCGCGAGGTCTCCCAGTTCGTCGACCTGCTGAACCGCAACGATGCCGCCGTGCGGGCGTTCTTCGACTCCACCGCGGAGGTCTCCGAGGTGCTGGCCGGGGAGCGCGAGGACCTCGCTCTGACGATCGAGGCTCTGGGCGACGCGCTCGTGGAGGTCAGGCGCCTCGTGCGTGACAACCGGGAGGAGCTGCGTGGGAACGTGCAGAACCTCCAGGTCGTCGCCGAGGTGCTCGCCCAGCACGAGAAGGACATCGAGGAGATCACCGTCAACGCCCCCACTGCACTGTCGAACGTCGCCCTCGCCTACAACGGCAACCAGGGCACGCTCGACAACCGTGATGACGCCCTCGCGCTGCTGACCGGCGTCGTCGGCGGTCTGCCGAGCCTGCTGTGCAACGCCGGGGATGGTGCCGGTCTCGGTGACATCCCCGTCCTCGGGCCCATCCTGGTCGACGGGTGTCGTCAGTTGTCCGACCTCCTCGGGCCGGTCTTCGGCGGCCTGACCGACGCCGCCAGCGGCGCGGGTGGCGCTCCCGGTCCGGGCGACGTGCCGGAGATCCTGCCGCAGGGTGGCGACGAGGCGTCGCCAGAGCTGTTGCAGCAGCTCCGCGAGGGTCTCGGGGTCGAGCGCGCCGCCGTCGCCCCGACCTCCTCGCCCGACCGGACCCAGACGTCCCTCGAAGACATGCTGGCGGTGCCGTGATGACCTCGATCAAGCGACTCCTGACCTCCGCGCTGGCGGCGGCGACCTCCGCCGTGCTCCTGGCGGGCTGCAGCTTCTCTCCCTACGACCTCCCGCTGCCCGGCGGCGCCGACGTCGGCAGCGACCCGTACGAGGTCACCGTCGAGTTCCGCGACGTCCTCGACCTCGTCCCCCAGAGCGCCGTGCGTGTCGACGACCTCGCGGTCGGCAAGGTGACGGCGATCGAGCTCAACGGGTGGACGGCGACGGCGACCCTGCGGATCAACGACGCCGTCGAGCTGCCCGCCAACGCCGAGGCGACCCTGCGTCAGTCGAGCCTGCTCGGTGAGAAGTTCGTCGCCCTCGAGGCGCCGGCGAACCCCTCGAGCGAGCCGCTGAAGGACGGTGACGAGATCCCGCTCGAGCGCTCGGGACGCAATCCCGACATCGAGGAGGTCCTCGGGGCCGCGTCGCTGCTGCTGAACGGTGGTGGACTGGAGAAGACCAACACCATCGTCAAGGAGCTCAACCGTGCCCTCGACGGCAACGAGCCCGAGGTCCGCCAGCTCCTGAGCACCTCCGAGCAGTTCCTCGGACAGCTCGACGACAACAAGGGCGAGCTGCTCGACGCGCTGGACAAGGTCGACAACCTGGCCAGGACCACGCAGCAGCAGGAGGGCGCCATCACGAGCGCCCTCGACGACCTGCCCGAGGCGCTCGCCGTGCTGAACGAGCAGCGTGACCAGATCGTCGGGTTCCTGCAGGCGTTGGACCGTCTCGGCGACGTCGCCGTCGACGTCATCCGCGAGTCCAAGGACGACACGCTCGCGGTGCTGCGTGACCTCGAGCCGACCCTGAAGGGCCTCGCGGACTCCGGCGACGACCTCGCCACCAGCACGCAGGTGCTGCTCAGCTTCCCCTTCAGCGACGCGATCGTCGGCGGCAGCCTCGCTCGCGCCACGGAGGCCTGCCCGCTGGGAGTGACGTCGGCCAACCGCCGCATCGTGGAGGACACCGCCTGCTACGGCGACTACTCCAACCTCGACATCAACCTCGTGCTCGACGGGCCGCAGATCAGCAACCTGTTCCAGGGCCTGTTGAGCCTCGGCAACACCCTCGTCCCGGCGGGCGCCGACGCGGCGCAGGCCGAGGAGGCGGGGCCGTCCGCCGGGCCCGGACTCGTCTCGCTCATGGAGGGCCTCGTGCCCGAGGGGGCCGGGACCGAGGACGCCGGACCGGCCGAGCCGGGCCGGCCCACGTCGCCGGCACCCTCCGGCGGCGCCGGAGGTGACGGCAGCGGTGGAGGTTTCTGCGGGCTGCTCGGGCTCTGCCGGACCGCCCCGACCACCCCGGAGGCCCTCATGGAGTCCACCTCTGACCTGGGACGTCTCGTCATGGGACCGGCGGTGGCGCGATGATCACCCGGTTCACCAAGATCCAGCTCGTGATCTTCGCCGTCATCACCGTCCTCGGCACCGCCTTCGTCGGTGGGCGCTACGCGGAGGTCGACCGCATCTTCGTCGACCGGTCCTTCCCGGTCACCGCCCAGTTCGAGGACTCCGGCGGCATCTTCGCCGGCGCCCAGGTGACGTACCGCGGCATCGAGGTCGGACGCGTCGGGGCGTTGCAGTTCACCGACGAGGGCGTCGACGTCACCCTCGACATCGAGAACAGTGCACCGCCGATCGCTGCCGACGCCAAGGCCCTCGTGGCCAACAAGTCGGCGATCGGCGAGCAGTTCGTCGACCTGCAGCCGCAGACGAACCGCGGTCCCTACCTGGAGAGCGGCTCGGTCATCACGACCGAGAACACCCAGATCCCGATCGACACCACCACGATGCTGGTGAACGTCAACTCGCTCGTGCGCTCGGTCGACACCGAGAACCTGCGCACCCTGGTCTCGGAGCTGGGAGCCGCCTTCGAGGGAACCGGGCCCGACCTGCAGCGCATCGTCGACACCACGACGGAGTTCATCGACGAGGCCGACGCCAACCTCGGCGTCACCCGCGACCTCATCTACGGCTCGCAGACCGCGCTGCAGACGCAGCTGGACAAGCAGGGTCAGCTGGCGACGTTCTCGCGCAACCTCGCCCTGCTCTCGGACACGCTCGTCGAGTCCGACGCCGACATCCGACGCCTGGTCGACGAGGGGACGCCCGCCGCCCGCGACACGCGTCAGGTGATCGACGAGAACGCGGCGGACCTCCGTTCGGTCTTCGCCGACCTGCGCACCGCCCTGGACCCCGTCGCGAAGAACTCCAAGTCGCTGCAGGTGCTCTCGATCCTCTACCCGTACCTGCTCGAGGGGTCGTTCAGCGTCGTCGCTCCGAGCGAGCGTCGACCTGGCGAGTACGATGCGACCTTCGGGCTCGTCATCACGCCGCCGTTCGGGGACGACAAGGTCGAGGTCTGCCAGCAGGGGTATCGTCCCCGTCTGGGGGCCTCGGAGCTGGGAGAGGCCGGGGACCCCACCCAGCTGGGCGAGCGCAACGTCGCTGAGAGCCAGCGCCGGACCGCTCGTGGCTTCGACCTCGACATCGACTGCACCGATCCGGACGCGATGCCGCCGCGCACCCCGAGCCGGACCGAGATCAACCGCAACCGCGCCGCGGTCGCCTCCCTGGATGGAAAGGACGCCCTCTCGTGGCTGCTGCTGGAGACCGCGGAGCGCTGAGCCCCGACACCTCCTCCGAGAGCACAGCCACCTCACCGGAGAGCGCGGCCGAGGAGGGTCCCCCACGGCG
This sequence comes from Aeromicrobium halocynthiae, assembly GCF_039531385.1. NCBI lineage: Bacteria > Bacillati > Actinomycetota > Actinomycetes > Propionibacteriales > Nocardioidaceae > Aeromicrobium > Aeromicrobium halocynthiae. The sequence continues at coordinate 162,222 of NZ_BAAAPY010000003.1, read as the reverse complement.
CACCGTGGTGAGGACGGCGGTCCTCGTGCTCGTCGTCGCACTGGTGATCGGTGGGCTCGCTGCCGTGACCGGTCTGGTCGTCCCACGGGTCGTCGAGGGTGGCGAGCCGGAGCAGGTGCGTGAGGTGCTGCAGCGGACCGAGGACTTCGCCGTCACGTACAACACGTACGCCGTGGCCGAGAAGGACGACTACCAGGAGCGCATGCGCGACCTCCTGACGACGGAGTACTACGAGGAGTTCGTGACGATCACCGACGCGGTCTTCGACGCGCTGGGATCCAACGACCAGACCAGCGGTGACGCACGAGTGCTCGCCAGCGCGGTGCAGACCATCGACGAGGACAGCGCCGTCGCGCTCGTCGCCGTGAACGCCTCGGTGGCGACCGACGCCGAGGAGGCGGCGGTCGAGCGACGCTTCCGCTGGAAGGTCACCCTCCAGCGTGAGGACGGCCAGTGGCGGGTGAGCCAGTTCGAGCAGGTCGCGCCGGTCCAGGCCGAGCTCGGCGAGCCCGGCGAGCAGGGCGGCCTGCTCCCGGAGGGTTCGGACAGCGAGGACGGGAACCCCGATGAGCCCGGCGCCGATCAGCCCGGTGCCGACGAGCCCGCGCCGCAGGAGGACGAGTGAGCACCGAGGACAAGCGCCCGCGCCGCAGGATCGCGGGGGAGAGGCCGGTCGCCGACGCCGCAGCCACCCCGCCGCGCGTCGTCAAGCGGCCCGTCGTGCGGCCCCCGGCCGTCGTCCCGGAGGAGACCGAGAACCAGGACCGTGCGGTCGAGAGCCCTGCAGTCGATGGCCCCGGGATCGAGCACGCGCCGGTCCCGGATCCCGCTGTCGAGGACTCCGACGCCGAGGACGACTCCCCGCCCCAGGACCCGCCGACGGACGGCCCTTCCCGGGGGACGGGAACCCCCAGGATCGTCCCCGCCGGTCGCAAGCAGCGCACTCCTTCGCCGGCCCCGGTCGCCGACGCGGCGTCGCCTCGCCAGGACGCCGCCTCCGAGGTGTCCCGTTCCGGCACCCGCAGGCCCCTGGTCGCTGGCGTGGTCCTGCTGGCCGTCCTTGCCGTCGTCCTCGCCGGCGCCTCGATCGTCTGGGCTGCCCAGCAGGTCGCGGGTGCAGACACCGAGTCCGCGCAGGCCGAGGCCGCCGACGCCGCGGCCACGGCCGCCGAGACGATCCTCGGGTACCGCTACGACCAGCTCGAGCAGCACCTCGAGGAGTCGCAGGCTCTGATGACCCCGGAGTACGGGGCGGACTTCGAGTCGCTGTCCCCGGCGCTGAACGACCTGGCGCCGCAGCGCCAGATCGTGGTCGAGGCCGCCGCCCGCGAGGTGGCGCCGCTGCCGTGCGGCGACGACTGCAGCGCCGACCGGGTCGAGGTGCTCGTCTTCGTCGACCAGGCGCGCGTCGTGGCCGACGACCCCGAACCCACGGTCTTCGGCAACCGCATCTCGCTCACCATGGTGCGCGACGGTGACGCCTGGCTCGTCGACGACATCGAGGCCTACTGACGCCGGTCGGCCGCCGACGGCATGCCGCGACGCCCGTCCACCCCTGCAATGCCAGGCATCGCGACCCGCGCGGCCGGATATATTGACGGATGCCGCCGGTGTTGTCAAGCACCCGGTTGCCTTCCGTGGGTACGGCGGGTTAGACTGAACCTTCGCGCCCACCACGCTCGCATGAGGACCCCTTGACCGGGGTCTTGTGGCGTGCGCAGAAGTCCATACGAGCCACCTTGCGAAGCCCTTGGAAGGATTCCTCTTGGCCGCCTCGCGCACCTCCGCCCAGTCCTCTGCTGCACAGTCCTCTGCTGCAGGACAGTCCGCTCTCTCTCCCCGCCGCGTCTCCTTCGCCAAGATCTCCGAACCTCTCGAGGTTCCCGAGCTCCTGGCCCTGCAGACCGACAGCTTCGACTGGCTGATCGGCAACGACGTCTGGCAGAGCCGCGTCGACGCCGCGCTCGCCGCCGGCCGGACCGACGTCTCCACCAAGTCCGGGCTCGAGGAGATCTTCGAGGAGATCTCCCCGATCGAGGACTTCTCCGAGACGATGAGCCTGTCCTTCAGCGATCACCGCTTCGAGCCGCCGAAGTACTCCGTCGACGACTGCAAGGACCGCGACGTCACGTACGCCGCACCCCTGTACGTCACCGCCGAGTTCATGAACAACGAGACCGGCGAGATCAAGAGCCAGACGGTCTTCATGGGCGAGTTCCCGCTCATGACCGACAAGGGCACCTTCGTCATCAACGGCACCGAGCGTGTCGTCGTCTCCCAGCTGGTGCGATCCCCGGGCGTGTACTTCGAGCGCACCGCCGACAAGACGTCGGACAAGGACATCTACACCGCCAAGGTCATCCCGTCGCGCGGCGCATGGCTGGAGTTCGAGGTCGACAAGCGCGACACCGTCGGCGTCCGCCTCGACCGCAAGCGCAAGCAGAGCGTCACCGTGCTGCTCAAGGCCCTCGGCTGGACCGAGGCGCAGATCCTCGAGGAGTTCGGCGAGTACGAGTCCATCCGGCTCACCCTGGAGAAGGACAGCGTCGCCGACCAGGACGAGGCGCTGCTCGACATCTACCGCAAGCTGCGCCCGGGCGAGCCGCCGTCGCGCGAGGCAGCGCAGACGTTGCTGGACAACTACTACTTCAACCCGAAGCGGTACGACCTCGCGAAGGTCGGTCGTCACAAGATCAACCGCAAGATCGGCGTCGAGGAGGCCTTCGACGCCCAGACGCTGACGATCGACGACATCGTGGCGACGATCAAGTACATCGTCGCCCTGCACGACGGTCGCACCGAGCTCGAGACCGCCTCGGGCACGACGATCGTCGAGGCCGACGACATCGACCACTTCGGCAACCGCCGCATCCGCACCGTCGGCGAGCTGATCCAGAACCAGCTCCGCACCGGACTTGCGCGCATGGAGCGCGTCGTGCGCGAGCGGATGACGACCCAGGACGTCGAGGCCATCACGCCGCAGACCCTGATCAACATCCGTCCCGTGGTCGCTGCGCTGAAGGAGTTCTTCGGCACCAGCCAGCTCTCGCAGTTCATGGACCAGAACAACCCGCTCGCGGGCCTGACGCACAAGCGGCGTCTGAACGCCCTCGGCCCCGGTGGTCTGTCCCGTGAGCGCGCGGGCTACGAGGTCCGCGACGTCCACCCGTCGCACTACGGGCGCATGTGCCCCATCGAGACTCCCGAAGGCCCGAACATCGGCCTGATCGGGTCGCTGGCCTCCTACGGACGCATCAACGCCTTCGGCTTCATCGAGTCGCCCTACCGCAAGGTCGAGGACGGCCGCGTCACCGACCAGATCGACTACCTGGTGGCCACCGACGAGGACCGCTACATCATCGCGCAGGCCAACTCGGCCCTGAACGACGACGGCACCTTCGTCGAGGACGCCGTGCTGGTGCGCCAGCGCGGCGGCGAGGCCGAGCTCCGCCCGGCCGGCGAGGTCGACTACATGGACGTCTCGCCGCGCCAGATGGTCTCCGTCGCCACCGCGCTGATCCCCTTCCTGGAGCACGACGACGCCAACCGTGCGCTCATGGGCGCCAACATGCAGCGTCAGGCCGTGCCGCTGGTGCGCAACGACGCGCCGCTGGTCGGCACCGGCATGGAGTTCCGTGCCGCCGTCGACGCCGGCGACGTCACCGTGGCCAAGAAGGCCGGTGTCGTCAAGGAGGTCTCGGCCGACGCGGTCGAGATCATGGAGGACGAGGGCACGTACACCACGTACCGCCTCGCCAAGTTCCGTCGCTCCAACCAGGGCACCTGCACGAACCAGCGCCCGCTGGTCGCCGAGGGTGACCGGGTCGAGGTCGGCTCGCCGCTGGCCGACGGGCCGTGCACCGACGAGGGCGAGATGGCCCTCGGCGCGAACCTGCTCGTGGCCTTCATGCCGTGGCAGGGTCACAACTACGAGGACGCGATCATCCTCTCCCAGCGTGTCGTCCAGGAGGACGTCCTCACCTCGATCCACATCGAGGAGCACGAGGTCGACGCCCGCGACACCAAGCTGGGCCCGGAGGAGATCACCCGCGACATCCCGAACGTCAGCGACGAGATGCTCGCCGACCTCGACGAGCGCGGCATCATCCGCATCGGTGCCGAGGTCGGCAACGGCGACATCCTCGTCGGCAAGGTCACGCCCAAGGGCGAGACCGAGCTGACGCCGGAGGAGCGTCTGCTGCGGGCCATCTTCGGTGAGAAGGCGCGCGAGGTGCGCGACACCTCCCTGAAGGTGCCCCACGGCGAGTCCGGGACCGTCATCGGCGTGCGCGTGTTCAACGCCGAGGAGGGCGACGAGCTCAGCCCCGGCGTCAACCAGCTGGTGCGCGTCTACGTGGCCCAGAAGCGCAAGATCTCCGACGGTGACAAGCTCGCCGGACGCCACGGCAACAAGGGCGTCATCTCCAAGATCCTGCCGGTCGAGGACATGCCGTTCCTGGAGGACGGCACGCCGGTCGACATCGTCCTGAACCCGCTCGGCGTCCCCGGCCGCATGAACGTGGGCCAGGTCCTGGAGACCCACCTCGGATGGGTCGCCAAGGCCGGGTGGGACATCGGTGACATGAAGGACGAGTGGGCCGACCGGCTGCGCGCCATCGGCGCCGACCGGGCGCCGTCGGACTCCAACATCGCGACGCCGGTCTTCGACGGTGCCCGCGAGGACGAGATCTCCGGACTGCTGGCCTCCACGCTGCCCAACCGCGACGGCGACCGCATGGTCGGCCCGGACGGCAAGGCGGTGCTCTTCGACGGACGCTCGGGCGAGAAGTTCCCGGACCCGATCAGCGTCGGGTACATGTACCTGCTGAAGCTGCACCACCTGGTCGACGACAAGATCCACGCCCGATCGACCGGTCCGTACTCCATGATCACCCAGCAGCCGCTCGGCGGTAAGGCCCAGTTCGGCGGCCAGCGCTTCGGTGAGATGGAGGTCTGGGCGCTCGAGGCCTACGGTGCGGCGTACGCCCTGCAGGAGCTGCTGACGATCAAGTCCGACGACATCCTCGGCCGCGTCAAGGTGTACGAGGCGATCGTCAAGGGCGAGAACGTGCCCGAGCCCGGCATCCCGGAGTCCTTCAAGGTGCTCGTCAAGGAGATGCAGTCGCTGTGCCTCAACGTCGAGGTCCTCAACGCCGAGGGCACCGCCGTGGAGATGCGCGACGCCGAGGAGGACATGTTCCGCGCCGCCGAGGAGCTCGGCATCGACCTCTCGCGCCGCGAGCCCTCCAGCGTCGAAGAAGTGTGAGCCGGTGGCGGGGTCGCACCGCGACCCCGCCCGCTCACTCCCCTCCACCACAGATTTCCAGAACAACCAGGAAAGAAGACACCGTGCTCGACGTGAACTTCTTCGATCAGCTCAAGATCGGCCTCGCCTCCGCCGACGACATCCGTCAGTGGTCGTTCGGTGAGGTCAAGAAGCCTGAGACGATCAACTACCGCACGCTCAAGCCCGAGCGTGACGGCCTCTTCTGCGAGAAGATCTTCGGTCCCACCCGGGACTGGGAGTGCTACTGCGGCAAGTACAAGCGCGTGCGCTTCAAGGGCATCATCTGCGAGCGCTGCGGCGTCGAGGTGACCCGGTCCAAGGTGCGCCGCGAGCGCATGGGCCACATCGAGCTCGCCGCTCCGGTCACCCACATCTGGTACTTCAAGGGCGTGCCCAGCCGTCTGGGCTACCTGCTCGACCTCGCCCCGAAGGACCTCGAGAAGGTCATCTACTTCGCGGCGTACATGATCACCCACGTCGACGAGGACGCCCGCCACCGCGACCTCTCCAGCCTGGAGTCCAAGATCCAGATGGAGATCGAGCAGCTGGAGAACCGTCGCGACCAGGCTCTGGCCGACCGCGGCCAGAAGGCCGAGGCCGACCTCAAGCAGCTCGAGGACGAGGGCGCCAAGGCCGACGCCAAGCGCAAGGTCAAGGACGCCGCCGAGCGCGAGGAGCGCCAGCTGCGTCAGCGTCACGACCGCGAGATCGACCGCCTCCGGGAGGTCTGGGACCGGTTCAAGAACCTCAAGGTCCAGGACCTCGAGGGCGACGAGATGCTCTACCGCGAGATGACGTACCGCTTCGGCGACTACTTCGAGGGCTACATGGGCGCCGCGGCGATCCAGAAGCGCCTGCAGTCCTTCGACCTCGAGGCCGAGGCCGAGTCGCTGCGTGAGGTCATCGCCACCGGCAAGGGTCAGAAGAAGACCCGTGCACTCAAGCGCCTCAAGGTCGTCTCGGCGTTCCTCGGCAGCAGCAACCACCCGCAGGGCATGGTCCTGGACGCCGTCCCGGTGATCCCGCCGGAACTGCGTCCCATGGTCCAGCTCGACGGTGGTCGCTTCGCCACGAGCGACCTCAACGACCTGTACCGCCGCGTCATCAACCGCAACAACCGCCTCAAGCGACTGCTGGACCTCGGTGCGCCCGAGATCATCGTCAACAACGAGAAGCGGATGCTGCAGGAGGCCGTCGACTCGCTGTTCGACAACGGCCGTCGCGGTCGTCCGGTCACCGGTCCGGGCAACCGGCCCCTGAAGTCCATCTCGGACATGCTCAAGGGCAAGCAGGGTCGTTTCCGCCAGAACCTGCTCGGCAAGCGCGTCGACTACTCCGGCCGTTCGGTCATCGTCGTCGGACCGCAGCTCAAGCTGCACCAGTGCGGTCTGCCCAAGCAGATGGCGATCGAGCTGTTCAAGCCGTTCGTCATGAAGCGTCTGGTCGACCTCAACCATGCGCAGAACATCAAGAGCGCCAAGCGCATGGTCGAGCGCGGCGTCCGGGCCGAGGTCTGGGACGTGCTCGAGGAGGTCATCACCGAGCACCCCGTGCTGCTGAACCGCGCGCCCACGCTGCACCGTCTGGGCATCCAGGCGTTCGAGCCGCAGCTCATCGAGGGCAAGGCCATCCAGATCCACCCGCTCGTGTGCTCGGCGTTCAACGCCGACTTCGACGGTGACCAGATGGCCGTGCACCTGCCGCTGAGCGCCGAGGCGCAGGCCGAGGCCCGCATCCTCATGCTGAGCACGAACAACATCCTGAAGCCGTCCGACGGTCGTCCGGTCACCATGCCGACGCAGGACATGATCATCGGGCTGTACTTCCTGACGCTCGAGCGCGACGACCAGCCCGGCGAGGGTCGCCTGTTCGGCTCCATCGCCGAGGCGCAGATGGCCTTCGACCGCCTCGAGATCTCGCTGCAGAGCAAGGTCAGGATCCGCATCCCGGACGTCGAGGGGACCCTCGAGATCAAGGACACGACCCTCGGTCGTGCGTTGTTCAACCAGGCACTGCCCGACGACTACCCGTACGTGAACTACCAGGTCGGCAAGTCCCAGCTGGGCGTCATCGTCAACGACCTCGCCGAGCGGTACAGCAAGGTCGACGTGGGCGTCGCGCTCGACGCGCTGAAGGACACCGGCTTCCACTGGGCGACCCGCTCGGGCGTCACGATCTCGATCGAGGACGTCGTCACGCCCGACTCCAAGGCCGAGATCCTGGCCAAGTACGAGGGCCAGGCCGCGAAGGTCCAACAGCAGTTCGACCGCGGTCTCATCACCGAGGACGAGCGTCGCCAAGAGCTCATCGAGATCTGGACCCAGGCCACGGCCGAGGTCTCCGGGGAGATGGAGAAGGTCTTCACGGCCAACGCCGACAATCCGATCTGGATGATGGTCCACTCCGGTGCGCGAGGGAACATGATGCAGGTCCGCCAGATCGCCGCCATGCGCGGACTGGTGGCCAACCCCAAGGGCGAGATCATCCCGCGTCCGATCAAGGCCAACTTCCGCGAGGGCCTGAGCGTGGTGGAGTACTTCATCGCCACGCACGGTGCCCGCAAGGGTCTGGCCGACACCGCACTGCGCACCGCCGACTCCGGGTACCTGACGCGTCGACTCGTCGACGTCAGCCAGGACGTCATCATCCGCGAGGAGGACTGCGGCACCGAGCGTGGCCTCATCCACACGATCGCCGTGCGCAACGACGAGGGTGACCTCGTCGCGGCCGAGCACGTCGAGACCTCGGCGTACTCGCGCAACGCGGCCGTCGAGATCGCCCACCCCGAGACCGGGGAGGTGCTGGTCGAGGCCGGCGGTGACCTCGGCGACGTCGAGATCGGTCAGCTCGTGGCGGCCGGCGTGGAGAAGATCCGCGTCCGGACCGTCCTGACGTGCGAGGCCCGCACCGGCACGTGTGCCAAGTGCTACGGCCGGTCGCTGGCCACCGGCAAGCTCGTCGACATCGGCGAGGCGGTCGGCACGATCGCCGCGCAGTCCATCGGCGAGCCCGGCACCCAGCTGACGATGCGCACCTTCCACACCGGTGGTGTGGCCGGTGACGACATCACGCACGGCCTGCCGCGCGTGGTCGAGCTGTTCGAGGCGCGTCGTCCCAAGGGCGAGTCCCCGATCACCGAGCTCGCGGGCCGCGTCACGATCGACGACTCCGACAAGACCCGCAAGATCGTCATCACCCCCGACGACGGCTCCGACGTGCTCGAGTACCCGGTCACCAAGCGTGCCCGTCTGCTCGTGGCCGACGGCGACCACGTCGAGGTCGGCGACCAGCTCACGCACGGCACGCCCGACCCGCAGGAGGTCCTGCGGATCCTGGGTGTCCGCCGGGCCCAGGAGCACCTGGTCGACGAGGTCCAGGAGGTCTACCGCAGCCAGGGCGTGGCGATCCACGACAAGCACATCGAGATCATCGTGCGCCAGATGCTGCGACGGGTCACCGTCATCGAGCAGAGCGACTCCGCCCTGATCCCCGGCGACCTCGTCGACCGGACGATCTTCGAGGAGGAGAACCGTCGTGTGGTCGCCGAGGGCGGTACCCCCGCCTCCGGTCGTCCGGTGCTCATGGGCATCACGAAGGCCTCGCTGGCCGTGGAGTCGTGGCTGTCGGCCGCGTCCTTCCAGGAGACCACCCGCGTGCTCACCGATGCCGCCATCCACGGCAAGTCGGACTCGCTGCGCGGCCTGAAGGAGAACATCATCATCGGCAAGCTGATCCCGGCCGGTACCGGTCTGGACCGGTACAGCAACATCCGGGTCGAGCCGACCGAGGAGGCCCGTCAGGCCGCCTACGCCGTGAGCGGCTACGAATCCTTCGACTACGGCTTCGCAGGCACGGAGGACGGCATCCAGCTCGAGGACGCGGACTTCACGACCTACGAGTGACCACGCTGCAGCCACGCTGAGACGAGGGGCCCCGGACCGCATGGTCCGGGCCCCCTCGTCGTCCGGGGCCTCGACACGTCCTTCGTCGTGCCCCCGCCTCGGAGCGGTTCAGGCCTTGTGAGGCTGCGGCTCGGGCTCGCCGCTCGAGCCCTCCCGGGCGAACAGCCAGGTCAGGCGAGGCTCGAAGATCGGCCGGAAGACCATCGCGACGACCGAGGTCATGAGCACCGTGGCGGCGACGGTCGCGACGACCATCGTCAGCACCACGGCGGGAGCGCCGTACGGCTGCAGCGCGTCGAAGACCCCGAACTGGTACCGCAGCACGAGGATGATGTAGCCGTGCAGCAGGTAGGCGTAGAGCGTGCGCTCGCCGAGGCGACTCGTCCAGGAGCGGCGGCGCGGCACGAGGGACAGGGCAGCGAACGTCATGACCAGCCCGACGGCCAGCAGCTCGCCGCGTTGCAGCATGCCCTCCAGCGGCGCGGCCTCGAGCGGAGGTTCGTCGTAGCGCTGCTTCCACAGCAGCCAGTCGAGGGTCCACTGCGAGGAGAAGAGGTAGCAGTAGACGAAGGCGCCGGTGAGCAGGAGCGCGGAGGCCACGCGGATCCGCACGTCGGCGAGCCGCTCGAACCGCTCGCGGGTCATGTGCATCCCGATCACGTAGAACGGCAGGAAGCCCAGGATCTTCGGCAGTGCCAGCACGTTCGGGACCTCGATGAGGCCGACGAGCAGCGAGATCGCCAGCGAGGTGGCGATGGGGTAGCGCAAGGAGCGCCAGATCGGGGTCGTCAGCCGCCAGACGAAGAGCGCGGCGAGGAACCAGCCGAGCCACTGGGGCGACAAGAACATGTAGGGCGTCGGTTCGCCCGTGTAGTGGCGGAAGATCATCTGCAGCGAGATCTCGACGATCAGGTACGGGACGACGAGCGTGCTCACGACGCGCCGCACCTGACGCGGCGTGCCCGTGTAGTTCCGCGCGAGGAAGCCGGAGACGAGCACGAACAACGGCATGTGGAACGCGTAGATCCAGGTGTAGACACCGCGGGCCGAGTCCATCTGCGTGAACTGGGTGAGAGAGTGTCCGATGACGACGAGCAACATGACCCAGTAGCGGGCGTTGTCGAGGTAGGCGACGCGTCCCGCGGGCTCGCGCGTCGTGGGACTCGATGACGGGTGCTGACTCACCGGCCCGATGATAGTGACCTCCGGAAAGGACGAGCGTGGGGACGACGCCACGACGGACACAGCGCCTCGGCGCCTACGCGGTGATCCTGCGCGACGACCCGCAGGGCGTCGAGCACGTGCTGCTGACGCAGATCTCCGACCGGGGCTACCCGCCGCGCTGGTGGGCACTGCCCGGGGGAGGGGTGGACCACGGCGAGTCGCCCGACGACGCCGTCGTGCGGGAGGTCCACGAGGAGTCCGGCGTGCGGGTCGTGGGGCACCGGCTCGTCGCCGTTCACGACGTCCACCTCATCGAGCAGGGCCGCGACGACGCCTACGAGGACTACCACGGCGTCCACCTGCTCTACGCGGCGTGGATCGAGGGCGAGGGACTCGTCCCGCTCGAGGTCACGGAGCAGGACGGGACGACCGAGGTGGCCCGCTGGCTGCCGACGGCGACCCTCCTGCAGGATCCTCCGGGACGACTCCTGCCGGCGGCCGTCCACGCGCTCGAGCGGCTCGACGACTATCGGTCGTCGTCCGCGGCGGCGCCCAGGGGCTCGATCGGGCCCTCGTCCACCGGGCCGGTCGAGCCCTCGGGGACGTAGAACATCAGCGCGTAGTTGCCGCGCGCCGAGAGGACGTAGGCCGCGACGGCCACGTTGCCGTCGGCGTCGACCGACCGGTACGCCGTCGTGATCTCGTTGAGGTCCTCCACGACGTCGACCTCCGGCTCCCCGACGCCGCTGGCGAACCGCTCGGCCAGCTCGTCGGCACCGCGGACGCGGTCGGCGGCCGCCGCGACGAACGTCGGACCCACTCCCGAGAGCAGGACCGTGGTCTGCTGCGGCGTCTCCCACTCGAAGGGGAGCCCCTCGGGGGAGGGCGCGTCGAGGTCCATCCGCGGCCAGATCAGGCCCGAGCGGTCCTCGCCGTCGATGGACCGAGGCACCTGGACGGTGGACGTCTCGCGCTCGACCTGTCCGCTGCGGGGGTCGCCCACGTACTCGGCCGTGACCGTCATGACGGGGCTCTGTCGGGACGCGGCGCGACCCGTGCGGGTGGCGGCGTCGCCGGGGTCGGCGGTGACGACGAGGCGGACGTCGCGACCATCGGACGTCAGACCGCGAGCCTCGACGCGGCAGGAGGTGACCCGACCGTCCTCGTCCTCGCAGTAGCGTCCGATGTCGTCGGTGACGAGCCCGGCGCCCGGCACGACGGCGTTCATCTGGCCGATCATCAGCCGCAGTGCCTCGGTCGGGTCCTCGTCGATGCGCAGCACCGCGATCGTCGTGTCCGGCCGTGGTGGGGTGCCGATGGGGGCGAACGTGTCCCGGCCGGGCTGGGTCTCCGGCGTGGGGGCAGGGGTGGGGATCGGCTCGCCGGACTCCTCGGCCTCGGCGCGCTGCGCCGCCTCGGCGGCCTCCTGCTGGGCGAGGGCGGCATCGAGCGCCGGACGGTAGGCGGCGAGGAGCCGCTCGCTGCGCAGGCGGACGAGCGGACCCAGCTGGGTGGCGCCCTCGGGGACCTCGAGGCCGTAGGCGATGGGGGTCTGCGGACCCGACTCGTGCTCGGCGATGCTGGTCGGGGCCGAGGCGACCGCGGACGGGGTGGGGCCGAGGACGTCGGTGGGTGTGCGCGCGTCGCAGGCGGCCGCACCGAGCAGCAGCAGGCTGGCGCAGGCGGCGACGACGGGTCGTCTCATGTCTCTCCTCGCGGCGGGCTCCGTGGCGGTGGTGTGGCTGGCGCCGTCCGCCATCCTCCCATCGAGGTCGCGCGGACCGGCCACACCCCATGTTCGCGGTACCGTCCAAGGAGGCGAACCGATAGCATCGCGGGCGACCGAGACGGAAGCGAGCTCCCCATGTGCCCGGCGCAGTCCTCGTCGCACCCGAGTGCTGCCGATCGCGTCTTCACCGTGGTCCGCGACGCGATCCTCACCGGGTCCCTGGCGGCCGGCTCCCGCCACTCGGTCTACCGCCTCGCCGCCGAGCACGACGTCTCCCGCACGCCGGTGCGCGAGGCCGTGCTGCGCCTCGCGGACGCGGGGCTGGTCTCGATCGAGCGCAACCGCGGGTTCGTGGTCCGCTCCATCACCGCCGCGGACGTGCGCGAGGTCTTCGAGCTGCGCCTCCTGCTCGAGGTCCCCGCGGCGGCGTGGGCGGCGGCGCACCTCGACGCGTCGCTGGCCGAAGAGCTGCGCGGCGCCCTCTCCGACCTCCGCGAGGCCGCCGCGTCCGGCTCCCTGGAGAGGTTCGAGGGGTGCGACCGGGCGCTGCACGCGATCATCGACGGCGCCCCGGGCAACGACCGGCTCGCGCGAGAGGTCGGACAGCTCCGGTCGTCGGTCCGGGCCCGAGGGGCCGTGACCGTGGACCGGTCCCGCACCGTGACCGACGTGCTCGAGGACCACGAGCCCATCGTCGCGGCGATCCTCGCGCAGGACCCGGACGCGGCCGCCGAGGCGATGCGCACCCACCTGGTGCGTACCGCCGCCCTGCTGATCGGTCAGCTGAGCGATGACCCGACGGACGTGCGACTGTGGCCCGAGGACGTCGAGCCGAGCTGATGGCGCTCGCACCACCGACCCCACCTGTCCGGCCCGCGCGGCCGACCATCATCGAGGAGCCGACATGAGCCACCACCCCGAGCACGCCGAGTCGATCTTCACCTACGGGGCGCCGCGGCTGAAGTTCGGTGCCGGTGCGCGTCACGAGCTGGGGCACGACCTGGCCGACCTGGGGGCACGTCGTGTCCTGCTCGTCACCGACCCCGGTGTCGCGGCGACAGGCGCCCCGGCAGAGGTGGCCGAGGCGTTGGGTCGGGACGGCATCGAGGCGGTCGTCTTCGACCGGGCCCGCGTCGAGCCGACCGACGCGAGCCTCGCCGAGGCGGTGGCGTTCGCGCGGGCCGAGGCGCCGTTCGACGCCGTGGTGGCGATCGGCGGTGGCACGGCCATCGACACCGCCAAGGCCGTCGACCTGCTGCTGACCAACGACGGTGAGCTGATGGACTACGTGAACGCCCCGGTCGGCGGCGGGCGGGCGCCGGCCAACGCGCTGCTGCCGCTCGTCGCGGTGCCGACCACGACGGGCACGGGGAGCGAGAGCACCACCATCTGCGTGCTCGACGTCGTCAGCCAGCACGTCAAGACCGGCATCTCCCACCCGCGCCTGCGCCCGACCATGGCGGTCGTCGACCCGGAGCTCACCATGAGCCAGCCGGCGGGCGTCACGGCGGCCTCCGGCCTGGACATCCTGTGCCACGCCCTCGAGAGCTACACCGCCCGTCCCTTCACGTCCTACGAGGCCAAGCGCGCGGACCAGCGGGTGCCGTACTGCGGGTCGAACCCGATCTCCGACCTGTGGTGCGAGAAGGCCCTGACCCTGATGTCGGGCTCGTTCCGCACCGCCGTCCTCGACGGCGGCGACGCGCACGCCCGGACGGAGGTCGCGATGGCGGCGACCTTCGCCGGACTGGGCTTCGGCAACGCAGGGGTCCACATCCCGCACGCGAACGCCTACCCGATCGCGGGGCAGGTGCGTGACTTCAGGCCCGACGGCTACCCAGTGCTGGTCGAAGGGGGGGACCACGCGATGGTGCCGCACGGGATGGCGGTCTCGCTGACCGCCCCGGAAGCCTTCCGATGGACCTTCGACGCAGCCCCCGAGCGCCACGTGCGCGCGGCACGCCTGCTCGAGCCGGCTGCGCCGGAAGCCGACGGCCCCGACCTCCTGCCGGCGGTCCTGACGCGGGTGATGCGCGACGTCGGCATCCCGCCGGGCCTGTCCGCGGTCGGCTTCGGCGAGAGTGACGTCGATGCGCTCACCGAGGGGGCGTTGAAGCAGGAGCGGCTGCTCACGACCGCACCGAAGGCTCCACAGGCCGAGGACCTCGCCGCGATCATGACGGCGTCGCTGGACCTGTGGTGACCCACTCCCTGCGACGCTCGGGGTCTTGACGCTCGGGGTCGTCGCCGCACCGTAGTAGCATGCTACTCATGGTCGACACCACCCTCTCCGTGCGGCAGGACGTCGTCGCCGCTCTCCGGCGCCACGGGGTGGGCGACGTCGACGACTCCTCGCTGGCACGCGCGCTGTACAGCACCGACGCGTCGCTCTACCGCGTCGTGCCGCAGGTCGTGGTGCGACCACGCCACGGCGACGAGCTCGAGGCCGTCCTCGCCGCCTCGCGCGAGACCGGCGTGCCCGTCACGCCGCGCGGTGCCGGGACGTCCATCGCCGGGAACGCCGTCGGGTCGGGCATCGTCGTCGACCTCTCCGCGCACCTGAACCGCGTGCACGAGGTCGACGTCGAGGCGGGCCGCGCGACGGTCGATCCCGGCGTCGTCCACGCCGCGCTGCAGACCGCCGCCGGCCCTCACGGGCTCCGCTTCGGCCCGGACCCCTCGACCCACACCCGCTGCACGGTCGGCGGGATGATCGGCAACAACGCCTGCGGCAACCGCGCCCTCGGCTACGGCCGCAGCGCCGACAACGTCGCGGGCCTGGAGGTGCTCACCGCGGCGGGGGAGCGACTCGTGCTCGCCCGCGACGGGTCCAGTGCCTCGCCCACCCTGGACCGGCTGCGGGAGGTGATCGGCTCCGACCTCGCCACCGTGCGCACCGAGTTCGGTCGGTTCGGACGTCAGGTCTCCGGCTACAGCCTCGAGCACCTGCTCCCCGAGCGCGGCTTCGACGTGGCCTCCTTCATGGCAGGCACCGAGGGCACCCTCGGCCTCATCCGCTCGGCCACCGTCGACCTCGTCGAGGTCCCGCGGCACGTCCACCTCGTGGTGCTGGGGTACGGGTCGATGGCCGAGGCCGGTGACGACGTCCCGACGATGCTCCCCTTCGACCCGATCGCCTGCGAGGGGCTCGGCGCGCGGATCGTCGAGGTCTTCGCAGAGGCCAAGGGCAGTGCCGGCGTCCCGGACTACCCGCGCGGCGGGGGATACCTCTACGTCGAGCTCGCCGGCGACGACCCCGCGGCCCTCGCGGCGCGCGGCGACGAGGTCGTGCGTGCCTCCCAGGCGCTCGACCACCGGCACGTCACGGACTCGCGCGCGCAGGCGGCCTTCTGGCGGATCCGTGAGGAGGGCGCCGGCCTGGCCTCGCGCATCTGGGACCGGCCGGCGCTGTCGGGCTGGGAGGACGCGGCCGTCCCGCCGGAGGCGGTCGGTGCCTACCTGCGCGACTTCGCCGGACTCCTCGCCGAGCACGACCTCCACGGCGAGCCCTACGGGCACCTCGGCGACGGATGCGTGCACGTGCGCATCGACTTCCCGCTCTCCGACGACGGCGGGAGCGCGGCGTACCGGCACTTCATCGAGGACGCCGCCCGACTCACCGCGTCCCACGGGGGATCCTTCTCCGGGGAGCACGGCGATGGCCGGGCCCGCTCGGAGCTGCTCCCGCTCATGTACTCCCCGGCCGCGATCGACCTGTTCGCCGCGGTCAAGCACGTCCTCGACCCCGACGACCTCATGAATCCCGGCACGCTCGTCCGTCCGGCCCCGCTCGACGCCGACCTGCGCGGACAGGGTCGCGGGTGGGCGCCCGGTCTCCAGGGGGCGCGGCGCGGACTTCGCCTGCTGCACGACGACGGCGACCTCGGAGCAGCCGTGCACCGCTGCACCGGCGTGGGCAAGTGCCTGGCCGACAACCGACCCAACGCCTCGGTCATGTGCCCCTCCTTCCAGGCCACCCGGCAGGAGAAGGACTCGACCCGCGGCCGCGCGCGCGTGCTGCAGGAGATGGTCGACGGCCGCCTCGTGGGGGAGGGCTTCCGCTCGCCCGAGGTCCACGAGGCACTCGACCTGTGCCTGTCCTGCAAGGGCTGCCTCAGCGACTGTCCCACCGGCGTCGACATGGCCACGTACAAGAGCGAGGTCCTGCACCAGAGCTACCGCGGACGCGTCCGCCCGCGCAGCCACTACGTGCTCGGCCGGCTGCCGTTCTGGGCGCGGCTCACCTCGCCGGTCGCCCGGCTCACGAACCTGGCCCTGCGGGTCCCGGGTCTGGTGCACGTCGCCCGCTGGGTCGCCGGGGTCGACCAGCGACGCAGCCTGCCGACCTTCGCGACGCGTCGCTTCGGTCGTCTCGCGCGCGCCCGCGCCCACACCGACGGCGCTGCTGCCGTTGAGTCGCGGGGAGGGAGTGCCCGGGTCCTGCTGTGGGCCGACTCGTTCACCGAGTACTTCTCCACCGACGCGGGCCGAGCGGCGATCACGCTGCTCGAGTCGGCCGGGTACGCCGTCGAGGTCCTGCGTCGCCCCCAGTGCTGCGGCCTGACGTGGATCACCACCGGCCAGCTGGACACGGCGCGCACGCTGGTCCGACGGGCCGTCGAGCAGCTGCACCCCTACGTGGAGCAGGGTGTCCCCGTCCTCGGGCTCGAACCCTCGTGCACCGCCGTGCTGCGCTCCGACGCCGTCGAGCTGATCGACGACCCGCGCGCGGCCGAGGTCGCCGCCGGCGTCGTGACCCTGGCCGAGCTGCTCGAGCGGACCCCCGGGTGGAGTCCGCCGGACCTCTCCGGAACCGAGGTGGTCGTGCAGCCGCACTGCCACCAGTCCTCCGTCATGGGCTTCGGCGCCGACCTGGCCCTGCTCGAGCGCAGCGGCGCCCGTGTCACCCGGTTGTCGGGATGCTGTGGCCTGGCCGGCAACTTCGGCGTCGAGAAGGGCCACTACGAGGTCTCCGTCGCGGTCGCCGAGCACCAGCTGATGCCGGCCGTGCGCGACGCCGGTCCCGGCGCGGTCGTCCTCGCCGACGGCTTCAGCTGCCGGACCCAGCTCGACGACCTCGCGGACGTGCGCGCCGTGCACCTGGCCCAGCTGCTCGTCGGTCGCACCTGAGGTGGTCCGGCCGGACCGGACCGTCACCCCCGCATTTTGACCCCGGCATGGGCGCCCGGTAGCATGGGCACCTGTGCCTGACGTCTGTCGGGCCGCACGTCGTGCCCACCAGCCGTCCGCGTCGTTCCGATGCGCTTCGCCGTGGGCAGCTCCCCACGAACCGCAACGAAAGAAGACGTAGTGCCCACGATCAACCAGCTGGTCCGCAAGGGTCGTCAGACCAAGGTGGTCAAGAACAGCACGCCGGCCCTCAAGGGCTCGCCCCAGCGCCGCGGCGTGTGCACCCGCGTGTACACCACGACGCCGAAGAAGCCGAACTCCGCGCTGCGCAAGGTTGCTCGTGTCAAGCTCTCCAGCGGGACCGAGGTCACCGCTTACATCCCCGGCGAGGGGCACAACCTGCAGGAGCACTCCATCGTGCTCGTGCGCGGTGGCCGTGTGAAGGACCTCCCCGGCGTCCGGTACAAGATCGTTCGCGGCTCCCTCGACACCCAGGGTGTCAAGGGCCGCAAGCAGGCTCGCAGCCGTTACGGCGCGAAGAAGGAGAAGAGCTGATGCCTCGCAAGGGTCCCGCTCCGAAGCGCATCCCCGAGACCGATCCGGTCTACAGCAACCAGCTGGTCACCCAGCTGATCAACAAGATCCTGGTCGACGGCAAGAAGCAGACCGCCCAGCGCATCGTCTACAGCGCCCTCGAGGGCGCTCGGGCCAAGAACGGCACCGATCCGGTCGTCACGCTCAAGCGCGCGCTCGACAACGTCAAGCCGAGCCTGGAGGTCAAGAGCCGCCGTGTCGGTGGCGCGACCTACCAGGTCCCGATCGAGGTTCGTCCGGCCCGTCAGACCACCCTCGCGCTGCGCTGGCTCGTCAAGTACGCCAGCGAGCGTCGCGAGAAGACGATGGCCGAGCGCCTGCAGAACGAGATCCTCGACGCCAGCAACGGCCTCGGGGGCAGCGTCAAGAAGCGCGAGGACACCCACAAGATGGCCGAGGCCAACCGCGCCTTCGCCCACTACCGCTGGTAACCAGCACCACCCCGACGTAAGGAACGGCTACCCCACGTGGCAACCGACATCACGACCGATCTGAAGCGCGTTCGCAACATCGGCATCATGGCGCACATCGATGCCGGCAAGACGACGACCACCGAGCGCATCCTGTTCTACACCGGCATCACCTACAAGATCGGTGAGGTCCACGACGGCGGCGCCACGATGGACTGGATGGAGCAGGAGCAGGAGCGCGGCATCACCATCACGTCCGCCGCCACCACCTGCTGGTGGAAGGACCACCAGATCAACATCATCGACACCCCCGGGCACGTCGACTTCACCGTCGAGGTCGAGCGCTCGCTGCGCGTCCTCGACGGCGCCGTCGCCGTCTTCGACGGTGTCGCCGGTGTCGAGCCGCAGTCCGAGACCGTCTGGCGTCAGGCCGACAAGTACGGCGTCCCGCGCATGTGCTTCGTCAACAAGCTCGACCGCACGGGTGCGTCGTTCGACTTCTGCGTCAAGACCATCCGTGAGCGCCTCGGCGCCACGGCGCTCGTCCTGCAGATCCCGATCGGCGCCGAGAGCGACTTCCTCGGCGTGATCGACCTCGTCGGCATGCGTGCCCTCACGTGGCGCGGCGAGACCACGATCGGTGAGGACTACACCGTCGAGGAGATCCCCGCCGAGCTCGCCGACACCGCGGCCGAGGGTCGCGAGCGCCTGCTCGAGACCCTCTCCGACGTCGACGACGACATCGCGATGCTCTACCTCGAGGGCGAGGAGATCGACGTCGACACCCTCAAGGCCGCGATCCGTCGCGCGACCCTGGCGGCGGCGCTCAACCCGGTCCTGTGCGGCACGGCATTCAAGAACAAGGGCGTCCAGCCCCTGCTCGACGCGGTCGTCGACTACCTGCCCTCGCCCATCGACGTCGGGGCCGTCAAGGGCCACGACGCCAAGGACGAGTCGGTCGAGGACTCCCGCGAGCCCTCCGAGGAGTCCCCGTTCGCAGGTCTGGCCTTCAAGATCGCCACCGACCCGCACCTGGGCAAGCTGACCTTCGTCCGGGTCTACTCCGGTCGCCTGGAGTCCGGCAGCAACGTGCTGAACGTGACCAAGGGTCGCAAGGAGCGGATCGGCAAGATCTACCAGATGCACGCCAACAAGCGCGAGGAGATCGCGTCGGTCGGTGCAGGTCAGATCGTGGCCGTCATGGGTCTGAAGGACACCACCACCGGCGAGACGCTGGCCGACCCGGCCAAGCCGATCGTGCTGGAGTCCATGAGCTTCCCGGCGCCCGTCATCCAGGTCGCCATCGAGCCCAAGACCAAGAGCGACCAGGAGAAGCTCGGCGTCGCCATCCAGAAGCTCGCCGAGGAGGACCCGACGTTCCAGGTCCACACCGACGAGGAGACCGGCCAGACCATCATCGCCGGCATGGGTGAGCTGCACCTCGACATCCTGGTCGACCGCATGAAGCGCGAGTTCAAGGTCGAGGCCAACGTCGGCAAGCCGCAGGTCGCCTACCGCGAGACCATCAAGCGCGCCGTCACCGGTCACAGCTACACCCACAAGAAGCAGACCGGTGGCTCGGGCCAGTTCGCCAAGGTCGTCATCGGCGTCGCGCCGAACGCGCCGGAGGGCGAGAACGAGGGCGGCTACGAGTTCGTCAACGAGGTCACCGGAGGCCGCGTGCCGAAGGAGTACATCCCCTCGGTCGACGCCGGCGGTCAGCAGGCCATGGAGTTCGGCGTCCTCGCCGGCTACCCGATGGTCGACGTGAAGTTCACCCTCGAGGACGGCGCCTACCACGACGTCGACTCCTCCGAGCTCGCGTTCAAGCTGGCCGGCAACATGGCCTTCAAGGAGGCCGCGCGCAAGGCCGACCCCGCCCTGCTGGAGCCGATGTTCGCCGTGGAGGTGACCACGCCCGAGGACTACATGGGCGATGTCATCGGCGACCTCAACTCCCGCCGTGGCCAGGTCCAGTCCATGGAGGAGGGCTACGGCGGCGCCAAGCTCGTCAAGGCACTGGTGCCGCTCTCCGAGATGTTCGGCTACGTGGGCGACCTGAGGTCCAAGACCTCCGGGCGCGCGTCGTACTCGATGCAGTTCGACTCTTACGCCGAGGTTCCCAAGGCCGTCGCGGAGGAGATCATCAAGAAGGCCCGCGGCGAGTAACAGCGGTCCATCCCATAAGGTGGCCTGAGGTTCTCATCCGGATCCGACGGCGTTCACAGACAAGCAACAACCAACTCAGGAGGAGCCCAAGTGGCTAAGGCGAAGTTCGAGCGGACCAAGCCGCACGTCAACATCGGCACGATCGGTCACGTCGACCACGGCAAGACCACGCTGACGGCGGCGATCACCAAGGTGCTCGCCGACAAGTACCCGGATCTCAACTCCGCGTCGGCGTTCGACCAGATCGACAACGCGCCGGAGGAGAAGCAGCGCGGCATCACGATCTCCATCTCTCACGTCGAGTACCAGACCGAGGCGCGTCACTACGCGCACGTCGATGCTCCCGGCCACGCCGACTACGTGAAGAACATGATCACCGGTGCGGCCCAGATGGACGGCGCGATCCTCGTGGTCGCCGCCACCGACGGCCCCATGCCCCAGACGCGCGAGCACGTGCTGCTCGCCCGCCAGGTCGGCGTGCCCTACATCCTGGTCGCGCTCAACAAGTCCGACATGGTCGACGACGAGGAGATCCTCGAGCTCGTCGAGATGGAGGTCCGTGAGCTGCTCAGCGAGCAGGACTTCGACGGTGACAACGCCCCCGTGGTCAAGGTCTCGGCGCTCAAGGCGCTCGAGGGCGACCCGGAGTGGGTCAAGAGCGTCGAGGACCTCATGGAGGCCGTCGACGAGAACGTCCCGATGCCGGACCGCGACACCGACAAGCCCTTCCTGATGGCCATCGAGGACGTCTTCACGATCACCGGTCGCGGCACCGTCGTCACCGGCAAGATCGAGCGCGGCAAGATCAACGTCAACGAGACCGTCGACATCGTCGGCATCCGTGAGGACAAGCAGACCACGACGGTCACGGGCATCGAGATGTTCCGCAAGTTCCTCGACTACGCCGAGGCGGGCGAGAACGTCGGCCTGCTGCTGCGCGGCACCAAGCGCGAGGACGTCGAGCGCGGTCAGGTCGTCATCGCTCCGGGTTCGGCCACGCCGCACACGGAGTTCGAGGGCCAGGTCTACATCCTGTCCAAGGACGAGGGCGGCCGTCACACGCCGTTCTTCAACAACTACCGCCCGCAGTTCTACGTCCGCACCACGGACGTGACCGGTGTCGTCGAGCTGCCCGAGGGCACCGAGATGGTCATGCCGGGCGACAACACGGAGATCAGCGTCAAGCTGATCCAGCCGATCGCCCTGGAGGACGGCCAGCGCTTCGCCATCCGCGAGGGTGGCCGCACCGTCGGCGCCGGCCGTGTCACCAAGATCATCAAGTGAGTCTCTGACCCGCTGATCCGCGAAGCCCCCGCTCGAGCCCCGGCTCGGCGGGGGCTTCGTCGTGCTCGCGGTTTACCACGGTCCCACGGTATGGCTGTTCTTCCCGCGGCAGATCTGCCGCGGGAAGAACAGCATTGCCGGGGGAGGTCCGCCGCGTCCACAGTCGAGCAGTGACGGAGGCGTCGTCCACAGCGCCGACACGACCGATGGCGCCCCGCACCTGCGCTGACGACGATCTCCTCCATGGACGCTCACCTCACCGCGCTCGCCGAAGCCAACGGCGGCTACCTCTTCCGTCACCAGCTGCTCGACCTCGGGGTCGACGACCGCATCATCGCGGCCTGGCGCAGGGCTGGAGAGGTCGTGCGGATCCGTCACGGCACGTACGCCACTCGCGCGTCGTGGGCGACGGCGGACGACGGCCAACGGCTCGCGATCCGGACTCGATCGGTGCTCGACAAGCTCGGTCCCGGCGTCGTCGCCACCCACGCGAGTGCTGCGGCGCTCCACGGTCTCGACCTCTACCTCCCGAGCGCCGGCCCCGTGCACGTGACGAGGGTGGACGGCCGGGCCGGTCGGCAGGAGGCAGGGGTCATCCACCACGAGAACGACCTCCCGGACTCCGACGTCGTCGAGGTGGACGGTCGAGCGGTGTCGTCGCCGTTGCGCGCCGTGCTGGAGGTCGCTGTTTCCGAGGACGTGGAGTCGGCGATGGTGACAATCTCCTCGGCCCTCCGCCTGGGCTTGGTCAGCGAGACGGACCTCGAACGCAGCCTCGTCGCTCTGCGGCACTGGCCCGGCGTCCGGCGTGCGCGGCTGGCCGTCCGGCTCTCGGACCCGGCTCTCGAGTCGGTCGGAGAGGTGCGGTCGCTGCACATGATGTGGGAGGGCGCCCTCCCACACCCGACGCTCCAAGCGCGCCTGGCCCTCGCGGGTGGCGGGGACGCGCGGCTGGACTTCCTGTGGGAGTGGTGGTGCCACGTGGGCGAGTTCGACGGCCAGCTCAAGTACGGCCGCCTCAACCTCCTGCCCGACGACCGGGGGCTCGTCCTGACCCAGGAGAAGATCCGCGAGGACCGCATCAGGTCGCTCGGGCTGGGGATGTCCCGGTGGGTGTGGGCCGACCTCGCCCCGGATCGTCGTGCAGCCACCGCCGAGCGGATCCGGCGGGCGATGCACGAGTCCCGCCGGCTCTACGCCCGAGAGGCGCGCTCCTTCGCTGTCCATCGATGAGGCGCAGGCCCGAAGGCTGCCGCTGCGGTGAACGACAGCAGGGCCTGCCGGACGTGGACGCACGGGAGCAGGAGCGACGCCCCGCATCGCCGGTGCGCGGAGGGCCCTCCTCCCGCGGCGAGATGGTTCTTCCCCCGGCAGATCTGCCGCGGGGAGTGCACGCTTGCCGTGGGACCGTGGTAAACCGCAAGACCGCGGGAGGCGATTTGTGTTCTCGGGCGGGGGTCTGTCAGACTAGTGCGGTTGCTCCGGCTGGATCGCTGGGGCGCGCCTGCCCGGGCTCACGCCGGGAACCACGGGTGCGTCGCGGATCGGCCTGAGCGTCGCAGGTGCGACAGACACGGACTGGTCCCAGGCCGTCGTCGGCATCGGGCGCTCCAACCACCCAACTCCAGAAGTGTTGCGCATGCTCGTGGTCACGATCACGACACGCCCGACCTCGGGGGCCGGAGGGGAGCGACCCTCCACGGGTGGCGACATCCACGAGCACAGACAGCTGACGAGAGTAAGGACGAGCAGAGCATGGCGGGACAGAAGATCCGTATCCGGCTCAAGGCCTACGACCACGAGGTGATCGACACCTCCGCGCGCAAGATCGTCGACACGGTGACCCGGACGGGTGCCTCCGTCGCAGGGCCCGTGCCGCTGCCGACGGAGAAGAACGTGTTCTGCGTGATCCGTTCGCCCCACAAGTACAAGGACAGCCGCGAGCACTTCGAGATGCGTACGCACAAGCGGCTCATCGACATCATCGATCCGACGCCCAAGACGGTCGACTCGCTCATGCGACTCGACCTGCCGGCCGGCGTCGACATCGAGATCAAGCTCTGAGGGGAACGACAGACCTATGAGCACCACCTCCACCCAGAACACGCGCGGCCTGCTGGCCCGCAAGATCGGCATGACCCAGGTGTGGGACGAGAACGGCCTGGTCGTTCCGGTCACCGTCCTGGCCGCCGACACCAACGTCGTCACCCAGATCCGCACGCGCGAGACCGACGGCTACACCGCCGTGCAGCTCGGCTTCGGCGAGATCGACGGCCGCAAGGTCAACAAACCCGAGTCGGGTCACTTCGCCAAGGCCGGCGTCACGCCGCGCCGCCACGTCGTGGAGATCCGCACCGAGGCCATCGCCGACTACACCGTCGGTCAGGAGATCTCCCCGGAGATCTTCGCCACCGGCGACGCCGTCGACGTGACCGCCACCAGCAAGGGCAAGGGCTTCGCGGGCGTCATGAAGCGTCACGGGTTCGCCGGTGTGGGCGCCTCCCACGGCGCGCACCGCAACCACCGCAAGCCCGGTTCCATCGGCGGCTGCGCCACCCCCGGCCGGGTCTTCAAGGGCCTGCGCATGGCCGGTCACATGGGTGTCGAGACCGTCACCACCCAGAACCTCACCGTCCACGCGGTCGACGCCGACAAGGGCGTCATCCTCGTCAAGGGCGCGGTCCCCGGTCCCAAGGGCGGCCTCGTCGTCGTCCGCAGCGCAGCCAAGGGAGCCTGATCCATGGTCAAGAGCATCGATGCGGATCTGCCCGTCGACATCTTCGACGTGCAGACCAACGTCCCCCTGATCCACCAGGTCGTCACCGCCCAGCTCGCTGCAGCGCGTCAGGGTACCCACGACGTCAAGAGCCGCGGCGAGGTCCGCGGTGGTGGCAAGAAGCCGTACCGCCAGAAGGGGACCGGCCGCGCCCGCCAGGGCTCGATCCGTGCGCCTCAGTACGCCGGCGGTGGCATCGTCCACGGACCGACGCCGCGCAGCTACGAGCAGCGCACGCCCAAGAAGATGAAGGCTGCCGCTCTGCGCGGTGCCCTCTCCGACCGGGCACGCACGGGCCGCCTGCACGTCGTCGAGTCCCTCGTGACTGGCGAGACGCCGTCGACGAAGGCCGCGATCGCCGCCGTGCGCGAGCTCACCGCCCGCCGCCGTGTGCTGGTCGTCGTCGAGCGTGACGACGCCGTGACCCAGCTCAGCCTGCGCAACGCCAAGGACGTCGAGCTGATCACCTTCGACCAGCTCAACACCTACGACGTCGTGCGCAGCGACGACCTCGTCTTCACCAAGGCCGCCTTCGACGCGTTCGTCGCGGCCCGCTCGGCCGAGGGTGTCTCCACGGTCGCGTTGAGCGAGGCCGTCGTCGAGGCCGACGCGGCACCGGCCACGAAGGCCCCGGCGAAGAAGGCCCCGGCCAAGAAGGCCGAGGCCGCCGCGACCGAGTCGGTCGACGCCGAGGTCGAGGGCGCCACCAAGACCCAGCCGTACGGCCCCGGGTCCAAGGCGCCGCTCAAGAGCGGCAACGCGCCCAAGGGTCACGAGGTCAAGGGCGTCGAGTCCAGCAAGACGTTCCTGGTCGAGGGCGACGGTGGCTACGCCGACGCCGAGGCCGACGTCTGGTTCGAGAACGAGTCGGCGGCAGAGGCTGCCGGCTTCACGAAGGCAGGAGAGTGAGCATGAGCACCCTGCACAAGGATGCACGTGACGTGCTGATCGCCCCCGTCGTCAGCGAGAAGAGCTACAACCTCCTCGACGACAACAAGTACACGTTCCTGGTGCGCCCGGACGCCAACAAGACGGAGATCAAGATCGCCGTCGAGAGCGT
Organism: Aeromicrobium halocynthiae; assembly: GCF_039531385.1. Taxonomy (NCBI): domain Bacteria; kingdom Bacillati; phylum Actinomycetota; class Actinomycetes; order Propionibacteriales; family Nocardioidaceae; genus Aeromicrobium; species Aeromicrobium halocynthiae. The sequence goes on along the minus strand of NZ_BAAAPY010000003.1, from coordinate 136,717 downwards.
CTTCGGCGTCACGGTGACCGCTGTGAACACGATCAACCGCAAGGGCAAGACGCGCCGCACGCGCAACGGCCTCGGCAAGCGCAAGGACACCAAGCGCGCGATCGTCAGCGTGGCCGCCGGCCAGAGCATCGACATCTTCTCGAGCCCGAGCTGAGGTAGCGAACCATGGCCATTCGAAAGTACAAGCCGACCACGCCCGGTCGACGCGGTTCGTCCGTCGCCGACTTCGCCGAGGTCACCCGCAGCACGCCGGAGAAGTCCCTGCTGGAGCCGCTGCCCAAGAAGGGCGGGCGCAACAACCAGGGCCGCATCACCACCCGTCACCAGGGTGGTGGCCACAAGCGTGCCTACCGGGTCATCGACTTCAAGCGGTACGACAAGGACGGGGTGCCGGCCAAGGTCGCGCACATCGAGTACGACCCGAACCGCACCGCTCGCATCGCGCTGTTGCACTACGCCGACGGTGAGAAGCGCTACATCATCGCGCCGGACGGGATCCGCCAGGGTCAGACCGTCGAGGCCGGTGTGGGCGCTGACATCAAGACCGGCAACAACCTGCCGCTGCGCAACATCCCGGTCGGCTCCACCATCCACGCCGTCGAGCTCCGCCCCGGCGGCGGTGCCAAGATGGGCCGCTCGGCCGGATCGCGCGTGCAGCTCGTCGCCAAGGAGGGCAGCCGCGCCCAGCTGCGCCTGCCGTCCGGCGAGATGCGCTACGTCGACGTCCGCTGCCGCGCGACGCTGGGCGAGGTCGGCAACGCCGAGCAGTCCAACATCAACTGGGGCAAGGCCGGCCGCAACCGCTGGAAGGGCAAGCGTCCGACCGTCCGCGGTGTCGTCATGAACCCTGTGGACCACCCGCACGGCGGTGGTGAGGGCAAGACCTCCGGTGGCCGTCACCCGGTCAGCCCGTGGGGCAAGCCCGAGGGCCGCACGCGCAAGCGCAAGGCCAGTGACCAGATGATCGTCCGCCGCCGCAAGTCCGGCCGCTGAGAGAGGACCTGAAGAATGCCACGCAGTCTGAAGAAGGGTCCCTTCGTCGACGGCCACCTCGAGAAGAAGGTGGACGCTCAGAACGAAGCAGGGACCCACACCGTGATCAAGACCTGGTCGCGTCGCTCGATGATCCTGCCGTCCTTCATCGGACACACGATCGCCGTGCACGACGGCCGCAAGCACGTGCCGGTGTTCATCACCGACTCGATGGTCGGGCACAAGCTCGGCGAGTTCGCTCCGACCCGCACGTTCCGCGGCCACGAGAAGGACGACCGAAAGGCCAAGAGGCGATGAGCGCAGCGACCCGTACCACCGTCAGTGCACGCCGCGAGCGGCTGCTCGGCGACGCGCCCGGCGCGTTCGCCGTGGCCCGCTTCGTGCGCGTCACCCCGCAGAAGTCCCGCCGCATCGCGGACCTCATCCGTGGCATGAACGCGGAGGAGGCCGTCGCGATGCTGCAGTTCGCGCCGCAGGCCGTCGCCCAGGACTTCCGCAAGCTGGTCGCCTCCGCGGTGGCCAACGCCGAGACCACCGAGGACCTCGACGCCTCCGACCTGGTCATCTCCACCGTGCTGGTCGAGGAGGGCCCGACGATGAAGCGTTGGCGCCCGCGCGCCAAGGGTGCGGCCAACCGCATCCTGAAGCGCTCCAGCCACCTGACCGTCGTCGTCCAGCCGGCCGACACCCTGCCGAAGACGCGCAAGGGTTCATCCACGAGCAAGAAGAAGGGCGGGAACTGAGCATGGGTCAGAAGATCAACCCGCATGGCTTCCGACTCGGCATCTCGACCGACCACAAGAGCCGTTGGTACGCCGACAAGCTGTACAGCAGCTACGTCGGTGAGGACGTCAAGATCCGCAAGATGCTGACGCACGGCATGGACCGTGCCGGCATCAGCAAGGTCGAGATCGAGCGCACGCGCGATCGCGTCCGGGTCGACATCCACACCGCTCGTCCGGGCATCGTCATCGGTCGTCGCGGCGCCGAGGCCGATCGCATCCGCGGTGACCTGGAGAAGCTGACCGGCAAGCAGGTGCAGCTGAACATCCTCGAGGTCAAGTCCCCGGAGATGGACGCCCAGCTCGTCGCGCAGGGCGTGGCCGAGCAGCTCAGCGGTCGTGTGCAGTTCCGTCGCGCCATGCGCAAGGCGATGCAGACCACGATGCGTTCGGGCGCCAAGGGCATCCGCATCCAGTGCTCCGGTCGTCTCGGCGGCGCCGAGATGAGCCGCTCGGAGTTCTACCGCGAGGGTCGCGTGCCCCTGCACACGCTTCGCGCGGACGTCGACTACGGCTTCTACGAGGCCAAGACGACCTTCGGCCGCATCGGCGTGAAGGTCTGGATCTACAAGGGCGAGGTCGCTGGCACGCGTGCCGAGCGCGAGGCCGAGGCCGCCAAGCGTGCCGCGGCTCCCGGTCGTTCGCGTCCGCAGCGCGGTCGCCGTCCGGCCCGTGACGGCGACGCCGCCGCGGCTCCCGCCCAGGGCGAGACGGCTGCGGCCGCTCCCGCCCAGGACCAGGCGCAGGCCCAGCCCGCCTCGGAAGGAGCGCAGAGCTGATGTTGATCCCCCGTAGGGTCAAGTACCGCAAGCAGCACCACCCCAAGCGCCGCGGCATGGCCAAGGGCGGCACGGAGCTCGCCTTCGGCGACTTCGGCATCCAGGCGGTGGAGGGTCACTACGTGACCAACCGTCAGATCGAGTCCGCTCGTATCGCCATGACCCGTCACATCAAGCGAGGCGGAAAGGTCTGGATCAACATCTACCCGGACCGTCCGCTGACCAAGAAGCCCGCCGAGACCCGCATGGGTTCGGGCAAGGGCTCGCCCGAGTGGTGGGTCGCCAACGTCAAGCCCGGCCGGGTGATGTTCGAGCTCTCGGGCGTCTCCGAGGACGTCGCCCGCGAGGCGATGCGCCGCGCCATCCACAAGCTGCCGATGAAGGCCCGCTTCATCAGCCGCGAGACCGAGGGAGGCATGTGATGTCGAAGACGACCGCTGCTGACCTGCGCGAGCTCGACGCCGACGCGTTGGCCGAGAAGCTCCGTGAGGCCAAGGAAGAGCTGTTCAACCTGCGGTTCCAGAACGCCACCGGCCAGCTGGACAACACCGCCCGACTGAAGACCGTGCGCCGCGAGATCGCGCGCATCTACACGGTCCTGCGCGAGCGCGAGCTCGGGATCATCGAGGTGGACGCATGAGCGAGAACACGAAGAAGGAAGAGACTGTGGAGCGTACGACGCGCAAGGTCCGCGAGGGCCTGGTCGTGAGCGACAAGATGGACAAGACGGTCATCGTGACCGTCGAGGACCGCGTCAAGCACGGCCTCTACGGCAAGGTGCTGCGTCGCAACACCAAGCTGAAGGTCCACGACGAGCAGAACGCTGCCGGCGTCGGCGACCGTGTCCTCATCAGCGAGACGCGCCCGCTGTCGGCCACGAAGCGTTGGCGTCTCGTGGAGATCCTCGAGAAGGCGAAGTGAGAGACCAATGATCCAGCAGGAGTCGCGACTCAAGGTCGCCGACAACACCGGTGCGAAGGAGATCCTCTGCATCCGTGTGCTCGGCGGCTCCGGTCGGCGCTACGCCGGCATCGGTGACACCATCGTCGCCACCGTCAAGGACGCCATCCCCGGCGGCAACGTCAAGAAGGGCGACGTCGTCAAGGCCGTGGTGGTGCGCACCGTCAAGGAGCGCCGTCGTCCGGACGGTTCGTACATCAAGTTCGACGAGAACGCCGCCGTCATCCTCAAGACCGACGGCGACCCGCGCGGAACCCGCATCTTCGGCCCCGTCGGCCGCGAGCTGCGCGACAAGAAGTTCATGCGCATCATCTCGCTGGCACCGGAGGTGCTCTGAGCCATGGCCCAGAAGAACACGAAGCAGAACGAGAAGAAGACCCTGTCGATCCGCAAGGGTGACCAGGTCAAGGTGATCGCCGGAGCCGACAAGGGCGTCGAGGGCAAGGTCATCGAGGTCCTGGCCGACCGCGAGCGCGTGATCGTCGAGGGCGTCAACCGCGTCAAGCGGCACACCCGCACCGGCACCGACGGCGGAGCGAACACCGGCGGCATCATCACCAGCGAGGCCGCGGTGCACGTCTCCAACGTCATGCTGGTCGTCGACGCCGATGGCGACAAGACCACGACCCGCGTCGGACACCGCCGCGACGAGGTCACCAAGTCCCGTTCCGACGGGTCCACCTACGCAGCGCACCGCAGCGTGCGCCTCGCCCGCAAGACCGGGAAGGAGATCTGATCATGGCCGAGACTGCCACCGCACCTCGCCTCAAGGCGAAGTACCGCGAGGAGATCGTCCCTGCTCTGCAGGACCAGTTCGCCTACGGCAACGTCATGCAGGTCCCGGGCCTGACCAAGATCGTCGTGAACATGGGCGTCGGTGAGGCTGCTCGTGACGGCAAGCTGATCGAGGGCGCCATCCGCGACCTCACGGCCATCACCGGCCAGAAGCCGCAGGTCACCAAGGCCCGCAAGTCCATCGCGCAGTTCAAGCTGCGCGAGGGCATGCCGATCGGCGCGCACGTCACGCTGCGCGGCGACCGCATGTGGGAGTTCCTGGACCGCCTGCTGACGCTGGCCCTGCCCCGCATCCGCGACTTCCGAGGGCTCAGCCCCCGCCAGTTCGACGGCCGCGGCAACTACACGTTCGGTCTGACCGAGCAGGTCATGTTCCACGAGATCGATCAGGACAAGATCGACCGCTCGCGCGGCATGGACATCACGGTCGTCACCACGGCCACGACCAACGACGAGGGTCGCGCGCTGCTCAAGCAGCTCGGCTTCCCCTTCAAGGAGAACTGACATGGCGAAGACCGGTCTGAAGATCAAGGCCGCCCGCAAGCCGAAGTTCGCGGTGCGTGGCTACACGCGCTGCCAGCGTTGCGGACGTCCGCGCTCGGTCTACAAGAAGTTCGGCCTGTGCCGCATCTGCCTTCGCGAGATGGCGCACCGCGGCGAGCTGCCCGGCATCACCAAGAGCAGCTGGTAACCCACCCCCTGACGCAGCAGGTCCCCTCCCACCGGCGTCCGTGACCACCACGGCCGGGACGAGACGGAAACCGCAGCGAGAACGGATACACCCCTCATGACCATGACCGATCCGATCGCGGATCTGCTCACGCGGATCCGCAACGGCAACCAGGCCTTCCACGACGAGATCGTGGCGCCCTACTCCAAGCTGAAGGAGGGCGTCGTCGCCCTGCTGAAGCAGGAGGGCTTCATCACCGACTACGAGGTGCTCGAGCCCGGTGAGGGCGAGGTCGGCAAGAGCCTGCGCGTGACCCTGAAGTACGGGCCGCAGCGCGAGCGCTCCATCGCCGGCATCCGCCGCATCAGCAAGCCCGGACTGCGCGTCTACGCCAAGTCCACCAACCTGCCCAAGGTGCTCGGCGGACTCGGTGTCGCCATCATCTCCACCAGCCAGGGTCTTCTCACGGACCGTCAGGCCACGACCAAGAACGTCGGCGGGGAAGTCCTCGCCTACGTCTGGTGAGAGAGGAGACGAACATGTCGCGCATCGGCAAGCTGCCCGTCGCCGTCCCCAGCGGTGTCGAGGTCACCATCGAAGGCCAGGACGTCCGCGTCAAGGGCCCCAAGGGCCAGCTGTCCCACACCGTCGCCGCACCGATCACGGTCGCGAAGGGCGAGGACGGCAGCCTCGAGGTCAACCGTCCCAACGAGGAGCGCAAGAGCAAGGCCCTGCACGGGCTGAGCCGCACGCTCATCAACAACATGGTCATCGGTGTCACCGAGGGCTATGAGAAGAAGCTCGAGATCGTCGGCGTCGGCTACCGCGTCCTCGCCAAGGGTCCTCAGGCGATCGAGCTGAACCTCGGGTTCAGCCACCCGGTCCCGTTCGAGGCTCCCGAGGGCATCACCTTCACGGTGGAGTCCCCGACCAAGCTGACGGTCGCCGGCATCGACAAGCAGGCCGTCGGCGAGGTCGCGGCGAACATCCGCAAGATCCGCAAGCCCGAGCCCTACAAGGGCAAGGGTGTGCGCTACGCCGACGAGCGCGTCCTGCGCAAGGCTGGAAAGGCTGGTAAGTGATGGCCATCTCGATCAAGCAGGTCAAGGGCCGTTCGGACCGCGCCACCTCGCGTGCGCGTCGCCAGATCCGTGGCCGCAAGAAGCTGCACGGCACCGCCGAGCGGCCGCGGCTGGTCGTCACCCGCTCCAGCAAGCACATCGTGGCCCAGGTCGTCGACGACCTGCAGGGGCACACGCTGGCGTCGGCCTCCACCCTGGAGGCGGACCTGCGCACGCTGGAGGGCGACAAGACCGCCAAGGCCCGCAAGGTGGGCGAGCTCGTGGCGGACCGCGCCAAGGGCGCCGGCATCTCCGCGGTCGTCTTCGACCGCGCCGGCAACCGCTACGCCGGACGTGTCGCGGCCCTGGCCGACGGCGCCCGCGAGGGTGGACTGGAGTTCTGATGATCAACAACGTCAACGAGAACGGGAGTGCCGCATGAGCGCCCAGCAGCGCCGCGGAGGCGGCGACCGTCGCGGAGGCCGCGGAGACCGCGGCGGCGACAAGAGCAACTACATCGAGAAGGTCGTCACGATCAACCGTGTCGCCAAGGTCGTCAAGGGTGGACGTCGCTTCAGCTTCACCGCCCTGGTGATCGTCGGTGACGGCGACGGACAGGTCGGCGTCGGCTACGGCAAGGCCAAGGAGGTCCCCACGGCGATCTCCAAGGGTGTCGAGGAGGCGAAGAAGAACTTCTTCCGCGTCCCGCGCATCCAGGGCACCATCCCGCACCCCGTCACGGGGGAGAAGGCGGCCGGCGTGGTCTTCCTGCGTCCCGCCTCGCCCGGTACCGGCGTCATCGCCGGTGGTCCGGTGCGCGCGGTGCTCGAGGCCGCCGGTGTCCACGACGTGCTGAGCAAGTCGCTCGGCTCGTCCAACGCGATCAACATCGTCCACGCGACGGTCGAGGCGCTCAAGCTGCTGGAGTCCCCCGAGGCTGTCGCGGCTCGCCGCGGCCTCGCCGTCGAGGAGGTGGCTCCCGCCGCCCTGCTCAAGTCCGCGGCACTGGGTGTCGAGGAGGCCAAGGCCGAGAAGGCCGACGCCGCAGGGGTGGGTGCATGATGGCCAAGCTCGAGGTCACCCAGATCCGCTCGGCCATCGGCCGGGCGCAGAACCAGCGCCACACCCTGCGTTCGCTGGGTCTGAAGCGCATCGGCGACGTCGTCGTCAAGGACGATCGTCCGGAGATCCGTGGCATGGTCGAGACCATCCCGCACCTCGTGGACGTCAAGGAGGTGGACTGACATGGCGCTGAAGCTTCATCACCTGCGCCCTGCTCCCGGAGCCAAGACCGCCAAGACCCGTGTGGGTCGCGGTGAGGGCTCCAAGGGCAAGACCGCCGGTCGCGGCACCAAGGGCACCAAGGCCCGCTACCAGGTGCCCGCCGGCTTCGAGGGTGGGCAGATCCCCATCCACATGCGACTGCCGAAGCTGAAGGGGTTCACGAACCCGTTCCGCGAGGAGTACCAGGTCGTCAACGTCGAGCGTCTCGGCGCGCTGTTCCCCGAGGGCGGCACGGTCGACGTCGACGCGCTCGTCGCTGCCGGCGCGGTCCGCAAGGGCCAGCTGGTCAAGGTGCTCGGCACCGGCGAGCTGGACGTCGCGGTGCAGGTCACCGCGCACAAGTTCTCCGGTTCGGCCCGCAGCAAGATCGAGGCAGCCGGCGGAAGCGTCACCGAGCTGTGAGCATCGGCTGATCGACACGACGACGAGGCATCCCCGTGATGCCTCGTCGTCGTCGTCGTGAGGGCCGATGTCCGAACGGACCCGCACCGCCGTTGCCGACGGCATCGCTCGTAGGTCCGACTGTTAGAGTCGCGGGGGCTTCGCCCGGCCCCACGATCGAGGAGGAAACCGGTGCTCAGCGCCTTCGTGAACGCGTTCAGGACGCCTGACCTGCGACGCAAGATCCTGTTCGTGCTGGGCATCCTGGTGCTGTTCCGGTTGGGCTCGACGCTGCCGGCCCCGGGCATCAACGTCCCGAACGTGCAGACGTGCGTCGACGCTGCCGCGCAGGGCGAGAACAGCAGCCTGTTCGCGCTGATCAACCTCTTCTCCGGCGGCGCCCTGCTGCAGCTCACGGTCTTCGCGCTCGGCATCATGCCGTACATCACCGCCAGCATCATCTTGCAGCTTCTCGTCGTGGTGATCCCTCGCCTCGAGGCCCTCAAGAAGGAGGGCCAGCAGGGCCAGGCCAAGATCACGCAGTACACCCGGTACCTGACCCTCGGTCTCGCGGTGCTGCAGGCCACGGGCATCGTCGCCCTGGCGCGCTCGGGCAACCTCTTCGGCGGGGCGTGCAACCTCGACCTGCTGTACTACATGGACAGCATCCCGGCCTTCCTGCTCATCGTCCTCGTCATGGTCGCCGGCACCGCCGTCATCATGTGGATGGGCGAGCTCATCACCGACCGCGGCGTCGGCAACGGCATGTCCATCCTGATCTTCACGCAGGTCGTCGCCACCTTCCCCGGCGCTCTCTGGGGCGTGCGCCAGGTCAACGGCCTCACGACCTTCTCGGTGGTCATCGCCGTCGGCCTGGTCATCGTCGCGGCCGTCATCTTCATGGAGCAGGCCCAGCGACGGATTCCCGTCCAGTACGCCAAGCGGATGGTGGGCCGTCGCATGTTCGGCGGTTCCTCGACCTACATCCCGCTCAAGGTCAACCAGGCCGGCATCATCCCGGTCATCTTCGCCTCGAGCCTGCTGTACCTGCCGGCCCTCTACGCTCAGTTCGAGCCGTCGAGCCGCTACGCGGCGTGGATCAACGACCACTTCGTGCGTGGAGACCACCCGTACTACATGATCACGTACTTCGCGCTGATCGTGTTCTTCACGTACTTCTACGTCTCGATCACGTTCAACCCCGAGGAGGTCGCCGACAACATGAAGAAGTACGGCGGCTTCATCCCGGGCATCAGGGCCGGCCGTCCCACGCAGGACTACCTCGCGTACGTGCTGAGCCGCATCACCGCGCCGGGTGCGGTCTACCTCGGCGTCGTGGCGCTGATCCCGATGGCGGCGGTCGCGCTGCTCGGCGCGAGCCAGAACTTCCCCTTCGGTGGTACGTCGATCCTCATCATCGTCGGCGTCGGCCTGAACACCGTGCAGCAGATCGAGAGCCAGCTGCAGCAGCGCAACTACGAAGGATTCCTGCGATGAGCCGTTTGTTGATCATGGGTCCGCCCGGAGCGGGCAAGGGCACGCAGGCCGTGGGCCTGGCGGAGCGGCTCGGTGCCGTGCACATCTCCACCGGCGACATCTTCCGCGAGAACGTCTCGGCGCAGACCGAGCTCGGGCAGAGGGCGCAGCGGTACATGGATGCCGGTGAGTACGTCCCCGACGAGGTCACCAACGCCATGGTGCGTGACCGCCTCGGCCAGCCCGACGCGCGCGAGGGCTTCATCCTCGACGGGTACCCGCGCACGCTCGACCAGGTCGAGACGCTCGACGGGATCCTCGCGGACCTGGGCGTCTCGCTCGACGGCGTGGTCGCTCTCGTGGTCGACACCGACGAGGTCGTGGCGCGCCTGCTCAAGCGGGCGGAGTCCAGTGGCCGCTCCGACGACACCGAGGACGTCATCCGTCACCGCCAGGAGGTCTACGTGAAGGAGACGGCGCCCTTGCTGCGCGTGTACTCCGAGCGTGGTCTCGTGCGTGAGGTCGACGGCCTCGGCGAGATCGACGAGGTCGCGTCGCGCATCGACGCCGCCCTCGACGCCTGAGCGACGCCCACGGTGTTCGGTCGTGGCATCGAGCTGAAGACCACGGAGCAGATCGAGGTCATGGCGCACGCCGGTGCCGTCGTGGCGGAGGCGCTGGAGGCGATGCGTGAGGTCGTCGCCCCGGGTGTGACGACGGGGGACCTCGACGCCCTGGCGCGCGAGGTGATCACAGCGCACGGTGCGACCTCCAACTTCCTCGGCTACGGTGCCGAGCCGGGGGTCCCCGGCTTCCCCGCAGTGGTCTGCACGTCGGTCAACGACGAGGTGGTGCACGGGATCCCGGGCTCGCGCGTGCTGCGCGAGGGCGACCTGATCTCGATCGACTGCGGCGCGGTCGTCGACGGGTGGCACGGCGATGCTGCCATCACCGTCGGCGTGGGGGAGGTCTCCGAGGAGGTGGCGCGCCTGGTCGAGGTCACCGAGAGTGCGCTCGCGGCAGGGATCGCCGCCGGACGGCTCGGCGGCCGGGTCGGTGACATCAGCGCCGCCATCGAGGCGAGCGTCCGGTCGGCGGGGTCCTACGCCCTGACCGACGGCTTCACCGGACACGGCATCGGGTCGGCCATGCACCAGGCGCCCGACGTGCCCAACACCGGACGCGCGGGCCGGGGTCCGCGCATCGTCCCGGGGCTGGTCCTCGCGATCGAGCCCATGGTCACGCTGGGCACGTCGCGCAACCGCACCCTCGACGACGAGTGGACGGTCGTGACGGCCGACGGTTCGTGGGCGGCGCACTGCGAGCACTCGGTCACGTGGACCGAGGAGGGTCCGCGCATCCTCACCGCGCGCCGCTGACGCACGCTGTCCCGTCGCTGCGAGCGAAGCGGTGTCCCGTCCTCGTCCATCCTTCGGACGGGGAGGGGTGACAGTGCTCCTCAGGATGCTTTAAGTTAGGCACGCCTTGCCTTGGTGAGGTAACCCTACCCTAAGGAATGGTCTGTCATGTTCGATCGCGCCCCCGAGCGGTCCGCTCCCTCGTCCCCGACCTCGAGCGCGAGGATGCTGCTCGCTCTCGCCCTGGCCGTGCTGCTGCCCGCGAGCCTCCTCGGTCCGGCCGGCGTGAGCGCCGCCGCTGCCGCACCGCAGGGACCCTCGGTGGAGGTCTCGGTGTCGGAGTTCTCGGTCGAGGGTGTGCAGTCGGTGACGGTGACGGGTCGTGGGTTCGATCCTGGGGCGGCGACGGGGACGCGGCCGCCGTTGGCGGGTCGTCCTGGTGGTGTCTACGTGGTGGTGGGCAAGTTCGCGTCGTCGTGGCGGCCGTCGCAGGGTGCGCCGTCGTCGTCGCGCAAGGTCGGTTCGCAGAAGTGGGCGGTTCTTGCCGAGGACATGGGCCGGATCGGTGGACCGGGTGCGGGGGCGATCGAGCTGCGTCCGGACGGGTCGTTCACCGCGGAGCTGGTGGTGGACAAGGCGGCGTTGGACGAGGGTGCGGGCGCGTCCTTGACGGAGTACGGGATCTACACCTACGCCGGCTCCGGTGCGGTGGCGCCGGCGTACGAGACGGCGACCCCGATCACGTTCACCGAGCCCGAGCCCGAGCCCGAGCCCGACCCCGATCCGGAGCCGACCGGTCCGCGCCTCGACGTCACGATCGTCGAGCAGGTCCGCGGCCGGCTCGCCGTCGACGTGCGTGGTGCTGGCTACGCCACGACCAGCCCGGGCATCTACGTGGGCATCGCCGAGTCCGGCGGCGCCGACCCCACCGACGCGACCGCCTACCGCGGCACCGTCTTCGTGCCGCACACGCAGATGGGTGCCGGTGGGACGTTCACACGGCGGATCACCCTGGACGCGGCGGAGATCGCGACCCTGCGGACCGACCGCAGCTACAGCCTCTACACCCTGAAGGCCCACGGTCAGGCCGTCGCCGACCCGTCCCAGACCGTCGAGAAGCGCCTGACCCTCGACGTCGCCCTCCTGCGCGGTGGTACGGGCACCGGCGGCGGCCAGCCGGCCCCGACCGACCCGGTGTCCCCGGGCGCACCACCGATGCCCGGCACGGGGCCTGGTGGGGGCGGCGGCGCATCGTCGAGGACGTCCGGCTCCCTGACCTGGGGAGTGGCGGCGGACTTCCGTTCCTACGTGACCGGTCCGATCGCTCGTGGCTCGGTCAGCGTGGCCGGTGGCGCGACGGCCTTGGGCGGGGCCTACCGGTTCCCGCAGCGCAGCAGCGACGCCCGTGGTGCCGACGCGCGCGGAACCACCGGATACGCGGGCTCGGTGCGCTTCTCCGGGCACTCCGGGGCGCTCTCGCTCACCCTCGCCGACCCGAGCGTGGTCGTCCAGGGTGGCGGCCGCGGGCTGCTGACGATCGAGGTCGACGGCGTGCGGCGCGGCTTCGCGACGCTCGACCTCTCCGCCGCGGCCCGCACACGGTCCGGGGGCAGCACGACGTACCGCGGTGCGCCGGCACGCCTGACCGCCGAGGGTGCGTCGGCGTTCCAAGGCTTCTACGCGGCCGGTCGTGCGCTCGACCCGGTCACCTTCACCGTCGGCGCGGACTCGCCGCGGTCGTCGGCGGCGGCGCGGACGGTCGCGACGTCGTCGCTGTCCTCGAGTGAGGACTTCCAGCCGCCTGCGACACCACCGTCGCGCACCGGCGCGACGATCGACGTGGACGACCCGGACGGCATCCGTGCCGGTGACCGCATCACCGCCTCGGCCGACGGCTTCCAGCCGGGGGAGCAGGGCATCGCGGTGGTCGTCTACTCGAGCCCCGTGGTCCTGGCGCGCGACGCCTCCGCCGACGAGGACGGTCGCGTCGAGTGGACCGGCAACCTGCCTGGGGACCTCGAACCAGGCGAGCACACGCTCACCTTCCAGGGCAGCGTGACGCGCGGGGTGTCCTTCACGGTCGTCGAGGACGACGAGGTCGGACCGTGCCTGGTCGAGGACGCGACGCTCACGTGGGGCGTGAAGGAGTCCTTCCGCGCCTACGTGTCGGGCAGCATCGCGAACGGCGACTGGAGCACCGAGGGTGCCGCGTCCTACGAGACGCCGGAGTTCCGGTTCGAGGCGGGCGCGGGGTCCCTGTCGGAGGACGGGACGCAGGGCGACGTCGAGTTCGACGGCGCTCTGCGGTTCACCGGTCACGGCGGGGCGTTGGCCGTCACGCTGGCCAACCCCGTCGTGCGCTTCAGCGACGCGGACTCCGCGGTGCTGATGCTCGACGTGACCTCCGGTGACCGCGCGGCCGCGGAGGCGGGGGACACCTCCACGCGGACCACGACGAGGGTCCCGTTCGCCGACCTCGACCTCGCGGCCGCGACGAGATCGGACGCCTCGGCGCTCCGCTTGGAGGACGTGCCGGCCACGCTGACCGAGCAGGGACACGGCGTCTTCGACTCCTACGAGGCGGGCACGGTCCTGGATCCCGTGGACCTGACGGCCACGGCGGCCGACTGCGGCGCGACGGCTGCGCCGCTCGACGAGGCCGCCGGTGACGCGCAGCCGCGAACCGCGTCGGTAGGCGCCACCTCCGGTCCCTCGGCGCTGTGGTGGGGTGCCGGTGCTGCCGCGCTGGTGCTGACCTTCGCCGCCGGTCTCTGGGCCGGTCGTCGTCGAGGGGCCGCGACGTGAGGAGGGTCGCCCTCGCCCTGCTCGCGCTGCTCGTCCTCGCCGGGTGTGCGGCGCCCGCGGCGTCCTCCGGCGACGGCCGGGCGGGGACGCCCGACCGGGTCCCCCTGAGCGAGGTGGAGCCGCTGGTCGACCCCGCGGCGCACGAGGGACCCAGCACCGCCGTGCTCGCAGACCGCGCGATCGAGCCCGTCGCCGAGGCGCCCGACCAGACCCTCCCGGTGACGGTGACGTCGTACGACCGGTCCGGTCCGCGCGACGTGACGATCACCGACACCGACCGGGTGCTCGCCCTGGACCTCTCGGGGAGCCTTGCCGCCACGGTGTGGGGACTCGGTCTCGACGGCCTGCTCGTCGGCAGGGACGGTGCCACCACCTTCGCCGGCAGCGAGGACCTGCCCGTCGTCACGAACGACGGCCACTCCCTGAACGCGGAGTCGATCCTGCGCGCCCGGCCGACGTTGGTGGTCACGGACGGCTCGGTCGGTCCGCGCGACGTCGTCCAGCAGCTGCGAGACGCGGGCGTCCAGGTGGTCTTCCTCGAGCGGGAGTCATCGTTCGAGGGGGCGTCGAGGCTCGCCCGCGACATGGGGCAGGTGCTCGGCGTGCCGGCCGAGGGGCAGGCTCTCGCCGAGCGGATCGAGCAGCAGGTGGCCGATGTCGGCACGGACGTCGAGCGCCTGGCGCCCGACGACGAGGACGACCGGCTGCGCATGGTCTTCCTGTACCTGCGCGGATCCGCCGGTGTCTACTACCTGCTCGGGGAGGACTCCGGCGCCGACGACCTGATCCGCACGCTGGGCGGGGTCGACGTGGCCGGCGAGCTCGGCTGGCGCGACGTCCAGCCGTTGACCGACGAGGCCGTCGTGGCGGCGGACCCGGACCTCGTCCTCGTGATGACGTCCGGACTCGAGTCGGTCGGCGGCATCGAGCAGCTGCTGCAGGACAAGCCCGTGCTCGCGCTGACGTCGGCCGGGAAGAACCGTCGCTTCGTCGACATGGCCGACGGGGACGTCCTCTCGTTCGGGCCGCGCTCGGCCGACGTCCTCGACGCCCTGGCCCGCGCCGTCTACGCGCCGGACCGGTGAGCAGGCGGTGGCGATGACGACCCTCACGAGGAGCGCAGCCACGACCCCGCGTCGCCGACGGTCGCCCGCGCCCACGATCGTCGTGATGGCCGGATTCCTGGTGCTCGGCGTGCTGGTGGCCGCGACGGTCGGGCAGCTGGACGTCACGCCGGCCGCCGTCCTGGGCAGCATCCTCGACCGGGTCGGCATCGCGACCGCGTGGCGTCCCGAGCCGCTGCTCGGCGACGCCCTGTGGTTCATCCGGTTCCCTCGCATCGCGATGTGCGTCGTGGTCGGCGGCGCCCTCGCGGTGGCGGGGGCGGTCATGCAGGCCGTCTTCGGGAACCCGCTCGCCGAGCCGGGTGTCGTGGGCGTCTCGGCAGGCGCGGCCCTCGGCGCGGCGATCGCGATCGCGGCGGGCCTGACGTTCGCCGGGGGCTGGGCGGTGGCCGTGATGGCGTTCGTCGGCGGTCTGGTCGCGACGCTGTTCGTGTACACGACCGCGCGCCGCGAGGGCCGGACGGAGGTCGTGACGCTGCTGCTGACGGGCATCGCCGTCAACGCGTTCGCCGGAGCCGGACTGGCCCTCGTGCTGTTCGCCGGTGACACCGCCTCCCGCGAGCAGATCGTCTTCTGGCAGCTCGGGTCGATGAACGGCTCACGCTGGCCCGAGGTCCTGATCGTCGCGGTCGTGGTCGTCGGTGGTGCGACCTTCGCGGTCCTCGCCGCACGCCAGTACGACCTCCTCGCGCTGGGGGAGCGGTCCGCCGCCCACCTGGGCGTCCGTGTGGAGCGGCTGCGGATCGCCTCCGTCGTCGTCGTCGCCCTGCTGACCGGTGCAGCCGTGGCGTTCGTCGGGATCGTGGCCTTCGTCGGGCTGGTCGTGCCCCACGTCGTGCGCATGCTGCTCGGCCCGAGCCACACGACGCTGATCCTCGGCAGCGCGGTCGCCGGGGCGGTGCTGCTCGTGTGGGCCGACGTGCTCGCGCGGACCCTCGTCGCCGGCGCCGACCTCCCCATCGGGTTGCTGACGTCGGCCGTGGGTGGCCCGTTCTTCCTCCACCTGGTCCGCCGCGCCCGGTCCCGAGCCGGAGGATGGGCATGAGCGCGGGCATCGCGATGGTGCTGCGCGGTGTCGGCTGCGAGCTCGGTGGCCGGACGGTGCTGCGCGACGTCGACCTCGACCTCCCGTGGGGGTCGGTGACGGTCGTCGTCGGCCCGAACGGGGCGGGCAAGTCGACGCTCCTCGGCGTCCTGGCCGGGGACCGACGGGTCAGCAGCGGGTCGGTCACGCTCGACGGCGCCGAGCTCGCGCAATGGGTCGGCCCGCAGCTCGCCCGTCGGCGAGCGGTCCTGACCCAGGAGCAGGAGGTGACCTTCGGCTTCACCGTCCGGGAGGTCGTCGCCATGGGCCGTTACCCGTGGACCGACGAGGCCGACCTCGCGGCCGACGAGGCCGTGGTCCACGACGCGCTCCGGCGTACCGACGTGCTCCACCTCGCCGACCGCTCGTACCGGAGCCTGTCCGGTGGTGAGAAGGCACGGGTCTCCCTCGCCCGCGTGCTCGCGCAGGACACGGAGATCGTCCTGCTCGACGAGCCCACCGCCGCTCTCGACCTGCGCCACACCGAGGAGGTCCTCGGTGTGGCGAGGAGGCTCGCCCGATCCGGCCGGTGCGTCGTCGTCGTGGCGCACGACCTCACGCTCGCCTCGGCCTACGCCGACCTCCTGGTGATCGTCGACGACGGGCGCGTCGCCGCACACGGATCGCCCGCCGACGTCCTCACGCCCGAACGGATCGAACGCACCTACGGCCTGCCGGTCGACGTGCACGCGCTCGGGGACCGCCTCGCGGTGGTCCCGCGGCTCAGCGCCACCTCACCCCCACCCCCACGAGAAGGATGACGACATGACGATCGCGAACGACCGGGCCCCGAGCCTGGCGAAGCTGCTCAAGGACGGCTCCGCGGCCGAGCACACGGCGGCGGAGGGGTCGAGCTTCATCGGCGAGCTGCTCGCGGGCCGGGTGAACGAGCGCGGTTACGCGGACTACCTGGCGCGGTTGCGCCGTGTATATGAGGCGTTGGAGCAGGCGGGTCGTGCCCTCGGCGGCGACCCGGTCGTCGCGACGGTGCTCGACGCGGACCTCGAGCGGCTCGACGCCATCGACGCCGACCTCGCCCACTGGGGTGCCGGTGACGCGAACTCACCGGCCACGGACGCCTACGTGGCGCGCCTGCAGACGTGCCACGACCACCCGGTGCGCTTCGTCGCCCACCACTACACGCGCTATCTCGGCGACCTGTCCGGTGGTCGGGCCATCGGTGCGATCGTGCGCCGTGAGTTCGGCCTGGGCGACGGCCCCGGGGCCGAGTTCTACCGCTTCGAGGCGATCGACAAGCCGAAGCCGTACAAGGACGCCTACCGTCGCCGCCTCGACGCGCTTCCGCTCGACGCCGCCGGACGCCAGGAGGCGCTCGGGGAGGTCAAGCGTGCGTTCGCCCTGAACGGCGGGCTCTTCGCCGAGCTGAGCGCCGACCTGCCTCGCTACCGTCGGTGACCGCGCTCAGGCGTGCCACTCCATCGTGCAGCAC
Organism: Aeromicrobium halocynthiae; assembly: GCF_039531385.1. Taxonomy (NCBI): domain Bacteria; kingdom Bacillati; phylum Actinomycetota; class Actinomycetes; order Propionibacteriales; family Nocardioidaceae; genus Aeromicrobium; species Aeromicrobium halocynthiae. The sequence continues at coordinate 119,715 of NZ_BAAAPY010000003.1, read as the reverse complement.
TTGACGCTGCCGCCGGCCTTGACGAACTCCGAGAGGTCGACGGGCACGGGGGTGTAGCCGCGAGCCGCGATCTCCTGCGCGAGGCGGGTCGCGGCGCTCGGCAGGACGACGTTGCGACCGTCGCTGACGAGGTTGAGGCCGAACGCGAGGGCGTCCTCGACGCTGCAGTGCAGCGCTCCGGGGAAGAGATCGTCGAGGACGGCCCGACTCGACGCGCTGAAGGCCTCGGGTACGTAGGCGATGTCCGCGGGGGCGTCGCCACCGCCATCGTCGAGGATGCCGAGGGCGACGTCGAGGTGGTAGAAGCGAGGGTCGACGAGCTCGAGCGAGACGACCCGCCTTCCCAGCACTCGTGCGGCCTCCTCGTGCGCGGCCACGGAGGTGCGGAATCCGGTCCCGGCGAGGATGACGTCGCGCAGGACGAGGAAGTCGCCCTCGCCCTCGTTGACGTGCTCGGGGGTGTGCACGGAGATGCCGTGTGCGCGGAGCCAGGCCGCGTGCGCCTGCGCCTCGGGGCGACGCTCGTCGTGGCGGAATCGGGCGCCGTAGGCGCGGCCGCCCACGACGACGGCGCCGTTGGCCGCGAAGACCATGTCGGGCAGTCCCGGCAGCGGCGCGAGGAGCTCGATGCGGTGACCGAGGTCCAGGTGCGTGCGGTGCAGCTCCTGCCACTGGCGCATCGCTCGGGCGCGGTCGACCGGGACGCTCGGGTCCATCCACGCATTGATCGCGTACGCCACCTCGAAGTGCTCCGGGGTGCACATGCCGTAGGCCCGGGTGCGAGCCGATCGGACCGGCTCGATGACGGGGCGGGTCCGGGGCAGGGGGCCGGTGGGATTCTCGAGGATCGTCATGTGGCGGTGGCCTCCTGTGATCGCGCAGTCTGCAACGATCCCATCGTACTGATCGCGATGGACGGCGATGACCCTCGATCGTGTGCGTCGATGTGGCAGTATCGAAGGTGCATCGTCGAACAGCGTCGATTCATTGCGTGGAGGTGACGTGGACGACATCGACCGCTCGATCATCGACCTGCTCAGCCAGGACGGGCGGGCCGCCTACGCCGCGATCGGCGCACGGGTCGGCCTGTCCGCGCCAGCGGTGAAGCGTCGCGTCGACCGTCTGATGGAGGTCGGGGTGATCCGTGGGTTCACCGCAGTCGTCGACCCCGATCCGATGGGGTGGTCGGTCGAGGCGTACGTCGAGGTCCACTGCCGCGGCACGATCTCCCCGGAGCGCTTGCGGGCCGCGTTCGCGCGCGTGCCGGAGGTGCACTCGGCGGCCACGGTCACCGGCCGGGCCGACGCGCTCCTGCGCATCGTCGCGCGTGACGTGCCCGACCTGGAGCGAGCGCTCGAGCTGGTGCGCGTCGAGGTCCCCGACGTCGACCACACCGACACGACCGTCGTGTTGTCCCGCCTCATCGACCGGCCCGGAGTGGTGCGCCGCTCCTGAGGCGAGCGAGGAGGCTCGTGCACCGCGAGGGCGATGGTGATGCCGTCCTGCCGTCGGGGTCGGCGCCCGTCCTGTCCTCCATTCAGGCATTCGGCGGCTGCAACCGACGTCCCGGACCTAGGGTGTGGCGCGTGCGCCGCTCTGCCGTTGGACTCCTCGCCCTGATGTCCATGCTCGTCGGGTGCGTCCCGTCGCTGGAGGCCCGCGAGGAGTTCCGACGCCCCGTCCCCGCGGACATCCCGCCGTTGCCGGCCATGGTCGTCCTCGACGCCTCCGGCTCGATGAAGGCCGACGACGCACCGGGTGTGCGGTTCGAGGCGGCCCAGGCGGCGGTCCGGACCCTGGCCGATGCCTTGGAGCCCGGTCACGAGATCGGCCTGCTCGCGTACGGCACCGGCACCGGATCCAGCGACGAGGAGGCGGCGGAGGGGTGCCAGGACGTCAGCACGGTGGTCCCGTTCGGTGCGTTGGACGCTCCGTCCTTCGTGGCCGAGGTCGACGACCTCGCCCCGTCCGGGTACACCCCGATCGGCCTCGCGCTCGAGCGTGCCGTCGAGTCCCTGCCCCAGGACGGCGAGCGCGCCGTCGTCCTCGTCTCGGACGGCCTCGACACGTGCGCCTCTGAGGGGCTCGGCCCAGAGCCCTGCGAGCTGGCCGAGGGCCTGCCCGAGGGCGTGACGGTGCACGCCGTGGGATTCAAGATCACCGGCGAGCTCGAGGCCCGGGAGCAGCTCGACTGCATCGCCGCTGCAACTGGCGGCCTGAGCCTCGACGCCTCCAACGCTCGCCTGTTGCGCACCAGGCTCCTCGCGGCCTTCGACCCCGGCCGGGCCGGCAACAGCCTCCAGCCCGGCGAGTACCGGGGCGTGGAGCCGGGCATGACCGTCGCGGAGGTGAGATCCGTCGTCGAGGACCTCCCGGACGTCGCGACCGCCGGTGAGGTGGAGGTGCGCTACGTCGACTGCACACTGATCTTCCGCGACGGGGTGGTCCAGCGGATCGTCCCGACCACCGACGACGTCAGGACCGTGGACGGCGTCGGTGTCGGTGACGACGTCGCCGAGGCGCTGGACCTCTACGCCGACGGAGGGTCGACGCCGCAGGTCGAGGGCGACACCGTGGCCCTGCCGGCGGACGGAGCGGCCGGCACCGGGTTCGAGATCACGTTTGACGGACCGGTGTCAGCGGGGGTGCCGACCGGTTCGATCACGCGGATCGTGCTGTGCCTGTGCGCCCCGGGCGGCGCACCGCCGGTGCGGGTCATCAACCCCTTCGACGCCGACGGCAGCGTCGGGTCGCAATGGCAGGTGTCCGACGAGCGCGGAACACGGCTGGCGGGCGGAGAGGGCGACGTCTTGACTGGCGGAGGATTCGGTCCGTCACCCCACGGTGTGGGTCCGGATACCTACTATCTCGGTGCCTCTGCCGACTCGGCCCACGCATGCTGGGGGATGCCTCAGGACGCCTACGCGGTGCTGTGCATGGTGGATCCGTGGAGCACTGAGCTCAGGCAGCTGTCGCTGGAGGCGCCGTTGCCACGCGTACAAGCCGCCGACGACGCCTGGCCGTTGGGCATCGAGCTCGAGGACGGCTCACGGTGGGCGGCCCGTAACGGCGGCGCGTGGGGCGGTCGGGACGACGACCTGATCCCCATCTACTACTGCGTCGACGAATGTCCGTCGACCGACCTGTACGTCCTCGCCGATGGCTCGGGGACGTCCACCATGCTCGAGGAGGACGACGGGTGGTACGTCCTGGTCGGAGAGATCGGCGACATCGCCAAGGAGTACCCGGCGCCGAAGAAGGTGCGGGTGAGCGAGGTGAGGTACATCGGGTGAGTCGGCTCGTGCTCGGACGTCGGACGCGCCGAGGGACACCGTCTCGACCACCGGCCGCGGGAGGCCTCACCCGACCTCTCCGGTGATCCCCGGGTGACGCCCGTCGCGGAGGAGCGGGGACCTACGCTGGTGAGGTGGTGATGCGTACAGGACTGACCTCCGTCGCGGTCGCCGTCGTGCTGGCGGCGGTGGCCGGTGCACCTGTCACGATCGCGCCACCCGTGACGCCGGTCGAGCCTCCTGGGACCGCGACGACAGTCGCTGCCTCGGCGCCTCTGGACGCCGCATCCGTCCTCGCCGACGCCGTCGGCGGCCTTCGCGACCCGGCCGACGAGGCGGCCGACCTTGCGGTGGGCGCCGTCCTCGAGCACGAGCTGGCCGGGCTCGGCGCCGACGTCTCGGTCGCGGTCATGGACGTCGAGTCCGGCGCGGAGCTGGTGGCGGGCCGGACCGTGGTGGAGGCGGCGAGCACCGTCAAGGTCGACATCGTGGCGACGCTCCTGCTCGGCCAGGACGGTCGTCCTCCGCGGCAGCAGCGGGCCCTCGCCCGCGAGGCGATCGAGGTCAGCGGGAACGAGGCCACCGACGCCCTCCTGGCGCTCGCCGGCCGCGACGACGTCAACGCCTTCCTGTCGCGGGTCGGGGCGGTGGACACGCGGCTCGAGACGTCGGAGTGGGGCAGGGCCGAGACCACGGCGACGGACCGCCTCCGCGTCCTCCAGGCCACGCTCGGTCCCGACTCGCTGCTCGACGAGCAGGACCAGCGCATGCTGCGACGCCTCATGCGTGACGTCACCGAGGAGCAGCGCATCGGCGTCGACGCGGCTGCCGACGACCCGGCGAGCGCCCTGCTCAAGGCCGGCTACCTCCCCGATGCCGACTCCGACCGCTGGTACGTCTCGAGCATGGGCGAGGTCGTCCGCGACGGACGCACGTACCTGGTGGCCGTCGTCTCGGCGGGCAACGAGGGACTCGAGGACGGTACTGACCGGATCGAGAAGGCCGCGGTGCTGGCGGTGGACGCGGTGGCGAGCCTCGCCGCGACGGGGGAGCGCTCAGAGGGAGGATCGGGCTGAAGTCGCGGTCCTGGAAGGCGACGGACTGGTCCGAAGCCGAGTTCGCCCCAGGGGAAGGGCTCGAGATGTCAGAGCTCGACGAGTGCGGGAGAGCCGTTCTCGTGACGAACCGTGCCGCTGACGTTCTCGGCGCCAAGCGCGGTCGGCTCGAGTGGCTCGGTCAGGCGAGACGACGGACTCACCAGGTGTCGATGAAGGTGCGCCGAGGTCGGTCGACGGCAGTATCCATCGATCCGACTGTCGCCATGATCCACGTCCGGCTCTCAGAAGGATCGATGACCTCGTCGAGCTCGTGCTTCATGGCGCCGTTGATGGCGCGCCCGGTGTCGTAGTGCGCGTCGAGCAGCTCGGTGTACCGACGCTCTCGTGCAGCGTCGTCCTCGATCGCGCCAAGTTCCTTCGCGTACCCCAGGCGGACGGCGCCCTCCAGACCCATCCCACCGATCTCTCCGGTCGGCCAAGCGACGGTAGCCAGTGTTTGGGCGAATCCGCCGGCGGCCATGGCCTGAGCACCCAAACCGTAGCCCTTGCGCAGGACGATGGTGATCATCGGGACGCTGAGATGCGAGCCGATGACGAAGAGTCGACTGACGTGGCGAACGGTGGCTGCTCGTTCGGCTTCGGGCCCCACCATGAACCCAGGGGTGTCGCACAGGGAGATCACTGGCAGGCCGTGTGCGTCGCACAACTGGAGAAAGCGAGCCATCTTGTCGGCTGCGTCGACATCGATGGCACCGCCGAGGTGTCGCGGGTCGTTCGCGATCAACCCCATCGACCTGCCCTCGACGCGTACCAGTGCCGTGACCGCTCCGATACCGAAGTCCGTCCGAAGCTCCAGGACCGAGTCCTCGTCAGCGATCAGTCTCACGACCTCCCGGATGTCGTAGACGACTTTGCGATTCTCCCCGATGACGTGACGCAGTCGTCTCTGGTCCGCCACCGTCCAGGCGGTGGATTTGTCGCTGAAGAAAGAGAGATACGACGTCGCGGTCGCAATGGCGTCGTCGTCGTTCTCGACGACCACGTCGACCACGCCGTTCGCGGACTGGATGTCCATGGGTCCGATCTCCTCAGGCGAGAAGCGACCCAGCCCGCCGCCCTCGATCATGGCGGGACCGGCCATGCCGAGGTTGGAGTCGGCGGTCGCGATGACGACGTCGCAGCACCCAAGGAGTGCGGCGTTGCCGGCGAAGCAGCGACCCGTGAGGATCCCGATCGTCGGGACCAGTCCACTGAGGGACGCGAACATCGCGAACGTCGTGACGTTCAACCCTGCAGCGATGGTGTCGACGGTGTCGGTGTCACCAGGTCGACCACCCCCGCCCTCGGTGAAGAAGACGACCGGGAGGCGGCGCGACCTGGCAACGTGGAGTAGTCGGTCGGTCTTCTTGTGGTTGAAGTATCCCTGAGTACCTGCCAGGACGGTGTAGTCGTAGGCGAGCACGGCCACCTCGGTGCCGTCGACCCTCGCAAGCCCGGTGACGATGCCGTCTGCGGGCGTGCTCCGGATCAGGTCGTCGAGGTCTCGTCGGCTTCGCTGAGCGGCGACCGGCAATGACCCGTACTCCACGAAGCTGTCCTTGTCGGTGAGCCGGGCCACCTGCTCGCGAGCTGTGAGATGGCCGCGGGCGTGTCGTTTGGCGACAGCCGTGGGCCGAGCCGCATCCAAGGTCAGTTCGCGACGCTCACGCAGTTCGGCCAGGTCCGGTCGGATGTGGTTCAGGTCGACAGCGGCGACTTCGCCGTCGGTCGTGTGCGCGTGTTCGGAAGCGCGCACGTCTGCTATGAGCTGACCTTCGAGAACCGTCTGCCCGATCCCCACAGCGAGGGACTCCAGGACGCAGGCGTGTCCTGCCGTCACGGTGTGCTCCATCTTCATGGCTTCCAGCGTGACGATCGGTGTGCGGGGATCAAGGCGGTCACCAGGGCCGACATGAACGGCGACGACGGTCCCTGCTGTGACTGCCGAGACCGATCCGGAATGCTCTGCGATCGTCTCAACGGTCCTTGCCATCGCGTCATCGACGAAATCGGTGGTCGCCATCCCGGCCGCGAAGGTGGGGTGAGCGAGAATCCTCAGCAGCTCCGCGCGGTTGGTTTCGACGCCATCGATGGACAGAGCTTCCAGTGCTGCGGCGGCGTCTGCTGCTGCTTCTGCGAAGTCACCGGTGGTCGTGGTGACGACCTTGGCAAGGAGGGGATCGAAGGTGCGGTCGACGACCAGGCCGTCGAAGACATGAGTGTCGACCCGCGCACCTTCGGGCAAGTCGACTCGGGTGACCGTGCCCGTGGTCGCGGAGACGGTGCCGCGGTGTTGCCGCTCGGCGTTCACACGAGATTGGATCGCGTAGACCCCGGTCCGAGGCCGGTCCAGGCGGATCTGTTGCAGGGAGTCGCCGACAGCTATGCGTAGTTGCGCCACCACGAGGTCCACGTCGGTGACCTGCTCGGTGACGGTGTGCTCGACCTGGAGGCGCGGGTTCACCTCGATGAAGGCATGGTCGAACTGAGGTCCTCGATGGAGCGACCGTGCGTCGACCAGGAACTCGACGGTGGCCAGGCCGCGGTAGTCGAGCGGAGCGACGAGCCGCTCTGCATGCCCCTCGAGCACCGCACGCTGCTCCTCGCTGAGTGCGGGGCTGGGAGCGACCTCGATGAGCTTCTGGTGTCGTCGCTGGATGCTGCACTCTCGCTCACCCAGCGTCGCCACCGCGCCGGTACCGTCTCCGATGACTTGCACCTCGATGTGCTTCGCGTGGGTCATCATTCGCTCGGCGTACACCGCGCTGTGGCCGAATGCGCGGCCCGCCTCCGATCGACAACGATCGATGGCCTCGTCGAGCTCCTCCAGTCGTCGCACCACTCGAATCCCGCGTCCGCCCCCGCCGGCGACCGCCTTCACCATGATGCCGTCGGGGGAGTCGACGAGCAGCTCACGGGCGTCCTCGGGCGAGTCGAGCGTCGAGGTGGCGGCGAGTACGGGAACCCCGCTCCTCACGGCGTGCGCCCGTGCGCTGGCTTTGTCGCCGAATAGCTCGAGGACCTCCGGCGCAGGTCCGACGAAGATCAGGCCGGCCTCGAGGCACGCCCGTGACAATTCAGCGGTCTCGCTCAGGAATCCATAGCCGGGATGGACGACATCGCTCCCGCTCTCGCGAGCGGCTCGGACGATCTCGTCGACGTCCAGGTATCCGTCGACGCCGGCTCGGGCGAGCAGCGCCGACTCCGGAGAGGCGTCTTCGCCCTCGACGTGCACGTGCTGCACGGTCCAGTCCAGCGCCGTCACGGCCCGTTCGATCCGGACGGCGATCTCGCCGCGGTTGGCGATGAGGACCTTCATGCCTGCTCCCATGCGTTGACGTTGGTGTCAATGGGTACACTGTCACGTCGTTGACACCAATGTCAACGGTTGGGATACTCGCGGCATGAGTTCAGGCTGGTCGGTACGCGAAGAACACGACCGCGCAGGGACCGACCGTCGAAACGAGTTGCTTGCCGCCGCTCGCGGCGCCTTCGAGGACTTGGGATACGGGGCGACGACGATCGCCCAGATCACCGATCGGGCGGGAGTCAGTCGTGCGACCTTCTACGTCTACTTTGCCTCGAAGAACGAGGTGTTCGCTGTCCTCGCCCGGGAGGTGCGTGACCGGTTCGAGAAGGCGCAGGACGTCAGCGACCTGGCAGCTGAGGACGTCCCCTCGGTCCTGCGTCATACGATCGCTACGACGCTCGCCGTCACTGCCGAGCATCTCGCGCTCATGACGGTGCTGGATCACCAAGCGCTGGCCGATCCGGAGATCAAGCGAATGTGGGGTGGAATCCGGCACGAGTCCGTCCTGCGCACGGCCCGCTACCTCGAACGTCAGGCCGCCGCGGGGCGGATCCAGCCGGCGGCCTCGGCGGAGGCTCTGGCCCTCATGGGCGCGGGCATGAACGATCGCTGTGCGCCGCTCGTCGCCGACGGGTCGATGCGCGCCGAGGACGCGGTAGCGGAGATGCACGCCATCTGGATGGCCTGTCTGCGTCGTTGAGGAGCGGACCCTCAGTGCCGACTCGTGGCAAGCTCGTGGCTGCGGGGGAGGTCCCATGCGAGTGAACCCTGCTCACGCAGTCGGGCGTCGATGGCGTCCGTCAGTTCCGCAGGCATCGCCGTGGTGCGGCGAGTTTCGAGATCGACGTACGCCTCGACGTACTCCGCCGTACTCGCGACGCGGTCGTTCGTGACGTTGAAGAGGATCGCCATTGCGTGGATCACCTTGCCGCTTCGGCCGAGGATCCGATGGTGGAGCGAGAGTTCGTGACCGACCAGGATCTCGGAGTGGAACTGCAGGTGGTGCGCGATGCTGAAGGTGCTCTGGCCCGTCCGCTCGATCCAGTCTGGAGTGAGACCGAGATCTCGGAAGGCCGCCTCCGTTCCCTCCATGAGCAGTCCGAAGTGATGCCTGACGTTCACATGGCCGTTCTCGTCCTCGAAGGTCGGCGACGCCGTCCTCAGAAGCACCGTTCCCAGCGCTTCCAGATCGGCGCGCGTCGGGTAGGTGGAGCCGTTCATGACACTACCTGTCCGCCGAGAGCGGAGGCTTCGCTCGCCAGCTCGTTCTTTCGGACCTTGCCCGTGGCCGTCATGGGCAACTGGTCGACCACGGCGACCAACGGCACTTTGTACGGGGCCATGTTCTCGCGGCACCAGGCGATGAGTGCAGCAGCCTCCATCGTGGCGCCGTCACGCAGGACGACGAAGGCCACGGGGCGCTGACCGGTGGTCGGGTCGTCGGTCGGCACCACCGCGACGGAGTCGACGGCCGGGTGCTGCGCGAGAAGCATCTCGACATCCGCAGGAAAGACGCTCATCCCATTCACCTTGATCATCTCCTTCCGTCGTCCGAGATAGTGCAAGAAGCCGTCCGCGTCGATGCGGCCGTTGTCGCCGGTGTGAATCCACCCGTCGACGAGCTGTTCACGAGTCGCGGTCTCGTTCCGCCAGTAGCCGTCGGTCACCGAGGGGCTCCGGACGATGATCTCGCCGACCTCGCCGAGAGGGGTGGGCTGCAGGGTGCCCATCTCCACGACCGCGATGTCGGTCCCCGGAACGGGGATCCCGCAGAACACCGGTTCCGACCGCAGGTCGAGATCGTCGGCATCGAAGCCGTAGGGGGTGGCATCGATGGTGTGAGTCTCCGTCATGCCGAAGGAAGACTCGCGAAGCACGGATCCGGGAACGATCTCGGCCCACTGGGCACGGACCTCGGGTGTCATCTTTCGGACGAACGAGACCGCCTGGGGGTCGACGAGAGAACTCAGATCGCGCTCCTTGATTCCCTCCAGCGCCATGAGCTCCAGATAGTTCTCGACTGTCCCTGTCATCAGGGTGACTCCGTGCTCCTCGATCGCGTCGAGGGCACGCTCGGCGCTCCAGCGAGGCATGAGGATGCTGGTCCCCCCCAGGACGAACGGGATCAGCAAGCCGAGGTCCTCCCCTGCGATCCAGAAGATCGGTAGATAGCAGAGTCCGACGTAGCTGCCGTCGGAGGGCATGCGGGTGGCCGTGGCGGCGCTGGCGGCCGTGTAGAGCATGTGGCCTTGCGAGTGACGACAGCCCTTCGGCATGCCGGTCGTGCCGCCGGTGTAGTTGAGCGCTGCGAGCGAGTCCAGGTCACCGTCATCGGACTCGAAGGGCGCGTGCCGGAGGGCGTCAGACCACTCGGGACTGTCCACGACGAGCTCGGAGATCTCGGGGACGCGATCGTCGCACTTGCGGATCACTGGGCGGAGGGCCGAGCTGGTGACGATCATGACAGGCTCGGCGTCGAGCAGCTCGTACGCCAGCTCCGCAGGTTGGAACATCGGGTTCACAGGAACGTGGACCGCTCCGAGGCGGAGGAGTGCGAGGAAGGCGATCGCGAACTCGGGTGAGTTGCCGAGGAAGAGAGCGACCCGGTCCCCTTTCGACACGCCGCGAGCAGACATCCACGTGGCCACCCTCCGGTGCGTGTCGTCGAGTTGGGCATACGTCCAGAACCGATCGTCCATGCGCAAGGCCACGTGGTCGGGGCGTCGAGTCGCCCAGTGGCTGACGTGCTGCGGGATGGTGATCAGGCCCGCGGGATAGCCGACCTCGTGGGGCACGCCTGGGGGTCGAAGGTCTCGGTGGCGTCGCCTCAGCTCGGCGACGTAGTGCTCGAGGTCGTGCGTTCCGCTCATCGCTCTCCTCGTGGTCGGGTCGGCTGCGCGTACTCACATTGACGTTGACGTCAATGTGAGTACAGCGTCTGTTGACGCTCATGTCAATGCTTGAGGACCAGGGAGAGCGCCAAGTCGGCGTACTGCACGCCGATCGCGGTCGGAGAACGTCGGAAGTCGTGGTGGTACCACCGCGCCACGTCGATGCAGAACGACAGGATCAGGATCTTCATCCCTTCCGGATCGGGAACGTCGAACGCCCCGGTAGAGACTCCCTCCTCCAACAAGGAGCGAAGGAACTGCTCGACGCCGCGCCTCAAGCGGGCGACGTCGCTGAACCGCTCGCCGCCGTGCAGACGCATCTCGTACTCGATCATTCGCGAGAGGATGTGCATGTCCGCGTTCCACGCGGCGAACGACGTGATCGCCAGGCGAAGCTTGGTGCTGGGGTCCGTCGCCAGGCCCGCGGGGTCGATGAAGGCCGCCGTGGAGGCACGGTGGCCCTCCGTCGCGATGCGCAGGAACAGGTCCTCCTTCGACTCGAAGTGGATGTAGACGGCGGCTGGGCTCATGCCCGACCTGGCGGCGATCTCTCGTGTCGAGGCGCCGTGGTAGCCCAGGTCGGCGAAGGCGAGCGTGGCACCGGTCAGGATCCGCCCGGCGGCTCCGTGAGCGCGGTCGCTCCAGAAGTCCTCGACGCGTCGCTCGCTGGCCAGTCTGGGTCTTTCGTGTTCCGGCATCGGGTGCTCCCGGGCGGTGGTGATCCGCGATGCTGTCGGGATCGACGGACAGGGCCAACGTGCTAAGCATATGCTTAGAGATCGGGAAATACTCGATTCCGCAAGCGTGAGGAGAACATCGTGTCGAAGACACTTCATACGGAGCTGGCAGCGTCGGTCTTCAAGATCCATGTCTCGCCGGGGGACCGGCTCGATGCCGGTGACACCGTCGCCACTCTGGAGTCGATGAAGATGGAGATCCCGATCGTCGCGGAAGTTGCCTGCAGAATCGACGAAATCCTGGTCGAAGAGGGCGACATCGTCGATGAGGGTGATGCGGTGGCTCGATGGTCAGGGTGTTGAGGCCCTGACGCCGCGCGACAGCGCTCGAAATGAAGATGAATTCATATTAAGGCTTGCGGAGCGTGACCCGCGTCACTTACCGTCGACTGTAGAGACCTAAGCGAACGCTTAGGGGTAGTCGTTCGAGGAGCGCAATGGCACACGTCTGGTCCGCCGAGATCGAGGAGATCGCCCGCCGCCGGGACATGGCCGCCGAGCTGGGCGGCCCAGAGAAGGTCAGGCGTCAGCACGACAACGGGCGCAGCACGGTCCGAGAGCGCATCGGTGACCTGCTCGACGACGATTCCTTCGAGGAGATCGGTGTCCTGGCGGGGTTCGCCCACGAAGGGGCGGATGGATCGCGCAAGGTCGTGCCGGCCAACTTCGTCTACGGACTAGGAGAGCTTGACGGCCGTCGCGTCGTCGTTGGGGGGGACGACTTCACCATCCGCGGAGGAGCGGCAGACGCCGCGATCATGGCCAAGCAGGTCGACTCCGAGCGGGCCGCCTGCGCGCTGCGCCTCCCGCTCATCCGCCTGATCGAGGGCACGGGCGGAGGCGGCAGCGTCAAGATGGTGGAGCAGGCTGGATACACCTACGTGCCCGCCAACCCGGGCTGGGACGTCATCGTGGACAACCTGTCGCAGGTACCGGTCGTCTCGGCCTGCATGGGTCCAGTGGCAGGTCTGGGCGCAGCTCGGGCTGTCATGAGTCATTTCAACGTCCTCATCGAGGACGTCGCGCAGCTCTTCGTAGCCGGTCCGCCGGTGGTGAAGCACGCCACCGGCGAGCAGCTCACGAAGAACGAGCTGGGCGGAGCCCAGGTCCATCGTCGCAGCGGCGCCGTTGACCGGATCGCTCCCGACGAGAAGGCCGCGCTGCAGTCCGTGCGCGACTTCCTCTCCTACCTCCCCTCCAGCGTGCACGAGCTGCCTCCCGTGGCGGAACCGGTGGCTGCCGCGACCGATTCGGAGGCGTTGGCGAGTGTCGTGCCGCGCAACGCCCGGCAGCCCTACCGACTGCGGACCGTGCTCGATGCCGTCTTCGACGCGGGGTCGAACTTCGAGTACGCGTGCTACGGCGGATCGGTCTACACGGGGCTCGCGCGCCTCGATGGGCACCCCGTGGGCGTCGTCGCCACCGACTCCTACAAGGGAGCCACCATGACTCCCAACGGGGCCGACGCGCTCACCCGGCTCGTGGACCTCTGCGAGACCTTCCACCTTCCTCTCGTCAGCCTGACCGACCAAGCCGGAATGATGATCGGGCTGCAGGCGGAGCGCGGCGCATCCATCCGGCGTGGAGCTCGGGCGGTCGTCGCTGCCTACCAGGCGCGCATCCCGATGGCGGAGGTCATCGTCCGCCGCGTGTTCGGTGTCGGTGGTGCCGGTCAGGTCAATCGGCACCGGTTCAGCCGACAGTGGGCCTGGCCGTCCGGTGCCTGGGGGAGTCTGCCGGCCGAGGGCGGCGTCGAGGCGGCGTACCGGCACGAGCTGGAGAGTGCCGAGGACCCCGAGTCCTTCATCCGGGACGTCAACGACCGCATCCAGTCGGCCGTGTCCCCGTTTCGCACGGCTGAGCACTACGGGGTCCATGATCTCATCGACCCGCGGGAGACCCGGGGTCTGCTGACGCGATGGGTTCGCGACGCCTACCGGATCCTGCCCGAGCTCACCGGACCCCCGAGCTTCGGAACGAGGCCATGACATGACCCCGTCCGAACGACTTGAGTTCGACTTCTCGACCGCGGTCGAGGCCCTTGATCATCACGCCCGGACCACGCCCGACCGGGTGGCGGTGCACTACGGCGAGACCGGGCAGGACACGACCTACGCCGAGCTTGCCCGCACGACCGACCTCATCGCCGGCAATCTCGCCGACCGCGGTCTTCGGCCCGGGGCCAAGGTCAGTGTCCTGACCACTCAGCCCCTCGTCGCCACGCTCGCCATGTTCGGCGCCTGGAAGGCGGGATGTCTGTATGCCCCGATCAACTTCCAGTACACCCAGGACCTCCTTGCCTACCAGTTGAACGACACCGATCCCGACCTGCTCGTCGTGGATGTTGGCCTGCTCCCGGCAGTCCAGGCCGTCCACGCTGCACTGGAGCAGGTGCCGCCGACGGTCGTCGTGGGCGGCGAGGGTCCCGACACGTGGGACTCCCTCCTCGCCGAGTCGACCCGACCAGATGTCGTCGTCGAGTGGGACATGCCGGCGAACATCATCTACACCTCCGGCACCACCGGACCATCCAAGGGCGTGGTCCAGCTCCACCGGTGGGTGAACCAGTACTGCTGGTTGGGGCGACGGATGCTGACACCCGACGACGTCGTCTACAACGATCTGCCGATGTACCACGTCGGCGGAGCTCACTTCAACGTCACACGGGCCATCTGGTCGGGTGCCAGCGTGAGCCTGTGGGATCGATTCAGCCCACACGACTTCTGGCGGCGGATCCGCGGGACCGGCTGCACTGCCGCGGTCCTCCTCGACGTGATGATTCCCTGGTTGCTGGGTAGCGAACCGAGCGACGATGACCGCGCCAACCCGCTCAACAAGGTGCACATGCAGCCCTTGCCCGCGACGCACCACGAGTTCGCAGTCCGCTTCGGCATCGACTTCGTCACCTCCGGGTTCGGTCAGTCCGAGGGCGGCAACCCGCTCGCGGCGGTGTTCGAGCAGCTGCCCGAAGGCGAGGGAACACCTCCTGAGCTCTACCGGGGGCGGAACCACGCTCAGGTGCACGCGCTGGTGGAGGCCTTCGACCTCGTGCTCGTGCGCGGGGACGAGGAGGTGCCGAAGGGCATCATGGGTCGTGAGCTGCCACACATGGAGGTCACGGTCCGCGATACGACGGACGACGAGTGTCCGCCCGGCCAGGTCGGCGAGCTCTGCATGCGGCCACGCTCGCCCGGCGTGCTGTTCCACGAGTATCTCGCGAAGCCGGCCGCGACCGTCCAGGCCTGGCGCAACCTCTGGTTCCACACAGGAGACGCAGCCTTCGCGGATGCGGACGGAATCTTCTACTACGTCGATCGGCTCGGTGACCGCATCCGAGTCCGCGGGGAGAACATCTCCAGCTTTCACGTCGAGGAGCTGCTGGCGAAGCACGAGTCGGTGCAGCTGGCTGCTGTCGTCTCGGTACCCAGTGCCGTCGGCGACGAGGACGAGATCGTGGCCTTCATCGAGATGGCCGAGGGGCACAGCTTCGACGCGAACTCGCTGCGGTCGCACTGCGAGTCGACCATGCCGAAGTTCATGCGGCCCCGCGACGTGATCGTGCTCGAGCAGATCCCGCGCACCCCGACCAACAAGATCGAAAAATACAAGCTGCGCAAGCAGTTCTTGGAAGGAACACCATCATGACCCTGCGAACCCGAAGGGGTGCCATGCTCGTGGCAGCCCTCCTGACCGTGTTGACCGCCTGCGGCGGCGGTGGCGACTCGAACGGCTCCGACCGCGCGCTTCGTGTCGCCGCGGCCGCCGACGCGTCCTCGTTGGACCCGATCCGCGGGAACGCCGGCACGGACCACGTGCTGCTGTACCCCATGTACGACACCCTCGTGTCCATCGACGCTGGTCTCGAGCCGCAGCCCGGGCTCGCTGAGTCGTGGGAGCAGGTCTCTCCCACCGAGCTCACCATGCAGCTGCGCGAGGGCGTGACCTTCCACGACGGTGAGCCGTTCGACGCCGAGGCAGTCAAGTACAACATCGAGCGAGCGAAGGGCGAGGGGTCGAACATCCAGGCGGACGTGGCGGCCGTGGAGTCAGTGCGGGTGGATGACCCGATGACGGTGACCTTCGAGCTGGGGAGACCCGACGCGTCGCTCCTCCTGGTCCTTGCCGACCGGGCCGGGATGATGGTGTCTCCGGCCGCTGCCGAGGCAGCCGGTGGAGACCTCAGTACCAGTCCCGTCGGTGCGGGTGGGTGGGAGTTCCAGGAATGGCGTCGTGGCAGTGTGCTGCGCGTGGCCCGGTACGACGACTACTGGGACGAGAGTGCCGAGCGGGTCGCATCGATCGACATGAACATCATCCCGGACCCCACGACGCGTGCCACGTCGCTGCGCTCGGGTCAGCAGGATATTGCCCTCGAGGTGGCTCCGTCCGACGCCGGTTCGCTGGAGGACGCCTCCGGGGTCGACCTGGACCAGTCTCCGCGCGTGAACCTGCATCAGGTCTACCTCAATCGGGGTTCCGACGAGCTCGGTGACCCGGAGGTCCGGCGGGCACTCTCGTTGGCCATCGATCGCGACAACCTCCTCGAGAGCGCCTTCTTCGGGCGGGGTTCGGTAGCGCACGGCGCCCTCCCGAACGACTACTGGGCGGAAGCGCCCTCGTCGGTGCGGTACGACCACGACCCAGCGGAGGCTCAACGCCTGCTCGAGGAGGCCGGCGCGAGCGACCTCAGCTTCGACATGATCGCCAACGCCGACTCCGCCACCGTCCGCGTGGCCGAGATCCTCAAGGAGCAGTGGGCAGCGGTCGGCGTCACCGTCAACATCCTGCCGCGCGAGGTCGTGCAGGCGACGAACGACTACTTCAACGACCGCCGGGCCCCTGCTCTGCTGTCGATGTGGACCGGACGTCCGGACCCTGCCATGACCTACACACTGATGTTCTCTGCCGAGGGGTACTTCAACACCTCGGACGAGGCCACCCCCGGTCTCGAGGAGGCCGTGGCCCGTGCTGACGTATCGACGGATCCGGCCGAGCGCAAGCCTGGCATGGACGAGGCGGCGGAGGCGGTCTTCGAGGACACACCTTTCCTCCCCTTGGCCTTCGCGGACTCGTTGATCGGTCTGCGTGAGGACGTCGACGGATTCGAGTCGAACCTGCTCGGCAAGCCGAAGTTCATCGGCGTCACGCTCGGCTGACTCGAACCCACATGAGGAGGTGATGGTCATGCCGCTGTTGGAAGTCGCGGGCCTCGAGGTCTTCTTCGGTCACGAGAGCGAGGAAGTCCAGGCCCTGCACGACATCAATCTGACCATCGAGCCCGGGGAGATCGTCGGCCTGGTCGGCGAGAGCGGCAGTGGCAAGACCGTCACCTCCTTGGCGCTCATGGGGCTGCTCGACCCCCGCAGTGCTCGTGTGCGGGGCCACGCAGTCCTCGACGGCGACCCGCTCTGGGACGAGCGAGGACGTCGACGGCCACGTCGTGACGTCCCCCTCGCTATGGTCTTCCAGGAGCCGATGACCGCGCTCGACCCGGTCTTCACCGTGGGGCGTCAGCTGGTGGAGACCCTGAGGGTGCGCCAGCACATGACCAAGACCGCCGCGCGGGGCGAAGCCCTGAACCTGCTGGACTCGGTGGGCATCTCCGACTCCCGGGCCAGGATGAAGGCCTATCCCCACGAGCTCTCCGGCGGCATGCGCCAGCGAGTGATGATCGCCATCGCCCTGGCCTGCAACCCCAGTCTGCTGATCGCCGATGAACCCACGACGGCGGTCGACGTGACCATCCAGGCTCAACTGCTCGATCTGATTCGGGACCTGGCCCGTGACCGTGGCATGGCAGTTCTCTTCGTGACGCACGACCTCGGAGTGGTAGCCGAGACGTGTGACCGCGTCGTGACGATGTACGCCGGGCAGATCGTGGAGCGTGGCCCCGTTCGACGGGTGTTGTCCGACCCCGGCCACCCCTACACGGCCGGGCTCCTCGCAGCGCTACCGTCCCCCACCTCCCGCGGCGGACGACTCGAGACCATCCCGGGCCGGGTGCCCGCTCCGGGTGAGCTGGTCTCGGGATGCGTCTTCGCCCCGCGCTGCCCGCATCGGCGTGAGGCCTGCGAGGACGTCCAGCCCCTCATCCAGCTCGAGGACCAACGGGACGCACGGTGCGTCCGGGCCCACGAGCTCGACTTGAAAGGCGCCCCATGACGACTTCTGTGCCACTGCTCTCCCTGGAGTCGGTGACGGTGCGGTTCCCCATCGGTCGACGACGCCACGTGACCGCGGTCGACACCGTCGACCTGAACCTCCTTGAGGGGGAGACGCTGGGGTTGATCGGCGAGAGCGGTTCGGGCAAGTCCACGGTCGCCCGGGCCGCGATCGGCTTGGCGCCGGTGAGCGGCGGCACGGTGCGATGGCGGGGCGACGACGTCCGCTCCTTCTCCGGACAGCGCCGTCGGGAGTTCACCGAAGCCGTCCAGATGGTCTTCCAGGATCCACACAGCGCTCTCGACCCGCGTCGGACGATCATCCAGAGCGTCCGCGAGCCACTCGACGTGATGGGTCGGGGTCGCAAGAGCGCTCGCCAGGAGACTGCGGAGAAGGCTCTCTCCGACGTCGGCCTGCCGCGCCAGATGCTCGGGAGGTATCCCCACCAGCTGAGTGGAGGGCAGAAGCAGCGTGCGAACATCGCCCGGGCGCTCGTGACGGACCCGCAGGTCCTGATCTGTGACGAGTCGGTCGCCGCGCTCGATGTTGCGCTCCAGGCAGAGATCTTGAACCTGCTGCAGGACCTGAAGGAGAAGTACGAGCTCACGGTCCTATTCATCAGCCATGACCTGAGCGTCATCAGCCATCTCGCCGACCGCATCGCCGTCATGTATCTCGGTGACATCGTCGAGGAGGCACCTACCGACGCCATCGTCGAGCGCCCTCTCCACCCGTACAGCGAGGCCCTGTTGTCGGCCCAGCCGCTCGTCAGTCACGCTTCTCGGGGCACTCGGATCACACTCGAAGGTGACATCCCCAGTCCGGTATCTCCTCCACCGGGGTGCCGCTTCAACACGCGCTGCCCGCACGCAGCGGATGAGTGTCGTGAGACCAGGCCAGCCCTGGTCCCGGTCGTGCCCGGACACGAGTCGGCGTGCTTGAGGATCGAGGATCTCTACCCTGGTTCCGTGCGCTCGGAGGCGCTCCGATGAGGGTCTTGCGCGTCGCCGGGACCAGCGCAGTGGCGGCGGTGCCTACGCTCGTGCTCGCGACTCTCATCGTCTTCTTCCTGCAGCGTCTGATCCCTGGAGACCCGGCGGTCGCCATTGCGGGCGAGTACGCCACTCCAGACAACCTGGAACGGATCCGGGTCGACCTCGGGCTCGACCAGCCACTGGTCATGCAGTACCTGAGCTGGATCGGGAATGCTCTCACCGGTGACCTCGGGACGTCCTACCAGACAGGCGAGCCGATCGCGGCCCTCGTGTTCGATCGGTTGCCGCTGACCCTGCTGCTCACACTCTTCGCTCTGGTGGTCGCGATCGCCATCGGCCTGCCGGCTGGGGTGATCGCCGCACAAAAGGTGGACACCGCGTTCGATCGCTTCCTCACCACAGCGGCGACGTTCGGCCTTGCCGTGCCGAACTTCTGGCTCGGCATGATGCTCATCGTGGTCTTCGCGCTCGGACTCGGGTGGTTCCCGGGACCGGGGGGCGTCAGGCTGCAGGACGACCCTGCCCAGGCGCTGCATGGGCTCGTCCTTCCCGCGCTCGCGCTCGGGCTCGTCGGGGGGGCCGAGATCTGTCGCCAGGTGCGAAGCGCGATGGTGGAGAATCTCTCTGCCGACTATGTGCGGACACATCGCGCGAAAGGGCTGCCCAATCGGGACATCGTGTGGCGGCACGCCCTCAAGAACTCCAGCCTCCCGTTCGCGACGATCATCGGTCTGCAGGTGTCCCGACTGATTGGCGCTGCGGTCGTCGTCGAGGCGGTGTTCGGACTCTCCGGACTGGGATCACTTGCCGTCGAAGCGACGAATCAGCGCGACTACGGCGTCATCCAAGCTGTCGTCTTCGTGGCTGCGCTGATCGTGCTCCTGACGAATCTTCTCGTCGACATCTCCTACCGCCTACTCGACCCGAGGATCGCCTGATGAGCGTCATCACCACCCACGTCAAGGCTCGCACGCCTCGTCGTCGCGCAGGTCGACTCGCCGTATGGACCAGCTACGCCATCCTCGGTGCAGTCCTGGTCGTCGTCCTGTTCGCAGGCCTCCTCGCTCCGTACTCACCGACTGAGCAGGCACTCGATCGCATCCTGCTTCCGATGAGCACAGCACACCCGTTGGGGACCGACGACCTCGGGCGAGATGTGCTCAGCCGGATGCTGCACGGAACGCGTGTGTCGGTGCTCGCGGCGTCGTTGGCCGTCGCCATCGCCGTGGTAGCAGGTCTTCCAGTGGGCATCCTGGCAGGATGGCGAGGCGGTCTGGTCGACCTGTTCGTCATGCGGCTCGTGGACTCGGTGATGTCATTCCCCGCCATCGTCCTGGCGATCGGGATCACCGCGACCATGGGGCCGAACATCACCAATGCGATGATTGCCGTCGGCATCGTGCTCTCGCCGGCCATCATCCGTCTCGCCAGGGCCCAGGTCATGGCCATCAAGTCGGAAACCTACATCGAAGCCGCGGCGTCCTTCGGTGCCGCGGGCTTGCGACGGATGATCGTGCCGCATGTCGTGCCAAACATCATCCAGCCGATACTCGTGCAAGTGGCCGTCCTCATGGGCTTCGCTCTCATCGCTGAGGCCAGCCTGAGCTTCCTGCAGCTCGGCGTGCAGCCCCCGGACGCGTCGTGGGGGGCGGTGCTCTCGCGCTCCTACGTGTTCCTCGATCAGGCGCCGCTGCAGATATTCGTGCCGGGAATCGCCATTGCGGCAACCGTCTTTGCCTTCAACATCATCGGCGACGAGGTTCAACGACTGCTCGACCCCAAGAGGAAGTGACCATGTCGACCTTGTTCGTGGCCAACCGTGGCGAGATCGCCGCACGCATCATCCGTAGCGCGAGGGAGGCAGGCTTTCGTTGCGCCGTTGCGCGGCCCGACGTCGATGAGGGCTTGCCTTACGTCGATGATGCGGACGTCGTGATCGACCTCGAGTCCCCGCGGTCCTTCTCCGACCCAGCCGTGATGGTCGACGCCGCCGTCGCGGCGGGTGCCGACCTGCTGCACCCAGGCTACGGGTTCCTTTCCGAGAGCGCGGACTTCGCACGAGCAGTTCAGCAGGCGGGAATCGTGTTCGTCGGCCCCGGCCCGGACATCATCGAGACGATGGGCGATAAGGCCAACGCGCGGGCACGTGCCGTTGCCTCAGGCCTGGCCGTTCCGGCCGGGTCGCTCGGGCCGATCAGCTCGGTGCGTGAGGCCCGGCTGGTTGCGGCC
Organism: Aeromicrobium halocynthiae; assembly: GCF_039531385.1. NCBI lineage: Bacteria > Bacillati > Actinomycetota > Actinomycetes > Propionibacteriales > Nocardioidaceae > Aeromicrobium > Aeromicrobium halocynthiae. The sequence continues at coordinate 99,001 of NZ_BAAAPY010000003.1, read as the reverse complement.
GAGGCGGGTTTCCCTCTCATGGTCAAGGCCGTAGCGGGCGGAGGCGGGATCGGCATGGCTGTCGCCGCCGACGAATCTTCGCTCGAGGAAGTGGTCACAGCCGTCATGGGCAGGGCCGCGTCCGTCTTCGGTGACGACCGCGTCATCGTCGAGCAGTACCTCTCGGCCTCGAAGCACGTGGAGGTCCAGGTGATGGGTCTACCGGACGGGCGCGTCATCGCTCTCGCTGAGAGAGATTGTTCCGTCCAGCGTCGCCATCAGAAGGTCGTGGAGGAGAGCCCGTCACCGGCGGTTGACCGGACACAACGGGCAAGGCTGCGCAGCCTTGCCTGTCAGCTCGCCGAGGGTGTCGGCTACCAGAACGCCGGAACGGTCGAGTTCATCCTGGACTCTTCGTCCGGCGAGGCCTACTTCCTCGAGATGAACACCCGGCTTCAGGTTGAGCACCCTGTCACTGAAGCCGTGCACGGGGTGGACCTCGTGCGGTGGCAACTCGAGATCGCGCAAGGGTCGTCTCGCGTCCCTGATGGCCTCCTCCTGGAGCCACGGGGACACGCGGTCGAGCTGAGGCTCTATGCTGAGGACTCGGAACGCTTCCTCCCACGGCCCGGGAAGATCTCGCGGTGGACGCTACCGTCAGGGAAAGATCTCAGGGTGGACTCAGGATACGCGGACGGGGCAGTGGTGACCCCATTCTTCGACCCGCTGTTGGCGAAGATCATCGCGCTGGGGGGCACCAGGGATGAGGCCATCGACTCGGCGGTCGCCGCGGTGCGCGAAACGCGAGTCGACGGGCCTGGGAACAACCTTGTGTTCCTCGATCGCGTCCTCCGAACACCCGAGTTCCGCGAGGGCACCTACGACACGAACGTGGTCACCGTGATGGCTGCCCGTCGGCATGATGACGACAGGGCACCCGCCGAGTAGCCCGTCGACGCTTCGACCCCTGGTGATCGAAGGTGTCATGCAGACATGGGCGACGTGCTCGCCGCCCGGACCGATTTGAATCCCGCGCCTCCAGCGGCGTAGACTTCCCTGTCGGCCTGTACAGGCGCGCTCACCCCTGCCTGCGGGCTGGACGCGCGCGTGCGCGGTCCGAGTCAGACGAAACGATTCGAGAAGCTGAGGTTCATGGCGAAAAAAGAAGGCGTCATCGAGATGGAAGGTGCCGTTGTCGAGGCACTGCCCAACGCGATGTTCCGCGTGGAGCTGGCCAACGGCCACAAGGTCCTCGCGCACATCAGCGGCAAGATGCGTCAGCACTACATCCGCATCCTCCCCGAGGACCGCGTGGTGGTGGAGCTCTCGCCGTACGACCTCAGCCGTGGGCGCATCGTCTACCGCTACAAGTGAGCCAGCTCCCCGTGAGCACCGGGCTCGACCACAACAGAACAGCACCACACACGTTCAGAGACTGAGAAGAGAGCTTCCTCGATGAAGGTCAACCCGAGCGTGAAGAAGATCTGTGACAAGTGCAAGGTGATCCGTCGCCACGGCCGCGTCATGGTGATCTGCGAGAACCCCCGCCACAAGCAGCGGCAGGGCTGAGACAGCTTCTTCACACGCACCACCCACATCTGACGGCTCACCTGCCCACGGCAGGTGTCACCCCCGGCGCAGAGGCCGGGGCCCGGCTCAGGACCCCCAGTGGTCCTGGAGGCAGCCGGGGCGCCCCGGATGACGACACCTCTGCCGAACGGAAGGACACGCCACCATGGCACGCCTCGTTGGTGTCGACCTCCCGCGCGACAAGCGCGTAGAGATCGCACTCACCTACATCTTCGGGGTCGGACGCACTCGTGCGATCCAGACCCTCGCCGCCACCGGAGTCAGTGGGGACCTGCGGGTCCACGAGCTGACCGACGACCAGCTGGTCGCCCTGCGCGACCACATCGAGGCCAACTACCAGGTCGAGGGCGACCTGCGTCGTGAGGTCACCGCCGACATCCGTCGCAAGATGGAGATCGGTAGCTACCAGGGCCGCCGCCACCGTGCGCACCTGCCGGTCCGCGGCCAGCGCACCAAGACCAACGCGCGCACCCGCAAGGGCCCCAAGCGCACCGTCGCCGGAAAGAAGAAGTGATCTGATGGCTCCCCGTACTGGCGCCAAGAAGACGCGCCGCAAGGTCAAGAAGAACGTCGTTCAGGGCGAGGCCCACATCAAGAGCACGTTCAACAACACGCACGTCACGATCACGGACCCCACCGGGGCCGTCATCGCCTGGGCCTCCGGCGGCACCGTCGGGTTCAAGGGCTCGCGCAAGTCGACTCCGTTCGCCGCGGGCATGGCCGCCGAGGCCGCCGGCCGGCAGGCGATGGAGCACGGCATGAAGAAGGTCGACGTCTTCGTCAAGGGCCCCGGCTCGGGCCGCGAGACGGCGATCCGCTCGCTGAGCGGAGTCGGCCTCGAGGTCGGCACCATCTCCGACGTGACCCCCAGCCCGCACAACGGCTGCCGCCCGCCCAAGCACCGGAGGCTCTGACACATGGCCCGCTACACCGGACCCCTCACCAAGAAGTCGCGCCGCTTCGGCGTCGACCTCGTCGGCGGAGACGCCGCCTTCGAGAAGCGCCCCTACCCGCCCGGCATGCACGGTCGTGCCCGGGTCAAGGAGTCGGAGTACCGCACCCAGCTGCACGAGAAGCAGAAGGCGCGCTACACCTACGGCGTCCTCGAGAAGCAGTTCCGCACGTACTACGAGAACGCGCACCGCAAGCCCGGCAAGACCGGTGACAACCTGCTCCAGCTGCTCGAGTGCCGCCTGGACAACGTCGTCTACCGCTCCGGCCTGGCGCGCACCCGTCGTCACGCCCGCCAGCTCGTGACCCACGGTCACTTCCTGGTCAACGGCGTCAAGACGAACATCCCGTCCTTCCAGGTCAGCAAGCACGACATCATCGACGTCAAGCCCAAGAGCCTGGAGACGACGCCATTCATCGTCGCCCGCGAGACCCACGACGCCGACACCGTCCCGGCGTGGCTCGACGTCTCGCCCGATCGCGGTCGCATCCTCGTGCACGACAAGCCCGTGCGCGAGCAGATCGTCGTCCCCATCCAGGAGCAGCTGATCGTGGAGTTCTACTCCAAGATCTGAGGCCTCCGCCCGTCCCGGAGCCCAGCTCCACCCCGTCCCGTTCCCTCAAATGGTGGGGGGTTCGGAAAGGAAGAAACACATGCTCATCGCACAGCGCCCCATCCTGACCGAGGAAGTCGTCGACGACTACCGTTCGCGGTTCGTCATCGAGCCCCTCGAGCCGGGCTTCGGCTACACGCTCGGCAACTCCCTGCGTCGCACGCTGCTGTCCTCGATCCCCGGAGCGGCCGTCACGTCGATCCGCATCGACGGCGTGCTGCACGAGTTCTCCACGGTCCCCGGGGTCGTCGAGGACGTCACGGAGATCATCCTCAACCTCAAGAGCCTCGTTGTCTCCTCCGAGCACGACGAGCCGTTCGTGATGTACCTGCGCAAGAGCGGCTCCGGTGTCGCGACGGCCGCGGACATCGAGGCGCCCGCGGGCGTCGAGGTCCACAACCCCGACCTGCACGTCGCCACCCTCAACGACAAGGGATCCCTCGAGATCGAGCTCGTCGTCGAGCGCGGCCGCGGCTACGTCTCGGCGGCGCAGAACAAGACCGGCGACGAGGAGATCGGTCGCATGCCGGTCGACTCGATCTACAGCCCCGTGCTGAAGGTCAGCTACAAGGTCGAGGCCACCCGAGTCGAGCAGCGCACCGACTTCGACAAGCTCGTCGTCGACGTCGAGACCAAGCGTTCGATGGCCCCGCGCGACGCGCTGGCCTCGGCCGGCTCCACGCTGGTGGAGCTGTTCGGCCTGGCGCGCGAGCTCAACGTGGAGGCCGAGGGCATCGACATCGGTCCGAGCCCGGTCGACGAGCAGCTGGCCGCCGACCTCGCCCTGCCGGTCGAGGACCTGAACTTCACCGTCCGGTCCTACAACTGCCTCAAGCGCGAGGGCATCCACACCGTGGGTGAGCTCATCACGCGCTCGGAGCAGGACCTGCTCGACATCCGCAACTTCGGCTCCAAGTCGATCGACGAGGTCAAGGCCAAGCTCGCCGAGATGGGCCTGGGCCTCAAGGACAGCCCGGCCGGGTTCGATCCCGCCGCCGCTGCCGAGGCCTTCGACGACGACGCGAGCTTCGCCGAGGACGAGCAGTACTGACCTGCCGCCCGCACGACTGAAACTGGAGACACCCTCATGCCTACGCCCACCAAGGGAGCGCGCCTCGGCGGCAGCCCCTCGCACCAGCGCCTCATCCTCGCCAACCTGGCGACGGCGCTGTTCGAGCACGGCCGCATCACGACGACGGAGGCCAAGGCCCGCCGCCTGCGCCCCTACGCCGAGCAGCTCATCACCAAGGCCAAGACCGACACCGTCGCCAACCGGCGCCAGGTCGTGAAGGTCATCCGCGACAAGAGCGTGCTGCACACGCTCTTCACCGAGATCGGGCCGGCCATGGCCACCCGTCCGGGCGGCTACACCCGCATCACGAAGATCGGCCCCCGCAAGGGTGACAACGCCCCGATGGCCGTCATCGAGATCGTCGAGGGCAAGGAGTTCTCGGCGACCACCGAGAGCACCAGTGCCGCTCCGGCCGCCGAGCCGACGGTGAACGACGCCGACGACGCCGCCGAGGTCGAGACCGACGTCGTCGCCGGCGCCCCGGCCGACGAGGCCGAGACCGAGCCGGCCACCTCCGAGGAGGTCGAGGCGTCCGCCGAGGCCGTCGAGGAGGCGTCCGCCGACGCCGAGCCGGAGAACGCGGCCGACGACAAGGCCTGATCTTCCGGGTCACGCCGTCACGGGACCCCCGCACCGCGCACGCGGAGCGGGGGTCCCGTGCGTCCACCCGATCCCGGCGATCCCGTCCGCCGGCGGCCGCGAGGCACTAGCATCGAACGGTCGGGGACGGTCGGAAGGGGCCCACGGATGAGGTCGGTCTCGCTCGCCGGCGTGGTCATGGTGCTCGCCGCCTCGCTCGCGGCCCCCTCGGCAGCGACCGAGGACCCGGCTGACGAGGCCTCGCCGGTGGCGCGCGGGCTCATCGTCAGCTCCGACGTCTCCGACGAGGGCCTCGAGGCGTCCGCTCAGGAGCAGGCGGAGGAGGTCGGGCCGGTCGAGGTCGTGCAGGTCGCCGGGCTCACCGACGACCTCCAGACGGTCCGCTTCGACGAACCCGTCCCGTACGACGACGCCGCGGAGATCGCCGATGCGCTCACCGAGCAGGCCGACGTCGAGTGGGCGGTCCCCGACGGCAGGGTCGTCGCGCAGGCCGCCTCGCCGGTCACGCCCGACGACCCGCTCTTCGGATCCCAGCTGCAGCTGTGGGACAGCGCGGCCTCGACGGCCGGTGGGCACAGCACGAAGGCTCCGGCGTTCTGGAGGACGAGCAGAGGAGCCGGAGTCGTCGTCGCGGTGCTCGACACCGGGATCACACAGCACACCGACCTCCGGCGCCGGACCGTCCCCGGGTACGACATCGTCGGGGCCGACCGCGACGCCGCCGGACGCCCACTGCCCGCTGGTCACCCGGACCGCTACTACACGGCCAACGACGGCGACGGCCGCGACGCCGACGCCACGGATCCCGGCGACTGGGTCCCGGCGGGTGACGCCCGCTGCCACGGCCTGCTCGCGCCCAAGGTCGACAGCAGCTGGCACGGGACGCACGTGGCGGGGATCATCGCCGCCGAGCAGGACAACGGCACGGGCATCAGCGGGATCGCCCCGGACGCGCGGGTGCAGTCCGTGCGTGTCCTGGGTCGCTGCGGCGGGTGGGACTCCGACGTCCTCGCCGGCATCACGTGGGCCTCCGGAGGGTCGGTCTCCGGACTTCCCCGCAACCCGACGCCGGCCGCGGTGCTGAACCTCTCCCTCGGCAGCGAGTACACCTCGGCCTCGGCGGCGGCCTCGGCGTGCCGGGCCTACGACACCGTCCTCGACGGTGCTCGCTCGCGTGGGTCCGTGACGGTGGTGGCGGCCGGCAACGCGTCGGGTCCGGTCGCGGCGAGCACCCCGGCGGCCTGTCGCCACGTCGTCGCGGTCGCCGCGACCGGGCGGTCGGGCCGACCGGCGGTCTACACGAACCGGGGGTCGGCGGTCGACGTGGCGGCGTTCGGCGGCGATGCGAGCCGGGACGGATCGGCGGTCCTGTCGACGATCGACACCGGCGTCACCACGCCGGCGGGTCCGGGGTACGCCCGACGTCAGGGGACCAGCATGGCCACCCCGGCAGTGGCAGGAGCAGCGGCGCTGCTGCGGTCCGCGGGCGTGCCGGCGTCGTCGGTGGAGACGGTGCTGCGCCGCTCGGTGCAACCCCATCCGACCACGGGAGGCGACGTCTGCACCACGAGCACGTGCGGGGCCGGGGTGCTCGACCTCTCCCGCGTCCCGGTCACGGTCGGGCTCACCGTCAAGACCACGCGACGTGCGTACGGCAGCAGCGCCGCCTACCCGGTCAGTGTGCGCATCGACGGCCGGCACCCGGCCAGGGGTCGGGTGGAGCTGCGTCGCGGGTCGACGGTCCTGGCACGCGCCACGCTGTCCAAGGACGGCACCGCGCGGCTCAAGGTCAAGGGGTCCGCCTGGCGCATCGGACGCAACGACCTGCGCGTCGTGCACCAGGGCGGGCGACGCTCGTCGGTGCGGACCGTGACCGTCACCAAGGCCACCCCGACGGTGCGGATGTCGGTGCCCTCGAGTGTCGGCAGCAGGACGCGCGCCCGGATGTCGGTCCGGGTCACGGCCGCCGGAGTGGCCCGTCCGGCCGGACGCCTCGACGTCTACGACGGTCGTCGACGGATCGCCTCGGCCACGCTCACGTCGGCTCAGCAGGGACGACGGACGATCGTCCTGCCACGACTGGCCCGCGGCGACCACCGGCTCCGTGTCGTCTACACCGGCTCGTCGACCGTCGCCAAGAAGTCCTCCGCGAGCCGCACCGTCCGGTCCCGGTGATCACTCCCGCCTGACGGTCAGCACACGGAAGCCCTTCGCTCCGGCCGACCGGTCGCAGGCCCACCCCTCCTCGACCAGCCAGCGCTGGAGGCTGTCGGCGCCGAGGTTCTTGCCGACGACGAGGTACGCCGTCCCGCCGTCGGACAACCGGGGCAGCCAGCGCTGCAGCAGCGCGTGGAGGGCCGGCTTGCCGATCCGGATGGGCGGGTTGGACCACAGGTGGTCGAACCTGAGGTCCGCGGGGACGTCGTCAGGGGCGGCCACGTGCACCTCGACGCCGAGCCGTGCGGCGTTGTCGCGCGTCAGCTCGAGCGCGCGTTCGTTGACGTCGGTCGCCCAGACGGTCGTCGCGGGGGAGTGGTGGGCGATCGCGCAGGCGATGGGTCCCCATCCGCAGCCCAGGTCGAGCACCGTCCCCGTCGTGGGCGGGTCGACGGCGCCCAGGAGGATCGCGGTGGCCTTGTCGAGGCGCTCGTGGGAGAAGACCCCGTCGGCGCTGTGCAGGGTCAGCTCCGCACCCCACGCGGACACCGTGACGTCACGGCGGCGCTCGGGGCCGGTCGGTGTCTCGAAGTAGTGGTCCTGCGCGCGGCCGTCGTCCACGCGTCCATCCTGCCTCAGCAGCGTCGCGCGACGTGGTCGGGGGACCAGGGCGGGAGGAGGAGCCGGTCGCGCTGGATGATCGAGATCTGCTCACCCCGCTCGGCGCAGGAGCGTTCGAAGCCCTCGGGGACGTTGTCGGTGTACTCCACCTGGATCATCTCGTCGCCGTAGCGCTCCTCGAAGAGCCCGCACGTGTCGTAGGCAGCGCACTCCTCGGCGATCGTGAAGTCGAAGCCCAGCCGGCTGCCGTCGATCTCGAGGGTGTTCTTCTGGGCGATCGCGAGACCCTCGGCGTGCGCCATGTCGACCATGGCCGCGGCGATGTCCTCTGCGTCCTGCAGCGTGAGCAGCTCCTCGGAACGGCCGAAGGAGTCGAGGTTGTCCGGCTCGACCGCCTTGAACCCGGCCTCGGCACAGCCGGCGAACCAGTCCGACATGAGGGCCAGGTACTCCTCGCGGTGCTCGGGCCGGGTGTCCAGCAGCACCTCGTCGGGCCAGTTGGGGTCACCGACGAGGTTGCCTTCCTCGGTACGCAGCAGCAGGTCGGGGTGGTTCTCCTCCCACCAGTCCATCGTGCCGGGCTGGGTCTGGAAGGCGTTGATGTAGCAGATCCCGTAGAGGTCGGGGACCCCTGGCGCCTCGTGGTCACGCACGACGACGGTGACGTCGTCGGCGGGGACGTAGGCGCCGCCGAGCTGGTAGTCGACGACCGCGTCGACTGGGAGCGGCTCGATCTCGCGCGTGAGGTCGGCGGTCTGCACAGGAGCCGGGGCGGGTCGCTGGAGGCCGACGGCGAGCGCGACGACGCCGACGAGCGCCGCCACCGCGACGACGCTGCCCAGCACACGACGACCCAGCGCACGACCGACGACCATGGACCCCAGTCTGCCCAACGCGACGAAGCGCGGCAGGGCGGTCCCGGCTCAGTCCTCGTCGCGACGACGGCGCGAGACCCGGACCCGCTCGGCCAGGAGGGCCGGCTCGGGGTAGAGGACCTCCTCGAGGGTGAGACCGTGGGCCGGCATCACCCGGACGCGCGGGTCGCGCGCGCCTGCCCGCAGCACCTCACCCGCCCAGTGCGGTGGGTGCCGGTGCTCGCCGGCCGCGACGAGGGCTCCCATGAGCGCGCGGACCATGGAGTGGCAGAAGGCGTCGGCGCGGACGGTCGTCGTGACCACGGGACCCTCCCGCCGGCTCGACAGCTCCAGGAGCGTCCGGATCGTCGTGGCTCCCTCCCGGCGGCGGCAGAACGCGGCGAAGTCGTGCTCACCCACGAGGTGCTCGGCTGCGGCGTCCATCGCGACGACGTCGAGGCGACGACGCCAGCCCACGACGTGACGGCGCGTCAGCGGGTCTGGTGCGCCGGAGTCGTCCAGGCGGTAGGCGTACCGCCGCTCGAGGGCGGCGAAGCGCGCATCGAAGCCCTCGGGGGCGACCGATGCGTCGCGCAGTGCGACGTCGTGGGGCAGGATGCCGCGGACGCGTCGGGCCAGTCGTTCGACATCGACGTCGTCGGGCAGGTCGACGTGCGCGACCTGCCCGCGCGCGTGCACCCCGGCGTCGGTTCGCCCGGCGCAGGTCAGGCGCGGCGCGGGCTCGAGCCGCGTGACCGTCGCGAGGGCGTCCTCCACCACCTGCTGCACGGTGCGCAACGACGGCTGCGCCGCCCAGCCACGGAAGTCCGTCCCGTCGTAGGAGAGGTCGAGACGCACGCGCACGGGCCAACGGTAGCCCGGTGGTCAGGAGGTCTCCCTGAGGAGTCCCTCACCAGCAACGAGCAGTGGTGGAGCCTCGTTCTCAGCGGTCACGACCACGTCGACGACTGCAGCGACGCCGGTCGCCGCGGCCGTCACCTCGAGCCCGACCCGCCGGTCGGTGCGGTCCCGGAGGAGGTGGTCATCGACGGAGGTCTCTAGCCGGCCAGGCGGACGTTGTTGCAGCGCGGCGTGCCGAGCATCGTCACGTCCATCGTCCCGACACGGATCCCGAGCGCAGCCAGCACCGGCGCCACCAGGAGGTCGACGGCGCCGGTGAGTGCGTTGACGACGTCGAGCAGAGTGTTGTCGATGGGCTCCAGCAACCCGCTGATCAGGCCGGTCGGCTCAGCCTGGATGACGATCCGGCTCGAGCCGCCGTACTGCTGCACCAGGTCGTGCGGTGCCGGCGGGTAGGGGAACTCCCGCACGTCGGTCCGCTCGCCGACCTCGCCGACGAGCCGCGCGCTGAGTCCCAGAACAGTGATGTTCGAGTTCCCCCGATTCTCCCGCGGCTGGATGGACGCGAGGCCGGTCGTTCCCTGCACGGTCGTGCGCTGCGGGCTCTCGCACCGGACGGCGGTCAGCTCGGCGCTGCCTCGGGCGACGCCGACCGCCATGCTGATGCTCGCGGTCTCGAGCCCGAGGAGGCGGATGTCCTTCGCCATGTCGATGCGCACCTGCGCCGTCCGAGCGACCGTGCCGACGGGCCCGCAGGCGATCTGCGGCGGCTCGATGATGTGCAGCTGCGTGCTGCCGTTGACGAGGTCGAGGGGGAGGGCGATGTCGAGCTGGTTCACCCGCAGGGCGTTCGTCCCGTTGGCCGCGACGATCGACGCGGCGACGAGGTCGAGGGCGTTGACGCTGGCGTCGAGCGCCGAGGTGCCGGTGGTGCCGAGGGCGAGGACGTCGCCGAGCAGGAAGCTGCGGCTCCCGGCACGGACGGCGATGGACCGCAGGACGGTGGCGCGCGCGACGGCGGTCGCGGTGGCCTCGGTCGACAGGACGTCGGCGGCGGCGTCGAGGAAGCTCGCCAGCGTCACCCGGGTGGTGGCGACCTCGTCCGGCGTCCCGATGCCCAGCTCGGCGGTGAGCCTGCCGATCGGGACCGACAGGTCCTTCAGGTCGACGAGGCCGGTGTACCCCGCCACGTCGAGGTTGTTGACCTTGATCACCTGGTCCAGCACCGGACCGAGGGCGCTGGCGGAGGAGTTGAGGGACAGTGCCTTCGTCCCGGCGGAGAAGCACACGGACGCCGGGGCCTGCGCCCCGATCGCGCTGCGACGTGCTGTGCCGCTGTCGGTGCCGATGACGGGGGCGAACGCGTAGTCGACCTCGGTGCGCGACGTGATGCGGACGGCGTTGCAGGCGGTGCTGGCGGAGGTGAACGTGCCGGCGGCGTCGATGCGTCCGGGCTCGACCTGCAGGGACTGGTCGCGCCCGATGCGTGCCGGCTGCCGCGTCAGGCTCGCGTTGGCCACCTGGGTGAGGGTCGTGGCGTTGCAGGTCGAGAGCGCCGGGGACCGCGCGGTGTCGAGGGCGACGGCGTCGGCGACGGACTGCATGTCCCGCACGGCCACCCGGTTCAGGCCGAGGTCGACGGCGAACGCCGTGAAGCCGAGCACCACGGTCACCATGAGGGCGGTCATCGGCAGGATGGAGCCGCGCTCGTCGCGTCCGGCGGCGAACCACGAGGACCTGCGCCTGGACACTCAACCCACCTCCATCGACGCGGAGTACCGCAGCCGGTCGGGCAGGGTGATGCCCAGCCCCGGGAAGGACGGGATCAACGGATTGGCGCGATAGGCGTGGTCGACGACGACCGTGGTGCACGTGCCACCGCCCGACCCGCACGACGTCGACGTCGTGATCGTGCAGGACCCGACGGTCGTGCCTCCTCGGGTGAGGACACCGCCCGTGGCGCACTGCACGCCGTACGAGCCCAGCGACCCGTTGATGGCGTCGCGGGCGCGGGAGGCGAGCTGGGCCTGCGCCGTCCCGCTCGGCGCCACGGCGACGCTTCGGGCTCCCTCGGACGCCGCCTGACTGACCGCCTGGCGGTAGCTGAGCATGTAGCCGTAGCTGATGACGGCGAAGACCAGGGCGATGAACAGCGGCGCGATGAGGGCGAACTCGACCATGGCGGCACCGTGCTCGTCGCGCCGGCGCACGCGGTGGCGTCGGTTCCCGATCATCACTCTGCTCCCTCAGGTGACTCGTCGACCTCGTGCTCACGGGTCGGGCGGAAGCTCCCTCCCCACCGGGGCTCCCGACCCGGCAAGGCTTCCTGCCTCGAATCTAGCGCGCGAGAAGGCCCCCTGTCCCCGGAACCGGGGAACAGGGGGCCGTCAGGACCGGGTCGGGGTCAGGCCCAGCGCTGGGCGGCGGGCACGAAGTCGAGGCCGCGACCACCGGTGTAGATCTGCTTGGGCCGGGCGATCTTCTGCTCCTTGTCGTCGACGAGCTCCACCCACTGCGCCAGCCAGCCCGACGTGCGCGGTATGGCGAACAGGACGGTGAACATCTCCGGCGGGAACTGCAGCGCCTCGTAGATGAGCCCGGAGTAGAAGTCGACGTTCGGGTAGAGCTTGCGCTGGACGAAGTACTCGTCCTCGAGCGCGATCTTCTCCAGCTCCTGGGCGATCTCCAGCAGCGGGTTGACCCCGGTGACCTCGAAGACGTCGTCGACGGCCTTCTTGATGATCTTGGCGCGCGGGTCGTAGTTCTTGTAGACCCGGTGACCGAAGCCCATGAGGCGCTCGTCGCCGTTCTTGACGCCCTCGATGAACTCCGGGACCTTGTCCTTGCTGCCGATCCGCTTGAGCATGCGGAGCACGGCCTCGTTGGCGCCGCCGTGCAGCGGGCCGTAGAGGGCCGCGATGCCGGCCGAGACCGCCGAGTACGGGTCGACCTGGCTCGAGCCGACCGACCGCACCGCGTTGGTGGAGCAGTTCTGCTCGTGGTCGGCGTGCAGGATGAACAGGACCTCCAGCGCCTTGGACAGGCGCGGGTCCGGGTCGTACTTCTGCTCGCTCATCTTGAACAGCATCGAGAGGAAGTTCTCGGTGTAGGTGAGGTCGTTGTCGGGGTAGATGTACGGCTTGCCCTGCGCGTGGCGGAAGGACCACGCGCCGAGGGTCGGCATCTTGGCGATCATGCGCACGATCTGCTCGTGGCGGACCTGCTCGTCGGTGATGGCGCGGGCCTCGGGGTAGAACGTCGACAGGGCGCCGACGCCGGACAGCAGCATCCCCATGGGGTGCGCGTCGTAGCGGAAGCCCTGCATGAGGCTCTTGAGGTTCTCGTGCACGAAGGTGTGGAAGGTGATCTCGTGCACCCACTGGTCGTGCTGCTCCTTGGTGGGCAGCTCGCCGTGGATGAGCAAGTACGCGACCTCCAGGTACGTGGAGTGCTCCGCGAGCTGCTCGATGGGGTAGCCGCGGTACTCCAGGATGCCCTTCTCGCCGTCGATGTAGGTGACGGCGCTGCGGGTGGAGGCGGTGTTGGTGAAGCCGGGGTCGTAGACGGCGAGACCGGGCTCGTCGTCGGTCTTGCCGATCTTGCCGAGGTCAGCGGCACGCACGGTGCCGTCGGTGATCTCGAGCTCGTACTCCTCGCCCGTACGGTTGTCGCGTACGGTCAGCGTCTGGTCGGTCACGATGGGTCTCCTGTGCCGTGCAGTTGCAGTCCGCGGTGTCAGCGGCGCTCTCGTCCCAACCTAGTGGCCGCAGTGGTGCGGCGCACACCGCCCCCGGCGTCCGCGCCCCGTTTTGACCCCGTGGGGATGGGCCCGTTACCCTTGAGAGTCGCTGTCGACCGATGCCCGCCCGTGGGTCGTAGGTCGACGGCCGGACCGGTGGTCATCCCCGGTCACCCCCCCGTCATCATCGACTGCATTCGACCCGAGTACTTCGACACCGAGAAGGTCACGCCGTGCCCACGTACAGCCCGAAGCCTGCTGACATCAACCGTCAGTGGCATGTCATCGATGCCGAGGACGTCGTCCTCGGCCGCCTTGCCGTCCAGGCCGCGACGCTGCTGCGCGGCAAGCACAAGCCCACCTACGCCCCGCACGTCGACGGGGGCGACTTCGTCGTCATCGTCAACGCGGACAAGGTCTCGCTGTCGGGCAACAAGCGCACCGACAAGCCGGTCTACCGGCACAGCGGCTACCCCGGTGGTCTCAAGCAGATCGCGTACGGCGACCTGCTCGACAAGGACGCCCGCAAGGCCATCGAGACCTCGGTGCGCGGCATGCTGCCGAAGAACCGCCTGGGTCGTCAGCTGATCAAGAAGCTCAAGGTCTACGCCGGCCCCGAGCACCCGCACGCGGCGCAGCAGCCGCAGCCGTTCGAGATCACGCAGATCTCCCAGTAAGCACCTGAGCACAGCGAGCCGAGAGAAGATCACCGTGGCCGACACCACCACCGAGACCGAGTTCGAGACCACCGCCGACGGCGTGGCCTACACCTCCGAGAGCACCGCCTCCGCCGAGGGCACCACGAGCGACTCCATCGTCGCTCCCGGTGCCGCGACCGGTCGACGCAAGGAGGCCAAGGCCCGCGTGCGCATCACGCCCGGCACCGGCGTCTGGACCGTCAACGGCAAGCCGCTGGAGGAGTACCTCCCCAACAAGCTGCACCAGCAGATCGCCAAGGAGGCGCTCGCCGAGACCGGGCTGGAGTCCAGCTTCGACGTCATCGCCCGCGTCAGCGGCGGCGGCATGACCGGCCAGGCCGGTGCGCTGCGCCTCGGCGTGGCCCGTGCGCTGAACGGTGTCGACGAGGACGTCAACCGCCCCATCCTCAAGAAGGCGGGCCTGCTGACGCGCGACGCGCGCATCAAGGAGCGCAAGAAGGCCGGCCTCAAGAAGGCTCGCAAGGCTCCGCAGTACAGCAAGCGCTGATCCCTTGGGCCGGATCTTCGGCACCGACGGGGTCCGGGGACTGGCCAACCGGGACCTGACGGCCGAGCTCTCCCTGGACCTCGCGGTGGCCGCCGCGCACGTCCTGGGAGAGGTCGGCGCGTTCGCCGACCAGCGACCCACCGCGGTCGTCGGACGTGACCCGCGGGCCTCCGGCGAGTTCATCGAGGCCGCGATCGTCGCCGGGCTCGCCTCAGCAGGGGTGGACGTGCACCGCCTCGGGGTCGTCCCCACGCCCGGCGCCGCGTTCCTGACCGCCGAGCTCGACGCCGACATGGGCGTCATGATCTCCGCGAGTCACAACGCGATGCCCGACAACGGCATCAAGTTCCTCGCGCGGGGCGGCCTGAAGCTCGCCGACGACCTCGAGCGGGCCATCGAGGAGCGTCTCGAGGAACCCTGGGAGCGTCCGGTCGGTGCCGCGGTGGGCCGCGTCGGGGACAGCCACGTCGGGGTCGAGACGTACGTGCGGCACCTCGTCTCGGCGGCCGGTACCCGTCTCGACGGACTGAAGGTCGTGCTGGACTGCGCCGACGGGGCGGCCTTCGAGGTCGGACCCCGCGCCTTCGCCGACCTCGGCGCGACGGTCGTCGCCATCCACGCCGAGCCCGACGGGCTGAACATCAACGATCGCTGCGGCTCCACCCACCTCGACGGTCTGCAGCGCGCGGTCGTGGAGCACGGCGCCGACGTCGGCTTCGCCTTCGACGGGGACGCCGACCGCTGCCTGGCGGTCGACGCGTCCGGTGAGGTCGTCGACGGCGACCAGATCCTCGCCGTGCTGGCCGTGGCCGCGAAGGCCGCCGGGACCCTGCGTGCCGACACCGTCGTCGCCACCGTGATGAGCAACCTCGGCTTCGTGCAGGCCATGGAGTCAGCCGGCATCTCCGTCGTGCAGACCGCCGTGGGGGACCGGTACGTGCTGGAGGCCATGCGGGCCAGCGGGTTCGTGCTCGGCGGCGAGCAGTCCGGTCACGTCATCATGAGCGAGCACGCCACTACCGGCGACGGTGTCCTGACCGCCCTGTGCCTGGCGGGGCGGATGGTCGAGACCGGGTCGAGCCTGGCCGAGCTCGCCGGTGTCATGACGCGCCTGCCGCAGGTCCTCGTCAACGTGCCCGGGGTCGACAAGTCCCGTGCCGAGAGCGATCCGCGGCTGCAGGCCGAGGTGGCGGCGGCGACGGGGCGCCTGGCCGGGAGCGGGCGGGTGCTGCTGCGCCAGTCCGGCACCGAGGACCTCGTGCGGGTGATGGTCGAGGCGCCCACGAGCGAGCTGGCCGGCGAGGTCGCCGACCACCTGGCGACGGTCGTGCGCCTGACGCTCGGCTGACGGGTCAGCCCCTGCGCACCTGCTCACCCGAGAGCAGGTAGGCGGCCAGGAGCCGCTTGAGCTCGATGACGGCCTCCGCGTGGCCCTGGCCGTCACGCACCGAGAAGTTCAGCATCGAGTACGTGACGTGGACGAGCACCTCGGCCATGATGCGTCGGCGCTCGCGAGGGGTGCCGGGCGTGAGGGGTGCGAGCGCGCGAGCCACCTCCGCGGCGAGCTCGCGCTCGGTCACCGCCGCCGTGGCGCGCGTCGCGGGGGTCGACTGCACGGCGTGCCACACCGCTCGGCGCGACGGGTCGGCGAGCCACAGCGCCGCCATGTGGTCCACCAGCCGGTTCAGGAAGCGCAGCCAGTCGAGCGTGGGGATCTCCTCGGCGAACCGGGCCAGCTCCTCGCGCACCGCGACGGCGTCGCGACGGTCCAGCTCACAGACGATGACGTACTTGTTGGCGAAGAACTGGTACAGCGTCCCGATGGGCAGCTCGGCGCGGTGGGCCACCTCCTCGCACGTGAACGACTCGAAGCCGACCTCGAGCAGGAGGTCACGGGAGACCTGCAGCAGGAGGTCGAACTTCCGCTGGCTGCGCTCCTGCGTGGGGCGCCGTCGCGGCTCGAGGATCTCGGCGGGCACGGCCCCACCCTAGATCAGGCGCGCAGTCCTGCCTGGATGAGCGGGACGATGAGGTCACCGATGCCGTCGAAGCCGGCGCCGAGGGTCTGGCCGTGGGAGTGCCGGTAGTGGATGCCCTCCAGGATCACTGCGAGCTTGAAGAAGGCCAGGGCCAGGTGGAAGTCGATGTCGGAGACGTCGCGACCGGACCGCTCGGCGTAGCGGGCGAGGACCTCCTCGCGCGACAGGTAGCCCGGCGCCTTGGCCGCGTCGGTGACCAGGGCGCGACCGGCGCCGGGGGCCTCCTCGGCCAGCTGCTGGTAGGCGAGCAGGACGGCGACGTCGGTGAGCGGGTCGCCGAGGGTGCTCATCTCCCAGTCGAGCACCGCCGTGATGCGGTCCTCGTCGGTGGTGTCGACGAGTAGGTTGTCGAGGCGGTAGTCGCCGTGGACGATCGTGCCCTCGCCGGTGCTCGGGATGGTCCCCTCGAGGCGGGCGACGAGGTCGTCCATGCCGGGCAGCTCGCGGCTGCGGGAGGCGTCGAGCTGCTTCTTCCATCGTCGGACCTGGCGCTCGAGGTAGCCGTCGGGCCGCCCGAAGTCGGCCAGACCGACCGCTGCGGGGTCCACGGCGTGCAGCTCGGCGAGGACGTCGACCATGCGTCCGGTGATGTCCCGCGTGCGCTCCGCGCCGAGCACCGCGAGGTCCGAGGCCTGGGAGAACGCCGTGCCGGCGGCACGCTCCATGACGTAGAACGTCGCGCCGATGACGGACTCGTCCTCGCACAGGGCGTGCGTGGCCGGCACCGGGACGGCCGTCGGCGCCAGGGCGGTGATGACCCGGTGCTCGCGGGCCATGTCGTGTGCCGTCGCGAGCACGTGCCCGAGTGGGGGCCGCCGGACGATGACGTCGGTGCTGCCGTCGGAGACGGCGTACGTGACGTTCGACTTCCCGCCCGTGATCAGTGTCGCCTCGAGGGGCCGGTCGAGCAGACCGGGCCGCTCGGCGTCGATCCAGTGCGCGAAGGCGTCGAGGTCGAGTCCGTCGGGCACGATCAGTCCTTCGGTCCGCCGGCGACGTAGATGACCTGTCCGGAGACGAAGCCGGCGCCCTCGCTGACCAGGAAGGAGGCGGTGTGCGCGATGTCCTCGGGCTGACCCACCCGCTGGACGGGGATCTGCTCGGCGCTGTACTTGATGAAGTCGTCGAAGGGGACGCCGACGCGCTCGGCGGTGGCCGCCGTCATGTCGGTCTGGATGAAGCCGGGGGCGATCGCGTTGGCGGTGACTCCGAACTTGCCGAGCTCGATCGCGAGCGTCTTGGTGAAGCCCTGCAGGCCGGCCTTGGCGGCGGAGTAGTTCGCCTGTCCGCGGTTGCCGAGGGCGGACGTGCTCGAGAGGTTGACGACGCGCCCCCAGCTCGCCTCGACCATGTGCTTCTGGGCGGCCTTGGTGACCAGGAAGGAGCCGCGCAGGTGGACGCCCATGACGGTGTCCCAGTCGTCGACGCTCATCTTGAACAGCAGGTTGTCCCGAAGGACGCCGGCGTTGTTGACCACGATGGTGGGCGCACCGAGGTCGGCGACGACGCGATCGACGGCCGCGGTGACGTCGCTCTCGGAGCTGACGTCGGCACCGACGGCCAGGGCCGAGCCGCCGGCGGCGGTGATGGCGTCGACGGTGCCGCTGCAGGCCTGCTCGTCGAGGTCGACCACGGCGACGCGGTGTCCGTCGGCGGCCAGACGCTGGGCGACGGCTGCGCCGATGCCGCGGGCGGCTCCGGTGACGATGGCGGTGCGGGGCTCGGTCATGGGACTCCTTCGTCGGTGCGAGACAGAACGCTACTAAGCGCTTGCTTAGCGCCACCGTAGCGCACGGTCGGGGGCGGTGGCGAGACATGCGGCACAGAAGATGAGGAATGCCTCAGGTTCTGTGTATAGTTGAGGAAGTCCTCATGTTCTCGATCCGCTCGACAGGGAGACCGCATGACCCAGCTCGATGCCCTCACCTCGACTCGTCCACCCTCGAGCGAGCACCGTGACGTCCTCACGCAGCGACGCGCGGACCGGTTCGAGCGGGTGGAGCCACGAGGACGTCGGCAGCACACGGCGCGGGAGCGGGCCGAGCTGTTCTGCGACCCGGGGTCGTTCGTCGAGATCGCGCCGTTGCGCACGGCCGGCTCGACGGGCGGCGCCGGAGTCGTCACCGGATGGGGCACCGTCGCCGGGCGACCCGTCGTCGTGGCCAGCCACGACGCCGCCGTGGCGTCCGGGGCCATCGGAGCGGTCTTCGCCGAGACGGTGCAGCGCGCCCAGGAGCTCGCCATCGACCGGGGTCACCCGATCGTCTACATCAACGACTCCGGGGGCGCGCGGATCCACGACGGCATCCACGCCCTGCACGGCTGCGGCGGGATCTTCGCGCTCAACGTGAAGGCCAGCCGTCGCGTCCCGCAGATCTCCTTGATCCTCGGGCCGTGCGCGGGCGCCGCGGCCTACTCCCCGGCGCTGACCGACTGGACGATCATGGTCAAGGAGCAGGGCCAGATGTTCCTCACCGGACCCGAGATCGTCCGCGCAGCGACCGGCGAGGACGCCACCGCCGACGAGATCGGAGGCTCGGGCATGCACACCCGCACGAGCGGCGTCGCCCACCTCGAGGTCGAGGACGAGGACGAGGCCTTCGACCGGGCCCGACGGCTGCTGTCCTTCCTGCCCTCGCACGTGGGAGGCCGGCCCGCGGCGGTCCAGGCCGTGCCGGCTCCGGCGGAGGCCGTCGAGCGGCTGCCGCACGTGGTGCCGGAGAAGTCCAGCATCGTCTTCGACATGCACGACGTCCTCGACGGCGTGCTCGACGCCGACACCGACGGGACCGGACGCCTGGAGCTGAGCCCGGAGCACGCGCCGAGCGTCATCACGATGCTCGCTCGACTCGACGGCAGGGCCGTCGGCGTCGTGGCCAACCAGCCACTGCGCCGCGGCGGGGTCCTCGATGCCAAGGCGTCGGTGAAGATCTCCCGGTTCGTGGACTTCTGCGCCCGCTACGACCTGCCCGTGGTGACCTTCGTCGACGTCCCGGGCTTCCTGCCCGGGACCGTCGAGGAGGGACGTGGCGTGATCACGCAGGGCGCCACGATGCTGCGCGCCTACGTCGAGGCGACGTCGCCGGTGCTCACCGTCATCGTCCGCAAGGCCTACGGCGGTGCCTACATCGCGATGGGCGCACGCTCCCTCGGTGCGGACCTGACGTGGGCCTGGTCCGGCTCGGAGATCGCGGTCATGGGGCCCGGCGGGGCCGTCGCCCTGCTGCACCGGCGTGCCCTGCGCGACGCCGAGGACCCCGACGCCCTGCGCGAGGAGCTCGCCGCGGAGTACCGCGAGAAGGTCGCCCGGCCGTACCTCGCCGCCGAGGCCGGCATCCTCGACGACGTCATCCACCCCGAGGAGACCCGCGACCGCCTGGTCCAGGCCGTCCGGATGCTCGCCCCGGAGCCGGCATGAGCACGACCCCCGCCGTCGCCGACGTCGTCTCCAACGTCTGGAAGCTGCTGACCGAGCGCGGTGCGCAGGTGCGCCAGGGCGACGTGCTCGCCGTGCTGGAGTCGATGAAGATGGAGATCCCCGTGCACGCACCCGTTGGCGGCCGCGTCGTCGAGGTGCCCGTGGTCGAGGGCCAGATCGTCCAGGAGGGTGACACGCTCGTCCTCATCGAGACCGACTGACGGCGCGTCACGGCATCTGGGAGCATCGGGCGCGTGCCCGATGAGCTGATCCACGACCTGCCCATGCGCTGGGCCGACCTCGACGAGCTCGGCCACGTCAACAACGTCGTCTACGTCGACTACGCGCTCGAGGCCCGTGCCGCGCACGTCCGTGCCGGCGACCTGCCGGCGCTCGAGGTCGCCTCGGCGACGGTCGAGTTCCTGCGCCCCCTGCTGCTGTCCGAGCGCCCGGTCCGGGTCCGCTCGACGATGGTGGCCGACGAGCTCGTGCAGGAGATCGCGCCGGTGGGCGCGGCGTCCCCCTTCGCGCGCGTGACGACGCGAGCGACGGCCGCCACCCTCGCCGCGCGTCCGGACGCGGGCGCGGACTACCGCTTGCGGGTCCGGGGCAGCGACCTCGGACCCGACGGATCGGCCACCCTCACCCGGGTCTTCGAGTACGCCCAGGAGTCGCGGATCGCCGCCCTGCGAGGACTGCACGAGGAGCACGGCGCGATGGGACGCTTCGTCGTCGCGCGCGTCGACGTCGTGCTCGCCGAGCCGTTCACCTGGCGCGCCGAGCCGTACCGGGCCCGCACGTCGATCACGCACGTCGGTCGCTCGTCGTTGACGCTCGGCACCGACTTCGAGGAGGGACGCCTCGGTCGCTCCGATGCCGTCCTCGTCGGGTTCGACCTGGCGACGCAACGCTCCCGCGTGCTGGAGGACGCCGAGCGGGAGATCCTCAGCCGGGGGTGTTGATCATGAACTGCGCGGCGTGCTGGGCGTAGGCCCAGAACTGCTCGTCGTGCTCCGGGTCGAGGCCGGCGGCGTCGAGACCGGCTCGGAAGTGCACGAGCCAGCGTTCCTTGGCCTCGGCGTCGACGGCGAAGGGTGCGTGTCGCATGCGTAGTCGCGGGTGACCGCGCTGCTGGCTGTAGGTGGTCGGGCCACCCCAGTACTGCTCGAGGAACATGGTGAAGCGCTCCGCGGCGGGGCCGAGGTCCTCCTCGGGGTACATCGGGCGCAGCACGTCGTCGTGGGCCACACCTTCGTAGAACACGGTGACGATCCGCTCGATGGTGGCGCGGCCGCCGATCTCGTCGTAGAAGCTCACGGGGTCACGCCGGCGGCGAGCAGGGAGCGGGGGATGGTGATGCCCTCGGCGTCGAAGCGTGCCTTGACCCGTCCGCGCAGGGCGCGCGTGGTGGCCCACTGCTGCAGCGGCGCGGTCTTGATGGCGACGCGCAGCACGACACCGTCCTTCGCGAGGTCGTTGACGCCCCACACCGACGGCTCCTCGAGGATGACGCCCTTGAACTCCGGGTCCTCGGCCATGGCGTGCGCCTCCTCGGCGAGCACCTGCTGGGCGCGGTCGAGGTCGGTGTCGTAGTCCACGGTGACGTCGAGCACGGAGCGGGCCCACCCCTGGCTCTGGTTGCCCACGCGCAGCACCTCGCCGTTGCGGACGTACCAGACGGTGCCGTCGGTGTCGCGCAGCCGCGTGACCCGCAAGGTGACGTCCTCGACCTCGCCGGAGGCGTCCCCCAGGTCGATCCAGTCCCCGATGCCGTACTGGTCCTCGAGGATCATGAAGATGCCCGCCAGGTAGTCCTTGACCAGCGTCTGTGCACCGAAGCCGAGCGCGATACCGAGGATGCCGGCGCTCGTGAGCAGGGGAGCGATCGGGACGCCGACCACACTGAGGATCGTGACGAGCGTGACGCCGGCGATGAGGATGGTCACGACGGAGGTGAGCAGGCCGCCGAGCGCCTGGGCGCGCTGCTTGCGTCGCTCGCCCGCGCCAGGACGGAGGTCGCGCAGGGCTCCGCCGGCCTTGGTGCGCCCGAAGGCGCTCGAGCCGGGCCCCTTCGTGGCACGGTGGACCACGCGGCGGATGCCGCGTCCTGCGAGCCATCGCAGGACCAGGGCGAAGAGCACGATGACGCCGATGCGGACGCCGGCGGCCACCAGGGGCTCGAGGGCGAGGGTGTCGGGCAGGGTCACGTCGAGGCCGAACATGATGTCCAGCCTACGGGCGGATAGAATCGAGTCCATGAAGGCTCCTGTGCGGATCGTCACCCTGCTCGCTGCCTCCCTCCTGGGGCTCCTCGCCACCGCCGGTGCCGCCGCTGCGGACACGCCCGCGGGTGGCGACTGGATCGCCGGTCCCGAGCGGTCGACGCTCGAGCTGCTGCTGCTGTTCGGTGGCGGGACCGTGGGGATGTTCGTCGTGGTGGCGCTGTTCGGCCTGCTGACCGCCCGCAACAACTACGAGCCGCCGGAGCCGGGCACCGAGCTCGTCCGCACCTCCGACAGCGCCCCAGCGCAGCACTGAGAAGGCACAGCGCAGCGCTGACGCCTCAGGCGCGTGCGGCGTTCTGAGCGCGCAGCGCCCGGGCGAGGTCGTCGCGTCCCTCGCTGACGTAGCGTGTCGCCGCCGCGGTCGCGGAGGTGGACCCGAGCCACGTATCGACCTTGTCGAGGGTGTGCTGGGCCGGGTTGGCCAGGGGGAACAGGCTCACGAGGGCGATCTGGCCGATCCAGACGCCCTGCTCCTCGACGATGGTCTCGGCCATCTCGAGGTAGCGGTCGACGAACGGCTCGAGCAGGTCGCCCTGCCCGTGGACCTGGAAGGCCGCGGCGGTCTGGCGACGTGTCTCGTTGGGGGTCGAGGCGTCGACGACGACGGCCTGCCAGGCGGCTTCCTTGGCCTCGCGCGTCGGTCGGGTGGCGCGGGCGGCGGCGGCCCGTTCCTGTCCGGAGATGGTGTGGTCGCGCTCGAGCTCTGCGGCGATCTCGGTCTCGTCGGCTGCGCCCAGACGTGCCAGTGCCGTCAGCAGCGTCCAGCGAAGGTCGGTGTCGACGTCGAGTCCGGGCAGGCCGTCGTCGAGCAGGGCGCGGACCCCGTCGGGCGCTGACGTCGCGGAGGCGTAGGCGCGCACGAACGCGAGCTGGTGGTCGCTGCCCGGTGCCGCGGACTCGGCCAGGGACTTCAGCCCGTCCTCCCAGCGTCGGGCGAGCGCGGGACGGTCGTCCTCGTGGGTGAACAGCCGGACCGCGGTGGTGCCCTGGCGCAGCAGGGACCCGACGGCGGTCAGGTCGGACTCCGAGCCGACGCCCGCGAGGACGAGGGAGACGAAGTCGGTCGAGGTGAGCTCGGCGTCGCGGGTCATGTCCCACGCGGCTCCCCAGCACAGGGCGCGGGGGAGCGACTCCTCGATCGAGGCGATGTGCTCGACGAGGGTCGCGAAGGAGGCGTCGTCGAGCCGGATCTTGGCGTAGGTGAGGTCGTCGTCGTTGAGCAGGACGAGGTCGGGTCGTCGGGTGCCGACGAGCGCGTCGATCGGCGTCTCGGCGCCGACGACGTCGACCTCGACGCGCTCGGTGCGCCGCAGGGCGTCGCCGTCGCGGTCGTACAGGCCGATGGCGATGCGGTGCCGACGCAGGGTGGGGTAGGCCTCGATGGCCGTCTGCTCCACCACGAAGGAGGAGAACCGTCCGTCGGCGTCGACCTCGAAGCGCGGACGCAGGGTGTTGACCCCGGACGTCTGCAGCCACTCGGCGGCCCAGGAGTCCAGCTCGCGTCCGGAGGCCACCTCGAGCTCCACGAGCAGGTCAGGCAGCGTCGTGTTCCCGAAGGCGTGCTTGGCGAAGTAGGCCCGCAGCCCGGCGAAGAAGTCCTCCTCGCCGACCCACGCGACGAGCTGCTTGAGCGCGGAGGCGCCCTTGGCGTAGGTGATGCCGTCGAAGTTCGCCTCCACCGCGTGCAGGTCGTGGTTGTCCGCGGCGATCGGGTGGGTCGAGGGCAGCTGGTCCTGTCGGTACGCCCAGTTCTTGCGGTTGTTGGTGAAGCCCGTCCACGCGTCGGTGAAGCGGGTCGCCTCGACGCTCGAGTGGTGCGCCGCGAACTCCGCGAACGACTCGTTGAGCCACAGGTCGTCCCACCACTTCATGGTGACGAGGTCGCCGAACCACATGTGCGCCATCTCGTGCAGGATCGTGTTGGCGCGCTGCTCGTAGGCGGAGACGGTCTGGCGGGAGCGGAAGATCATCTCGTCGCGGAAGGTCACGCAGCCCGCGTTCTCCATGGCGCCCATGTTGTACTCCGGCACGAAGAGCTGGTCGTACTTGCCGAAGGGGTAGGCCATCTGGAAGGCGCGTTCGAAGAACTCGAAGCCCTGCTTGGTGATGAGCACGATGTCGTCGGAATCCAGGTGCTCCACCAGCGACTGGCGGCAGAAGACCCCGAGCGGGATCTCGCCGTACTCGCCGACGTAGGAGTCGCGCACGACGTGGTACTCGCCGGCGACGAGCGCGGTGATGTACGTCGACATCACCTGCGTCGGCGCGAAGTCCCATCGCGCCGTGCCGTCCCCGACGGGCGTGGGCTCGGGCGTGGGGGAGTTGGAGACGACCTGCCAGTGCGACGGGGCGGTGACGCCGAACTGGAACGTCGCCTTCAGGTCGGGCTGCTCGAACGTGGCGAACACGCGACGCGCGTCGGGCACCTCGAACTGGGTGTAGAGGTAGACCCGGTCGTCGACCGGGTCGACGAAGCGGTGCAGGCCCTCCCCGGAGCGCGAGTAGGTGCAGGTGGCCTCGACGCGCAGCTCGTTCTCGGCCGCGAGGTCCGGCAGGGGGATGCGGCTGTCGACGTACGTGGCCGGGTCGAGCGGCTCGCCGTTCAACGTGATCGCGGCGACCTCGGCGTCGACCAGGTCGCAGAAGGTGGACGAGCCGGGCACGGCGCCGAAGCGGATCGTCGTGGTCGAGCCGAACCGCTCGGGACCGACCGTGAGGTCGAGGTCGATGACGTAGGAGTCGGTCGAGACGACGCCGGCGCGCTCGGCGGCCTCGTCGCGCGTGAGGTTGGTTCCGGGCATGTGGCAATGCTTCCACGCGCCGGTGTCCGCGCCGACGGTGAGGTTGGGCTCAGGGCCGTCGCGCGGTGAGGTAGGTGAAGGCGCCGGCGGGCGTCAGGTCCACGTCGACGAGCCCGGCGTCTGCCATCCACCGGCGCAGGTCCGCCCTGGTCCCGCCGGGGCCGAGCACGCCGGCGGCGCGTCCGGCGACCCACGTCGCCCGGTGGCGCAGGCCCGCATCGGTGGTCAGCGTGCTGCCGACGAGGCGACCGCCCGGCCGGAGCACCCGGGCCAGCTCGTGCACGGCCATCGCGGGGTCGGGGAGGCAGTGCAGGCCGGTGAAGGTCAGCACGAGGTCGTAGGTGTGGTCCTGGTCGTCGAGTCGGTGGACGTCGGCCTCCTTGGTCTCGATGCCGGGCACCTCGAGTCGCTCTGCCTCCGCCCTCGTGCGGCGCAGCATGGCCGGTGAGATGTCGGCGGCGACGTAGCGCAGCGCGTGGTCGCGGGGGAGGTCGCGCAGCACGATGCCGCTCCCGCACGGCACGTCGAGGACGCGTGCGCCGGGCGGCAGCGCGTCGAGGGCGGCCGCCGCCCGTGCGTGCAGCTCGTCCACGGAGGACCCCGTGCCGAGGCGCCACAGCAGCGGACCGAGACGGTCGTCGGTGCTCACGCGCTCGTAGACCTTCGCCCACGGGTGGTCGAGGCGCCACGAGGCGCTGGCATCTCCCATGGCGCGACGATATCGGCGCGACGGCTCCCGTGGGGCAGGATGGACCACGTGCACCTGCCCTTCGCCTCCTCGGCGCGCTCGAGCGTCGGCATCGAGTGGGAGCTAGCGCTCGTCGACGCCGACTCCGGTGACCTGCGCCAGGTGGCGCAGACGGTGCTGGACGCCGTCGCACCCGACGGCGGCGGACAGCATCCCCTCATCCGTCAGGAGCTGCTGCTGAACACCGTCGAGGTGGTCTCGCGCGTGCGCAGCACGGTCGCGGAGGCGGGGCGGGACCTGACGGAGGCGATCGAGGAGATCCGCGGCGTCACCGACCCCCTGCGGGTGGAGCTGATGAGCGCCGGGACCCATCCGTTCGCCCGGTGGGACAACCAGAAGGTCACCGACCAGGAGCGGTACGCGACGCTCATCGACCGCACGCAGTGGTGGGGGCGACAGATGCTGATCTACGGCGTGCACGTCCACGTCGGGATCGAGGACCGCGACAAGGTGCTGCCCATCGCGAACGCGATGCTCGCCTACTACGGCCACCTTCAGGCGCTCAGCGCTTCCTCGCCGTTCTGGGGCGGCAAGGAGACCGGGTACGCGTCGAACCGGGCGCTCATGTTCCAGCAGCTGCCCACGGCGGGCCTGCCGTTCCACTTCCAGGAGTGGTTCGAGCTCGAGCACTACGTGCAGGACCTCACGACCACGGGCGTCATCGACGTCTTCGACGAGATCCGGTGGGACCTGCGGCCGTCGCCCAAGTTCGGCACGCTCGAGGTGCGGGTCTGCGACGGCATCCCCACGATGCACGAGCTGCTCGCCACGTCGGCCTTGACGCACTGCCTCGTGGAGCACCTCTCCAGCGAGCTCGACGCCGGGAACGAGCTGCCGGACCTGCCGCCATGGTTCGCGCAGGAGAACAAGTGGCGCTCGGCGCGCTACGGCATGGACTCCTGGCTGATCCTCGACCAGCACGCCAACGAGGACCTCGTGACCGCCGACCTCGCCCGCCTGCTGGAGCGTCTCGCGCCCGTCGCCGAGCGCCTCGGGTGCACCGACGAGTTGGCCGCCGTCGACGACATCGTGCGGCACGCACCGTCCTACGAGCGGCAGCGCCGGGTGGCCGAGGCCAACGGCGGCAGGCTCGACGCGGTCGTCGCGTCGCTGGTGTCGGAGATGCGTGCCGGTCAGCCCGTGCCGCTCCAGCCCCGCTGAGCGGGCGAGGTCGTGACCGCCGCGGCGTAGCGGTCGACCACCAGGTCGACGAGCCGCGGGTCGACCGGCCCGTCGTCCAGGAGCGGGCGCGTCACGACGTCGACGTCGGCCGCCGCGACCCGGTCCTGGAAGAAGCCCGGCGCCAGGAGCAACGAGGTGGCGACCACACGCCGGTCGCTCCCGTCGACCCGCGCCGCGGCCACGACGTCGGCCAGCGGTCGGCCGGTGCCCCCCACGTAGCCGACCGGGACGATCTGACCGATCGCCGCGCTGAGGTCGCGCGCCACGGTCTCGAAGCACGCCTGCGCGACGGGGTCGCTCGAGCCGGCCGACGCCAGCACGACGACGTCCTCGTCGCACGCGCCCGCCGCGAGCAGGCGGCGCACCAGCACGCCGACGAGACGGTCGTCGGGGCCGAGGGTCGCGGCGGCGGTGCACCCAGGCGCCGAAGCGGCGCGGGCGACGTCGACCCGCACGTGGAAGCCGGGTGCCAGGAGCAGCGGCACCACGACCGCCGGCCGACCGAGGTGCGCGACGACGTCGTCGGGCGTCGGGGTCTGCACGTCGACGAAGGCGTCGTGCACCTGAACGTGCGGCAGACGACGGCGGACGGCCTCGACGAGCGCCGCGACGGCCCGTCGCCCGGCCGGGCTCGACGTGCCGTGGCTGGTGGCCACGAGCGCGGGGGTCATGCGTCCTCCTCGACCGCGAGGCGGTAGCCCCGCTTCACGACGGTCCGGATGGTGCTTCGCCCGACGGCCTCGCGCAGGCGCGCCACCGCCATCTCGGCGGTGTGCGGGTCGCGGGAGTCGCCGGGCAGCACGGCGAGCAGCTGCTCGCGGGAGTAGACGCTGCCCGGCTTCTCGGCGAGCAGCCGGAGCACGGCGAGGCCGCTGGGGGAGACCGGCTGCACCTCATGGTCGAGGGTCACGCTCGTCGCCCTGAGGCGCAGCGATCCTTCGGGCACCTGGATCGCGGTCGCGTCCTCGCCGAGGTGGACGATCAGCTCGCGCACCAGCGCACCGAGGCGGGACCGCTCCGGGACGAGGGGGCCGAACCCGCGGGCGACGAGCGGGTCCGCGGTGACCGGGCCGACCGCGGCGAGGGTCAGCCGACGGGCTGCGACGAGCTCGTGGAGGGCGTCGACGCCCCCGTGGGCGTCGACGACCTCGAACCATGCACTCGCGCCGGGGGAGGACGTGAAGACGACCGCGTCGTAGCCGCCCGCGACCGCGACCTGCGCCGAGCGGTCGACGGCGGCCGGGTCCGGCGGCGGGCCCCAGCGGTAGACCACGAGCGTCGTGGTCGTGGCGCCCGCTCCACGCAGCGCCGTCTCGATGCCGTCGTCGCCGGCGCCGTGGTGCTGCACGGCGACGTGCAGGCCGTCGACGCCCTCCGTGAGGAGCAGCGTCACGATCTCCGCGGACGTCTCGGACTCCGCGACCCAGTCCGGCGTGAGCCCGGCCGCCTGGAGGGCACCGCGGGCCTTCGGTCCACGCGCCACGATGCGCGTGCGGCCGAGCGCCTCGACGAGCTCGTGCCCGAACCCGGAGGCCTCGGCGGTGTCCAGCCACCCCCGAAAGCCGATCCCGGTCGTCACCACCAGCACGTCCGGCGGCGAGTCGAGGAGCCGGCGCGTGGCGGCCAGCAGCCCGGCCTCGTCGATGTGTGACTCCACCCCGAGCGACGACGCCGTGGTGACGCAGGCGCCCCGACGTTGCAGGGCCCCTGCAAGCTCCTCTGCGCGACGTTGGGCGGTGACGAGCATGGAGGTGCCGGCGAGCACGGGTCGAAGGGCGTTCACGATCACCCAGTCTCGTCGACGACGACGTGCACGACGTCGTCGACGACGTGCACGGGGTACGTGGCGAGGGCCACGTCGGGGTCGTCGAGGCACCGCCCGGTGCGCAGGTCGAACGCCTGCTTCAGCAGGGGCGAGGCCACGGTGGGGACGTCGCCGCGGGACCCGACCAGCCCGCGGGCGATGACGTTCGCCCCGGTGAACGGGTCGCGGTGGGAGACCGCCAGCACCTCGTCGGTGACGGCGAGCCGGAAGAGGGCCACCTGGTGCCCCTCGACGAGCGCCGCCGCTCCGCGGTCGGGGTGCAGGTCGGCGAGTCGGCACACGGCCACGATCGTCGTCCGGGTGGTCAGCAGGTCGGCGTAGGTGGTCACAGAGGTCCTCCAGCGGTACGGACGGGCAGGGTGGCGCCGGCGATCACGACGCCGCGCTCCTCGGGGGGCGCGGGTCGTCGCTGGCCGCGCTCGGCGACGTAGGCGAGGTCGGGGTCGGCGACGTCCGGGGCGTTGACGAACGACGCGAACTTGCGCAGCTTCTCGGGGTCATCGAGCGTCGCAGCCCACTCGTCGCGGTAGCCGCCGACGTGGGCGTCCATCGCGGCGTCGAGGTCGGCGGCGATCCCGAGCGAGTCGTCCATCACGACCGCGCGCACCGCGTCGATGCCGCCCTCGACCGCCTCCACCCACGGTGCCGTGCGCTGCAGCCGGTCGGCCGTGCGGACGTAGTACATGAGGAAGCGGTCGATCGCGCGCACCAGCTGCTCGGTGGTGAGGTCCTCGGCGAACAGCTGGGCGTGCCGCGGCGTGAAGCCGCCGTTGCCGCCGACGTACATGTTCCAGCCCTGGTCGGTGGCGATGACGCCGACGTCCTTGCCACGGGCCTCGGCGCACTCGCGGGCACAGCCGGAGACGCCGAGCTTGATCTTGTGCGGCGACCGCAACCCGCGGTACCGCAGCTCGAGCGCGATGGCGAGGCCCACGGAGTCCTGCACGCCGTAGCGGCACCACGTGGACCCGACGCACGACTTCACGGTGCGCAACGACTTGCCGTACGCGTGCCCGGACTCGAAGCCGGCGTCGACGAGGCGGGACCAGATCGCCGGGAGCTGCTCGATGCGGGCGCCGAAGAGGTCGATGCGCTGGCCACCCGTGATCTTCGTGTAGAGCCCGAAGTCCTTCGCGACCTCGCCGATGACGATGAGGCCCTCCGGCGTGACCTCGCCCCCCGGGATGCGCGGGACGACCGAGTACGACCCGTCCTTCTGCATGTTGGCCATCACATGGTCGTTGGTGTCCTGCAGCGCCGCGCCCTCGCCGTCGAGAACGTGCTCCTGGTAGAGCGAGGCCAGGATCGACGCGGCCACCGGTCGGCAGACGTCGCAGCCGCGACCCCGGCCGTGCCGGGCCAGCAGCTCGCTGAACGTGCGGATGCCGCTCACGCGCACCACGTCGAAGAGCTGAGCACGGCTCAGCGAGAAGTGCTCGCACAGGTCGTTGCCGACCTCGATGCCCGCTTCTGCGAGCTGCACCTGGAACAGCTGCTTGACCATCGGCACGCACGAGCCGCAGCTCGTCCCGGCCTTCGTGCACGCCTTGACCCCTGCAAGGTCGGTGCAACCCTGGTCGGTGACGGCGCAGCGCACGGTGCCCGCGCTGACGTTGTTGCACGAGCAGACCGTCGCGTCGTCCGGCAGGGCGCCGCCCGTGGGCCGCTGCGCGGACTCCGGCAGCAGCCAGGCGGCGGCGTCGGCACCGAGCGGGTGC
Organism: Aeromicrobium halocynthiae; assembly: GCF_039531385.1. Classification (NCBI taxonomy): domain Bacteria; kingdom Bacillati; phylum Actinomycetota; class Actinomycetes; order Propionibacteriales; family Nocardioidaceae; genus Aeromicrobium; species Aeromicrobium halocynthiae. Next base: position 68,741 of record NZ_BAAAPY010000003.1, on the reverse strand, counting down.
CCGACGAGGGGCCGTAGGGTCCCGTAGGCCGACGCGTCTCCCACGAGAACGCCGCCGAGCAGGGTCCCGGCGTCGTCGCTGAGGACCAGCTTCTTGTACAGGCCCTGCACCGGGTCGGCGTAGACGACCTCGAGGCTGTCCGGGGTGGTGCCGAAGGCGTCGCCGAAGCTCGCGACGTCGACCCCCAGGAGCTTGAGCTTGGTCGAGAGGTCGGCGTCCGTGAACGTCGCCTCACCACCGAGCAGACGGTCGGCGACGACCTCGGCCATCGTGTACCCGGGGCCGACGAGCCCCCAGACCCGGTCGGCCACGCACGCGACCTCGCCGACGGCGAAGACGTCGGGGGCGCTCGTGCGGCAGCCCTCGTCGGCCAGCACGCCGCCGCGCGGGTGCACCGCCAGGCCCGCCTCGCGGGCGAGCTCGTCGCGTGGGCGCACCCCGGTCGCGAACACGACGACATCGACGTCGAGCGCGTCGCCGTGAGCGAACTCCATGGCGCTCACGGCAGCGTCGGTGCCGGCGACCACGCGGGACGTCGCCGTCGAGGTCCGGACGTCGACGCCGAGGCCCTCGATCAGGCGGCGCAGCGCCTCGCCGCCGCCGGGATCGACCTGGACAGGCATGAGGCGGTCGGCGAACTCGACGACGGTGGTCGCGGTCCCGAGCGCGGTGAGGGCGCCGGCCGCCTCGAGGCCCAGCAGGCCGCCGCCGACCACGGCGCTCCGGACGGGGCGCCCGAGCTCGGCGCCGCGTCGCTCGATCCAGTCGCGGAGGGAGTCGAGGTCGTCGACGGTGCGGTAGACGAAGCACCCCGGCAGGTCCGCGCCCTCGACCGGCGGCACCGCCGCGTAGGACCCGGTGGCCAGCACCAGCGCGTCGTAGCGACGGGTCTGGCCGCCGACGACGACGGTGCGGCTCGTGGGGTCGACCGCCTCGACCGGCGTGCCGGTGTGGAGGTGGATGCCTGGGGCGTCCCACACGGACTGGTCACCGAGGAGCAGCTCCTCGATCGAGTCGCAGTCGAACCAGCTGGTCAGCGCCACCCGGTCGTAGGGGGCGTACGGCTCGTCGCCGTAGACCTCGACGTCCCACTGCTCGGTGGCGCCCCGTTCGACGAGGGCCTCCACCAGACGGCGGGCGACCATCCCGGCCCCGACCACGACCACGGTGCTGCGTTCCATGGCGAGGACGCTACGGACGTCGTGTGTCGTCGCTTCACACGTTGGGTTACCTCGCTGCAACACCTCTCTCACGCTCCTGCGACGCCTCGTGTGAGGACGGCGGGTCGACCTGCTGCAACCACTCCACGAGTCCGCAGACCAGGCTCCGGCACCCGCCGCACCCCGTGGTGGCGCGCGTGGTCTCGACGACGTCCTCGAGGGTGCAGCAGCCGGCGTCCCAGGCGCCGAGCACGGCGGCCTTGGTGACCCCGTTGCAGCGGCACACGGTGGTGCTCGGCGGCATGGCGGTGGGGGAGCCGACCTGCTCGTCGGGGACCCCGACCAGCAGCTGGAGCGGGTCTGGCGGCATGATGCCGGGCCGGTCGAGCAGCATCGAGAGCCGCCCGGCCAGTTCGGGTGCCCCGACACAGGTCGTGCCGACGAGCGTGCCGCCGCGTACCACCAGCTCGACGAAACGTCGGGCGCCACCGTCGTCGATGCTCACGACGCGGTCGTCCGGGCCTGACGTCGACGCGCGCACCCCGGCGGTGACGACGTCGAGTCCGACGGCCTTCAGGCGCAGCGCGGCGCCCTGGACCGGCACGGGGGCGACGGGTCGGTCACGGAGCAGCCGCTCGGCGAGGGCCGCCGCCTGGGCCCAGCCGGGGGCGACGAGCCCGCTGACGCCGTCGGGGGTCTCGGCGCAGTCGCCGATCGCACTCACGTCCGGGTGGCTGGTCCGCAGGTCCTCGTCGACGACGACCCCCTTGCCCACGGCCAGGCCCGCATCGACGGCGAGCTCGGTGCGCGGCACCGACCCGGTCGCCAGCACGAGCAGGTCCGTCGGCACGTGGGAACCGTCCTCCAGCACGACGGCGTCCACGTGACCATGCGAGACCTCGACCGCGCGCACCCCGGCACGGGGGACCACATGGACCCCGAGGTCGGCGAGGGAGCGTGTGGCGACCGCGGAGACGCGCGGGTCGAGGTCGCGGTCGAGCACGCCGTCGCGGGACGCGAGCACGGTGACCTCGAGCCCACGACCGCGCAGGCCGCACGCCACCTCCACCCCGATGGCGCCCGCGCCGACGACGCATGCGCGGGTGGCGTTGACGGCGCCCGCGACCACACCGCGCGCGTCGTCGATCGTGCGGAGCACGTGGGCCCCGATGACGAGACGGCCGTCGCCCGCCTCGAGGCCGGGCAGCGGCAGCACCCGCGCCCGCGCGCCGGTCGCCAGCACGAGGTGGTCCCAGGTCACCCGCGCCCCGTCGTCCAGCTCGAGGTGGCGTGCGGCGAGGTCGACGCCGACGGCGCGCACCCCTCGCCTCCTTCCCACGCCTGGCGCCTCGGGCAGCACGACGGCGGAGAGGTCGCTCCGACCTGCGACGACCTCCGAGAGCAGGACCCGGTTGTACGGCTCGTACGGCTCCTCGCCCACGACCACCACGTCGGCGCCGGGGTCGAGCCGCACGGCCTCCTGGGCGAAGCGGTGGCCCACCATCCCGCCACCGACGACGACGATCCTCATGACACGGCCTCCTGGGACGGGTGGAGCATCGACTCCGCGACGTCGACCCGTTCGACGGTGACCGCACAGACCTTGAACTCGGGCATGCCGGACACGGGGTCGGTGGCATCGTTGGTCAACGCGTTCACGAGGTCCGCGCCGGCGAAGTGGAACGGGACGAAGACGACCTCGGGCGGCACGTCGGGGCTCACGCGCGCTGTGGCGACCATCGAGCCGCGGGCCGAGGTCACGCGGACCGGCTCGGCGCCGTCCAGCCCGATCCGGGCGGCGAGCGAGGGGTGCATCTCCACGTGCGCCTGCGGCGCTGCGTCGCGGAGCTGGGTGACGCGCCGGGTCTGCGCACCCGACTGGTAGTGCTGGAGGAGTCGGCCGGTCACGAGGTGGACGGGCGCGTCGGGGCGCACGTCGTCGTCGGGTCCGGTGACGGTGGCAGGGACCATGCGGGCGCGCCCGTCGGCCGTGGGGAAGCCGTCGGTGAACAGGCGCGGCGTCCCGGGGTGGTCGGCGCTCGGGCACGGCCAGTACAGCGCCTCGCCGGTGTCCAGCCGGGCATGGCTGAGGCCGCTGTAGTCGGCTCGTCCGCCGGCGCTCGCCCGTGCCAGCTCGTCGAACACCTCCGAGGCGTCGGTGGACCAGGTGCCCGGCGCGTCGAGCCGACGTGCGAGCTCGGCCCACACCCACAGCTCGTCGCGGACGCCCGGCGGGGGCGTCACGGCCCGACGACGCCGCAGCACCCGCCCCTCGAGGCTCGTCATGGTGCCGTCCTCCTCCGCCCACTGCGTCACGGGCAGGACGTAGTCGGCCAGCAGGGCCGTCTCCGAGGGCACGACGTCGCAGACGACCAGCAGGTCGAGGGCCTGCAACCTCTCCCGCACGGCGGAGGCGCGCGGGGCACTCACCACGAGGTTGCTGCCGTGCACGAACAACGCGCGCGGCCCGCCGTCGACGCCGAGCGACGACAGCAGCTGGACGGCCGGCACGCCGGAGCGGGGGATGTCGTCCGGCGTCACGCCCCAGACCTCGGCCACGTGCGCCCGCGCCTCGTCGTCCTCGATCGAGCGGTAGCCGGGGAGCTGGTCGGCCTTCTGCCCGTGCTCACGCCCGCCCTGCCCGTTGCCCTGGCCGGTGATCGCGCCGTAGCCCCCGCGCCGGGACCCGGGCAGTCCGAGGGCAAGTGCCAGGGCGATCGCGGCGCCGACCGTCTGCGAGCCGTCGACGTGCTGCTCGGCCCCGCGGCCGGTGAGCACGAACGCACCCCGGCCTCCGCGGTGCGGCGACGCGTCGGCGAGCAGGTGCGCCACGCGGCGCAGGTCGCCCGCGGGGACGCCGGTGACCGACGCGACCCGCTCCGGCCACCACTGCGCGACCGACCGGCGGACCTCCTCGACGCCCTCGACCCGGTCACGCAGGTAGGCCACGTCGGCCAGCCCCTCGCCGAGGACGACGTGGAGGAGCCCCTGCAGGAGCGCGAGGTCGGTGCCGGGTCGCAGCGACAGGTGGATGCCGGCGCGGTCGTCGGCCAGGCGGGCCGTGGCCGAGCGGCGGGGGTCGACCACCGCCAGGCCGCCGCGCTCCCGGACCGCCGCAAGGTGCTGCACCGCCGGCGGCATCGTGTCGGCCAGGTTGCTGCCGAGCAGCAGCACCGCGTCGGCGTCCTGCAGGTCGGTGAGGGGGAACGGCAGCCCACGGTCGATGCCCAGCGACCGGTTCGCCGCGGCTGCCGCAGCAGACATGCAGAAGCGACCGTTGTAGTCGACGAGGCGTGTCCGCAGCGCCAACCGGGCGAACTTGCCGAGCTGGTACGCCTTCTCGTTGGTCAGGCCGCCGCCCCCGAACACGGCGGCGGCGTCGGGGCCGTGCTCCGCGCGCAACGCCAGCACGCGTGCCGCGACGTCGTCGAGGGCCTCGTCCCACGAGACCTCCTCGAACCCCTCGGACGTCCGCCGGAGGGGCCGCGCCAACCTGTCCGGGGTGCGTAGCAGGTCGGCGGACGTCCAGCCCTTCTGGCACATCCCACCGCGGTTGGTGGGGAAGTCCCGCGGCTCGGCGGCCACGGGGTGGCCGCCTAGCCGCTGCGCGCACTGCAGGGCGCAGTACGGGCAGTGCGAGTCGGTGCTGGGCGGGTTCGAGCCGACGGGTCCTTGCACGTCAGACCCGCGCCCGCGCCATGGGCGACCCGGGTCGCATGTACACGAGGTAGGTCACGACGAGGCACACCACGTAGAAGCCGGCGAAGATCGCGAAGGCGGTGCGGACCGCCGACACCGGGTCGTCGATCCACGGGGCGCCGAACGTCATCGGGATGAGGAAGCCGCCGACGGCTCCGACGGCTCCGACGATGCCGAGCACGGCCGACGCCTCGCGCGTCGACTGCAGCAGCGCCCGGTTGCGCTCGGGTGAGCCCTCCGGGCCGGCCTGCTCGGCACGCACCTTCCAGATGATCGGGATCATCCGGTAGGTGGATCCGTTCCCCATGCCCGACGCGGCGAAGACGAACAGGAACGCGGCGAGGAAGAACCAGAACGTCTGCTCGTTGGCCTCCACCGCGCTGGTCACGGCGTCGGGGAACGTGAACGTGGCCGGGTCGACGGTGGTGGGGTCGACCTTCGGCACCGGCGTGAGCCGGGTCAACGTGAACAGCACCACCAGCGTGCCGGCCGTCATGAGCGCGAACGACGCGACCGTCACCCTGGCGCCGCCGAAGCGGTCGGCGAGCCAGCCGCCGAAGGGACGGGTGATGGACCCGACCAGCGCGCCCAGGAAGGCGAACGACGCCACGTTGATGCCGATGCCCACGACGTCGGGCGTCGGCTGGTCGAAGAAGTTGATCTTGATGAGCAGCGGCATCGCGGCGGAGAAGCCGATGAACGAGCCGAAGGTGCCGATGTACAGGAACGCCATGATCCAGGTGTGGCGGTAGCGCACCACGCGCAGCTGCTCGCGGGGTCGCGAGCGTGCCACGGAGAGGTTGTTCATGAAGAAGAACGCACCGGCCGCGGCCACGAGGGCAAGCCCGCCCCAGAGGTAGGCGGCGCGCTCGAGGTGCAGCGAGCCGCTCGCGGCGACGAGGCCGAAGAGGCCGGCACCCCCGACGATGACCGGGAGGAACAGCTGGACCAGGGAGACGCCGAGGTTGCCACCGGCCGCGTTGAGGCCGAGCGCTGCGCCCTTGCGACTCGCGGGGTAGAAGAAGTTGATGCTCGCCATCGACGAGGCGAAGTTGCCCCCGCCGACGCCCGCGGTCGCGGCGACCAGCATGAAGACCCAGTACGGAGTGTCGGGTCGCTGCACGACGTACGCGAACAGCCCGGTCGGCACCACGAGGAGCAGGGCGCTGACGACCGTCCAGTTGCGGGCACCGAACCTCGGCACGGCGAAGGTGTACGGCAGCCGGATGAGTGCACCCACCAGGTTGGGTGCCGCCACCAGCCAGAACAGCTGCTGCGGCGTGAAGTCGAACCCGGCCGACACGAGGAACGTCGCGGTCACGCTCCACAGCAGCCAGACCGAGAAGCCGAGGTGCTCGGCGAAGATCGACCAGGCGAGGTTGCGGCGCGCGACCCGGCGCCCCTCGACCTCCCAGAAGTCGGGGTCCTCGGGGTCCCACCGGTCGATCCACCGTCCGGTGCGACGCGCAGGGACCCTCGCTCGGGCGCCGGCCCCTGCGGGGGGTGCGGTCGTCGTGGGTCGGACGGTGTCGATGTCGATGGTCATGGGCTGCCTCGCTCGGGACCTGGAGGGGTGCTCATCGACCCCACGTGCCGCCGACGCTAGGGACGTCGTGTTTCGGGCGGTGCGGTCCGCATGTCAGGTCGCGGTAACACGTTCCGCACGGTCCGGCCCCGGACCGCGTGAGATGGTCGAACGGCGCGGGTGGGAATGGTGGCGGCGGCCCCGTCGTTCACCCGACCATGACCCGGACGCAGACCACCGAGACCGTCGACTTCTGGTTCGACCCCCTGTGCCCGTGGGCCTGGATGACATCGCGCTGGATGCTGGAGGTCGAGCAGGTGCGCGACGTCCGCACCGTCTTCCACGTCATGAGCCTGTCGGTGCTCAACGAGGACAAGGACGTCCCCGACGAGTACCGCGAGATGATCGCCACCGGCTGGGGTCCGGTGCGGCTCGCGGTCGCCGTCGAGCAGCAGCACGGTCAGGAGTCGCTGCGCGAGTTCTACACCGCGATCGGCACCGCCCGCCACCCCGGTGGCCGAGACTTCGAGCGCGGACTGTACGAGGAGGTGCTCGCCGAGATCGGCCTGCCGACCGAGCTCGCCGACGCCGCGGAGGACTCCTCGCTCGACGACGCCGTCCGCGCGTCGCACGCCGACGGCATCGACCGCGTCGGCCAGGAGGTCGGCACACCGGTGATCGAGGTGGGCGGCGTCGCGTTCTTCGGCCCCGTCCTGTCGCCGGCCCCCAAGGGCGAGGACGCCGGTCGCGTCTTCGACGGTGCGCGGCTGCTCGCCGGCTACGACGGCTTCTACGAGCTCAAGCGCACCCGCGACCGCGACCCGATCTTCGACTGAGGCGCGGTAGCGTCCGGTCCATGAGTGCACTGGACGGCGTCAGCGAGACCTTCGACCCCACGGCGTGGCGGGACGTGCCCGGCTTCGAGCACCTCACGGACGTCACGTACCACCGGGCGGTCGCGCACGGCACGGTACGCGTCGCGTTCGATCGTCCGGACATCCTCAACGCGTTCCGCCCGCACACCGTCGACGAGCTGCTCCAGGTGCTGGAGCACGCGCGGACGTCGGCAGACGTCGGGTGCGTGCTGCTGACCGGGAACGGCCCCAGCGCCAAGAACGGCAAGCGCTCCTTCTGCACCGGCGGCGACCAGAGGATCCGCGGCAAGGCCGGCTACCAGTACGAGGCCACCGACGCCGACGGTGCCGACACCGGCGCGGAGGAACCGAGCCCGATCGACAAGGCGAAGCTCGCCCGGCTGCACATCCTGGAGGTGCAGCGCCTCATCCGCTTCATGCCGAAGGTCGTCGTGTGCGTCGTGCCCGGCTGGGCCGCCGGTGGCGGGCACAGCCTGCACGTCGTCTCCGACCTGACGATCGCGTCGGCCGAGCACGCCCGCTTCAAGCAGACCGACGCCGACGTCGGCAGCTTCGACGGCGGGTTCGGCTCGGCGTACCTGGCGCGCCAGGTGGGGCAGAAGTTCGCGCGAGAGATCTTCTTCCTCGCCGAGGAGTACTCCGCCGAGGACGGCGTCCGCATGGGCACCGTCAATCGCGCCGTCCCGCACGCCGAGCTCGAGGCGACGGCCCTGGAGTGGGGTCGGATGATCAACGGCAAGAGCCCCACCGCCCAGCGCATGCTCAAGTACTCCTTCAACCTCATCGACGACGGCCTCGTCGGCCAGCAGGTGATGATGGGCGAGACCACCCGCCTGGCCTACATGACCGACGAGGCGCAGGAGGGTCGCGACCAGTTCCTGGAGAAGCGCGACCCGGACTGGTCGGACTACCCCTGGTACTACTGATGAGCCTCCACCAGCAGTCCCGCGCGCTGCTCGCGGAGATGGGCGAGCCGGAGTCCGGCGTGCCGACCCTGGCGGAGATCGAGCAGGCCCGGATCGAGGCGCGCGAGATCGCGCTCGCCGACGACCGCATCGGGCTCGACCACGTCGAGGACGTCGACGCCGGCGGGGTGCCGTGCCGGCTGTACCGGCCCCGGGCGGGGGCGCCGGTCGCGCTGTACGTCCACGGCGGCGGGTGGGTCTTCCACGACCTCGAGACGCACGACGTCTTCTGCCGTCACCTCGCCCACGTGACCGGGTGGGCGCTCCTGGCCGTCGACTACCGCCGAGCGCCGGAGCACCCGTACCCCGCGCCGCTCGACGACGTCGAGACCGCAGCCCGCTGGCTCCGTCGAGACGGACGCGACCACCGCGTCGACACGGCCTGGCTGCCCGCGATCGGCGACTCCGCCGGCGGAACGCTCGTCGCCGGACTGGCCGTGCGTGACGCGGCCCTGGTCGACGCGCTCGTCCTGCTCTACCCGGCCACCGACCGGCGGGCGGCCCTCCAGGCAGACCTCGAGAACGCCGCGCTCGACGCCGCCACCATGGACTGGATGTGGGACGCCTACGCCCCGGGCGAGGCCGCCGACCACCCCGAGGTGAGCGTCGTGCGCGCCCCGCACCTGGCGGACCTGCCGGCGACCTTCCTCGTCACGTGCGAGCACGACGTGCTGCGCGACCAGGGCGAGGCCTTCGCCGCTGCGCTCGCCGAGGCGGGCGTCGACGTCACGGCGCACCGCGCACTCGGCATGGTGCACTCGTTCTGGCGACGCCCCGAGACCTTCGACGCCGCCCGCTCGCTGGTGGTCACCGTCGGTGCCTGGCTCGATGACCGACGCAGGACTCTGGGACACTGAGCCCATGCGCGTCCACCTGGGAACCGACCATGCCGGCTTCGAGCTGAAGAACCGGATCGCCGAGTGGCTCACCGCCCACGGTCACGAGCCCGTCGACCACGGCGCCCACACCTACGACGCCGCCGACGACTACCCGCCGTTCTGCGTCGCCGCCGCCCAGGGCGCCGTCGACGAGGGGACGCTGGGCATCGTCGTCGGCGGCTCCGGCAACGGCGAGCAGATCGCTGCGAACAAGGTCCGTGGTGCGCGCGCCGCCCTGGCGTGGAGCGTCGAGACGGCCCGCCTCGCCCGCGAGCACAACGACGCCCAGGTCGTCTCCATCGGCGGGCGGATGCACACCGAGGAGGAGGCGCTCGCGATCGTCGAGGCCTTCCTGACCACGCCGTTCAGCGGCGAGGAGCGTCACCAGCGGCGCATCGACCTGCTCGCGACCTACGAGGACACGGGCGGATGTGCCTGAGGGCCACACCCTGCACCGGCTCGCCCGCACGGTGCAGCGGCGTCTGCGCGGGCAGGCGGTCGAGTCCTCCAGCCCGCAGGGGCGCTTCACCGCGGGAGCGGCCGCCGTCGACGGTCGGGAGCTGACCTCGGCGCAGGCGTGGGGCAAGCACCTCTTCGTCACGTTCGACGGGGTCGCAGAACGCGTGCACGTGCACCTCGGGCTCTACGGCAGCTTCCGGTTCTCGACGTTCGACGACGAACCACCGGATCCGGTCGGCCAGGTGCGGTGGCGGCTCGTCGGCGACGGGGTCGTCGGTGACCTGCGCGGTCCCACCGCCTGCGAGCTGCTCGACCCGCACGCGGTCGACGAGCTGCTCGATCGCCTCGGCCCGGACCCGCTGCGTCGCGGCGCCGATCCCGACGCCGCATGGGCAAGGATATCGCGCTCGCGGTCCTCGATCGCCGGTCTGCTGATGGACCAGTCGGTCGTCGCGGGGATCGGGAACGTCTACCGCGCCGAGCTGCTGTTCCGCCACGGCGTGCCGCCGGACCTGCCCGGACGCGACCTGCCGCACGACGTGTGGCTGCGCATGTGGGACGACCTCGTCGACCTCATGCGCGTCGGCGCCCGGAGGGGTCGCATCGAGACGCTGCGTCCGCAGGACGATCCCGGACGGCGGGCAGGGGAGCGTCGCTCCTACGTCTACCGCCGGGCGGGCGAGCCGTGCCGCATCTGCGGCACGCCCGTCGCGGGAAGGGTCCTGGCAGGACGCAACCTGTTCTGGTGTCCCACGTGCCAGAGCGAGGCTAGGGTTCTCGGGTGAACCTGCGCCGCGTGATGCCGACGGCCGTCGGCTACGTCGACGACCGGTTCATGCGGTGGCGCACCGGGACGACCGAGGGCCAGGTCGTCGTGCTCGTCGTGCTGCTCGCGATCTCCACGGCGATCTTCGTCGGCTCGCTCGTCGACTACCCGATGTTCCCGGCCGTCACCTTCGTGCTGCCGCTCCTGGTCGGATCGCTGACCCTGCGCTACGGACCGCTGGCCGTGCTCGCTGTCACGATCGCCGTCTTCGTGTCGATCACCGTCACGGTCGAGACGATGACCCGAGGCATGAACCCCGGTCGCATCAGCACGCTCGTCACCCTGGTGCTCGTGGCGGTCATCGTGCTGTTCGAGGCGAGGCGTCGCCGCAGCGGCCTGCCGGGCCCGCTCGGCGAGGCGATGCTGGTCGAGCTCAACGACCGCCTCCAGGCGCAAGGCGTCGTCCCGGAGCTCCCGGCAGGCTGGCACGCCCAGTCCGCGTCGCGTTCGGCCGGCGGAGCCCGCTTCGCCGGCGACTTCCTCGTCGCCAACCGTTCGGGGGACGGTCGGTTCCTGGAGATGATTCTCGTCGACGTGTGCGGCAAGGGCGTCGCGGCCGGGACCCAGTCGTTGCAGCTCGCGGGGGCCCTGGGCGGGCTGATCGGGTCCCTGCCGCCGATCGGCCTGTTCGCTGCGGCCAACGACTACCTGCTGCGCCAGGAGTGGGAGGAAGGGTTCGCGACGGCTGTGCACGTGATCGTCGACCTCGAGTCCGGTCAGTACTCGATTCTGAGCGCAGGCCACCCGCCGGCGCTGCGCTGGGACGGACAGCAGTGGCAGGTCGACTCCGCCCGCGGCATCGCCCTCGGGCTCTTGGCCCGGCCGGAGTTCGAGCACACCACGGGCGTGCTGTCCGAGGGCGAGTCGCTGATGTTCTACACCGACGGCATCATCGAGACCCGCGACCGCGACATCGACGACGGCGTCGCGTGGCTGCGGGAGATCGCTGCCAAGGCGGTCGCGCCGGGCGTGGAGGGGCTGTCGAAGCGGGTCATCGACCAGGTCCCGACGCAGGACGACGACCGCGCCGTGCTGGTCCTCAGCCGGACCCGGACCTGAGAGGTGGCGCCGGCGGACGGGGTGGAGCGGACGACGAGATTCGAACTCGCAACCTCCTGCTTGGAAGGCAGGGACTCTAGCCATTGAGTTACGTCCGCGTGCTGCGCTGCAGCGTCGTCCATGATGCCACACGCTCCGGCCGCCGGATCACCCGACGGTGACCACCTCGCGCTCGGGGTCGTGCGCGAGGTCGCTGTGCCCGTCGAGTCGCAGGTCGGCGCGCTCGCGCGTCCGGTCCGTGGAGAACAGGGCTGCTTCCTGGCGAGCCCACCGCTCCCAGTGGGGTCGGTAGGTCTCACCGTCGCGCTCGATCCCGCGGCGCATGCGCTCGTCGCGCGGAGCCTCGATCCACAGCAGGAACGACAGGAACGGCGCACACGCGAGCGCACCACTGCCGACCCCCTCGACGAGCAGGACGTCCGCGGCGCGCACCGGGTGTCGCTCGGCCCACCGGTCCGCGTCCCAGTCCCATCTGCGGTAGCCGGCGTCCTCTCCGGCGGCGAGCGGAGCCAGGACCTGGTCGAATAGGAGACCGGGAGCCTCGGCGAGCCCGTCCCACCCGGGGTAGAGGGCGTCCATGTGGACGCTGGGGCACCGCAGCCGCCGTCGGATGCGACGGGCGAGGGTCGTCTTGCCCGAGCCGCTCGGTCCGTCGATCGCCACGACGCGCGTCGCGGCGGCACGTGGCTCACGAGCGACCACCCGGCTCACGAGCTGATCGATCGCGACGACCTCCACCCGACCACCGTAGGGCCTGCGGACGACCTCAGGCCGCGTCGAGCGTCGGGTAGTCGGTGTACCCCTCGGCGCCCCCACCGTAGAAGGTGGCCTGGTCGGGCTCGTTGAGCTCCGCCCCGGTCCGCCAGCGGGTGGCGAGGTCGGGGTTCGCCAGGAACGGACGTCCCACGGCGACGAGGTCGGCCAGGCCGCCGTCGACGATCTCCTTGACCTCGTCGAGGTCGGTGACATCGGAGAAGCCGCTGTTGGCGATCACGATGCCGCCGAAGGCGCGCCGCAGCTCGGCGAACAGCTCGCCGTGGGGGTCGGCGAGGATGCTCAGGTAGGCCAGACCGAGGTCGGCGATGCCGTCGACGAGCGCGGCATAGGTGGCGCGGGTGTCGTCGGCGTCGGTCTCGAGGACGCCCTGGATGTTGTGAGCCGGTGAGATGCGCAACCCGACCTTGTCGGCGCCGATGGCGTCGGCGACGGCCCGGACCACCTCGACGACGAGACGGGCCCGGTCCTCGGGGCTGCCGCCGTAGGAGTCGACGCGCTCGTTGGTCGACGGGGCGAGGAACTGGTGCAGCAGGTAGCCGTTGGCGCCGTGCACCTCGACCCCGTCCAGCCCGGCCTCGACCGCGTTGCGCGCTGCCTGCACGAACTCCCCGACGATGCCGGGGATCTCGTCGGTCTCGAGGGCACGAGGCTCGACGTGCGGCTTCTGGCCGTCGGCGGTGACCATCTCACCGGGCGCGGCGATGGCACTCGGGGCGACCGTCTCCAGTCCGTCCTTGTTGTCGGGGTGGGCGATGCGGCCGACGTGCATGAGCTGCGCGACGACTCGGCCACCGCCCGCGTGCACCGCCTCGGCGACGCCGCGCCACCCATCGACCTGCTCGGTGGAGTGCAGCCCTGGCGTGGCGAGGTACCCCTGTCCGACGGCGGACGGCTGCGTGCCCTCGGTGACGATGAGCCCGGCGCCGGCGCGCTGGCCGTAGTACTCGGCGGCGAGGCGGCCGGGGACGCCTCCGGCCTCGGCGCGGTTGCGGGTCAGCGGGGCCATGACGAAGCGCTGCGGCAGCTCCCAGGATCCGACGGTGATGGGGTCGAAGACGGCGGTCATGTCACTCCTCGAAGATCGACGGGGGCAGTGCGCCCTGGTCCGTGACGGTTCAACGACGCGAGGGTGACCCGGCATTCCTGACGGGCGGGCGTGTGGGGGATGTCACCGGGCGCCGTCGTCCAACAGTGGTGACCTCAGATCTCCAGACGGGGTGACGTCCGGTCGGGGCGGGCGAAGGCACCGGGGTCTAGACTCGCCTCGCTGCTGCGGCAGTACCGGGATGTAGCGCAGCTTGGTAGCGCATCCGCTTTGGGAGCGGAGGGTCGCAGGTTCAAATCCTGTCATCCCGACCACGTCGTGGTCGTCGACGATCGGGGGAGATCGCTCATGAGGGACGCGCTTGCTCGGCGCCGAAGGGGCATGCGCAACGCCGTGGCGGTCGCCCTGCTGCCCGCGCTCGTGCTCGCGGGCTGTGCCACCGAAGGCGGCGAGGCTCCGGAGGCGGAGGGGGGTCCCACGACGGGTCCGGTCGTCGACGTCTCCGGCGACCTCGGCGCTCTCGAGGAGCGGTTCGACGCGCGCGTCGGGGTCGTCGCCGTCGACCTGCAGGACGGTCGGCGGGTCGAGCACCGTGGCGACGAACGCTTTGGGTACGCCTCGACGGTCAAGGTCTTCGTCGCGGCGGCACTGCTCGACGCGACCGACGAGGTCCGACGCGGGGAGCGGGTGGAGTGGTCGCAGGCCGACATCGACGCCGCCGGGTACTCGCCGCTCACCCAGGAGTCGTTGGACGAGGGCTTGACGCTGGACGAGCTGGCCGAGGCCGCTGTCCGCGAGAGCGACAACACCGCCACGAACCTCGTGCTCGAGCGGCTGGGTGGGCCGGCGGGGCTCGAGAACGCGCTGCGTTCGGCGGGCGACGAGGAGACGAGCGTCGATGCCGTCGAGCCGGGCATCAACGACGTGACGCCTGGTGAACCCGCCAACACGACGACGCCGGCGGCGTTCGCCGCGTTGCTGGAGTCGATCGCCAAGGGCGACTGGCTCGAGTCGGCGGACCGCGAGCGGCTGTTCGACTGGATGTCGGGGAACGCGACGGGCGATCCGTTGATTCGGGCCGGTGCGCCGGAGGGGTGGATCGTGCTCGACAAGTCCGGGGGCGCGGGTCCGCGGCGCGGCGACGTCGCTCTCGTCCACCCGCCCGGTCGTGAGCCGATCGTGCTCGTCGTGCTGACCGAGCGCAACGACCTGTCGGCCGACTACGACGACGCGCTGGTCGCCGAGGCGGCGGCCTTGGTGCTGGGCGCGCTGGACTGACGAGGGGTTCTCACCCGGCGCGGACGGTGTCGGCGGGGACCTCGCGTCCGGTGGGCAGGATCCATCGCAGGACGTCGTGTCCCTTCATGGAGTGGTGTCTCCTGCACAGTGCCCACATGTTCGATCCGTTGGTCGCCCCGGTGGGCCAGGGTTCTCGGTGGTCGAGGTCGCATCGTTCGGCGGGGACCCGGCATCCGGGTGCTCGGCAGACGCCGTCTCTGAATCTGATGGCCTTGGCGAGGGTTTCTGGGGCGAATCGTCCGACGTAGTCGTGAGCGAGGACGTCGCTGGTGACGGGGTCGGTGATGATGCGGTGCCAGAAGGTGTCGTCGGGGTCGATGTTCTCGAGGATCCACGACGCGGGGACGGACCACTCGCCGTCGGAGGACTCGGCGTGGCCGTCGATGAGTCCGGTGAGGACGTCGGCCTCGATGGTGACGGCGATGTCGCCGGTGACGGTGGGGAGGTCGGTGGTCTCGCCGTGGGTGAGCCAGGAGACGAACAGGTCGGCGCTGCGCTGCGGCAGCGTCCGATCGTCGTCATCGTCCAGAGGAACGCGGGCGGCGCGGTCGAGGCGCTTCATCACCGCCGCTGCCTGGTGGGACGGCAGGTAGGCCGAGAGCCAGGACATGCCGTCCTCGAGGTGGTGCAGGGACACGTGCCGCTGGGCGCGGGCCTTCTCGGCCCGGTCGAGGGCTTCGTCGGGCTCGATGCGGGTGACGAACCGCTTGATCCAGGCCCGCAGCTCAGCGGTGGTGTGGGTGGTCGCATACGCGAGGGCCTTCTCGTCGAGCAGCGCCCACGAGGACTCCCGTTCCAGCCGATCCAATCCCGTGGAGATCTCCCGCACCCGCGAAGCGTCGATCAGCCCGTCGCAGAACGCCGCCCAGCAGGCGGGTGCGTGGGCGACCATCCGATCGGCCGTCGCGAGCCGTGCCCAGACCTGGTTCTCCGACAGGCCCATCGCTTGCCCGATCGACATCGGGATCGCCGAGCGCTCCACGAGCTGACGCATGGACCCGTCGAGCCGACTGATGCGTGCCTCTTCGGCATCGCGGAACGCGAGCATCGCCGAGTACATCGCCGCCTCACCCCGAGCCGCCGTGCGAGCAGCCATGACCATGGCCTCCTCGCTCGTGCTGTCCCCGATGTCCATGAATCAAACATACGTGCGACCACCGACAGTCCTCTGAGCGCGGAATCGTGATGTCTCAGGACATCGGTGACACGTCCGATCGCGGTCTCGTCGGAGCTGGCGAAGGGGTGGTCGACGTGGAAGATCAGGTCGGTCGATCGGTCCGCTGGCCGCGGCCCGGGACGGTAGGCCTGATGCTTCTCCTGCCGGCCAGTGCGTTGCTGGCCCTCAGTGGGTACGCAGTCATCGGACCGACGGCGACGGTCGTCGCTGCAATGGGCGCCGTCGTGGCGACGTCACTGCTCGTGGTGGGCACGTGGGGCGAGGCGGGACCACGGACGCCGGGATCGGAGGGGCGTTCCGAACGGTCCTCCGCGACCTCAGGGACGTCGTCTCGACGGTGTTCTGACCGCCGCGGCGCTCAGCCCAGGCGCTCGACCAGCGCCCGCCCCAGAGCACGCCCGGAGAGGAAGGCCGTCTCGATCGACGACGTCTCACCCCAGGAGTCGCCGCACGCCCCGACGAGGTCGTCGCCGAGATGGAAGGGGCGACCGTGGCCGGCGACGGGACGCGAGTACGTCCACCGCTGGACGTGGATCAGCGTCGGCTCCTCGGCGGGCGCGTCGACCACCTCGCGCAGTGCTGCGAGCATCGGCTCGGCCGCGGTGAGCGGGTCGGTCAGGTGGCGGCGGGAGCGGTCAGCGGTGCTGTGCGCGACCAGCACGGGGGCGTCGTCGCCGCGTCGGCGACCGTCGTCGGCGACGAACGCGAGGTCGGGGTGGTCGTTCACGAACAGGGCGTCCGGCATCGACCACGTCCGCCGCTCCCAGCCGGCAGTGAGGGCGTGCGCCGGCTCGTACGGGTCGTCGAGCGCCTCGTGCGCCGGCGACCCGACCTCCAGCAGCGGGCGCGCCTGTGGATCGGGCAGAGCGAGCGCCACCGCGTCGACAGCCTCGCCGTCGACGCTGGGACCGGCGCCGACGACCGTCACGCGCTCGACCGGGGCGGCGCTGCGCACGTCGAGCCCCGCCGCGAGGTCCTGCACGAGCGAGCGCAACCCACCGGGCGCGGCCCATCGCATCGGCCCGGTCGTCGTTCCGACGTCCTCGGGACTCCAGGTGCCGAACGTGTCGGTCCACGGTCGGGCCAGGCCCCGCTCCTGCCAGTCGTCGACCCGCGCGGCGAAGGCGTCGTCACGCACGGTGAAGTAGCCGGCGCCGATGTCGACGACCCGTTCGTCGTGGCGCCGCAGGGCCATCCGGCCACCGGGGCGTCGTCCCCGGTCGCGCAGGACCGCCTCGTGGCCCGCGGCGACGAGCTCGCGAGCGCACACCACGCCGGACAAGCCGGCTCCGACGACGACGATCGATGCCACCGTCCGATCGTCCCACCGCGCGCAGGATCCGCAGGCCGTCGCGCGGGGTCCCAACGCGTCGGCCACCGGTCCCCGGCCGTTCACCGGACCCGGCCGCGTCGGTTCACCCGCGCCTGCGCGCAATGGACCCGTGGAGCCACGGAGCACCGGCCGTCGCGCGCGCCGGCGACCCGGCACAGGGGTCTTCCAGCACGGGGTGGCCTCCGGCGACCCGCTGCCGCACGCGGTGCTGCTCGGGACACGCGTGACGGTGCGGCCGGACGCCGTGCCCGGCTCGGGCGTCGGCGAGGCCGTCGACGTCGCCTGGGAGGTCTCCCGCCGACCGGACTTCGGCACCCTCGCCGCGGACGAGGCCAACGAAAGGTGTTCTCGGCCCGAAGGTGCGCTCGAGCGGGCGATTCGGGCCCGGCGGTGCCTGCATGAGAGACTGGAACGACGCCCCCGGGCCGTGGTCGCCGACGTCAGGCTCGAGCCCGCCCCGTGGCGTCCGACGACCCCCGTAGCCCATCCAGGAGTTCCGCACGTGAAGAGCAGCACCGAGTCCCTGAGCCCCACCCGGGTCAAGCTCACCATCGAGGTCCCGTTCGAGGAGTTCAAGCCGAACCTCGACAAGGCGTACAAGCAGATCGGTGGGCAGATCCAGGTGCCCGGCTTCCGCAAGGGCAAGGTGCCTGCGGCGATCGTCGACCAGCGGGTCGGTCGCGACGCGGTCCTCAGCGAGGCCGTCAACGCCGCGCTGCCCGACTGGTACCGCCAGGCGCTGGAGGAGACGAACGTCCAGCCGCTGAGCCAGCCGGAGATCGACCTCACGAAGTTCGCCGACGGGGAGGACATCGAGATCACCGCCGAGCTCGACGTGCGTCCCGAGCTCGACCTGCCCGACCTCGCCGACATCACCGTGAAGGTCGAGGACGCCGAGGTCACCGCCGAGGACGTCACCGAGCAGATCGACGCCCTGCGCGAGCGCTTCGCCACGACCACCGACGTCGAGCGTCCTGCTGCCGACGGCGACGCCCTGACCATCGACCTCGTCGCGAAGGACAAGGACGGGGAGCCGATCGACGGAGCCGAGGCCAACGCCATGCCGTACACGGTCGGATCGGGCGTCCTGCTCGACGGCCTCGACGACGCCGTCACGGGTCTG
Source organism: Aeromicrobium halocynthiae (assembly GCF_039531385.1). Classification (NCBI taxonomy): domain Bacteria; kingdom Bacillati; phylum Actinomycetota; class Actinomycetes; order Propionibacteriales; family Nocardioidaceae; genus Aeromicrobium; species Aeromicrobium halocynthiae. The sequence goes on along the minus strand of NZ_BAAAPY010000003.1, from coordinate 50,541 downwards.
TCCGCCGGCGAGGAGGTCACGTTCTCCACCGAGCTGGTCGGCGGTGAGCTCAAGGGCACGCCGGTCGACGTCACCGTCACGGTCGTCGACGTCAAGGAGCGCACCCTGCCCGAGCTCGACGAGGAGTTCGTCCAGACGGCCTCGCAGTTCGACACCGTCGAGGAGTTCACCGCGGACGTCCGCGAGCGGCTCGTGCGCGGCAAGCGCATGGAGCAGGCTGGGCAGGCCCGCGACCTCGTCCTCGACGAGATCATCGGCAAGGTCGAGGCGCCTGTCCCCGACGAGCTGCTGGCCGCAGAGCTCGGCGCCCGTCGCGAGCAGGTCGCCCAGCAGCTGGCGCAGGCCGGCCTGACCATGGAGAACTACCTCGAGGACGAGGGCCAGACCGCCGAGGAGTTCGACGCCGAACTCGAGCGCCGCACGCGCGACGCGATCGTCGCCCAGTTCGTCCTCGACCAGGTCGTGGCCGAGCAGGAGATCGGCCTCGACGACACCGAGCTGAGCCAGCACATCATGCAGCGCGCCCAGCAGTCGGGCCAGGACCCCAACGCCTACGTCCAGCACATCATGGAGCACAACCACGTGCCGGAGATGGTCAGCGAGGTGCTGCGCGGCAAGGCGCTCGCGTCGCTCGTCGAGGGCGCCACCGTGACCGACGAGTCGGGCAACGACCTGCGCCTGTCGCAGCTGCGCGGCGACGGCACCTACGCCGACGAGGAGACCGACGGCGACGACGCCTGAGTCCTGCTCGTCGACCTCCCCTGGGACGACACCGTCCGACGACGCCCACCCACCGGCCCGGTGAGTGGGCGTCGTCGTTCTCGGTCGACGTCCCTGAGAGGTGATCAAGAACTCCGCTCGAAGCGGTTCACATCACGTTCGGATACCGGCAGTATGTAGGCATGCCCGTCGAGCCCGCGCGAACCACCGACGTCGCCGCACTCGCCCTGGACCACCTCGACCGGCTGGTGGTCGGGACCGTGCGCGACGTCCACCGCGCCGTCGCCTCCCGCGCGTTCGGCGCCACCCGGATGGTCGGCGGGCGCCTGCCGGAGTCGGTGCACGACGCGGTCGCCACGTCCCTGTACGGGGCGGCTTCGGGCGTCCTGCGCATCGGCAGCGCGTCGGTACGGGCTCTGGGCGCCCGCGGCGTCGGTGCGCCGGTGGAGCAGTCACGCCTCGGTCGCAGCGTCGTCGCCGCCGTCAACGGACTCATCGGCGACGAGCTGCGGATGCTCGACGATCCCCAGGCCATCGTGATGGCGGTGCGGGTCGAGGGAGCCGACCTCCCGCTCACGCGGTGGCAGGTCGGCGACGCCTTCCGGGGCGCCGGTGGACACCTCGTGGTCTTCCTGCACGGTCTGTGCGAGAACGACGAGTCGTGGCAGCTGGCGGAGCGTCAGCGAGGCACCACGTACGCCCGGCGCATCGTCGAGGACACCGACGCCACCCCGGTGATGGTCCGCTACAACACGGGACTGCACGTCTCGGAGAACGGCAAGCACCTCGACGCCCTGATCGGTCAGCTCGTCCAGAGCTGGCCCACGCGCGTCACCCGCATCACGCTCGTCGGTCACTCGATGGGCGGGCTGGTCGCCCGGTCGGCCACCAACCATGCCACCGCCGAAGGTTCGACGTGGCAGCACCTCGTGCGCGACGTCGTCTGCCTGGGCACCCCGCACGGCGGGGCCAACCTCGAGAAGGTGGCGCACCTCGGTTCCCGGGCGCTGCGCTTCTGGCCCGAGTCCCGTCCGTTCAGCACGATCCTCGACACCCGGTCCGCAGGCATCGTCGACCTGCGGCACGGCTACATCTCCGCGGACGAGTGGGAGGGTCAGGACCTGACGGCCCGCTGGGGGCTCGACCGCATCGCCGCCGCGCCACTGCCGCACGCGGAGTACCACTTCGTGGCCTCCACGCTCGGAGCGTCGCAGAAGCACCCGCTCAGCAGCGTGCTCGGCGACCTGCTCGTGCACTTCTCCTCGGCCACCGGGGTCGGCCGGTCCGGCCCCATCGTCGACGGGGCACGGTTCGAGTACGTGCCGAGTGCCCATCACTTCGCCCTGCTCAACCACCCGTCCGTCGCCGACTGGCTCGTGCGGTGGATCCGGGCCGACCAGCGCCAGGACCGCGTGCTCGTCGCGTCGCCTCGTTGAGGCACCCCACCCCTCCCCCAGGCGACGCCCGTCGCCGACGAAAGGAACGTCCATGGCCAACCGTGAGCGCATCGAAGGATCCATCGAGATCGACGCCCCGCCGGCGCGTGTCTGGGAGGTCGTCTCGGACCTGCGCCGCATGGGGGAGTGGAGCCCGCAGTGCAAGAAGATGATCATCCGCGGCGGCGAGGTCAAGCAGGGCACGCGCACGATCAACGTCAACCGTCAGGGCTGGAAGGTGTGGCCGACGCGCTCCTATGTGAAGGTCTTCGAGCCCGAGCGTGAGCTGGCGCTCAAGATCGCCGAGAACGGGACGGTCTGGACGTACGAGCTGGAACCCACCTCCACGGGTACCCGTCTCACCGAGCACCGCACCGCCCCGAACGGGGTCTCGTCGCTGTCGAACTTCCTGAGCCGGAACGTGCTCGGCGGCACCGAGAACTTCGAGGCCGAGCTCGAGCAGGGCATCGCCGAGACCCTGCGCCACATCAAGGTGGCGGCCGAGCAGGGCCGCTGACGTGCCACCGAGGTTCCCGGCGGAGGGGCTCGCGGCCCTGGAGGCGGACGTGCACGTCGACGCTCCGGTCGAGCGCGTGTGGGCACTGCTCAGCGACCTGAGGTCGATGAGTCGCCGCAGTCCGGAGACGGTGCGGATGTTCATCGCTGACGAGCCGACGGTCGGGTCGAGAGGTCTGAACGTGAACCGCCGGGGAGTGGTCGTGTGGCCGACGACCACGCGCATCACGCAGTGGAAGTCGCCGACGCACGACGGCTCGGCGGCGCTGGCCTTCGACGTCGGTCCGGCACACGTCGAGTGGTCCTACGAGCTGCGACCGACCTCGGCCGGCACGCACGTCGTCGAGCGGCGCGCGGCGATCCCCCGAGCGGGCGCCGTCGTGAGGTTCGTCGGGCGGTGGGTCATGGGCGGTTCGCAGAACCACGACGTCGAGCTCTTCGAGGGGATGCGGCGCACGCTCGAGCAGCTCAAGCGCGAGGCTGAGCAAGACTCTTGATCCTGACGTCAATATGTCTTGACAAACTATTGACGTGACCCGGCCGGCCGGGCGAGACTGGCACACGCGCGTGCACCGGCACGCCGTCCCCCCGTGCTGGTCCGTCCGAAAGGTCCCCGATGTCCTCCTCCGCTGTGCCGCTTCGTGACCGCATCGCCGGTGCCCCCATCTCCTGGGGCGTCTGCGAGGTGCCCGGGTGGGGGCTGCAGCTCCCGGCCGACCGGGTGCTCGCCGAGATGCGCGAGCTCGGCATCACGGCCACCGAGTTCGGGCCCGAGGGCTTTCTGCCCGATGCGCCGGAGGCGAAGGCCGAGGTCCTCGCGAGCTTCGGGCTCTCCGCCGTCGGCGGCTTCCTGCCGGTCGCCCTCTTCGACGCCGACCACGACCCGCTGCCGGAGGTCGACCGCTTCATCGACGACTGTCTCGCGTCCGGCGCCGGCGTCGTGGTGCTCGCCGCGGCGACCGGCAAGGAGGGCTACGACGACCGCCCCGTCCTCGACGACGTGCAGTGGAAGACGCTGACCTCGAACCTCGACCGCATCGCCGACCACGCCGCCGAGCGCGGCGTGGTGGCCGTCATCCACCCCCACATGGGCACGATCGTCGAGAACGGTGCCGACGTCCAGAAGGTCCTCGACGGCTCCCACATCGGCCTGTGCATCGACACCGGCCACCTCGCCGCGGCGGGGGCCGACCCCATCGCCATCACGCTCGCGAACCTCGACCGCGTCGCCCACGTCCACCTGAAGGACGTCGACGCCGACAAGGCAGCGCGTGTCGTCGCCGGTGAGGTCAGCTTCTCCGACGCCGTCGCCGACGGGATGTGGCAGGTGCTCGGCACGGGCTCCGTCGACGTCGCCGCCATGGTGCGCGCCCTGGAGACCAACGGCTACACCGGCTGGTACGTCCTCGAGCAGGACCTCATGCTCGCCGCCGAGCCCGAGGGCGAGGGCCCCAAGGCCGACGTCCGTCGCAGCCTCGCCTACGTCGAGGGCCTCGCCGGCTGAGCGCCGCCGGGCCGCGGTAAACCGCACGCACCCCGGAGCCGTGGCCCCGGGGTGCGTCGTTCCGTCTCAGGCGTTCGGTGTCACGTGCTTCTGGGTCACGTGTGCTGTGTCATGTGTTCTGGGGGAAGCCCAGGTCGACGCCGCCGTGGCTGGGGTCGAGCCAGCGGGTCGTCACGACCTTGCCGCGAGTGAAGAAGTGCACGCCCTCGGTGCCGTGGGCGTGGGTGTCGCCGAACAGCGAGCTCTTCCAGCCACCGAAGGAGTAGTAGGCCATCGGCACGGGGACGGGCACGTTGATGCCGATCATCCCGACCTCCACCTCGTTCTGGAAGCGCCGGGCGGCGCCGCCGTCGTTGGTGAAGATGGCCGTGCCGTTGCCGTACGGGTTCGCGTTGACGAGGTCGAGCGCCTCGTCGTACGTCTCGACGCGGACCACCGACAGCACCGGACCGAAGATCTCCTCGGTGTAGATGCTCATGTCCGGGGTGACGTGGTCGAAGAGCGTCGGCCCGACGAAGAAGCCCTCACCCTCGGCGTCGACGTCCGGGTTGCGGCCGTCGACGACGAGCGTCGCACCCGCGGCCTCGCCGGCGTCGACGAACCCCGCCACGCGATCGCGCGACTGGGCGGTGACGAGCGGGCCCATGTCGCAGCCGCGGGTGCCGTCGCCGGTGCGCAGCGCCTCGGCCCGCTCCTTGACCTTGGCCACGAACTCGTCGGCGACGGCACCGACGGCCACCACCGCAGAGATCGCCATGCACCGTTCCCCGGCCGAGCCGAACCCGGCGTTGATGGCCTGGTCGGCGGCGAGGTCGAGGTCAGCGTCCGGCAGCACGATCATGTGGTTCTTGGCGCCGCCGAGGGCCTGCACGCGCTTGCCGTGCGCGGTGCCCGTCTCGTACACGTACTTGGCGATGGGGGTGGAGCCGACGAACGAGACGCTCTTGACGTCCGGGTGCGTCAGCAGGCCGTCGACGGCGACCTTGTCGCCCTGCAGGACGTTGAAGACCCCGTCGGGCAGGCCGGCCTCCTTCCACAGCTCGGCCATCCAGACGGCGGCGGTCGGCACCTTCTCCGACGGCTTGAGCACGACGGTGTTGCCGGCGGCGATGGCGACGGGGAAGAACCACATCGGCACCATGGCCGGGAAGTTGAACGGGCTGATGATGGCGACCGGGCCGAGCGGCTGGCGCACGGAGTGGACGTCGACCTTCGTGGAGGCGTTCTCGGTGAAGCCGCCCTTGAGCAGGTGGGGGATGCCGCACGCGAACTCGACGACCTCCTGGCCGCGCGCGACCTCGCCGGCGGCGTCGGAGAGCACCTTGCCGTGCTCGGCGGTGATGATCGCGGCGAGCTCGTCGGCGCGAGCGTTCAGCAGCTCGCGGAACGCGAACAGCACCTGCGTGCGACGCGCGAGCGACGTGTCGCGCCAGGCCGGGAAGGCGGCCTTGGCGGCGGCGACGGCGCGCTCCACGTCGTCCTGTGACGCGAAGGCGACCGTCGACGAGACCTCGCCGGTGGCGGGGTTGGTGACGTCGCCGTGACGTCCGCTGGTGCCGTCGACGGATGACCCGTCGATCCAGTGGTGAACGGTGGTGGGCTGGGTCGTGGCCATGGGAGTGGCTCCTCGCTGGGGGTGGGGGTGGTCAGGTGGCGCTGGTGGGCGGCGGACCGAGGAAGGGACGCTGGGCCGCCTTGGCCTCGCGGTACGTTGCGAAGGCCTGCTGGGTCGAGTCGAGGGTCGAGACTTCGCTGACCGGGACGTCCCACCACGACTCGCTGTCGGGGGCGCCGATGAGCGGGTCGGTCTCGACGTGGATGACGGTGCTGGTGGGTGACGCCTTGGCGGCGGTCACGGCCTGTCCGAGGTCCTTCGCGGACTCGACCCGCACGACGTCGACCCCGAGGCTCTCGGCGTTCGCGGCGAGGTCGACCGGCAGGCGGTCGCCGTCGAGGCGACCGGACTCGGGCGAGCGGTAGCGGTAGCGGGTGCCGAAGCGCTGCGAGCCGAGGCTCTCCGACAGTGACCCGATCGACGCGTACCCGTGGTTCTGCACGAGCACGACGATGATCTTGACGCCCTCCTGCACCGCGGTGGCGAGCTCGGTGGCCATCATCAGGTAGGAGCCGTCGCCGACCATGACGAAGACGTCGCGATCTCCCTGCTCGGCCATGGCCGCGCCGATGCCGCCGGCGATCTCGTAGCCCATGCAGGAGTAGCCGTACTCGACGTGGTAGCCCTTGCTGTCGCGGGTGCGCCACAGCTTGTGCAGGTCGCCGGGCATGGATCCGGCGGCGCACAGCACGACGTCGCGGGGGTCGGACAGCTCGTTGACCAGGCCGAGCACCTCGCCCTGGGTGGGCAGGCCCCCGGCGCCTCGGTCGGCGACCTCGGGGGCGTAGGTGGCCTCGACCGTGGCGTCCCAGTCGGCCGCCAAGCGCTGGTACCGGGCGACGTAGCCGTCGTCGACACGGTGACCGACGAGCGCATCGCGCAGCGCGTCGAGGCTCTCTCGGGCATCGGCCGTGATCGCGAGGCCGGCGTGCTTGACCGAGTCGAGAGCGGCGACGTTGATGTTCACGAACCGCACTCCCTCGGCGGCGAACGCGGTGCGGCTCGCGGTCGTGAAGTCGGAGTAGCGGGTGCCGACGCCGATCACGAGGTCGGCCTCCCGAGCGATCGCGTTGGCCGCCGTGGTGCCCGTGGACCCGATCGCGCCGAGGCACTGGGGGTGGTCGAAGACGAGCGTGCCCTTGCCGGCCTGGCTCTGGCCGACGGGGATGCCGGTGGCCTCGCAGAACGCCGCCAGGGCGTCGGTGGCCCCGCTGTGGTGGACCCCGCCACCGGCGACCACGAGCGGTCGCTCCGCGGTGCGGATCAGCTCGGCCGCCAGCTCGATGCGCGAGCGCTCCGGGACGGGCCGCGCCACGTGCCAGACGCGCTTCTCGAACAGCTCGACCGGCCAGTCGTGGGCCTGGGCCTGGACGTCCTGCGGGAAGCACACCGTGACGGCCCCGGTCTCGGCCGGGTCGGTGAGCACCCGCATCGCCGACAGCAGGGCGGCGGGCAGCTGCTCGGGCCGCCACACGCGGTCGAAGTAGCGCGAGACGGGACGGAAGGTGTCGTTGACCGTGACGTCGCCGGACTGCGGCAGCTCCAGCTCCTGCAGCAGCGGCGACGCGCTGCGGTCGGCGAACGTGTCGGCCGGCAGCAGCAGCACGGGGAGGCGGTTGATGGTCGCGAGCGCGGCGCCCGTGACCATGTTCGTCGCCCCGGGGCCGACGCTCGTGGTGACCGCCCACGTCTGCAGGCGGTCCTTCTGGCGCGCGTAGGCGACGGCCGAGTGCACCATCGCCTGCTCGTTGCGGCCGAGGACGTAGGGCAGCAGGTCGGGGTCCTCCAGCTCGGCCTGCAGGAGCGCCTGACCGAGGCCGGCGACGTTGCCGTGCCCGAAGATGCCGAACGCCCCGGCGAAGAGCTTGTGCTCGACGCCGTCGCGCTCGCTGTACTGCGCACCGAGGAAGGCGACGGTGGCCTGGGCGACGGTGAGCCGTCGGGTCTGCGACATCTCAGCTGCCTCCGGTGAGTCGTGGGTCGATGTCCTGGTGCTCCCACGTGGAGCGGATCCAGGCCTGGTCGGGGTGGTCGGAGATGAGCCAGGCGCGGTCGGGGGCCGGGCCGGCCATCACGTTGAGGTAGTACATGTCGTGCCCGGGCGCAGCGGTGCAGGGCCCGTGCCACCCGTGGGGGACGAGGACGGTGTCGCGGTCGCGGACCTCGTGCAGGACGTCGATCTCGCCGGCCGGCGTGGAGCTCGTGCGGTGGAAGCCGAGGCCGGGCTGGCCCTGCGGACCGGCGGCGACCTCGAAGTAGTAGATCTCCTCGAGCTCGCTCTCGTGCTCGGTGGCCTCGTCGTGCTTGTGGGCCGGGTAGCTCGACCAGTTGCCACCGGGGGTGATCACCTCGCACGCGATGATGGAACCGGCTTCGAGCACGCCGACCATCCCGAAGTTGCGCACCTGGCGGCTGCTCTGCCCGGCGCCGCGCAGCTCGACCGGCACGTCAGCGGCGGGCAGGTGGCGAGCGGGGAGCCCGACGTCGGTCGGGGCTCCGCACACGGCGAACCGACCGCCGCCCGTCGACGTCAGCGTGACGTCGCTGCCGACGCCTGCGTACAGGACGTCGGTGGGGCCGGCGAAGACGTCGGGACGTCCGGCGAGCGCGTACGTGCTCCCGTCGACCTCGACGTCGACGGCGCCGGCGAGTGGCACGACCAGGAGCTCCTGACCCGGGGCCGAGACGGTGCGACGTCCGCCCGGTGCGAGCGTGATCGTCCAGAGGCTGGTGTGCGACCACCCGTCGCGCTCGCCGGCGACGACCGCGAGGTCGTAGCCGTCGTCACCCCCCGTGCCGGCCGGGATCACCCACTGCCCGCTCATCGGACCAGTCCCACGGCGGTGTCGACGGCGGCGGCGACGTCGTCGTCGTGCGGGAAGAGCATCGTGCGGCCGACCATCAGGCCACGCACCCCGGGCTGGGCCAGGGCGCTCTCCCAGCTGCGGTAGACGACCTCCGGGTGGCCGGTCGGGTCGCCCCCGAGCAGGAGGGTCGGCAGCGTCGTCGAGCGCATGACCCGCTCCATCTCCTCGACGACGGGCAGCTTGAGCCAGGTGAAGGCGCTGGACGCGCCGAGACCCTGGGCGATGGCGACGGACTTGATGACGGCGTCGGGGGAGAGGTCGTTCACGACCTTCCCGTCCCTGCGGCTCGACATGAACGGCTCCACCATCGCGATCGTCTCGGCACGGTTGAGCTCGCTCACGGCGGCGGCCTGGGTCTCCAGCGTGCGGAGCGTCCCCGGGTCGTCGAGGTCGATCCGGGTGAGCATCTTGGCGCCCTCGAAGCCCGACTCGATCGTGCCGCGCACGTCGTAGCCGGTCATCCGGTCGTCCATCTCGTACGCCGAGCCGGCGAGGCCACCGCGGTTCATCGACGTGAACACGACCTTGCCCTCCAGCGCGCCGAGCAGCAGGAGGTCCTCGAGGACGTCGGCGGTCGCCAGCACGCCGTCGACGCCGGGCCGGCCGAGAGCCGTGACGAGGCGCGCCAGGACCTCGTGCCGGTCGGCCATCGCGGTCGGGCGGCCGGTCGCGGCGAGGGCACCGCGAGCAGGGTGGTCGCAGGCCACGATCATCAGCCGGCCGTCGGGCGGCAGCAGCGGGCGGCGGCGTCGCGCGGCGAGCAGCCTCGCGACGCGACGGGGATCGGTGGCCCGCACCTCGTGCAGGTCCGCGACCGAACCCACGAAGGGTCCTGACGCGGACGCGTCCGCCGTCTGGTCGGCGGTGGGTGCGTGCGTCGTCATCGGGTCTCCTGCGCGAAGCGCTCGCGGACGAGCGCGTCGACCTCGTCCTGGGTCGGCATGGCGGTCGAGCACTCCAGTCGCGAGGCGACGATCGCACCGGCCGCGTTGGCGTTGCGCAGCACCGTCTCCAGCGGCAGGCCGGCGAGCAGGCCGTGGACGAGCGAGCCGCCGAAGCTGTCACCGGCCCCGAGGCCGTTGACCGGCTCGATGGGGATGGGCGGCGACTCGACCCGCTCGGTGCGGGTCTTGGCCAGGACGCCCTTGGGGCCCTGCTTGACGACCGCGAGCTCCACCCCGGCCTCCAGCAGGGCGTCGGCGGCACGCTCGGGGTCGGACTCGCCCACCGCGACCTCGCACTCCTCGCGGTTGCCGACGGCGACGGTGACCATGCCGAGGATCGGCTGCACCTGCTCGGTGGCGGCCGCCGCGTCGGTCCAGAACATCGGTCGGTAGTCGAGGTCCAGGACCGTGTGCCGCCCACGGCCCGGCACCCCCGCCGTGTCCTCCTGCCGCCCACGGCCCGGCACCCCCGCCGTGTCCTCCTGCCGCCCACGGCCCGGCACCCCCGCCGTGTCCTCCTGCCGCCCACGGCCCGGCACCCCCGCCGTGCGTGCCTCGAGCATGGCGATCTGCGTGGCCCGGCTGGGCTCCTCGGACAGCCCGCTCGTCGTGACCCACAGCAGGTCGACGTCGCGCACGAGGTCGAGGTCGACGTCGTCGACGGTCAGGTTCATGTCCGGCGCACTGGGGCGTCGGTAGAAGTACAGGGGGAAGTCGTCCGGGGGGAAGATCTCGCAGAACGTGACCGGCGTGGGCAGGTCGGGGACGACCACCACGTGGGAGTCGTCCACCCCGAGGTCGCGCAGGGCGCGGCGGACGAAGCGACCGAACGGGTCGTCGCCGACGCCGGTGAGCGCGGCCACCCGGTGTCCCAGACGGGCCGCCGCGACGGCGACGTTCGCCGTCGTGCCGCCGAGGAACTTGCCGAAGGACTCCACGTCCTCGAGGCCGACCCCGATCTGCAGGGGGTAGACGTCGACGCCCGCCCGACCGTAGGTCAGGACCTCGGGTGTGGTGCTCATGACGGCCTCTCTGTACCCGGCTCTGCCGTTCTGTGGGGCGGTGGTGCGGGGCGGATCTGCGGGGCGGATGCTGGCGTGCTCGACGGTACGAGGACCGCACGGATCCTGTCAAGACTTTGTCAGGACAAAGTATTGTCTTGACAAAGAGTCGTCAGCGGTCGACGAGCGTGAGCTCGAAGGTGTAGAGGTCCGGGCGGTACAGGTGAGTGCCGAACTCGACGGCACCGCCCGCGTCGTCGTAGGACGTGCGCTGCATCGTCAGCAGCGGGGCCGACCGCTTCTCACCGAGCAGCTCGCACTCGCGGGCGTCGCCCTTGCGGGCACCGATCCGCTGCTTCGCCACGCGCATGAGGACGCCCCGCTCGCGCAGCGTCTCGTACAGGCCGTGCTCGGCGAGGTCCACCGCCTCGAGGTCGATGAGGTCGACCGGGAGGTAGTTGTGCATGAGTGCGAGCGGCTCGGTGCCGATGTGCCGGACACGCTCGAGGGACCAGACCTCCTCGCCCGGGGCGACCCGCAGCTCGGTGGCGACCTCCTCGGTCGCCGCGACGCGCGTGCACGACTGGACCACCGTGTGGGGGTCCTGGCCGGCCGCCGCGAGGTCGTCGAACAGGCTCGTCAGCTCCACCGACCGGTTGATCTTGCCGTGCACGACCTGCGTGCCGACGCCGCGCTTGCGCACGAGCATGCCCTTGTCGACCAGCACCTGGATGGCCTGGCGCACGGTCGGGCGGGAGAGCCCGAGGCTCCCGGCAAGGCTGATCTCGTCGCTGATGCGTGCACCAGCGCCGAGGTGTCCGTCGAGGATGGCGCGCTCGAGCTGCGCCGCGACCTGGAAGTACAGCGGCACGGGGCTCGACCGGTCGAGCTTGATGTGCTCGGCGGTATCCGACACGATCAAACTCCTCTCTTTGTGAGGCTCCATCGAACCGCGACACGAGCAGTTCGTCAATATGTCTTGACATATTCAGGTGGGGTGTTGTGAAGTGGGGCACACCGCGAGGCACCCCCGCCCCCGTGGGACGGTCCTGACAGGCCGCACGACAGGAGAAACCCCGCATGAAGAAGTTCACGCTCGCAGGCACGGCCGTCGCCGTCGCAGCCCTGCTCGCCGCTTGCAGCGGCACGGGTCAGGAGACTGCCGACGCCGAGGACCGCGACCTCACCTACGCCGTCATCACCCACTCCAGCCCCGGCGACGCCTTCTGGGACCGGGTCAAGTCCGGGGCCGAGCAGGCCGGCGAGGACTACGACGTCACCGTCAACTACAGCAACGACCCCGACCCGGCTCGCCAGTCGCAGCTCATCGACGGCGCGGTCGCCGACGGCGTCGACGGCATCGTCGTCTCCATGGCCAACCCGGACGGTCTCGAGGAGGCCGTCAAGCGTGCGGTCGCCGAGGGTGTGCCGGTCGTCTCCATCAACTCCGGCATCGACCGCTGGCAGGAGTTCGGAGCCCTCACGCACATCGGCCAGTCCGAGACCGTCGCCGGAGAGGCCGTGGGGGAGCGCCTCTCCGAGGAGGGCAAGACCAAGGCCATCTGCGTCGTGCAGGAGGCCGGCAACGTCGGGCTCGAGGAGCGCTGCCGCGCTGCGGCCGGCACCTTCGAGGGCGAGATGGAGAACCTCCAGGTCGACGGCACCGACGACAACGCCGTGACCTCCACCATCACCTCCAAGCTGCAGGCCGAGTCCGACATCGACGTCGTCCTGACGCTCGGCGGCCAGTACGCCATCGCCGCGGTCTCCGCCGTCGACCAGGCCGGCAGCGACGCCGAGGTCGCGACGTTCGACCTCTCCGCCGACGTCGTCCAGGCCATCGAGGACGGGACCATCCTGTTCGCCGTCGACCAGCAGCCGTACGTCCAGGGCTTCCTCGGCGTCACCACGCTGTTCCTCAAGGACATCAACGGCAACGACGTGGGCGGCGGCCAGCCGATCAACTCCGGCCCGGCCTTCGTCACCGCGGAGAACGCGGCCGACGTCGCGACGTTCGCGGCCAACGGAACCCGCTGACCCCAGCGGACCTGCGGTGGGGCCTGCGCCCAGGCGTCGGCCCCACCGCCCCCGCTCCACCCGAAAGGCCACCCATGTCGACAGCCACCGCGTCCGACGAACGGATCGCCCAGACCTCGATGCTGAGCGCGTTGCTCAAGCGTCCGGAGATCGGCGCCCTCGTCGCGGCCGTCGTGATCTTCGCCTTCTTCGCCCTCACGACCGACGCCTTCGCCACCGCCAGCGGCGCCAGCACGTGGCTCCGCTCGGCCTCCACGATCGGCATCATGGCCGTCGCGGTCGCGCTGCTGATGATCGGTGGCGAGTTCGACCTCTCGGCCGGCGCCATGACCGGTTTCACCGGCCTGACCGTCGGCATCCTGTGCACGCAGTACGGACTGAACATCTGGGTCGCGATCCTCGTCGCGCTCGTGCTCGCGCTCTGCGTCGGCTTCGTCAACGGGGTCATGGTGATGCGCACCGGGCTCCCGAGCTTCATCGTCACCCTGGGCACGTTCTTCGTCCTCCAAGGACTCAACCTCGCCCTCACCAAGGCGCTCACCGGCCAGGTCGCCATCCAGGGCATGGCGCAGGTGCCGTTCTACGACCAGCCGAAGGCCGTATTCGGCTCGTCGGTCTCCATCGCCGGCGGTGCCGTGTTCGCGTCGGTGTGGTGGTGGCTGGCCGTCACCGCCGTCGCCACCTGGGTGCTGCTGCGCACCCGCGTCGGCAACTGGATCTTCGCCGTCGGTGGGGCCCAGGTCTCCGCCCGCCAGGTCGGCGTCCCCGTCTTCAAGACGAAGGTCGGGCTGTTCATGACCACCTCCGGAGCCGGCTGGCTCGTCGGCATGCTGCTGCTCTTCACGACCTCCACCGTCCAGTCCAACACCGGCGTCGGCCAGGAGTTCATCTACATCATCTGCGCCGTCGTCGGGGGCTGCCTGCTCATGGGCGGCTACGGATCGGCGATCGGCGCGGCCTTCGGTGCCCTCATCTACGGCATGGCCAACCAGGGCATCGTCTACTCCGGCTGGGACAACAACTGGTTGCGCGCCTTCCTCGGCATCATGCTGCTGGGAGCGGTCCTGCTGAACGAATGGGTACGCAAGCGAGCGGAGATGTCGCGATGAGCGAGAAGACCACCCCCGAGACCGTGACGATGACGGAGCCGCCGGCGCGCGGCACCACGATCGTCGAGGTCCAGGACATCGGCAAGAGGTACGGCAACATCATCGCCCTGTCCGACGTCTCGACGTCGGTCAAGGCCGGCGAGGTCACGTGCGTCCTCGGCGACAACGGTGCCGGCAAGTCCACCTTCATCAAGATCCTCGCCGGAGCCCACCAGCACACCGACGGCACGCTCCTGGTCGACGGCGAGCCGACGACGTTCGCGAACCCTCGCCAGGCGCTCGACGTCGGCATCGCGACGGTCTACCAGGACCTCGCCGTGGTCCCGCTCATGCCGGTGTGGCGCAACTTCTTCCTCGGCAGCGAGGTCCGCAAGGGCGTCGGACCGTTCAAGAGCCTCGACATGGACTTCATGAAGAAGACCACCAAGAGCGAGCTCGCCGCGATGGGCATCGACCTGCGCGACGTGGAGCAGCCGATCGGCACCCTGTCCGGTGGTGAGCGCCAGTGCGTCGCGATCGCCCGGGCGGTGTACTTCGGTGCACGGGTGCTGATCCTCGACGAGCCCACGGCGGCGCTCGGCGTCAAGCAGTCCGGCGTCGTGCTCAAGTACATCGCGAAGGCCCGTGAGCGCGGGCTCGGCGTCGTGTTCATCACCCACAACCCGCACCACGCCTACCCGGTCGGCGACCGGTTCATGCTGCTGCGTCGCGGCAAGAGCATGGGGGACTACCCCAAGTCCGAGATCACCCTCGACGAGCTCACGTCGATGATGGCCGGCGGCGCGGAGCTGGAGTCCCTCGCCCACGAGCTCGCTCAGACGATGGGCGAGGACGTCGTCCAGGAGATGGGCGCCGACTGACCCCGGTCCCGCAGGGATCGACGATGACTCGGTCCCCTGAGGGGATCGACCTGCCGCTGGACCGGGACCGACCACGGAGACGACTCCGGAGTCGCTCCCGGCCTCGCGGCGTCCACGGGTGCCGCCGCGACGGTGCCACCGACGAGTGAGAGGCAGGATCCGTGAGTGCTCCCGAGCTGAGGGTCGGCGTGGTCGGCTTCGGCTGGATGGGCCAGGTGCACGCCCGTGCCCTGAGCCGCCTGGTCCAGCACTACCCCGACGCGCCGCTGCGGCCGCGCCTCGTGGCGGTAGCCGACAACGCGCCCGACGACCGCACGACTCGCGCCGCCGGCGCCTACGGGTTCGCGCACGTGCTGACCGATTGGCGCGAGCTCGTCTCGCGCGACGACGTCGACCTCGTGTGCGTGACCGGCCCCAACTTCATCCACCGTGACGTCGCCGTGGCCGCGGCCTGGGCCGGCAAGCACCTGTGGGTCGAGAAGCCCGCCGGTCGCGACGCCGTCGAGACCGCGGAGATCGCCGCCGCCGTCGAGGCGGCCGGCGTCCAGGCCGCGACCGGGTTCAACTACCGCAACGTCCCAGCCGTCCAGCGCGCCAGGCGCCTCGTGGCGTCGGGAGCGATCGGCGCGGTGGAGCACTCGACGGTCCGGTTCCTGGCCGACTACTCCGCCGACCCCGCGGCAGCACTGTCGTGGCGCTTCCGCAGCGACCTGTCCGGCACCGGTGTCCTCGGCGACCTCGTCAGCCACGCGACCGACCTCCTCGCGCACGTCGTCTCGCCGATCAGCGAGCTCGTCGTCGAGCGCGCCACGTTCATCGACCAGCGTCGCGAGGCGGTCCCGGGAGCGATGCACTACGAGCAGGGTGCCGGCGCGCTCGGCGACGTCGAGAACGAGGACTACGTGAGTGCCCTGCTGCGCCTGGAGGACGGGTCGCGGGCCGTGCTCGAGTCCAGCCGTGTCGCCGTCGGCGAGCAGAACACCTACGGCTTCGAGGTGCACGGCACCCGCGGGGCGATCGCCTGGGACTTCCGACGGATGAACGAGCTGCGCGTCGCCACCGCCGACGGCGACCGCTACCTCGACACCTACTACGCCACCCAGTACGCCGGTCCCGGCGACGGCGAGATCGGCGTGTTCCAGCCCGGGACCAACAACCCCCTCGGCTTTGACGACCTCAAGGTCGTCGAAGCCCGCCGGCTCGTCGGGTCCATCGCCTCCGGGGTCGCCGAGGGGGCCACCATCGCCGACGCCCTCGCCGCCGCCCGTGTCCTCGACGCCATGATCACCTCCTCCGACGAACGAAAGTGGGTCTCGCTGTGAGCACGTCCCGTCCCCGTCTGAAGGTCGGCGTCATCGGCGCCGGCGCGATGGGTGCCGCGCACGCCCGCACGCTCGCCACCGCCGCACCGGGAGCCGAGGTGACGCGCGTCTTCGACATGGACACCGACCGCGCTGCCGCCGTCGCCGCGGAGGTCGGTGGCGAGGCCGCACCGTCGCCCGAGGCGCTCGTCGCCGACGTCGACGCCTTCGTGGTCGCCTCGCCGGACTTCACCCACGCCGACCTCGCGATCGCCGGCATCGAGGCCGGCAAGCACGTCCTGTGCGAGAAGCCGCTCGCCGTCACCGCCGACGACGCCCGCCGCGTCGTCGACGCCGAGGTCGCCGCCGGTCGACGCCTCGTCCAGGTCGGCTTCAACCGTCGCTTCGACCCGGGCTTCCTCAGCCTCAAGGGATCCGTCGTCGACGGCACGCTCGGGACGGTCAAGCTCCTGCACGGGATCCACCGCAACGCCTCGAACCTCACCAGCACGGACTCCTCGACGCTCGTGACCGGATCGATGATCCACGAGTTCGACACCTTCCGGTGGCTGCTCGACGACGAGATCGTGGCGGTGCGCGTCGAGTCACCGATCCTCGAAGGATTCAAGGACCCGCAGGTCGCGACCCTCTGGATGGCGTCCGGCCCCATGATCACCGCCGAGGTCTACGTCAACGCCGCCTACGGCTACGACGTCCGCGTCGAGGTCGTGGGCGACGCCGGATCGGCGACCCTCGAGCCCCGCACGCCGGTCGTGCGGCGCCTCGGCGGCCAGGGCGGCTCGAGCATCGGCAGCGACTTCGTCGAGCACTTCGTCGAGTCCTACCGCCTCGAGCTCGGTTCCTGGGTCGACGCGTCACTGCGCGGGGAGGTGGTCGGCGCGTCCGCCTGGGACGGCTACGTGGCGAACCTCGTCGCCGCCGCCGGCGTCACCGCCCTCGAGTCCGGTACCCGCGAGCCGGTCGACGTCCCGCAGCGGCCTGGGCTGTACCGGTGACCTTCACGCTCGCCGTCTGCTCGGAGATGGTCCTGACCGAGCTGCCGCACCTCGAGCGGGTGGAGCGCATCCACGACGCCGGCTTCGCGGTCGAGATCTGGGACTGGACGAAGAAGGACGCCGACGCGCTGCGGGCGACCGGCGCGTCGTTCACGTCGATGACCGGGTACGTGAGCGGCGACCTGACGACCCCCGAGGGCGCCGACGACCTGCTCCGGACCGCCGAGGAGTCGATCCCGTTCGCGCACGCCATCGGCTGTCCGACGCTCAACATCCACGGCACCGGACTGGGCGAAGGAGGCCTGCCCGTGCGGCCCGTGGAGGTGACGACCGGTGAGGACTGGGTCGCCGCCGTGCGCACGCTCGAGCGCGTCGCCGAGCTGGCCGAGCGGCACGACGTGACGTACGTGATCGAGAACCTCAACCTCGAGGTCGACCATCCCGGCACGCCGTTCGCCCGCGCCGCCGACACCCTCGCCCTCGTGCGCGCCGTCGGCAGCCCGCACCTGCGGATGAACCTCGACCTCTACCACGCCCAGATCGGCGAGGGGAACCTCGTGGAGCTCCTGCGCCGCGCCGTCCCGTACGTCGGGGAGGTGCAGGTGGCCGACGTCCCCGGGCGCTGCGAGCCCGGGACCGGCGAGGTCCGGTGGCCGTTCGTCGCCCGGGCCCTGGCCGACGCCGGCTACGACGGCGTCGTCGCGATGGAGGCGTGGGCCAGCGACCCGTCCGTCGCCGGCAGCGAGCGCGCCATGGACGCCTTCCGCGAGGCGTTCACGGTCTGACCCGACGGGCCGTCATCGCGGTCCGAAGGCACGGGGCACGTTGAAGGGCGTCACGACCTGCACCTGCGAGGGCACCGACGTGGGCGCACCGGGGAGCGCACCGTGGTGCTGCAGGATCAGCCGGCAGGCGTGCCGGGCGTCCGCGCGCAGGTCGTGGTGCAGCACGTGGTGGATCCGACGGGTGCGCAGCAGCTCGGTGTTGTCGGCGTCCAGGTCGTGCGCGACGAACGTCCCGATGGTGCGGCCGGCGTCGGCGAAGGCATCGAGCGTCGCGCGGTTCCCGCCGCCGACGGAGTAGACGGCGTCGACGTCGGGGTGGCCCGCCAGCGCAGCACGCACCCCGGCGCCGGTGGTGGGGTCGAGCCCGTCGGTGTCCGTCAGGTCGACGACGCGACGCCCCGGTGCGAGCGTCCCGAGCGCGTCGACGAACGCCCCGACCCGTTGCTCCTCGCCACGGAAGTCGCTGCGGCTCAACGTGACGAGCACGGCGCCGGGCCCCGGCGAACCGAGCGCGACGAGGTAGGCCGCGGTGCGACCGGCCGCGTCGTTGTCGATGCCGACGTAGGCGAGGCGCCGACTGCCCGGCACGTCGGTCACCAGTGTCACGACGGGGACGCCGGAGTCCGCGAGCGCCGTCACCTCGGCCGCCACGTCCGGGTGGTCGGGTGCCTTGAGCACCACGCCGTGCGAGCGCCGCCGACGCACGTCGCGCAGGGTCGCGACCATCGCGCCGGCGTCGGCCTCCTCGCGCAGGTGGAACCGCGAGCGCACCACGGCGGGACGCAGTCCCGGCAGCTCGGCCTCCATCGCGTCGCGCACCGCCGAGCTGAAGCGTGCCGGTGCCTGCATCACGAGGTCGAGCAGGAACGTGCGCCCGACGAGCCGCAGCTGCGTCGCCTGCCGGTCGAGCTCCTCGATGGCCCGCTCGACCTCGGCGACGGTGGCCGCCCGCACCCCGGGCCGCCCGTGCAGCACCCGGTCCACGGTGGCTGCGCTCAGCCCGCTCTGCTGTGCGATCTCGCGGACCTTGTGACGGTGGGGCACTCCGGCAGCCTAGACCGCGCGGCCGCTGCCTGAGGTGTTCTTGAGGTCTTCTCGACCCCACGGCGTCGACGCGCAGGCCTAGCGTGGAGTCGTCACCACCCCCGTCCACCAGGAGCACGTCATGAGCATCGCGGATCACCCCGTCACCACCCTCGCCGCTGGTCGAGTGAGCGCCGTGCCCGGCCGGTTCACCCCCGCCGACGTGCGGCTCGAGGACCTCGTCGAGGTCGTGTCCGCCACGACGCGTGCGGTCGACTACCCGCACGCCGACCACGTCGAGCAGGGGGTGCTGGTGTACTCGTCCGCCGCCCTGCGCGAGAGCGTGTCGACGGCCGCCGGCGAGGACGCCGTGCGCGACGAGCTCGTGCGTGCCTTCGTCGACGGACCTGGCATCGTCGTGCTGCAGGGCGCGTGGGACGACCTCGACGTCGTCGACCGCGCGACCTCGGCCTTCGAGGCGATCATCGCCGACGAGAAGGCCTCCGGGGGTGCCGCCGGTGACCACTTCGCGAAGCCGGGAGCCAACGACCGGATCTGGAACGCGCTGGAGAAGCTGGCCGTGACCGACCCCGAGACGTTCGTGGACTACTACGCCAACGACGTGCTCGCGCTGGTGAGCACCGCCTGGCTCGGTCCGGGCTACCAGGTGACGTCGCAGGTGAACGTCGTGCGGCCCGGCGGCGTCGCGCAGGACCCGCACCGCGACTACCACCTCGGCTTCCTCACCGACGAGGTGACGGCCCGCTACCCGGCGCACGTGCACCTGCTCTCGCCGACGCTCACGCTGCAGGGCGCGGTCGCCCACGTCGACATGCCCGTCGAGAGCGGCCCGACGCTGTACCTGCCGCACTCGCAGAAGTACGCACCCGGCTACCTCGCCTACCGCCGACCGGACGTCCGTGCGTACTTCGAGGAGCACCGCGTGCAGCTGCCGCTCGCGAAGGGCGACGCCGTGTTCTTCAACCCGGCCCTCCTGCACGGTGCCGGCAGCAACGTCTCCACCGACGTGCAGCGGGTCGCCAACCTGCTGCAGGTCTCGTCGGCCTTCGGCCGGGCCATGGAGGCCGTCGACCGGGCGCGGGCCGCCACGTCGGTCTACCCGACGCTCCTGGAGCGACAGGCGTCCGGGTGGTCCACGGCCGCCCTGTCGCGGGTCGTCGCGACGGTCGCGGAGGGCTACCCGTTCCCCACGAACCTCGACCTCGACCAGCCGGTCGACGGGATGACGCCGCTGGCGCAGACCGAGCTGCTGGAGCAGGCGCTGGCAGGGCAGTGGCCCGCCGCACGGGTGGCCGAGGCCCTCGCCTCCTACGCCGGGCGTCGTCGCACGAGCGAGCAGGGAGTCTGAGATGGGGCTCCTGCAGGACCACGTCGTCCTCGTCAGCGGCGGCACCCAGGGCGTCGGACTGGCCATCGCGCGCGCGGCTGCCGCCGAGGGTGCGCGCCTGGTGCTGACCGGTCGTCGTGTCGAGGTGGGGGAGCGAGCGGCCGCCGAGCTCCGCTCGGCCGGGGTGGACTGCCGGTTCGTGGCGTGCGACGTCGCCGACGTCGACGCGTGTCGAGCCGCGGTGGAGGAGACGGTCCGGCTCCACGGCCGCATCGACGGCCTCGTCAACGCGGCCGGGTTCACCGAGCGCGGCACCCTGCTGGAGGAGACGCCCGAGCAGTTCGACCGCCACGTGGCGATCAACCTGCGCGGTCCGTTCTTCCTCATGCAGGCGGCGGTGGCCGACATGGTCGGCCGGGGTGAGCCGGGCGCGGTCGTCAACGTCATCACCATGAGCGCGCACGGCGGTCAGCCGTACCTCGCGGCGTACGCGGCGACGAAGGCGGCGCTCGTGGGTCTGACGAAGAACGCCGCGCACGCGCACCGGTTCGACCGTGTCCGCATCAACGGCATCAACATCGGCTGGACGGACTCCGAGGGGGAGGACGCCATCCAGCGACGGTTCCACGACGCGGGGGACGACTGGCGCGAGGAGGCCGGTCGGCGCCTTCCCGCCGGCCGTCTGGCGAGCCCGGAGGACGTCACCGGCCTGGCCGTCCTGCTGCTCTCGCCGGCCAGCGGCGTCGTGACCGGCTCGGTCGTCGACTGGGACCAGACGGTCCCCGGTGCGTCGGACTGACCCGGCAGCGTCGCTACGCCGATGGCGAACAGGGGGTGGTCGTGCGTGTGTGGAGGTCACTCGCCCTCTAGGGTCGAGAGCGTGAACACTTCTGATGCCACACCGCCGCGTTCGGCCGTCGGCGACGTCGGTCCCGGCGACCTCGACGGCCACATCTACCAGCGTCTGCTCAAGGAGCGGATCATCTTCCTGGGCTCGGAGGTGCGGGACACCAACTCCAACGCCATCTGCGCCCAGATGCTGCTGCTCAGCGCCGAGGACCCCGACGCCGACATCTCGCTGTACATCAACTCCCCGGGTGGCTCGGTGGACTCCGGCATGGCGATCTACGACACCATGCAGTTCATCTCCAACGACGTCTCCACCGTCGCCATGGGCCTGGCCGCCTCCATGGGTCAGTTCCTGCTGGCCGCGGGCACGCCCGGCAAGCGCTACGCGCTGCCCCACGCGCGGATCATGATGCACCAGCCCTCGGGCGGGATCGGGGGCTCGGCCTCCGACATCAAGATCCAGGCCCAGCAGTCCATCCTGCTGAAGAAGCAGCTCAACGAGCTCCAGGCCCAGCACACGGGTCAGAGCGTCGAGCAGGTCGAGCTCGACGCCGACCGCGACCGGTGGTTCACGCCGTCGCAGGCCAAGGAGTACGGCTTCATCGACAAGGTCATCAGCAGCGTCCGAGAGGTGGGGCAGGCATGAGCTACTACATCCCGCAGTGGGAGGAGCGCACGTCCTACGGCTTCCGCCGCATCGACCCGTTCACCAAGCTCTTCGAGGACCGCATCATCTTCGTCGGGACCCCGATCGGTGACGACGTCGCCAACGCCGTCATGGCGCAGCTGCTGAGCCTGCAGCAGATGGACGCCGACCGCGACATCCAGCTCTACATCAACAGCCCCGGTGGCTCCTTCACCGCGATGACGGCCATCTACGACACGATGCGCTACCTCAAGTCCGACGTGCAGACCGTCTGCCTGGGCCAGGCCGCGTCCGCGGCCGCCGTGCTCCTGGCCGCCGGCACGCCGGGCAAGCGGTTCGCGCTGCCGAACAGCCGCATCCTCATCCACCAGCCCTACACCGAGGGCACCGGTGGGCAGATCTCGGACCTGGAGATCCAGGCCAACGAGATCCTGCGGATGCGCGAGCTGATGGAGAAGATGATCGCCGACGCGACCGGCAAGACGCCCGAGCAGGTCAGTGCCGACGTCGAGCGTGACAAGATCCTGACCGCCGAGCAGGCCGTCGAGTATGGCCTGATCGACCAGGTCTTCGACACGTTGAAGACGCCCGAGGTCTGATGAGGGTCCCGAGCGTCGCCACGCAGTGGGCGACACGCGCGGTGGCGCTCGGGAATGCTCGGACGTACCGTCGAGAGACTTGTAGGGTGAGCGAATCGCAGTCCCGGGACCGGGTTGCCAGCCCAAGTAGTCAGCCCAGTGAGGAGCCCCGTCGTGGCACGCATCGGTGAGACCGCAGACCTGCTGAAGTGCTCGTTCTGCGGCAAGAGCCAGAAGCAGGTCAAGAAGCTGATCGCCGGCCCCGGTGTGTACATCTGCGACGAGTGCATCGACCTGTGCAACGAGATCATCGAGGAGGAGCTGGCCGAGGGCTCGGAGTTCAGCCTCGGTGAGCTGCCCAAGCCGCACGAGATCTTCGACTTCCTCGGCGGGTACGTCGTCGGGCAGGACAACGCCAAGCGCAGTCTCGCGGTCGCGGTCTACAACCACTACAAGCGGGTCCAGGCCCAGAGTGCGGCCGGCCGGACCAAGGACGACGCCGTCGAGCTGGCCAAGTCCAACATCCTGCTCGTGGGCCCCACCGGCTGCGGCAAGACCTACCTCGCCCAGACGCTGGCCCGGATGCTGAACGTGCCGTTCGCCATCGCCGACGCCACGGCCCTGACGGAGGCCGGCTACGTCGGCGAGGACGTCGAGAACATCCTGCTCAAGCTCATCCAGGCCGCCGACTACGACGTCAAGAAGGCCGAGACGGGCATCATCTACATCGACGAGGTCGACAAGATCTCGCGCAAGGCCGAGAACCCCTCCATCACGCGCGACGTCTCCGGTGAGGGCGTGCAGCAGGCGCTGCTGAAGATCCTCGAGGGCACCACGGCGTCGGTGCCGCCCCAGGGTGGGCGCAAGCACCCGCACCAGGAGTTCATCCAGATCGACACCACGAACGTCCTGTTCATCGTCGGCGGTGCCTTCGCCGGCCTGGAGGAGATCGTCGAGCAGCGCAGCGGCAAGGTCGGCGTGGGCTTCAACACCGGCAGCGTGCCGGAGAAGAAGGCTGAGGGGCCGCAGAAGCTGTACTCCAAGGTGCTGCCCGAGGACCTGCTGAAGTTCGGTCTCATCCCGGAGTTCATCGGCCGGCTGCCGGTGATCGCCGCCGTGGACAACCTCGACCGCGAGGCACTGGTCTCCATCCTCACCGAGCCGAAGAACGCGCTCACCAAGCAGTTCGTGCGCCTGTTCGAGATCGACGGCGTCGAGCTGGAGTTCACCGACGGTGCCGCCGAGGCGATGGCCGATCTCGCCCTCGAGCGCGGCACCGGCGCGCGCGGCCTGCGCTCGATCATCGAGCACGTCCTCCAGCCGGTCATGTACGACATCCCGAGCCGCGAGGACGTCGCCAAGGTCGTCGTCACCGCCGCCACCGTGCGCGGCGAGGAGGGCCCCACGGTCCTCACCGGCGAGCAGGTCCGCAAGGCCTCCTGACCGCGGGCTTGCGGTTTACCACGGTCCCACGGCAAGCCTGTACTTCCCGCGGGAGATCTGCCGCGGGAAGAACGAGGTCGCCGCGGGAGGACGCCTCGAGCGGGTCAGGCCGCCGCGCTAGGGTCGCGACATGACGGTCGACATCACCCTGCACGGCGCGACGGGCTTCACCGGCGCACTCACCGCCGAGTACCTCGGCACCCACCTGCCCGACGGGGCGTCGTGGGCGATCGCCGGCCGCAACGCCGACAAGCTGCAGGCGGTGGCCGACGACGTGGTCGCCGCCGGCGCGACCGCTCCGGAGGTCGTCGTCGCGGACATCGACGACCCCGCCTCGATGCGCGCGATGGCCGAGGGCACCCGCGTGCTCGTCAGCACCGTCGGGCCCTACCTCAAGCACGGACTCCCGGCCGCACGCGCCGCCGCCGAGGCGGGCATCGGTTACCTCGACCTCACCGGCGAGCCGCAGTTCGTCGACCAGGTCTGGCTCGACCTGCACGAGACGGCGAAGCGCACCGGCGCCCGCCTCATCCACTGCTGTGGCTTCGACTCCATCCCTTACGACCTCGGCGTCCTCTACACCGTCGCCCAGCTGCCCGACGACGTCCCGATCCGCGTGAAGGCGTTCGTGCGCGGGAACATGGGCCCGTCGGGGGGCACGTACCACTCCGCGATCGGGCAGTTCGCCTCGTTCCGCCAGTCGGCGCAGGTCGCCAAGCAGCGTCGCAGCCTCGAGGAGCGCCCCAGCGGTCGGCGCATCCGCGGAGCCGGTTCGCTCGGACGTGCCGAGCACGATCGCGGCTGGGCGGTGCCACTACCGACGGTCGACCCACAGATCGTGCTGCGGTCGGCTCGCGCGCTCGACGCCTACGGCCCGGAGTTCACCTACGAGCACTACGCCCACGTCAAGACCACCCGCATGCTGGCTGCGGGAGCAGTGGGCCTGGGGGTGCTCGGCGTCGGGTCGCAGATCCCGCCAGTGCGGTCTTTGTTGCTGAAGGCCAAGAGCCAAGGTGACGGCCCGACGCCGGAGGAGCGCGCCAAGGCGTGGTTCACGCTCGACCTGCTCGCCGAGACCCCCACGTCCACGCTGCACACCAAGGTGAGCGGCCGAGACCCCGGCTACGGCGGCACCGCCAAGATGCTGGGCGAGGCGGCCCTGAGCCTGGCGTTCGACGACGTCGCCGACGTCGCCGGTCAGACCACGACGGCCGTCGCGCTGGGACAGCATCTCATCGGCCGGCTGCACCCCGACGCTCTGCGGTTCCAGACGCTCGACTGAGCGCCCGGCGCCCGGGTCGCGACGACTCAGTCGGTCTCGGCGAGCGTCGCCTCGACGGTGACCTCCGCGAGGTCGGCGGACTCCAGCGAGAGGGCTCCCACGACGCGACCGGCGGCCGCGACGTCGACGAGCGCCTGCTCGGCGAGCAGCAGCGTGGCCTCGGGTCCGCGAGCCACTGCCGAGACGACCTCGGTGCGCTGGCTGACCTTCGCCGTCGACTTCGCGCCCCGGATCCCGGCGAGGACTGCGGCGGCGGCCGGGAGGATGGCGGCGTCGGTCTCGACCGTCGGCAGGTCGTCGACGGTGGGCCAGGCGGTGCGGTGCACCGAGCCCTCCTGCCACCAGGACCAGACCTCCTCGGTCACGTACGGCAGGAACGGGGCGAGGAGGCGCAGCTGGACCGACAGCGCCAGCACGAACGCCGACCGCGCAGACGCCGTACCTTCTGCCGCCCACGGCCCGGCACCCCCGCCGGGGGCGGCCTCGCCGCGTGCGCGGTCCTTGACCAGCTCGAGGTAGTCGTCGCAGAAGTCCCAGAAGTACTTCTCGGTGATCTCCAGCGCCGAGGAGTAGTCGTAGGCCTCGAAGCTCGCGGTGGCCTGCTCGACGACGCGTCGCAGTCCGGCGAGCATCGCGAGGTCCAGCGGCTCGGTGACGGCGGCGGGGTCGAGGTCGGCGGCGGTGGCGCCGAGGCCGTAGTCCTCGGGCGCGGCGAGCACGAACTTGCTCGCGTTGAGCACCTTCATCGCGAGCCGGCGTCCGACCTTCATCTGCGTCTCGTCGAAGGGGGAGTCCGCGCCCGGGCGGGCGAGGGCGGCACGCCAACGGACGGCGTCGGCGCCGTACGTCGTGAGGATCTCGTCGGGCACGACGACGTTGCCCTTGGACTTGCTCATCTTCTTGCGGTCGGGGTCGACCACGAAGCCGGAGATGGCGGTGTGGGTCCACGGCACGGTCCCGAACTCCTGGTGGGAGCGGACGACGGTGGAGAACAACCAGGTACGGATGATGTCGTGCGCCTGCGGGCGCAGGTCCATCGGGAAGGTGCGGGCGAAGAGGTCCTCGTCGCGCTCCCAGCCGCACGCCAGCTGCGGGCTCAACGACGAGGTGGCCCACGTGTCGAGCACGTCGGGGTCGGCGATGAAGCCGCCCGGCTCGCCGCGCTGGGACTCCTCGAACCCGGCTGGAGCCTGCGAGGCGGGGTCGACGGGCAGCTCGGCCTCGGTGGCGAGGATCGGGTCGTCGTAGTCGGGCTCGCCGTCTGAGTCGAGGCGGTACCAGACGGGGAAGGGGATGCCGAAGAACCGCTGGCGGCTGACGAGCCAGTCGCCGTTGAGGCCCTCGATCCAGTTGGTGTAGCGGCTCTGCATGTAGCCGGGCTTCCAGTCGATCTCGTCGCCGCGCGCCACGAGCGCAGACCGCAGGTCGGCGTCACGGCCGCCGTTGCGGATGTACCACTGGCGGGTGGAGACGATCTCGAGCGGCTTGTCGCCCTTCTCGTAGAAGTTGGCGACGCGCTGGGTCGGCTCGGGCTCGCCGTCGAGGGCGCCCGCCTCGCGCAGCGCGGCGACCGTCAGCTCGCGCGCGGTGAAGACGGTCTTGCCGGCCAGCTCGGCCCACAGGTCCTCGCCCGGCCCGCCGGCGATCCACTCGGGCACCTCGCGCAGGAAGCGGCCGTCGCGACCGATGACGGTGCGGTTGGCGAGCTGGAACTCGCGCCACCACTGCACGTCGGTGAGGTCGCCGAAGGTGCAGCAGTGCACGATGCCCGAGCCCTTCTCGGGGTCGGCCAGCGGGCTGGCGATGATCGGCACCTCGACGCCGAACAGCGGCGACGTGGCCGTCGTGCCGAACAGGTGCTGGTAGCGCTCGTCACCGGGGTGGGCGATGATCGCAACGGCTGCGGCGGTGAGCTCCGGACGCGTCGTCTCCACGACGATCGGTCCGCTCTCGTGCTGGTAGGCGACGCGGTGGTACGCGCCGGGGTAGTCCCGCGCCTCGAGCTCGGCCTGGGCGACGGCGGTCTGGAACGTCACGTCCCACAGCGTGGGTGCGTCCTGGCTGTAGGCCTCGCCGCGGGCGAGGTTGCGCAGGAAGGCCCGCTGGCTGACGGTCTGCGCGTCGGCGCCGATGGTCGTGTACGTCTGGTCCCAGTCGACGGAGAGACCGAGGGTGCGCCACAGCTTCTCGAAGACCTTCTCGTCCTCGACGACGAGCGTGTTGCACAGCTCGATGAAGTTGCGCCGGCTGATCGGCACCTGCTTCTTCGGGTCCGGCTTCTCGGGCGGGATGAAGTCGGGGTCGTAGGGCAGCGACGGGTCGCACCGCACGCCGAAGTAGTTCTGCACCCGACGCTCGGTGGGCAGGCCGTTGTCGTCCCAGCCCATCGGGTAGAACACCTCCTTGCCGCGCATCCGCTGGAAGCGGGCGACGAGGTCGGTGTGGGTGTAGCTGAACACGTGCCCGACGTGCAGCGAGCCGGAGACCGTCGGCGGAGGGGTGTCGATGGAGTAGACGTCCGCCCGCTCCTTCGACCGGTCGAACGCGTAGGTGCCCTGCTCCGCCCACACGCCGCTCCAGCGCTCCTCGAGACCTTCGAGGGCGGGCTTGGCCGGGACGCGGTTCTGAGCAGTGGTCACGGGAGGACAGTCTAGGAGGAACGCTGAGGTCGTCGCCGACGGGCGGTTTACCACGGTCCCACGGCAAGCCTGTTCTTCCCTCGGCAGATCTGCCGAGGGAAGAACAAGGAACCCTTGGGACCGTGGTAAACCGCCAGTCAGCAAGGTCCGGGCCCGGCGTGGGATACTGGACCACGATGAATCCCACCTACCGTGAGGTCGAGGCCGCCCTGCTGGGCCGCTGGCCCGAGTCCCGCCTCGAGCCGTCGCTCGACCGCATCCGCGCGCTGCTGGAGCTGCTCGGCGACCCGCAGCGTGCCTACCCCGTCATCCAGCTGACCGGCACCAACGGCAAGACGTCGACGGCGCGCATGATCGACGCTCTCCTGCGCTCGCTCGACCTGCGCACCGGCCGGTTCACGAGCCCGCACCTGACGTCCATGACCGAGCGCATCAGCCTCGACGGCGAGCCGCTCAGCGAGGAGCTGTTCGTCGAGGCGTACGCCGACGTCGCCCCGTTCGCCGACCTCGTCGACGCCGCCCAGGAGCACCCGCTGTCGTTCTTCGAGACGAGCGTGGCGATGGCCTACGCGGCCTTCGCCGACGCCCCGGTCGATGCCGCGGTCGTCGAGGTCGGGATGGGGGGCACGTGGGACGCCACCAACGTCGCCGACGCCCGCGTCGCGGTGATCACGCCGATCTCCGTCGACCACGCTGCCTACCTCGGCCACGACCCCGTCACGATCGCGCAGGAGAAGGCCGGGATCATCAAGGCCGGTTCGCACGTCGTCATCGCCGAGCAGGAGCCCGAGGTGCTCGACGTCCTGCTGCAGCGTGCCGCGACGGTCGGTGCGACGGTGTGGCGCGAGGGCGTCGACTTCGGCGTCGCCGACCGGCTCGCGGCCGTCGGTGGACAGCAGCTCTCCCTGCAGGGCGTGGGCGCCCGCTACGACGAGGTGCTGCTGCAGCTGCACGGCACCTTCCAGGCCCGCAACGCCGCGCTCGCCCTCGCGGCCGTCGAGGCACTCACCGGCGCCAAGGAGCTCGACGCCGAGGTCGTCCAGGCGGGCTTCGGAGCCGTGAGCTCGCCGGGACGGTTCGAGGTGGTGCGGCGTGGCCCGACGGTCATCGTCGACGCCGCCCACAACCCGCACGGCGTCGCGGCGAGCGTCGCGACCCTGCAGGAGGAGTTCACGTTCAGCCCGTTGGTGGTGGTGCTCGCCGTCATGGCCGACAAGGACGTCGAGGAGATCGTCCGCGCGCTGGAGCCGGTCGCCTCGCACGTGGTCTGCACCCAGAACTCCAGCGACCGGTGCCTGCCGGCGGGCGAGCTCGCCGAGATCGTCGGCGACGTCCTCGGCGACGAGTCTCGCGTCAGCCTCGCCCGGCAGCTGCCCGACGCCCTCGAGAAGGCCATCACCCGTGCCGAGACCACCGAGGGCTACGAGGACGCCGTCGGCAGCGGTGGGGTGCTCGTCACCGGGTCGGTCATCACCGCCGGCGAGGCCCGGCTCCTGCTCGTGAGGAGCGACTCGTGAGAGGCATGTGCGCGGCGATGCTGACGTTCGAGGCGATCCTCCTCGGGCTCAGCGTCCCGGTCATGATCACCGTCGAGGACGTCCCCGCGTCGCTGGCCGCGCCGCTCGGCCTCGGGCTCGCCGTGCTGTGCCTGCTGACCGCAGGCGCCCTGCGCCGCCCCGAGGCGTACCTGGTCGGTCACGCCATCCAGGTCGCCGCGATCGGTCTCGGGTTCCTGGTCCCCGCGATGTTCTTCGTGGGCGGGCTGTTCGCCGTGCTCTGGGCGAGCGCCTACCTGCTCGGTCGCAGGATCGAGGAGGACAAGGCTCGTTGGGCGCGCGAGGCCGGGGACGACCCCGAGCCGGTCTGAGGTTCGGTGGCTGATCTCGCACCCGTGAGCGAAGGGCGCGGGGCGAGTAGTCTCGACGCATGGTCAAGGTGCTCGCAGTGGCCGACGAGGAGGTCCTCGGCTACGAGTCGCGCCTGTCCGGACTCGACGTCGACGTCGTCCTGTCCGCGGGTGACCTGCCGTGGGGCTACCTCGAGCAGCTCGGGGACGCCCTCGGCGTGCCCTGCGGGTTCGTCCCGGGCAACCACGACCCCGCTACCGCCGGAGGCGACGGCCCTCGCGGGTGGACGAACCTCGACCGCTCGCTCGCCGACCTCGGTGGTCTGCGCATCGCCGGGCTCGGCGGCTGCGTGCGCTACAAGGCCGGACCGCACCAGCACACCCAGGCCGAGTTCGCGTCCGCCGCCGACCGACTCGCGGCCGTCGCCTCGAGCGGGACGGTCGACGTCGTCCTGACGCACGCCCCGCCCCTGGGGCTCGGCGACGAGCCCGACGGTCCGCACGTCGGCATCCAGGCCCTGCACCCCCTGCTGGCGGCGCTGCGCCCGTCGTGGCACCTGCACGGGCACATCCACCCGTTCGGGATGCTCAAGCCCGACCGCCACGTCGGCGACACGGTCGTCCGCAACGTCATCCCCTGGCAGGTGATCGACGTCGTGCCCCGCGCGACGCCGGTCCCGTCCCCCTACGAGAGAGGCTGAGGCCATGGTCGGCAGCACCGGTTCGCCACGCGTCGACGCAGAGAGCGACTTCCTTCGTGCCCGCCGGCACCAGGTCCTGTCCGCGCTGGCCGGGCGGATCCGTGGCGACAAGGACGACGTCGTCCAGTCGATGTCCTTCGACGAGGTGGTCGAGGCACTCGGACGCCGAGCCGAGCACTACGTCGGCACCAAGGTGATCCCCCTCGACCGCATCGTCGGCTCCGTCGACAAGGTCCGCGACTTCGACCGCCGCTTCCGGCCCACCTCCGCGCGCAGCCGCCAGCGCTGGGAGCGGCTGGCCCGGGCCAGCCGCAAGGGTGAGGAGATCCCGCCGATCGACGTCTACCAGGTCGGTGACTACTACTTCGTGCGCGACGGCCACCACCGCGTCTCCGTCGCCCGCGGCATGGGGGTCGACCGCATCGAGGCGCGGGTGACGGCCATCGAGACCTTCCTCAAGCCCGTCGGCATCGACGCCCGCAAGGACCTCGAGCGCAAGTACTGGCGCCGGTTGATGCTCGAGCGGGTCCCGTTCACGGGGGAGGCGCGCGCAGCCGTCGCCGTCGACGACCCGTGGGACTACGGCGTCATCGCCGAGACCGTCGAGGCGTGGGGTGCGCGTCAGATGCACGCCGAGAAGGCCTACATGGACAAGCCGACGATGGCGGCCCGCTGGTACGCCGAGGAGTTCAAGCCCGTCGTCGACATGATCGAGGAGGCGGGCCTGCGCGGCCCGAACGAGCGACCGGCCGCGGCCTACCTGCGGGTCGCGTGCGAGCGCTACCGCCTGATCCGCGAGCACGAGTGGAACGCGGAGGTCGTGGAGGCCAGTCGTGCCTCGAAGCCCCGCAAGCGCTGAGCGGAGCGGGCCCGACGTCAGAGCCCGACGGTGAGGTTCTCCCCGCTCGAGGGGTCGAACAGGTGCAGCTTGTCGAGGTCGATCGTCAGCTGCGACGCCCCCTCGGTCTCCCTGGCCGCCGAGTCCAGCGACACGACGAGCTGCGTCCGCAGGGAGTCCCCGTCGACCTCGCGGGCCAGGGACTTCAGCTGGTCCTGGACGTTCGGCTCGGCGTCGTAGGGGATGTAGGCGTACTGCTGGTCTCCCAACCACTCGCGGACGTCGATCGTCGCCTCGAAGGTGCGCGCCTCGTCGACGTCCTCGAGCACCGAGACGTCCTCGAAGTGCTCCGGACGGATGCCGGCGAGCAGGAGGTCGCGGCCCTCGACCTTGGCCGCCTTGTCCGCGGGCAGCTCGAAGGTGCCGAACGGCAGCTCGACCTGGGTGCCCTGGATCTTCGCGGGCAGGAAGTTCATCGGCGGGGAGCCGATGAAGCCGGCGACGAACAGGTTGACCGGCTGCTCGTACAGCTCGCGCGGGGTGGCCAGCTGCTGCAGCACGCCGCGCTTGAGGACGGCGACGCGGTCGCCGAGCGTCATGGCCTCGGTCTGGTCGTGGGTCACGTAGACGGTGGTGATGCCGAGCTTCTTCTGCAGGCGCGCGATCTCGGTGCGCATCTGACCGCGCAACTTGGCGTCGAGGTTCGACAGCGGCTCGTCGAACAGGAACGCCTCGGCGTCGCGCACGATCGCACGGCCCATCGCGACACGCTGACGCTGGCCGCCGGAGAGGTTCGCGGGCTTGCGCTCGAGGTGCTCGTCGAGGTCGAGCGTGGCGCTGGCCTGGCGCACCTTCTCGTCGATCTCGGAGCTCTTCATGCCGGCGAGCCGCAGCGGGAACGCGATGTTCTCGTAGACCGTCAGGTGCGGGTACAGCGCGTAGTTCTGGAAGACCATCGACAGGTTGCGGTCGCGCGGGGCGAGGTCGTTGACGCGCTTGCCACCGATGACCATGTCGCCGGAGGTGATGTCCTCCAGTCCGACGATCATCCGCAGCAGCGTCGACTTCCCGCAGCCGGACGGACCGACGAGGATCAGGAACTCGCCGTCGGCGACGTCGATGCTGACGTCGTTGACCGCCGGGAACCCGTCGCCGTAC
The DNA here is from genome assembly GCF_039531385.1 of Aeromicrobium halocynthiae. Taxonomy (NCBI): domain Bacteria; kingdom Bacillati; phylum Actinomycetota; class Actinomycetes; order Propionibacteriales; family Nocardioidaceae; genus Aeromicrobium; species Aeromicrobium halocynthiae. The sequence goes on along the minus strand of NZ_BAAAPY010000003.1, from coordinate 18,479 downwards.
TCCTTGACGATGTTCTTCATCTCGATGGTGGCCATGGATCAACCCTTCACTGCGCCGGCGGTGAGACCAGCGACGATCTTGCGTTGGAAGAACAGGACGAGCAGGACGATCGGGACCGTGGCGACCACGGCTCCGGCGGCCAGCAGGGAGGCCGGACGGTTGAACGGGTCCGAGCCGACGAAGAAGGACAACGCAGCGGGGATCGGGCGGGCGTTCTCGGTGGACGTCAGGGAGATGCCGAAGACGAAGTCGTTCCACGCGAAGAAGAACGTCAGGATCGCCGCGGTGAACACGCCGGGCGCGGCGAGCGGCACGATGACCTTGCGGAACGCCTGCCACGACGTGGCGCCGTCGACCTGCGCGGCCTGCTCCATCTCCCACGGGATCTCGCGGAAGAACGCCGAGAGCGTCCAGATCGCCAGCGGCAGCGTGAAGCTCATGTAGGGAATGATCAGGCCGACGTAGGTGTCGTACAGCCCCAGCGTCCGCCACATGTCGAACAGCGGCCCGACGAGCGAGACGACCGGGAACATCGCGATCACGAGCGCCGTGGTGAGCACGAACTTCTTGCCGGTGAACTCCAGGCGTGCCACGGCGTAGGCGGTGAGCGTCGCGATGATGACGCTCAGCGTGGTGGCCGTGATGCAGATGACGAGGGAGTTGACGATGGCGCGGCGGAACTGGTCGTCGGCGATGACGTCGACGTAGTTCTGCCACCCCGCGCCTCCGCCGGACTGCGGGAAGAAGCCGGGGCTGCCGTTGGTGACGGCCTCCTGGCTCTTGAACGACAGCGACACGATCCAGGCGATCGGGAGCAGGCACCACGCGAGGATGGCGGCGACACCGAGGCCGGTGCCGAGGCGCTGCAGGGTCTGGTTGCTGTTCATCGTGGCCCTCTCAGTCCTGCCGCGCCGCGGCGAGGTCGACCCGGAACACCTTGACGATGAAGAACGCCACCACCAGCACCGACAGGAACAGCAGGACCGACAGCGCCGATCCGATGCCGAGCTGGAACTGCTCGATCACCTGCCGGTAGGTCAGGAACGAGATGGACTCGGTGCCGTTGGCGCCGGCGGTCATCACGAAGATGTTGTCGAAGATGCGGTAGGCGTCGAGCGCACGGAACAGCACGGCCACCATGATCGCGGCGCGCATGTTCGGCAGGATGACGCGCCACAACCGTTGCCACCACGACGCGCCGTCGACCTTCGCGGCCTCGATCATGTCGTCGGAGACCTGCGCGAGCCCGGCGAGCAGCAGCAGGGCCATGAACGGGGTGGTCTTCCAGATCTCCGAGACCATGATCGGAATCATCGAGGAGGAGTACTGACCGAACCAGTTGAAGTCCGGACTCATGAAGGGCAGCCACTCGTTGACGAACCCGTTCGTGTTGGAGAACGCGAACTGCCAGGCGAATCCCGAGACGACGGTGATGATGCCGTAGGGGATGAGGATCGACGTCCGCACGGTGCCGCGGGCGAAGATCAGCCGGTGCATCACCATCGCGAAGGCGAACCCGATGACGAGCTGGAAGAAGACCGTGACCACCATGATGAAGACGGTGTTGGCGGTCCGGAGCCAGAACAGCTGGTCCGTCAGCGCGGTCGCGTAGTTGCTGAAGCCGACGAACGTGCGATCGTCCGGTGCGGTCAGGGAGTAGTCGAACAGCGAGAGGTAGAGGGCCCGCAGCATCGGGAACGCCGTGACGAACAGCATGAGCACGATGGCCGGTGCGACGAGCTTGAGCGCCAGGGAGTTCTCGGCGCGGGTGCGCTCCGACGCCGGTGCCTCGTCCTTCTTCGTCGTGGCGCGGGGTGCGGTGACGGCACTCACAGCAGGGCCTCCCCTCGGAGCACGGCCTCGAGGAAGTCGGCCGAGCGGCGTGGCGTGGACTCGGGGTTCACGTCCCTGGGGGAGTGCCACCGGGACTGGACGGCGTTGGAGATCTGGCTGTAGAAGGCGCTCTTGGGGCGGGGGCCGCCCTCCTCGATGCTGACGCTGTACAGCTCCAGCAGGTCGGCCGGGTAGGCCTCCTGCAGCTCCGGGGAGTCGTAGACGCTCTGGCGCGACGGCATGAGCCCCTCGTTGACGGCCAGGGCGGCCTGGGCCTCCGGCGACGTGACGCACAGGGCCGCCTCGCGGGCGGCGTCGACGTCGTCGGAGAACGCGCCGACGCCGATGTCGATGCCTCCGATCGGCGGCCGTGAGGTCTCGCCGGCCACGGTCTGCGGGTACCGCGCCCAGCCGAGGTCCTCGAACTCGGCCTCGTCAGCCGGACCGCCGCCGGCGCCGATGAGGCCCTCGTAGTTCTTGTAGACGAAGGTCCAGTTGGTCATGAACGACCCCGGGCCCTCGGCGGGGAACATCCGGCCGAGGCTGGTGCCCTCGTTGGAGGTCGTGAAGTCGGGCTGGGCGGCGCCGGACTCGGCCAGCTGCGCGATGACCTCGGCGGCCGCGGCGCCGGCCTCGGAGTCGATCGTGACCTCGGCGTCGCGGCCGTCCTCGACGGTGTCGGGGTCGAGGATGTCGCCCCCGGCGCCCTGGATGAGGGCGTTGATCCACACGACGTACGCCTCGTAGCGGTTGGCCTGGACGCCGACCGTGCCGCCCTGGTCGGCGGCGGCCTCGATGACCTCCGACCACGTGACAGGCTGCTCCATGTCCAGACCGGCGGCCTCGGCGAGGGAGCGGCGGTACCAGAGCACCTGCGTGTTGGCCCACTGCGGGACGGCGACGACCTCGTCCTCCCACGTGACCGTCTCGGCGGCACCGGCGAGGACGTCGTCGTCGACCGCCTGCTCGGCGAGGTCGCCCTCGAACGGCGCCAGCCACCCGGCGTTCGCGAACTCCGGCACGAAGACCGGGTCGAGACTCATGAGGTCCGTCGAGCTGTCGCCGGCGGCGAGTCGCCGGGCCAGCTGCGTGCGCTGGTCGGTGGCGCTGGCCGGCAGCAGCTGGATGGCGATGTCGTAGTCGTCGGTGCTGCACTCCTCGGCCAGGGCGTTGAGGGTGTCCTGGCCGTCGGGGTTGATGTACCAGTTCAACGTGGTGCCGTCCGAGCCCCCGCAACCGGCGAGCAGACCCACGGTCAGCCCGGCCGACGTCACCGCCGTCGCGATGCGTGCTCCCTGCCGTCTCATCCGCTCCTCCGATGCTGTGACTTGCGTCACGTCAGGACGTCAACCTACGCTCAGCCCGCGACGGATCGCAAGACGGCTACCGGTCAGGGCCGGCGCACCCAGATTGTCGTGTCCGAGGGGAGGGTGCCGTCGTCGATCGTGGCGGAGGAGACGAGCACGCGCACGTCGACCGGGAGCGGGACGGGTCCCGGACCGGTGTTGGCCAGCACGACGATCTCGTCCCTGTCGTCGGCCAGGAGGCGCAGGGCCAGGACGTCGGGGGACTCGTGGTCGACCCACTCCAGGCGACGGCGTCCGAGGCCGAGCTCGCGGCGCAGGCGCAGGAGCCGGCGGTAGAGCTCGAGCGTCGAGCGCTCGTCACCGCGCTGGCGGTCGGGGGCGAGGTCGGCGTACTCCGGCGGCTGCGGCAGCCAGGGCGTGCCGGAGGGCCCGAAGCCCAGGCTCGGGCCGTCGGCGGCCCACGGGACGGGGACGCGGCACCCGTCACGACCCCGACGGGTGTGGCCGGAACGCTCCCACGTGGGGTCCTGGCGGGCGTCGTCGGGGATGAGCGTCGCCTCGGGCAGGCCCAGCTCCTCACCCTGGTACAGGTAGGCCGAGCCCGGCAGCGCGAGCATCAGCGCGGTCGCGGCCCGGGCGCGCCGCAGCCCGAGTGCCGCGTCCGGCTGCGGGTCGCCCGGGCCGATGCCCGTCGGCGGTGCCTCGCCGCTGACCTGCGGGTAGCCGAGACGGCTGGCGTGGCGCACGACGTCGTGGTTCGAGAGCACCCAGGTCTGGGGGGCGCCCACGGCCTCGGCGGCCTGCAGCGTCCGGTCGACGACGTCGCGCAGGTCGGCGGCGATCCACGGGGTCATCAGGAACGCGAAGTTGAACGACTGGTGCAGCTCGTCGGGGCGGACGTAACGAGCGAGCGCTTCCGCCGGCTGGACCCATGCCTCGGCGCACAGGAGCCGGTCGCCGTCGTCGGCCCACCGTGGGTCGGACGGGCCGTACTCCTCGACGAGGCGCCGCCAGCGCCGGTAGATCGCGTGGACGCCCGGCTGGTCCCACATCGGGAGGTCGCCGGTGGGGTCGACGTTCGGGTCGAGCGACAGGTCGGCGTCGGGCAGGCCCCCGGCCTTGACCATCCCGTGCGCGACGTCGATGCGGAACCCGTCGACGCCGCGGTCGAGCCAGAAGCGCAGGACCGCGTCGAGCTCGTCGTGGACCTCGGGGTTGGTCCAGTCGAGGTCGGGCTGGGTGGTGTCGAACAGGTGCAGGTACCAGTGCTGGTGGGTCTCGCCGTTGGTCTCGCCCGGCCACGGCGACCACGCGCCACCGCCGAAGTTGCTGAGCCAGTTGTTGGGCGGCTCCTCACCGGCACCACCCCGGCCCGGCCGCACGACGTAGCGCGCCGCGGCGGCGCTGCCGAGTCCGTCGACGAGGGCCTGTTGGAACCACCGGTGCTCGCTGGAGGTGTGGTTCGGGACGACGTCGACGACCACCCGCAGACTCAGCTCGTGGGCACGCGCGACGAGAGCGTCGGCGTCGTCGAGGGAGCCGAACAGCGGGTCGACGGCGCGGAAGTCGGTGACGTCGTAGCCGGCGTCGTGCTGGGGGGAGACGTAGAACGGGGAGAGCCAGACCGCGTCGACGCCGAGGTCGACGAGGTGCTCGAGGCGCGACGTGATGCCCGGCAGGTCGCCGATCCCGTCGCCGTCGGCGTCGGCCCACGAGCGCGGGTAGACCTGGTAGATGACGGCGTCGCGCCACCAGGGGCTGGCAGGTGCCGGAGTGGGCATCGAGGGGCTCTCTGGTCGAGGTGTCGTCGGTGAGAACGCTACCGACCGGCGACGAGCGCTGGCGTCGTGGCTTGTACCGTGAGCGCCATGTCAGAGCGCACCCTCGTCCTGCTCAAGCCCGACGCCGTCCGCCGCGGACTCGTGGGACAGATCCTCGCCCGGTTCGAGGCCAAGGGCCTGAGCATCGTCGCGATGGAGCACCGCACCATCGACGCCCCGATGGCCGATGCGCACTACGCCGAGCACGTGGAGCAGCCGTGGTACCCGCCGCTGCGCGAGTTCGCGGTCTCCGGACCGCTCGTGGCGCTCGTGCTCGAGGGCGACGAGGCGATCTCCGTCGTGCGCGCCCTCAACGGCGCCACCGACGGCCGGGCCGCCGCACCCGGCACCATCCGCGGCGACTTCTCGCTGTCCAACCGCGAGAACCTCGTGCACGCGTCGGACTCCACCGAGTCGGCCGCTCGCGAGATGGCGCTCTGGTTCCCCGACCTGGGGTGATGGGACCTGGGTGATGGGACCTGGGGTGATGGGCTGAGGCCGTCCGCAGGGGTGGCTCAGCCCTGGTCGCCGTCGCCCGGCTCGAGCTCGCGCGGGTCGTCCGGCACGTCGCTGGGCCCCGTCCAGGGCACGTCGAGGTGGCCGATCACGGCGTGGAACCGGCCGCGGATCTCCTCGGGCAGCCAGACGACGTCGTGAGACTGCGACGCGAGCTCGACCGGCTCGGTCAAGGTGACGGCGTCGACGGCCTGACGGGGGGCGTCCTTGCCGCCCGTGCCCTCCGGCTCGAGCTCCACGAGCGTCACCTTCATGCTCACCGGGACGTCGTTGCGGTTGACCACGCCCACGCCCCAGAAGTCGGCCGGGTCGAGGGTCGCGCGCTGGTTCATGTCGACCATGAGCGCCTCGACGGGCGCCGTCGCCCCGCCGAGGTCGGCCTCGGTCGCGTCGACCATCGCGATGTTGACGCCTCGGACGTTGCGCGCCCCGAGCCCGTGGAAGTGCAGGACGTCGACCGCGGTCTGGCCGGGGGCCACCACGACGGCCCCGCGGTCGATGCCGAGGACCGTCCCGACCTCGACGTTCGGCAGCTCGCGGCCGTAGAAGTCGACCGCGGTGAACGTGAGCACCGGCCGCACGCCCACCTCCGTGGTGTTCTCGACCCGGACGGTCTGGTCGAGGGTGCCATCGGTGCCGCGTGGAGCGTAGGCCACCTTGAGGCCTGGCTGGTTGCGTCGAGAGAACAGACCCATGGCTGCGAGGGTATCGGCCACGTTCTCGAGGCTCGTTACGCTGGTGGGCATGCCCGTCGACTCACTCTTCCCCCGCCTGGAGCCGCTGCTGCCCTCGGTCGGCAAGCCGATCCAGTACGTCGGCGGTGAGCTCAACGCCACCGTCAAGGACTGGGACGCCGTGTCCGTGCGGTGGGCGCTCATGTACCCCGACGCCTACGAGGTCGGCCTGCCGAACCAGGGCGTGCAGATCCTCTACGAGGTCCTCAACGAGCGCGACTGGATCCTCGCCGAGCGCACCTACGCCGTCATGGCCGACATGGAGGCGGTGATGCGCGAGCACGGCATCAGCCAGTTCACCGTCGATGCCCACCGCCCGGTGGGCGCGTTCGACCTGCTCGGCGTCTCCTTCTCCACCGAGCTCGGGTACACCAACCTGCTGACCGCGCTGGACCTCTCGGGCATGGCCCTGCACGCCGTCGACCGCACCGACGACGACCCGATCGTGATCGCCGGCGGGCACAGCGCTTTCAACCCCGAGCCGATCGCCGACTTCGTCGACGCCGCCGTCCTCGGCGACGGCGAGGAGATCGTCCTGGCGATCAGCGACATCGTCCGCGAGTTCAAGGAGGAGGGCAGGCCCGGTGGACGCGAGGAGCTGTTGTTCCGGCTCGCCGCCACCGGCGGCATCTACGTCCCGCGGTTCCACGACGTCAGCTACCTGCCCGACGGTCGCATCGAGAAGGTCGTGCCGAACCGTGCCGGCGTGCCGCACCGCGTCACCAAGCACACCCTCATGGACCTCGACGCGTGGCCGTACCCGAAGAACCCGCTCGTGCCGCTCGCGGAGACGGTGCACGAGCGCTACTCGGTGGAGATCTTCCGCGGCTGCACCCGTGGGTGCCGCTTCTGCCAGGCCGGGATGATCACGCGCCCGGTCCGCGAGCGCTCCATCGAGACCATCGGGGCCATGGTCCAGAACGGGCTGGAGAAGTCCGGCATGGACGAGGTGGGCCTGTTGAGCCTGTCCAGCGCCGACCACACCGAGATCGGCGAGGTCGCCAAGCAGCTGGGGGACCGGTACGAGGGCACCAACACGTCGCTCTCGCTGCCGTCGACCCGCGTCGACGCGTTCAACATCGCCCTGGCGAACGAGTTCAGCCGCAACGGCCGTCGGTCCGGGCTGACGTTCGCGCCGGAGGGAGGCAGCGAGCGGCTGCGCAAGGTGATCAACAAGATGGTGACCGAGGACGACCTCGTCCGGACCGTCACCGCCGCGTACTCCCACGGGTGGCGTCAGGTGAAGCTCTACTTCATGTGCGGTCTGCCGACGGAGACCGACGAGGACGTCCTGCAGATCGGTGAGCTCGCCAAGCGGGTCATCGAGGTCGGGCGGGAGGTCTCGGGGCGCCGCGACATCCGCTGCACGGTCAGCATCGGCGGGTTCGTGCCCAAGGCGCACACCCCCTTCCAGTGGGCGAGCCAGCTCGACCACGAGACCACCGACGAGCGGCTGCGCAAGCTCCGGGCGTCGGTGCAGTCGGACAAGCGGTTCGGCAAGGCGATCGGATTCCGGTATCACGACGGCAAGCCCGGCATCGTCGAGGGACTGCTGTCGCGCGGCGACCGTCGCGTCGGCCGGGTCATCGAGGCCGTCTGGCGCGACGGCGGCCGCTTCGACGGCTGGAGCGAGCACTTCTCCTACGAGCGTTGGGCCACCAAGGCCGCCGAGGTCCTCGCGGACGAGCCGGTCGACCTCGACTGGTACACGGTCCGTGAGCGCACCCACGACGAGGTCCTCCCGTGGGACCACCTCGACTCCGGCCTCGACAAGGAGTGGCTGTGGGAGGACTGGGAGGACGCGATCGACCCCGACGGCGCCGTCGAGGTCGACGACTGCCGCTGGACCCCCTGCTTCGACTGCGGCGTCTGTCCCGAGCTCGACCTGGAGATCCAGGTCGGACCCACCGGCAAGACCCTCCTGCCCCTCACCGTCGTCTGACCGTCCCACCCGCCCCGTCACCCGCGAGTGGCGCAACCTGGGGAAAGTGGGACGGCGTGTCGCCCCAGTTCGCGCCACTCGCGGAAGACTTTCCGCCACTCGGTGACGACTTTCCGCCACTCGACGGTGCTCGATGCGGCGTCGAGTCGGGTCAGCCGCGCGACGTCGGCACCAGTCGGTCCTCCAACGGGGTGGAGCGGTCGACGAGCGTGCCGGCGACGGCGATGAGTACGCCGAGCGCGGCCAGCCCGACCAGCGGCGGCGTCCACGACCCGGTGACGTCGTGGAGCGCGCCGGTGCCGAACGGCACCAGCCCGCCGACCAGGTAGCCCGGACCCTGCACCAGGCTCGACAGGGCGGTGGTACCCGCCGTGGTGCGGGTGCGCTGCCCGATCATGGTCAGGCACCAGGTGAACGCACCGCTGCCGAGGCCGAGCAGCACCGCCCACAGGGCAGGCGCCGTGGATGGCGCCAGCACGAGTCCGGTCCACCCCGCGACGGTCAGCGCACCGAACGCGACCGGGAGCACGCCCGTGCCGCCGAGTCGGGCGATCAGCCAGGGCAGACACAGCGTGAGCGGGATGCCGACGCCGGTGAGCAGCCCGAGCAGCGCCCCCGCCGTGGCGGGGCCGGTGCCGGCGTCGACGACGATGCTCGCGAACCAGCCGAACTGAGCGTAGGCGCCCCCGGACTGCGCCGCGAAGCAGACCACCAGCGCCCAGGTCAGCGGGGAGCGGAGCACCTGGCCCGTGGGGAGCCGGTCGGTCGGTGCGAGAGACGTCCGGACGTCGCGCGAGAGCAGGGTGAGCCAGGGCAGGAGGGCCAGCAGCGCCAGCGCCGACCACAGACCGACGCCGACCCGCCAGGAGCCGAACGCCTCGGCCGCCGGAACCGACAGCGACGAGCTGAGCGTCCCGGATGCGATGAGTGCGGCGCCGTACAGGGCGCTGATGCCGGCGACCCGGTCCGGGAAGTGTGTGCGTGCGAGCGGGGGCAGGACGACGTTGCCCATGGCGGCACCGCCGAGCGCGAGGACCGACGTCGCCAGGAAGGCGACGGTGGAGTCGGCGACGGCCCGTGTCCCGAGGCCGACGAGCACGAGGGCGAGGGCCAGGGCCGTCGTGCGGTGCAGGCCGAGGCGGCGCACGATCGCCCCGGTCGAGAGCCCCACGACGGCGAAGCACACCATCGGTAGCGTCGTGAGGACGCCTGCGGTCGTCGCGGACATGCCGAGGTCGTCGGTGACGGCCGACAGCAGCACCCCGACGCTGCCGACGGCGGAGCGCAGGTTGAGCGCGAGCAGCACGATCGTCGCCCCCGTGAACCACCGCCCCGCGCGCACCGGCCCATTGAACGCCTCCGACAGCCACGGGGTGCGGGCGGGGCGGCAGTAGGCTCGTGGGATGACAGGAGACGGGAGCACGACGCTGCAGGGCACGCCCAACCCGGAGGCGCCCAACCCGCAGCTGCCGATCGTCCAGAAGCTGAGGATCCGCTACGCCAAGCGTGGCCGGCTGCGCTTCACCAGCCATCGCGACTTCGGCCGAGCCTTCGAACGCGCCGTGCGACGCGCCCGGGTGCCGATCGCGTTCAGCTCGGGCTACACGCCGCACCCGAAGATCTCCTACGCCGGCGCCTCGCCGACCGGCGCCGCGAGCGAGGCCGAGTTCCTCGAGATCGGCCTCACGCAGCAGCGCGACCCGGCGCAGGTGGCGCGCGAGCTCGACGCGTCGCTCCCGCCTGGCCTCGACATCCTCGAGGTCGTCACCTCCGCGGGCGGTGCGCTCGCGGACCGACTGGAGGCCAGCGCGTGGACCATCGAGCTCCCCGGGACCGACCCGGCGGACCTGCGACGCGCCGTCGACGGCTTCCTTGCCGCCGACGTCGTGGAGGCGGTCAAGAGCACCAAGCGCGGGCCCAGGACGGTCGACGTCCGCGGACCCGTCGTGAGCCTGGAGGTGCGCGACGCCGAGGGACATGGCGACCCGTGTGCGATACTGGCCCTGGTCGTCCGGCACGTAACACCGTCGGTACGACCGGATGACGTTCTTGCCGGACTGGTGTCCGGGCAGGATCTGAAGCTCGACGGGACGCCGCTGGCGACCCGGACGGCCCAGGGTCCGCTCGACGCGCAGTCCGGCACGGTCGGCGATCCGCTCGCCCTCGACCGCGACGCACCCTGATCGGGTGACGACCGCGGCGGGCCGACGGGGCAGCCGTGTGACAGGCCGAGGCGTCGTCCTCCTGGCGGACGGACAGCGGACGCCGGGCGAATGAGACTTTCGGTCCGCCGCGGCGGACCCAGACGCACACCTCGGAGCGATCCGTCGCCCGCGAGGCAGGGAGAGCAGATGCTCGACGACGACACCCCCCAGACCCCGGCCACCAGCACCACGGCCACCACCCGCAGCACCAGCCGCCGGACCGCCGGCCGCCCCGCCGGACCGCCTTCGGTGGTCGAGTCGGGGGCCGCAGCCGACGAGGCGCAGACCGTGCCGATGCCCGAAGGCCCGAAGGCCGCCTCCAGCGGCGTCACGACGAGCACCGAGTCCGCGGCCAAGCGTCGCGCCGCCCGCCGCCGGACCGCCTCGGCCACGCCGGCCGAGGCGCCGCAGCCGAGCGAGGCGGAGCCGCAGGCCGAGGTCGAGCAGGTCGCGGACCCCTCGGACGCCTCCGCGCCCGAGACCGCGGTGCCCGCCGAGCCGACGACCGGTCCCGCGAAGGCCGGCAGGAAGCGCTCCGGCACGAGGAAGAAGGCTGCGCCGACCCGCGACGAGCAGCTTCCGCTCGACGAGGCCGTCGACGCGCCCACCTCCGACAGCCGCGCCTCGCAGGAGCCTGCCGAGGAGGTCCCCGCGGACGAGGCCCCGCGCAAGGTGAGCACGAGGGCCGGCAAGAAGAAGGCGCCCGTCGCCGAGAGCCCCGTCGAGGACGACGCGACCGGCGACGACGCCCCGGCGGCCGGTGCAGCGGCCACGATCGCCCCGGCCTTCGCGGTCCCCACCTTCCAGGCGCCCGAGCCGGTCGCCGCGCCCCAGCGCCCGGCCACGGCCGTGGAACCGGAGGACGACGAGGACGAGGACGACGACGACAACGACACGTCCGGCTCCGGTGGTGGCCAGTCCAAGCGGCGCCGCCGCAGCCGCGGTGGACGCCGCCGCAACAAGTCCGACGACTCCGCCCAGGGTTCCGACGACGACTCCGCAGCCGACACGAGCCAGGACGAGAGCACCGACGACGGCGAGGACGACTCCACCGAGGGCGGAGGCGGCGGCACCCGTCGCCGTCGCCGTCGCGCCCGCTCCGGCGAGCGCGCCCAGAGCTCCCCGGACGACCCCGACAACACGGTCGTCAAGGTGCGCGAGGGTCGCAGCGCCGAGGACGAGATCACCGGCGTCACCGGCTCCACACGGCTGGAGGCCAAGAAGCAGCGCCGCCGCGAGGGTCGGGAGGCGGGCCGCCGTCGAGCGCCCATCGTGTCCGAGGCCGAGTTCCTCGCCCGCCGCGAGTCCGTCGAGCGGACCATGGTCGTGCGTCAGCGCCCCGCCGACGCCGACGGCTCGGACGACTACACCCAGATCGCCGTCCTGGAGGACTCCGTCCTCGTGGAGCACTACGTCGCCCGCGAGTCGCAGGTCTCCATCATCGGCAACGTCTACCTCGGCAAGGTCCAGAACGTCCTGCCGAGCATGGAGGCCGCGTTCGTCGACATCGGAGCGGGCCGCAACGCCGTCATCTACGCCGGCGAGGTCGACTGGAGCGGCGTCGAGAATGGCAAGGCCCGCAAGATCGAGGAGGCGCTCTCCCCGGGCCAGACCATCCTCGTGCAGGTCAGCAAGGACCCCGTCGGCCAGAAGGGTGCGCGCCTGACGAGCCAGATCAGCCTGCCGGGCCGCTTCCTCGTCTACGTCCCCGGCGGCCAGAGCAACGGCATCTCCCGCAAGCTGCCCGACACCGAGCGCGCCCGCCTCAAGGGACTTCTCAAGGAGGTGCTGCCCGAGGACGCCGGAGTCATCGTGCGCACCGCCGCCGAGGGAGCCACCGAGGAGCAGCTGACCCGCGACGTCGCTGCCCTGAAGGCGCGGTGGGAGGACATCGAGCGCAAGGTCGAGCAGGCGACGTCCGGGCAGGCCAAGGCACCGCAGCTGCTGTACGCCGAGCCCGACCTCGTCATCAAGGTGGTCCGCGACCTCTTCAACGAGGACTTCGACTCCCTCGTGGTCGAGGGCCCCGACGCCTGGGACAACATCTCCGGCTACATCCGCCACGTCGCCCCGGACCTCGCCGAACGGCTCCAGGAGTGGCAGCCGCAGGAGCACGACGGCAAGGGCTCGTTCGAGTCGTTCCGCATCGACGAGCAGATCCACAAGGCGCTCGAGCGCAAGGTGTGGCTGCCCTCGGGTGGTTCGCTGGTGATCGACCGCACCGAGGCCATGACCGTCGTCGACGTCAACACCGGCAAGTTCACGGGGTCCGGCGGCAACCTCGAGGAGACCGTCACCAAGAACAACCTCGAGGCAGCCGAGGAGATCGTCCGCCAGCTCCGGCTGCGCGACATCGGCGGCATCATCGTCGTCGACTTCATCGACATGGTCCTCGAGAGCAACCGCGAGCTCGTCCTGCGTCGCCTCGTGGAGTGCCTCGGGCGCGACCGCACTCGTCACCAGGTCGCCGAGGTCACGTCGCTGGGTCTGGTCCAGATGACGCGCAAGCGCATCGGCACCGGGTTGCTGGAGTCCTTCAGCACGGACTGCGACCACTGCAAGGGTCGTGGCGTGGTGATCACCGCCGAGCCCGTCGAGCCCGTCAAGGACGACGGCCAGCGTCGCGGAGGTGGGCGTCGTCGCGGCGGCCGCGGCGGCAACGGCAACGGCAACGGCGGCAATGGAGGCAATGGAGGCAACAACGGCGGCGGTCGCTCCGGCGGACAGGGCGGCAACCGCTCGGCGAACGGCTCGAACGGCGCGGCGTCCCCCTCCGACGAGTCGACGCCGAAGGATGCCTCGGGGTCCGCGGACCAGTCCACGTCCAGCAAGCCCGCCGAGACGGCGGAGAGCGCCGAGGCAGCCGTCGAGCCGGTGGACGTGACCGGACCCAAGGAGCCCGTCGACGGACCCGTTTTGACCGACACGCCCGACGCTCCGTAGACTAGGACGTCGGTGCCCCCAGAGGCGCCGCTCCGCATGCCCGCGAGGGCTCGGACCCCCGACATCTCAGTACCGTCTCAGTACCAGAGTCTTTCAGCAGAACCGAGTGAGGAACACCGTGGTGTACGCAATCGTGCGCAGTGGCGGCACGCAGCAGAAGGTCGCCGTGGGCGACGTCATCGAGATCGACCAGCTCGGCCTCGCCGAGGGCGAGTCCGTCTCGCTGCCGGTCGTGCTCCACGTCGACGGCGACACCGTCACCTCGGGGGCCGACGAGCTCGCCAAGGTCTCGGTCACGGCCGAGGCGATCGGTGCCACCAAGGGCCCGAAGATCACGATCCAGAAGTACAAGAACAAGACCGGCTACACGTTGCGCCAGGGCCACCGCCAGCGCTACACGCAGGTCAAGATCACCGACATCGCGAAGTAGGAGCGGACATGGCACACAAGAAGGGCGCAGCCTCCACCAAGAACGGCCGTGACTCCAACGCGCAACGCCTCGGCGTCAAGCGCTTCGGTGGCCAGCAGGTCAACGCCGGCGAGATCATCGTCCGTCAGCGTGGCACCCACTTCCACCCCGGCACCAACGTCGGTCGTGGCGGTGACGACACCCTGTTCGCGCTCTCGGCCGGTGCCGTGGAGTTCGGACGTCGTCGCGGCCGCAAGGTCGTCAACATCGTCCCGGCCGGCGAGTAACAGCCGAGATCTCCACGACAGGGGCGGTCCGCACTGCGGGCTGCCCCTGTCGTCGTCTCCACCCCCACCACCCAGGAGTGCACCGTGGCCGTCCCGACCTTCGTCGACCGGGTCCGCCTGCTCGTGTCCGCCGGCAACGGAGGCCACGGCGTCGCCTCGGTGCACCGTGAGAAGTTCAAGCCGCTGGGCGGTCCCGACGGCGGCAACGGCGGGCACGGCGGCGACGTCGTGCTGCGCGTGGCGCAGGACGTCACGACACTGCTCGACTACCACCACGAGCCGCACCGCAAGGCCGGCAACGGGGCGCCGGGGGCCGGCAGCAACCGCAGCGGCGCCAACGGTGACGACCTCGTCCTGAGCGTCCCGGACGGCACGGTCGTGCGCGACGCCGAGACCGAGGAGGTCGTCGCCGACCTCGTCGGACCCGGCACCGAGCTCGTGATCGCCGCGGGGGGTCGCGGCGGCCTCGGCAACGCGGCGCTGGCCTCCAGCAAGCGCAAGGCGCCGGGGTTCGCGCTCAAGGGCGAGCCCGGTGAGGAACGTGCGATCGTCCTCGAGCTCAAGGTCGTCGCCGACATCGGACTCATCGGCTTCCCCAGCGCGGGCAAGTCCAGCCTGATCGCGGCCCTCTCGCGCGCCCGGCCCAAGATCGCGGACTACCCGTTCACGACCCTCGTGCCCAACCTCGGCGTGGTCACCGCCGGCTCGCTCACCTTCACCGTCGCCGACGTCCCCGGCCTGATCGAGGGCGCCAGCGAGGGGCGGGGTCTCGGTCACGACTTCCTGCGCCACGTCGAGCGGTGCGCCGCGCTCGTGCACGTCATCGACTGCGCGACCGTCGAGCCCGGGCGCGACCCGCTCACCGACCTCGACATCATCGAGAACGAGCTCGCCCGCTACGCCGAGAGTCTGCCCGCCGACGCCGCCGGCGCCGACCTGCTGGAGCGGCCGCGCCTCGTCGCGCTCAACAAGACCGACGTGCCCGACGCCGCGCAGATCGCCGAGTTCGTGCGGGCCGACCTCGAGGGGCGCGGGTTCGACGTCTTCGACGTCTCCGCTGCCAGCCGGGCCGGGCTGCGGGAGCTGTCCTTCGCCATGGCCGAGATCGTCGCCGCCCGCCGCGCCGCGACGCCCGACCAGGAGGTCACGCGCATCGTGCTGCGCCCGCCGGCCCCCTCGGGCGTGGGCGATGAGTTCACGATCGACGAGCGTCGCGGCGCAGGCGGCGAGCGCCAGTGGATCGTCCGCGGGGACAAGCCGACGCGCTGGGTGCGCCAGACCGACTTCTCCAACGACGAGGCCGTCGGGTTCCTCGCCGACCGCCTCAACCGGCTCGGCGTGGAGGCGAGGCTGCTCGCGCTCGGCGCGGAGCCGGGTGACGACGTCGTGATCGGCGGCAGCAAGCGAGATCTCTCCGACGCGGTCATCTTCGACTTCGACCCCACCGTCGACGCGGGCGCAGAGGTGCTGGGTCGCCGGGGCGAGGACCTCCGTCTCGAGGAGAACGCACGGCGGACCAACGTCGAGCGTCGTGAGCAGCTGGCGGCGCGACGGGCGCACGAGGCCGAGGCCCGCCGGGCGCGCGAGGCCGGCGACTGGAGCTTCCCCGAGGAGGCCGACGACCTCTTCGACGAGGACGACCAGCCGTGAGCCGGGTCGTCGTCAAGGTCGGGTCGTCGTCGTTGACGACCACCGGGGGGCACCTCGACCCCGAGCGCGTGGACGCCGTCGTCGACGCCGTGGCGGCGGCAGCAGCACGTGGCGACGAGGTGGTGCTGGTGAGCTCGGGCGCCATCGCGGCCGGCCTCGGTCCTCTGGGGCTGCCTGCTCGCCCGCGCGACCTCCCCACGCAGCAGGCGGCCGCCAGCGTCGGCCAGGGAGCACTGGTGGCGCGCTACAGCGCCCGGTTCGCCGAGCACGGCCTCACCGTCGGGCAGGTCCTCCTCACGGTCGACGACGTCACCCGCCGCGGCCACTACCGCAACGCGTACCAGACGTTCGCCAAGCTCCACGAGCTCGGCGTCGTGCCGATCGTCAACGAGAACGACACGGTCGCGACGAGCGAGATCCGCTTCGGGGACAACGACCGCCTCGCCGCCCTCGTCGCCCACCTGGTGCACGCCGACCTGCTCGTCCTGCTGTCCGACGTCGACGCGCTCTACACCGGCCACCCGTCGCTGCCGGACTCACGGCGCATCGAGACCGTCGGTGGCCCGGAGGACCTCGTCGGCGTCGACGTCGCCCGCGTGGGTTCGGCCGTCGGGACGGGCGGCATGGTCACCAAGATCGAGGCGGCACGCATCGCGACGGCCGCGGGCATCCCGGTCGTGCTCACCGCCGCCCCACATGCCTCGGCAGCGCTGAGCGGCGACGACGTCGGCACGCGGTTCCTGCCCACCGGTCGTCGTCGACCCACGCGCCTGCTGTGGCTGGCGCACGCGAGCGAGACCAAGGGCGTGCTGACGATCGACGACGGCGCGGTCCGCGCTCTCACGGCCCGCAACGCCTCCCTCCTCGCGGCCGGCATCGACGACGTCGCCGGCGACTTCGCGGCGGGGGACCCGGTCGACGTCGCCGACCGTTCGGGTCGGGTGCTCGCCCGAGGGCTCGTCAACTACGACAGCGCCGAGCTGCCGGCCCTCCTCGGCCGTTCCACCCGCGAGCTGGGCGAGGAGCTCGGCGCCGACTATGAGCGCGAGGTCGTGCACCGCGACGACCTCGTGCTCCTGTGACCGCCGGGCTCTCGGGCGTCGCGGGTTCACCAGGGCCGACGGGGCTCCAGGTCCACCCAGACGAGTCGGTGGTCCGACGACGGGAACGGGAACTCCCCGGTGAGTCGTGACAGCGGGTCGTCGCTCGTGGGCCAGAAGACCCCGGCGTCGACGATCCGCAGGCTGGTGCTGGGCAGCACGTAGTCGGCGCGGATGTTGCCGGGAGGCTCGGTGAAGTCCGCGGTGTCGTGCGCGGCCGGGCTCCGGTGCTCGAGGTTCACGCCGCCCTGGCGCTCGGCGGCCTCGACCGCGCCGGCGCTGGACGGCGTCCGCGACGTGTTGACGCGGGGGTGGTCCAGCAGCTGACCGATCGAGCCCGGCAGCGAGTCGCCGTCGAACGGGTCGGAGTTCAGGTCGCCGGCGACGACGAAGTGCGTTCGCGGTCCGAGACCCCCACGTCGGCCGTCGTCGTCGACCATCCAGCGGGCCTTGCCGGGAGCGGACACGTAGTCGCGCCAGAACCGGATCTCGTCGCTGTTGCGCCGGCCGTTGCGGTCCTCGGGGCCGTCGAAGACCGGGGGAGTGGGGTGGCTGGCGAGCACGTGCACGGTGCGCCGTCCGACGCGCACCGGTACGTCCCAGTGCGACTTGCTGGACAGTCGCAGGACGTCGAGCGCCGCCGTGTCGTACCAGGACTCGCCCGTCTCGGGGTCGCTCGGCAGGAGAGCTCCGGGCATGTCCTTCCAGAGCAGGTGCTGGAACGTCCGTACGCCGGCGGTGTCGATCGGGTACCGGGAGTAGACGACCATGCCGTACTGGCCGGGGAAGTCGCCGAAGCCCTGCGCGTCGCCGGGTCCGTCGGTGCGTCCGTCGCGGTCGAGGTCGAGCCCGGTGGGCACCCCGGTGTTGACCGGCGCGGTGAAGTGGTGCGGGTAGTCGATGGGGTCGGCCCCGCCCTGGCCCACCCGGAGGTAGTTCTCGGCGAACAGCTCGGCGTTGCCCGGCTCGAAGTCGAACTCCTGCAGCACGAGGACGTCGGGCCGCGTGCGCTGGATGATCTCCGCGATGTTCCTGGCCTGGGCGTCGTCGCCCGAGGCGAGGTCGCGGCGCAGGTCACCGGCGGCGGCGCGGTTGAGGGAGGCGTTGAACGTCGCGATGCGCACGTCGGACTCCCTCTGCTGGCTGGGGCGGGTGGCGTCGGCCGCGGGCACGATCAGGAGTGCGGCGACGAGCGCGGCGAGTGCCGCACCGACGACCGTCCCCCGACGGCCCCGACCTCGTGGGTACGGGTGCATGGTCGCAGTATTCCGGTCGTCGGTGAACAGGCGGTGACGACGAGTTCGTCGGTGCCCGGCAGTGGGCAGAGCTCTCCCGCCGGTCAGCGTCGTGCGGGTCTGGTGTGGGTGGGTTCTCGGAAGCGTTGGTGTCTGCGTGGTCGTCGGTGGGGGTCGAGGTGGGCTGGGGGGATGAGCTCGGGGACGTGGTGGTGGGTGAAGCGGATGTGCCAGTCGTCGGTGTGGAGGGTGCGGTGGTGGTGGGGGCAGAGCAGGACGCCGTCGGTCAGGTTGGTGGTGCCGCCTGCGGCCCAGTGCTCGTTGGCGTGGTGCACGACGCACCATCCGGGTGGCCTGTCGCATCCGGGGAACACGCAGCCGTGATCTCTCATCTCGAGTGCTCGACGTTGATGGAGTGAGAACAGTCGTCGGGTGCGGCCGAGGTCGAGGGGCAGGGAGTCTCCGTCGAAGACGGCGGGCAGGAGTCGGTGTTCACACG